>CAVXNH010000078.1:0-15107 GCA_963762885.1 uncultured Alphaproteobacteria bacterium
TCTCCTCCCTCACCGGTTTCGCGCCGTTCAACGCGATGGAGGAATTCAAGCGACGAGTACCGCTGCATCACGATGGACCTGCGCAACGCCAACGGCGGCGCAATCCTCCGGCCCGCTGGAGATCGACCGGCCGTGGGATGCCTACACCGATGACCAGCTTGGCCTGATGGATCACCTGGGCATCAAGCGAGTTCATGGTGATGGGCTTCTGCATCGGCGGCCCGTTCATCTGGAACCTGTTGCGGCGGCGCCCGAGCGGATCGTCGCCGCCGTGCTGGCGCAGCCCAGCGGGTTCCGTCCGGAAGTGCCCGACCTGTTCTACCAGAATAACATCAAGGGCTGGGGCCCGCGCTGTGCGCCCGCCGGCCGGACATCACGATGGCAGATGGTGGATGCGTTCCTGAACAGGATGTATCGCGCCAACGCCGACTTCGTGTTCACCGTAACGCGCGATTTCGTGCGGGGGTGCCAGACGCCGATCCTGGTGCTGCCGGACGATGTCCCGGCGCACCCATACGCCGTGGCCATGGAGTCGCGCGACTGGCGCCGAATTCCGAGGTGAGCATCTACCCGTGGAAGGAGACCGAGGAACAGACCGCCGAGGCGTTGCGGCATGTGCGCTCGTTCCTGCGGGCGCATGCACCGGTGACCGCCGCCGAATAATACCAGGCGCCCATCGACCCTGACGCACTGTGGACAGTGCCGCTAGGTATTTCCGTGTCGCGGAGACAAGAACGAGGGCACGGTGCGCCACGGAGGTCAGTGTGTACGCTTCGGAATCGGGGCGGACCGTCATTGCGAGCCAAGCCGGGCATCTCCGCCAGCGGCAGAGTTCGTGCGAACTCTCGGCGCGACATGTCCGCGATCGCATCGCAAGGCACGGAATGCGGACGGCCATCAGCGCAGGACATTGGAGGTCGGTGAAGCATTGGAGCACGCTGCGTATCGGGTGCTTTGTGACGCGGAATTGGGAAGGACAACAACAATGACACAGCTCGGCGCGGGCGTACACACCTACGAAGTGGTCCGCGATTTCCTCAAACTGCCCAACTGGCGAGAAATTCGGCCTGGTCAGCCGGGTCGCGGCCGATTCGCAAGACCGCATCTACGTCTTTCAGCGCCAAGAACCCGCCGGTGGTGGTGTTCGACCGAGACGGCACCTACCTCGGCGCCTGGGGCCCGGCGAGGTCACAGACCCGCACGGGCTGAAAATCGTCGATGATGTCGTCTATACCACCGATCGTTCCGATTCGGTCGCGAAGTCGTTCACGCTGGATGGCAGGTCCTGCTGGAGCTCGGCCAGCGCGGCGTGCACTCCGACACCGGCTGCACCGGCTCGCCCTGGCTGGCGTAACGCGCGGCGGGGCCGTTCAATCATCCCACCGAGATGATCCCCCACCCCAACGGCGACATCTACGTGACCGACGGCTACCGCAACGCCCGCGTGCACCGTTTCACGCGCGACGGCAGCTGGTCACGTCATGGGGCACGCCCGGCACCGCGCCGGGAGAGTTCCATCTGCCGCACAGCATCGCGATCGATCCTGACGGAAAACTCTACGTGGCCGACCGGGCGAACAAGCGCATCCAGATCTTCACGCCCGAGGGCGAGTTCCTCGGCAAGTGGACCGGCATGGGCGGACCGAACGACATCACCCGCGGCAAGGACGGCACATTCGTGATCGCCGAGCAGGAAGACGGCGGCAAGCCGGCCTATGTCTGCGTGCGCGACGCGGAGGGAACGTGCTCGCTCGCATGGAGAGCCGCCATGTCCACGGGGTCGGGCGTGAACTCGCGCGGCGACATCTACGCCGGACTGACGGTGGACCGCGAGCGTGGACAAGTTCGTGCGAAGGTAATGCCATGCGCCTTTGAAATTGATCTTCCGACGGGGCTGGTACCCGGCCCCCCCCCCGTCATGCCCGCCCCCCGTCATGGCCGGCCTTGTGCCGGCCATCCACGCCTTCGCCGCGGTAGACATCGAAAAGGCGTGGATGGCCGGCACAAGGCCGGCCATGACGGGGGGCGGGCGGCCAGGACGACGCGCTGGCGGCCGTGCCCTCAGACGATGCGGGTCAGCAGCAGAGAGCCGCTTGCAGCGACCTCCGCCGCCCATCCGGGAGGCACCAGTGTCGTCGCATCGAGCCTGCGTAACGATCGCGGGACCGGCCAGGCGGTCATGCACGCCCAGCCCGGCACGCTGGTAGACGCTGGCCGACACGGCGTCGCCATCGCTGAACCAGACATCCTGGCGTCCAGCTTCGCCGCGCCACAGCCTGCGCCACGGCCGTCCGGGCCGGCGGCGCTACGAGCCCCTCCGCCTCCACCCGCAGCGTGACCAGTTCCACCTGGCTTTCCAACACGAAGCCATTGAGCCGCCGGTGGGCGTCGGCGAACGCGGCCCGGGCGGCGTCCAGGTTTCCCGGCCAGGCTACGGCCAACTCGCCGCCCTGGCCGGCGTAGCGCATCAGTGCGACGCGGCCGATCCGGCGGTCGGCGCGGGCGAACATGTTCCTCGTCCAGCCACGCCTGGGCGTCGTGTTCCAGCGCAGCGAAGGCGGCGTCGATCGCGTCGGTGGCCTCGACCAGGCCGGCCAGGGTGCGGAGAACTCGGCTTTCAGGCCCGCCGCCAGCAGCCCCTCGGCGCACAGCACGCCGGGCGCGGGGGGCACCAGAACGCGGGTGATGCCCAGCAACGCCGCCGAGGGAACAGCCGTGCAGCGGGCCCGCGCCGCCGAACGGCACCAGGGTGAAGTCACGCGGATCGTGGCCGCGCTCGACCGAGACGAGCGCAGGGCGCCCATCATGTTGTTGTCGATGATCGCCAGGATGCCGCGCGCCGCGGCGTGGCGCGACAGGCCGAGCGGTCGGCCACCTGGCGATCGACCGCACGGCCGGCCGCCGCGCGTCGAGCGCCATGCGGCCGCCCAGCAGCGCCGGGCAGGTGGCCGAGCACGACATGGGCGTCGGTGACGGTGGCCTCGGCCGCCGCGTGCCGTAGCGGCAGGGCCGGGCTTGGCGCCGGCGCTCGGCGGGCCGACGGTCAGGCGCCGCCGGACAGGCTGGCGATGGAGCCGCCCCCGGCGCCGATGGTCACCATGTCCACCATCGGCAGCGGCAGCGGCCACTCGCCGACCCGGCCCTTCTGGGTCAGCGCGATCCGCCCCCCTTGACCAGCAGGCAGATGTCGGCCGAGGTGCCGCCGATATCGACGGTGATGATGTCGCCGATGCCGCAAGCCGCGGCCGCGTCGCGGGCGCCCACCACGCCGGCGGCGGGGCCTGACAGCGCGGTGAGTGCCGGGCGCGCGGCCGATCGCCGCGGCGCCCGCCACGCCGCCGTTCGATTGCATCAGCAACAGCGGCGCCGCGATGCCGGCCTCGGTCAGCCGAGCCGACAGCCGCGCGACGTAGCGGCCGACCGCCGGCATCACCCCGGCGTTCAGCACCGCCGCCAAGCTGCGTTCATATTCCCGCACGACGGGCTGCACGTCTACCGAGGCGGTCACCGCAACGTCGGGAAGTTCCTCCCGCAGGATCTCGGCGACACGGCGTTCGTGGTCGGGGTGGGCGAAGGAGTGCAGCAGGCAGACGGCAACGGCCTGGACGTCCAGCCGGCGGACGGCCTCGGCGGCGTCGCGCACGCTGGCCTCGTCGAGCGGGACCAGGACGGCGCCGCCAGGGCCGACGCGCTCGATGACTTCGAGCACGCGCTCGGGCGGGACCGGACGGCGGGGTTTCACCCAGGAGAACAGGTTGGCCGAGCGCGGGATGTCCTGGCGGCCGATCTCCATGACGTGGCGGAAGCCGGCGGTGGTGATCAGGGCGGTGCGGGCGGTCTTGCCCTCCAGGATCAGGTTGGTGGCGACGGTGGTGCCGTGCAGCACGCGGCCGATGGCGGCGTGGGAGGCGCCGGCGGCGTCCAGAGCGGCGCGGACGCCGGCCATGAAGGCCTGCGACGGATCGGCGGGTGTGCTGGGCACCTTGGCGCGCCAGGTCTGGCCGGTGGCGGTGTCCGCCAGGGTGATGTCGGTGAAGGTGCCGCCGATGTCGACGGCGACGGAGAGGGGGGCTGCGGGCGTCATGCGGCCGACCCCGCTTCGCCATGGCGAGCGAAGGCCTGTGTTTTATCGTCATGGCGGGCGAAGGCCCGCCATCCACGACTTCGCTGCGTGCACCAAAAGAAGTCGTGGATGGCGGGCCTTCGCCCGCCATGACGTAGCGACGACGCCTCACCCGATCGCATCGACATACTCGCGCCGATGGAATGCCCGCGCCTCCGGCCGGGCCGCGCGCAACGCCTCGGTCGCCGCGGCATCCAGCACGCCGTCGCGGACCACCACGCCATAGTCCCGCCGCGCCGCTTCGACCGAGACGAAGCCGTCGCGGATGTCCTGCGCCACCTGGGCGGCCGGGCGGTCGAACGGGTGGCCGTGGCCGCCACCGCCGCCGGTCTCGATCAGCAGCACGTCGCCTCGGCGCAGCACGGTGCCATCCGACAGCGGCGCCAGCACGATTTCTGCCGCCGTGCCGGGATTCACCACGGCCCGGCCGGTGCCGCCGGATTTGCCGCCCGCCACCCCCCATGGAGGGTTCACCACGCTGTCGATGCGCATCGACAGCACCGCATGGTCCGCCAGCACGTCGTATTCGCGCACCACGCCGCAACCGCCGCGGAACCGTCCCGCCCCGCCGCTGTCGCGATGGATGCTGTAGCGGCGCAGCCGCACGGGATAGCCGAGTTCCAGGAACTCGACCGGATAGTTCTCCTGCGCCACGAAATACACCGCGTCGATCCCGTCGGCGTTGGGCCGCGCGCCATAGCCGACACCCAACCCGTCCGACATCAGGAACGATTTGCCCCCCGCCGTGCCGCGCAGGAGAATGATCACGTAGGCCGAGTGCGCCGCCGGGGCCGCGCCTCCCGCCACGTTCACCAGCCCGTTCAGAACCGCCAGGAAGCGCATCATCGTCATGCCGCGCAGCCCAAGCGGCGCCGGGAAGCGTGGCCACAGCAGGGAACCCTCGCGGAGACGGACTTCGTCGATGGAGCGGGGGCCGCCGGCATTGCACACCTGCGCTGTATCGCCGCCCAGGAAGAACAGGCCGAGCGCCATGCCGGGGACATCGGGGTTCATCAGGAAGTTGACCGGGCCGGGGGCCTGGTCATCGGTTTCGGTGGCATCGAGGATGAAGCGGTCGTCCGGGGTGCGGGTCAACGCCAGGCGGATGAAGAACGGGCCGTTGCCGTGGCCGTCGGAGTCGATCGCGTCGGCAAAGCGATGGGTACCAACGGCGAAGGTTTCGCACAGCCGGGCGCGGACCAGGGTGCGGGTGCGCTCGAACAGCGCGCGGAAGGCGTCGGCGACCACCTCGGGGCCGAAGCGGGCCAGCACCTCGCCGATGCGGCGCACGCCCAGGTCCACCGACGCCATCAGGGCGCGCGCGTCGCCGCGGCAGGTCTCCGGGTAGCGCGAGTTGCGGTAGAAGATTTCCAGCGCGCCCTCGTTGGTGGCGCCGGCGTCGATCAGCCTGGTAGGCGGGATGATGATGCCTTCATGAAAAATCTCGGTGGCGTCGGAGCTGATCGAGCCCGGGCGCAAACCGCCGATGTCGGAGAAATGCGCCCAGCCCATGACGAATGCGGCGCGCTTGCCGGCATGGAAGACCGGGGCCAGGAACACCTGGTCGTTGGAATGCGATACCGCGCCGCGCGAGGCGTAGCAGTCGTTGTACCAATAGAGGTCGCCGTCGCGCATGGTGTCGGGCGGGAAGCGGGCGAACACCGGACCGGTGATGTCGCCGAAGATCGGCACCATGGAGCCGACCACCATGACGCCGTCGGCGTCGAACAGCGCGGTGTAGAAGTCCTTCTTCTCGCGGATGAAGGCGCTGATGGCGGTGCGTTCCAGCAGCGCGTCCATCTCCGCCTGGGCGGCGCGGATGGCGCCGCGAATGATTTCCAGCTTGACCGGGTCGAGCATGCTCATTGGCGGATGAGGCAACGGAATGCGGGGGTGCGCAAGGGTGCCGCACCAGTCAAGCCTTGCGGCTGCCCCGGCCCTGCCGAAGGTTGAAACCGTGTCGCAACCACCGTGGCGCGAGGGTTGCTTCCTGTCGCTGGCCGAAGATCAGCAACAATCGAGGTGGAGATGCGGCACAGGATTGTCGCGTGGTTCCGGGGCTTGAGCGTTGCCGCGGTGGCGCTGGGCAGTGACAGGCGTGGCGTCACGATGCTTGAGTATAGTCTGATTGGCGCGCTGATTGCCGCGCTGAGCGTTGTGGCAGTGACCTCGCTGGGCACCAGCGTCAGCACCATGTTCGGCAATGTGTCGGCTTCGATCGAGGGGCACCATTGAGGTTGGTCAGACCTGGCTGATGAGGCTACGGGCCGACCTCGACGCAACGGTGTGCGCTACCCTTGGGCGACGGATCGCGCTAACGCAGGCGCCATGTCTGCCCCGGGCCACGCCGCACTGCGAAATGCCGACGCGCTGGAAGCCGCGGGATTGATCGATACTGCGGCGCACGACGCCATCGCCGCGGTGGAACGCCGCTATGCCGTGGCCATCACGCCGGCGATGCGGGCGCTGATCGCGCGGCCGGACGACCCGATCGGACGCCAGTTCATTCCCGACCCGGCGGAACTGATCACCGCCCCGCACGAATTCGCCGACCCGATCGGCGACGATGCGCTGTCGCCGATCAAGGGCGTGGTGCACCGCTATCCGGATCGGGCGCTGCTGAAGCCTCTGCTGGTCTGCCCGGTGTATTGCCGCTTCTGCTTCCGGCGTGAGCACGTCGGGCCCGATGGCGGGCTGCTGTCCAAGGCGGAGCTGCAAGCGGCATACGCGTGGTTCGCCGCGCGGCCGGCAATCCGTGAGGTTATCCTGACCGGCGGCGATCCGCTGATGCTGTCGCCGCGGCGGCTGGGCGGCATTGTCGCGCGCTCTGTCGGCCATCCCGCATATCGAGTTGATCCGCGTTCATACCCGGGTGCCGGTGGCCGATCCGGGGCTGGTAACGGACGCGCTGGCGGCGGCGATGGAGGCGGACAAGCCGCTGTGGCTTGTGGTGCACGCCAACCATGCGCGCGAGTTCACGCCGGAGGCGCGCGAGGCGTTGCGGCGGGTGCTGGCGCGGGGCATTCCGTTGCTGGGACAGTCGGTGCTGCTGCGTGGGGTCAACGACAGCGCCGAGGCGCTGGAGGCGCTGTTTCGCGCCATGCTGGCGGCGCGGGTGAAGCCGGTACTACCTGCATCAGCTCGATCCGGCGCCGGGGACGGCACGGTTTCACGTGCCGATCGCGGAGGGGCGGCGGCTGCTGGCCTCGTTGCGCGGGCGGGTCACCGGGCTGGCCTGGCCGACCTATGTGCTGGATATTCCGGGCGGCTACGGGAAGGTGCCGATCGGGCCGGACTACCTGGACGCGGACGGGAGCGTTCGGGATCCGGGCGGCGTGCGGCACGTGCCGCCGGCCGGGCAGCGATGACGCGGACGGTCCGCGGCCGTAACCGACCCGGCCGCTGCACCGAATTGCGAATGGTGGACGCCACCGCGTCGTTTGCCAGTGCGGCGTACCCGGCGCAGGATCGCGTTACGCAACAACGTGCGACGCATTGTCCCGATCGCGCGAACCACGAACCTGAGGAAACCGTCATGCTGCGAGGCGTGCTGCCAGTCGTTGTTGGCTCTCTGACGCTCGCTGTCGCCGCCGGTCCGGCGCCGGCCGCGACATGCTCTGTGGCCGCGCTGAACGCACTGGCCGTTCAACATGTGACGGTAACAACCGCGAGCGATATGCCGGCGGCGGACGGCAATCCTGCGTACTGCGACGTGCGCGGTTCGATCGACACTGGAGGCAACGCGGCGGGTTTTCGCATCCAGCTTCCCGCGACCTGGAATCACAAGCTGGTGGTCTATGGTGTCGGTGGTACGGGAGGATCGGTGGAGACGCCGAGTCCCAATGCCGTCGATCGCGCGGAATCGCTGACCCAGGGCTACGCAACGGCGGTGACCGACACCGGACATCAGAACACCTCCAACGCCGATGCCAGTTTTGCGCTGCATCCGGATGGCTCGCCGAATTTGCCGGCACTGAACGACTATCTGTATCGCGCTGCGCACGCGCTCACGGTCGCGGCGAAGCACCTCGCGCCTGCGTACTATGCGGAGAAGACCGTCGAGCGAACCTATTTCGACGGGTGTTCCAACGGCGGCCGCATGGCGCTGATCGGTGGCGAGCAGTACCCGCTGGACTATGACGGGATTATCGCCGGCGCGCCGGCGATCTCGCAATTGCAGATCCTCGCACTGCTGAAGGCGGCCAAATCGCAACTCGCCCCGGATCAGCGGCTGACGCCGGATCAACCGGCGATGATCGATGCCGCATTCCAGGCGAGTTGCGATGCGACCGACGGGGTGCGCGACGGTGTGGTCCAGAACCCGGCACGCTGTGCGTTCAAACCCGCCGATCTCCAGTGCAAACCCGGCCAATCCGGTCAATGCCTGACGCCGGCGCAGGTGCGCGGATTGGAGAGCTATCTGGCGCCAATCAAGGATCAGCATGGCGTCGTCCTGGTGCCCGGTTTTTTGCTCGCCAGTGTCGGGCCGGGGCCGCTCAATTTCGTGCAATACGCGATGGGTCCGAATGCGCCGACCGATCCGGCGGCGGCTGAACCGTGGGGCAGCGCAGCACCCGCGCGCGGTTGGGCGTTGGGCGACACGACTCTGAAATTCATCGTGTACCGGGACGTCAGCTACAACACGCAAAGCTTCCCGTTGGGGGCAGACGGCGTTATCGCCGACGCCGCGCTGCGGCGTTACCGGGCCGCGACGAAGGACGGCGATGCGGACAACCCCGCGGCGCTGGATCGGTTCATCCATGCCAATCGCAAGCTGATCATCTACCATGGTTTTGGCGATCACGCGTTGTCGCCGATGCAGACGATCAGTTTCTATGAGCGGCTGGCGGCACATGAGGGCGGAAACTATGCGACGGTGGCTCGCAACGTGCG
Source organism: uncultured Alphaproteobacteria bacterium (assembly GCA_963762885.1). Classification (GTDB taxonomy): domain Bacteria; phylum Pseudomonadota; class Alphaproteobacteria; order Acetobacterales; family Acetobacteraceae; genus JASHVB01. The sequence goes on from CAVXNH010000078.1 coordinate 9,016, forward strand.
GCTGTTCATGGTGCCGGGAATGCAGCATTGCGGCCGCGAGCCGGGCATCAATGCGTTCGACACGCTTTCGGCGCTCGATGCATGGGTGACTCACGGGGTCGCACCGAACGCATTGGTGGCGACCGACTACGTGGACAAGGCCAACCCGAGTGCCGGGGCCAGGCGCACCATGCCGCTTTGCCCATTTCCGGTGCAGGCGCACTATAATGGCAGCGGCGATGTGAATGCCGCCGCCAACTGGACGTGCCCTGCTGGCGACCGGTCACTGCTCGAGCCTGGTCCCGTGGGGATTGCCGCGGGCCTGCGTAGCGCGGCGAAATAGTGCATCAGAGTCGCGCCAAAGGCTGCAGACGCAATGGAGGGTACGACATGAATGCACCGGTTGCCGTCGATTATGGTCCCGAGGAAGCGTCGATGCGGGTCTATCTTGCGGACGGCGAACGGCGCGCGTTTGCGCTCGGCAACCGGGGGCCGATCCGGTTCACCGCGGATGGGAAGCTGCATCCGGACATTCTGGAGGCGTATTGGCGCTGCGGCTTCTACGTGTTCGAGGGCGTGCTGGGCGCCGAGGAACTCGCGGATATCGAGGCCGACATCAAGACCAACGTGTTGGCGCGCCTGCCGGAGACGAAGGGCTCGGCGGTGGATGCGCGGGGACGGCCGGCACTTGGTGTGGGCCTGACGGCGCCGACGCTGTTCTGGTCGAAGCCGCTTGGCGATCCGTTCGGTGGCACCAGCCTGGCGGGCGGACGGCATCCGGTGAAAATGTTCGAACCGCGGGCCGCGGCGGATGCGCCCGACGAGGTGGTGTATCTGGTTCTGGGGACGTTGCAATTCTGCGAAGCGCATTTGCGGGTTTACGGGCATCCGCATTTGCTCGCGGTGGCCGCGGCGGTGAACGGCGATGATTTCGTGCCGTTCAATGAGGCGATGTTCATCAAGGAACCCGGGCGAGGGGCGTCGGTCGCGTGGCACCAGGATGGGCTGACGCACTGGAACAGTCCGGATTGGGACGAGGGCTCGCACGGCTTCAACTTCATGGCGCAGCTTTACGGCTGCACGCCGGCGAACGGAGTGTGGGTGGTGCCGGGATCGCACAAGCTGGGCAAGGCGGATATCCCGGCTTTGGTGGCGGCGGCGGGGTCCGAGCGTCTGCCGGACGCGGTGCCGATCGTGTGCGCTCCGGGCGACGTGGCGATCACCAATCGGCAGGCGGTGCACGGGTCGTTCGCCAATACCAGTCCGGACTGGCGGGTGACTCTAAATTTCGGATTTCATCGGCGGCGGTCAGTGCTGGGGGTGATGGGCGGCGGCGTGCACAATGCGGCGGCAATGTACGACGAGGCGCGCATCCGGGAGCGGGCTCGGATGATCGGGTATGGGATTGATGCGCGGCGGCAGCGCTATCCTGGCGAGGCGGCGTTTGTCTACGCGCCGCATGCGGAGGCGGGGGAGACATATCGTTGGGATTCGGCGGCGAAGATGGGGGTGCGGGATTATAATTTGCTGGATTTGAGTATTTAGAACAGGGCTACTACCGTTATTGCGAGCGTAGTGAAGCAATCCCTCGCCTGACGAGCAGCCGGCGGCTCGTCAGGGGGGATTGCTTCCCCGGGTCAAGCCCGGGGACCGCTCCGCACCTCGCAATGACAGCGAGCGCGCGGCGCGGCTTGCGCCGGGTGCGCAGTGGGGCCACGCTGGCGGACAAATATCAGGAGGGTCCCACATGACAGACACAGCCGAATATACACCGCCGAAGGTTTGGACCTGGGACAAGCCGAGCGGTGGCCACTTCGCCAACATCAACCGCCCGATCGCGGGGGCAACGCACGAGAAAGAACTGCCGGTCGGCAAGCATCCTCTACAGCTCTATTCGCTGGGCACGCCGAACGGCGTGAAAGTGACGGTGATGCTGGAGGAGTTGCTGGCAGCCGGCCATACCGGAGCAGAATACGACGCCTGGCTGATCAAGATCAACGAGGGCGATCAGTTCGGCAGCGGCTTCGTCGCGATCAATCCCAACTCGAAGATACCGGCGCTGGTGGACCGCAGCGGCCCGAAGCCGATCCGGATCTTCGAGACCGGCGCGATCCTGGTGCATCTGGCGGAGAAGTTCGGCGCGTTCCTGCCGACCGAGCCTGGGCTGCGCGCCGAAACCCTGTCGTGGCTGTTCTGGCAGATGGGCAGCACGCCGTATGTTGGCGGCGGGTTCGGGCACTTCTACGCCTATGCCCCGGTGAAGATCGAATACGCCATCGACCGGTTCGCGATGGAGACCAAGCGGCTGCTGGATGTGTTGGATAAGCGGCTGGCGGACAACGAGTTCCTGGCCGGCGATCAGTATACGATCGCCGATATCGCGGCGTGGCCCTGGTATGGCGGCCTGGTGAAGTTCAACCAGTACGGGGCGGCCGAATTCCTGGCGGTGCACGAGTACAAGAACATCGTGCGTTGGGCGGATGCGATTTACGCTCGGCCGGCCGTGAAGCGCGGGCGTATGGTCAATCGTTTGCAAGGCGATCCGTCGGGCCAATTGCGCGAGCGGCATGACGCCAGCGATTTCGAAACTAAGACGCAGGACAAGCTGGCGGCTGCTGCGGATTGAGGCGTTGCGCCGCGCCGGGGTGCGTGCGGCAAGGCGTGGGTTAAGCAGAAGAATTTTCAGCACGGAGGAAGGTTTGAGAGCACGGGGATCACGGAGGAAGTCGGTACTGCGCTTCGCGCGGGACTCGGTTTCTCCGTGTTCCCAGTGTCCTCGCTCTTTCCTCCGTGCTGAAATACTTTGCTGATCTGCCATAAGACGTTGGCGTTGCCAGGAGAGGGGTTGTCGCCGGCGCATTGTGGTCGAGTTCGGGTGCTTTGTCAGAGCTATGTCGGAAATCCCAGGTTCAGGACACGAGAGCCATGCCGTTCTACGAAAAGGGTGAGGTTCGTATTCGCTATGAGGAGACCGGTCGCGGTTTCCCTCTGCTGGTAACGCCGGGTGGCGGTTTGAATTCCCGCGTGAGCAACTGGCCGACCGCGGTGTTCAATGCCATGGAGGTGTTCAAGGACGACTTCCGCTGCATCACGATGGATCAGCGCAACGCGATCGGCGGGGAGTCGACCGGCCCGATTGCCGTCGATGACCCTTGGGGAGCGTTCGCCGACGATCAGCTCGGACTGATGGACCATCTGGGTATCAGGCAATTCTTCTTCATGGGCTACTGCATCGGTGGCTGCTTCGCGATGAAGTTGATGGAGCGCGCGCCGGATCGCGTGGTGGCCGGGGTGCTGTGCCAGACGGTCGGGCACTTACCGGAGGACCCGGATGTCATGTACCGGTCCGGCCGGGACGTGTGGGCGCCGGAGCTGCTGAAGCGGCGCCCCGACGTGACGATGGCAACGATCGAGGCGTACCTGCACGCTTTGTATCGGGTCCGGCCGGACTTCGTTTATAGCGTGTCGCGCGAGTTCGCGCGCGGGTGCCAGACGCCGATGCTGGTGCTGCCGGATGACATTCCCGCACATCCGTTGCAGGCGTCGGTGGATGTGGCGGCGTTGGCGCCCCGGGCGGAGCCTACGGTGTTTCCTTGGAAGGAGCCGCCGGAGTTGAAGGCGAAGACGATCGAGCAGGTGCGGCAGTTTTTGAAGGCGCACGTGCCGGTGGGGGCGGGTACCCGATAACGCTGCCGAAGACGCGAGCACTCTGTGGTGGCGACAGGAGCCCACGGTGCCGGTCCGGTCGCGCTGACGAAGACAGCGATAACGCTAGGCCGCGCCCTTCAGCCATCGGGCAATTTGATGGATTGCGACAAATGCCCCCACCACGCCAGCAGCGAGTGCCACCGTCCGTGCTGTTCGACTTTCCAGCAAACGGTCAATCTGTACGCCCCAGTCCTTGCTCGCTGTGCGGAGCCTTCCTTGCTGCGCGAGTATGATCACATGTCTGAAGAAATCGACTTTTGCCAGCGTGGAGGCATGCATACGGACGAAATCCCTATTCTTGAACGCCTCTGCTTCTTGCTCACCGTTCAGGAAGCCTTGCGGCAGCGGCCCATTCTGCCGGGCCAAATTGACCATGCGTGGGTTGGAGACGTAGTCGTGACCATACCTTTCTTGAAGGATGGCACTAAGATCGAGCCTATTCTCAAACGGAATGCTAGGTGGGTCCAGGTTGCCTAGGTAGCGGGATCGATGCTCCAAATGCTCAAAGCCAAACGTGATATTTTGCATTCGCCAGTGAATCCAGGACCCTATCAAGCCCATCGCGTGCGAACTCGCAAAAGCGGAGCAACATCTCCTTCTCAATGTCGTTATATCGAGACTTGACTTCGTCTTTCCGATTTTCAGCAAATCCGCGGTCGCATGTACAGTAGAAGCTCGTCCGTCTGACGTGTGGCAAAGTGCATGACCGCGATGGATGTGATCCGAGGTGAGTGTCCCTCGCTGTCGGCATCATACAAGGATTGGGAGGAGTAGTGGATAATGTAGAATCTCGCTCGGGCTCCTTCCCGACGCTCTTGAAGAGATTTTCGTAGTTACCTTCTTGATGCTACCCGACCAACCGGGCAACTGATGGCTCGATCCTCCACTCCCCGTGCTCCTTGATCGCGGCGTGCATCGCGTCTGGGGCAAGATCCAACTCGCCCGGCCAGACGACGGCCCCCATTTCGATATGGGCCTGTGCGAACAGCGTCCGGTCCCGCAAGCGCGCGAATACCCCCGCGTTGGGCGACGCGATGAGGGCGGGAAAGATCGACGACGCCCGTGAGCCCATCGACGAACCGCACGAACAGGCGGTCATCCGGCAATACGGTCACCTCCCGCACCCGCCAGGGCGCAGTCGGGCGTATGGCCGGCACTACCGAAGCGGCTCGATCGTCTTGGGCGGCTGCCTCTGCCGGCATAGGTTCCAGTCCTCCATCAGTTCGGCCCGATGGGCTCGCGCCCATTGTAGCACAAGAGCAAGCGCCCGGCGCGGTAGGCTGCCCTCCATAACCTCCAATGTCCGGATGTCGATCAGAGCCTCATGCTCTCCATACAAGGCGTGGAAGTGCGGCGGTGGATGTTCCTACCAGAACATCTGGATAACGATGCCATAGAACATGCTCAGGGTCGGCATTGACGCGGTTCCGCTCCGGGATACCGCCCCAGGGAAGCGCACTTCAACCGCGAATTCGTTAATATTGCCTGAAGGACTGCCGTCGCCGTCTCACCCGAGGACCTCCCCATGCCCGAACCCGACCGCATCGACCCGCGCCGCGCGGCCCTAATCGCCTACGACGTCTGCCGGCGGCGCCGACGCCCTCCGATCCGGCCCGCAGTGCCGCGATGCGGCCGGTGCTGGATGCCTGGATGCGGATGATCGCGCTCGCGCGGGCAGCTGGCGTGCCGGTGATCTACACCACCCCGGTCAGCCGCGCCGACGGCACCGACGTCGTCATGTTGCCCACCGACCTGTCGGCGGAGACCGGCGTGCCGCCGCTCACCAACGCGGTTGAAGGGACACCAGACGCCGGCTTCCCCGACGACATCGCGCCGCATCCCGAGGACTACGTGTTCCTCAAGCGCCGGCCGAGCGCTTTCTACGGCACCGGGGTCGCCGAACTGCTGCACATGCTGCGGCGCGACACCGTCATCATCGGCGGGGGCGCCACCAATCGCGGCGTCGAGACCAGCGTGCGCGAGGCGTTCAACCTCGACCTCGCCGCCGTCGTGGTGCGCGAGTGCTGCTGGGGCAGCGATGCGGCCGCCCACGCCTACAGCCTCGACAAGGCAATGAAGATGTATGCGCGCATCCGGAGCTTGGCGCAGATTGCGGCGATGCTGCGGGGCTGACATCGAAATCGAAGCAAAATGTTGCCGCCGCGAATGCAAATGCGCAAACTCGCGGAATGACCAGCCTGGCGGCGGCAGCTTCGCGCCAAGCGTGCCGTTCTCCCGCCGCCTCAACTTGACCTCCGGTCGCCTTGCTGTACCATCCCGTAACGGGAGAGCATGCTACATGCAGCGCGGTCACTACGAGTTTGCTGTCGAGGCGGATGACCAGGCCGCGGCTGGAAGGGGCGCCACCACGCTGGCGGATGCGTTGCGCGAAATCGACGGCGTCA
>CAVXNH010000079.1:0-26964 GCA_963762885.1 uncultured Alphaproteobacteria bacterium
CAGTCGCCCGCCATGACGGGAAGAGCGAAGCCGTCGCCCGCCATGACGGGAAGAGCAAAGCCTTCGTCCGCCATGATGGGAACAGCGAAGCCTTCGCCCGTCATGGCGATACCCGCAGGGCCTTCACTCGCCCCGACAATGGGACCGCCGCGCGATGAGCGACAGCACCACCGGCCGCTTCGCGCGCGCGCTCGACAGCGACATGCTGTACAGCTTCCGACGCTCCCCCGTCGCCATGCTGTCAGCTTCCATCGCGCTGATCCTGATCCTCGCAGCCGCGCTCGCCCCCTGGATCGCGCCGCACGATCCGATGGACCTCGCCAGCCTCTCCCTGCTCGACAGCTTCAAGCCGCCGGTACCGATGGACGGGGCCGACTGGTCCAATCTGCTCGGCACAGACAACCAGGGCCGCGACGTGCTCTCCGCCATCATGTATGGCATGCGCATCAGCCTGGTGGTCGGCTTTTGCTCCGTCATCTTCGCTATCTTCCTCGGCATCGGCATCGGCTTGCTCGCGGGCTACGCCGGCGGCGTGATCGACGCGCTGCTGATGCGCATCGCCGACGTGCAACTCACCTTCCCGGCCATCCTGACGGCGCTGCTGGTCGACGGCGTGATCGGCGCCGCACTGCCTCGCACCATGCACGACGCCCTCCAGATCGACGTGATGATCTTCGCGATTGGCATCAGCCTGTGGCCCGGCATCGCCCGCACCGTGCGCGGTTCCACACTGGTCGAGCGCAACAAGGACTACGTCATGGCGGCACGAGTGATCGGCGTCGCATCCTGGCGCATCATGCTGACCCACGTGCTGCCGAACGTCATCGGCCCGGTGCTGGTGATCGGCACGCTCGGCCTCGGCCTGGCCGTGCTGGCCGAGGCGACACTATCCTTCCTCGGCGTCGGCCTGCCGCCGACCCAGCCGTCGCTCGGCACGCTTATCCGGTTCGGCAACGACTTCCTGTTTTCCGGCCAGTGGTGGGTGACGATCTTCCCCGGCATCGCTCTGGTGCTGTTGGTGCTGGCGATCAACCTGCTCGGCGATTGGCTGCGCGACGCGCTGAACCCGAGGCTCCGATGACAAATAACCTCGCCCACGAAGTGGGAGAGGTCGCCGTGCGTAGCACGGCGGATGAGGGTGCCGCGCACCGCACACTGCTGTCCTTGGCGCACAGCACCGTGCGGTACGCGGCCCCCTCACCCTCGTCGCTACGCGCCTTGACCTCTCCCGCGAAGCGGGAGAGGTAAAAACGTGCCCCTCCTCACCGTCGACAACCTGACCGTCGAATTCCCCACCCGCCGCGGCACCCTGCGCGCGCTCGACCAGATCTCCTTCGCCATCGACACCGGAGAAATCCTCGGCGTGGTCGGCGAATCCGGCGCCGGCAAGTCCCTCACCGGCGCCTCCATCATCGGCCTGCTGGAACCCCCCGGCCGCATCGCCGGCGGCGAAATCCGCCTCGACGGCAACCGCATCGACCACCTGCCGCCAGAGCAATTGCGCCGCATCCGAGGCAAGCAGATCGGCACGATCTTTCAGGACCCGCTCACCACGCTCAACCCCCTCCTGACCATCGGCCGCCAGCTCACCGAGACCATGCAGACCCACATGCGCCTGTCCGACGCCGAGGCGCGCAAGAAGGCCATCGGCTGGCTGGAGGAAGTCGGCATCCCCGCCGCCGCCCGCCGCATCGACGCCTACCCGCACGAGTTCTCCGGCGGTATGCGCCAGCGCGTCGTAGTGGCGCTCGCACTCTGCGCCGAGCCCCGCCTGGTGATCGCCGACGAACCCACCACCGCGCTCGACGTCTCCGTCCAGGCGCAGATCATTACGCTGCTCAAGCGTCTCACCCGAGACCACGGCACCGCGGTGATGCTGGTCACCCACGACATGGGTGTGATCGCGGAAACCGCCGACCGCGTCGCCGTGATGTATGCCGGCCGCATTGCCGAGATCGGCCCGGTGCTCAACGTGATCAAACACCCCGCGCACCCCTACACCGAAGGCCTGATGGGCAGCATTCCGCCGATCGAGCACCGCGTGCACCGCCTGCGCCAGATCGACGGCTCCATGCCGCGGCTGAACGCCATCCCCACTGGCTGCGCCTTCAACCCCCGCTGCCCGAAAGCTTTCGACCGTTGCTTCAAGGAGCGCCCGGACCTGCTGCAGGCCGGCGCCACAAGCGCGGCCTGCTGGCTGCACGCAACCCAGGCAACCGCAAACCAGGAGCGCGCCACGCATGTCTGAAGCGCTGCTCACCGGCGGCTGCCAGTGCGGCGCGGCACGCTACGAGATCTCGGCCGCCCCACTGCGATTGATCGCCTGCCACTGCCGAGAATGCCAGAAGCAGTCGGCGTCGGCGTTCGGCATGTCGCTCATTGTAAGGCGCGCGGCGGTCACGCTGACCCAAGGCGAGACGCGGACCTGGTCTCGCAAGGCGGACAGTGGCCGCACTGTCGCCTGCACGTTCTGCGTCGCCTGCGGCACCAGGCTGTGGCACGCCAAGGAGGGCTTCGACTACATCAGCATCAAGGGTGGATCCCTCGACGCACCGCTGGATTTTTCCGACACCGTCCACTGTTGGACTTCAAGCAAGCTGCCCGGCATGGAAATTCCGCCAACCGCAATGCAATTCCCGAAAGAACCCGCATGAGCGCCGGCGGCAACAGAACATGCGGAGTCCTCCCCCTCCGCCTGTGGGAGGGGGCCGGGGGGAGGGGTGCGTACATCCGCCGGCCACTGATACCAGCCCGCCAAACAATTGACTCGTCGACTCGCTCTTTCCGTCATGCCGACGACGGTCGACATCCACGACTTCGCAGCGCGCCGCTGGAGAAAGTCGTGGATGCCGACCTTCGTCGGCATGACGTTGGGGCGGTCGTCTGTGTGTCAATGTTTAGGCGGGGTGGTATGACATACGCACCCTTCCCCCCAACCCCCTCCCACAAGGGGAGGCGGAGGAATCTTCAACTCGTTCAACTCCCCACCCCCCTGACCCCTTCCACCCATGCCTGAGGCTCCCCTGCCCGCCCCGGCCGTCACCACCGCGCCGATGCTGGAGGCGATCGACGTCTCGCATGTGTTCGACGTCTCCCGCCCGCCGCTGCAACGCTTGCTGGCGCGAGAAGGCAAACAATCGCTGCAAGCGGTGGACGGCGTGTCCTTCGCCATCCCACGCGGCACCACGCTGTCGCTCGTAGGAGAATCCGGCTGCGGCAAATCGACCGTCGCCCGCCTCGCCGTCGGCCTCTACACACCCAGCGCCGGCGAAATCCGCTTCGAGGGCAAGCCGCTCTCCGCCGCCCGCGCCCAGCCGGACATGCGTCGGCGGATGAACATGATCTTCCAGGATCCGTATGCCTCGCTGAACCCGCGCTGGCGCGTGCGCGACATCATCGCCGAGCCGATCCGCGCCTTCGGGATCGTCCGCTCGGCGGTAGAATTGCGCGACCGCGTCGGCGCACTGCTGACACAGGTCGGGCTGGCGCCCGCCGACGGCGACAAATACCCGCACGAGTTCTCCGGTGGTCAGCGTCAGCGCATCTCCATCGCCCGCGCCTTATCCAGCGAGCCGGAGTTCCTGGTGTGCGACGAACCCACCTCGGCGCTGGACGTGTCGGTGCAGGCGCAGATCCTCAACCTGATGCGCGACCTGCAAACGCGGCTTGGGCTGACTTATCTGTTCATCAGCCACAACCTGGCGGTCGTCCGCCACATGTCCGACCGGTTAGGCGTGATGTATCTCGGCCGCATCGTCGAACTCGCCCCTGCCGACACGGTCTTCCAGGCGCCGCTGCATCCCTACACGCGGCTTTTGCTCGATGCGATCCCGGACCTGGAGAACCCCGGCCGCAGCCGCACGCCGGTCGGTGGCGAGGTCCCCAGCCCGATCGCTCCGCCGCCCGGCTGCCCGTTCCATCCCCGTTGCCCGCTGGCGAATGGGCGTTGCCGTGTGGAGAAGCCGGCGCATACGCGCGCCGGCGACACGCTCGTGGCCTGCCACGCCGTCGAGGAAGGACGCATTGCAGCATGACGACGGATCCTGACGACAAAGAGGATCACGATACGCCGGCGCGCCACCGTGCGCTGATCGGATTGCTACTGCTCATCGGCTTGCTGGTCGGCGTGCTCTTCGTGGTGCACGAACTTCAAGGCGCCGCAAGGATGCAGGATTGCCTGGCGTCCGGCCGCACCAATTGCGCTCCGATCGATTCCACCGGACATTAAGTCATAGGCCGTGATCGTCATTGGGGCCGACTTCAGGCGTGCCGAGCCACATGCCGCCGATGGTTCCCCTGGGCCGTTAGTGGAGCGTCGTCGGGCACCGGAGGTGCTGCCCGTTTCTGGTAAATTTATCGCAGAGGAAGGCCGAGGCGCAGAGATCGCAGAGAAGAATTTCTTGATCCGTGCTGGGGGTTTGCTGCTTGGATCGCCCCGCGGCCGCGCTGGTCCGGACTGCCTTATAAATCCTTACCCGTATTAAAGTCATAGGTTCGCAGGTTATCTCTGCGATCTCTGCGCCTCGGCCTTCCTCTGCGATAAATATTCCGGAAACGAGCAGCACCTGCGGAACCGACTCTCCCCGGGCTCCGTGCGCGTGACCCGGGAATCTATCGCATCGCCGCAGTTCGTAACGATCAATCAATCGTCACCTAACATTATTTGCGCCGAGCCAACAAGCAACGGTCGGCTTGGCCGAACCCTGTAATACCAACCCGCAAAACGATTGACGTACGGCAACGGCCGTCCCTAACCGTCATGGCCGGCCTTGTGCCGGCTATCCACGCCTTTTGTCGCGTGCACGACGGCAAGGCGTGGATGGCCGGCACAAGGCCGGCCATGACGGTTAGGGCGGTCCGTGCGAAGCGGTCGAGAGTCAATCGTTCGGCGGGTTGGTATAAGGCCATGCGGTTCCATGTTTTATTAACGGAATCATAACATAAATGTAAGAAATCACAAGTTTTCCCTACGCGCCCTGCATGCATGGTTAACCTGATGGTCACCTTTGGATGCAACGGTCGATCCGCCGACCAGATGTGAAACGCATGACCGATCCAAGGGTGACGCCCACTGACACGAACGTCCCAGACCCGGACGCCGTTCCGCGCGTCGCCCTCGCGGCCCGCATCGGTTGCATCCGGCCACGCGCCATCCTGCTCCTCCAGACATCCGGCTTTGTTCTGCTAATCGCTGGCCTGGTCACGATCATCGCCATGTCGATGCGCAGCGATAACGCTGATGCGTGGGTAGCCCACACGCTGGAAACCCGCCGAGCCACCGGCATGCTGTTCAGCACCCTCCAGGACGCCGAGGCCGGCGTACGCGCCTACTTGCTCAGCAGTGACCCCAACCTGATCGAACGCTATGACGCCGCCCGCAACGCCGTCCCCGCCGCCGAGGCACGACTGCGTGCATTGACCCTGGGCAGTCCGGCGCAGACCGCACGTCTCGATGCGCTGACGCCGCTGATCACGCAGCGATTGGCCGTGCTGTCTGCCGCGCTCGCCCGGGTTCGGGTTGGCGACCAGGTCGGACTGACCCAGATGATGCGCCAGCGCGAGGGGTCTGGCCTGATGGCCGACATCCGCGCGGGCCTTGCTGCCTTCGATCAGGCGGAGGCCGACATGCTTGCCGAACGCGAGACCGCGGGTCGCCAGGCGCGCAGACAAGTCCTCCTCGGCAGCAGCGGTGCGCTCTCGCTGGCGCTACTGCTGGGCGGCCTCACCACGCTACTGAGCTGGCGGCAGACCCACGCGTTGAGCGATGCCAATGCGAAGCTCGCCGATGCCGTGAGCGATCGCACCAACGCGCTGCGCGACAGCGAGACGCGGTTCCATCAAGTGTTCCACGACAGCCCGATCGGCCTCACGATCGCCACTGCGGAGACGCGCCGCATCGTTGCCGCCAATCCCGCGCTTTGCCGCATGTTCGGTTACACCGAGGCGGAATTGTTCGGCCGCATCAGCCAGGACCTCGCGCACCCCGACGACGTCGGAATCGACGTGCCGCTGACCGTCGAGCCACATCCCAACTGGCGCCCGACAGAGAAGCGCTACATCACCAAGTCGGGCGCCGTACTGTTCGCACGCTCCAGCGTCGTGCCGCTCGCATTGCCCGGCGAGCGCGAACCGCTGATCCTGGGCACCACGGAGAACGTGTCCTACGAGAAGAAGATCGAAGCTGCATTGCGCGAGAGCGACACCCGCATGCGCCTTGCCGTCGAAGCCGCCGGCCTCGGTCTTTATGAACACGACGCCCGCCGGCGGGTCGTGTGCTTCGATACCCGCGCCGCGGCACTCACCGCCGATACGGCTCCAGCCGAAGTCCTGCTGAGCTTCGACGGGCCCGAATTGGCCGCGTGGCATGCGATGATCCATCCCGACGATGCTGCCGCGTACAAGGGCGCCGAGGCCGCATTGCTCAATGGCGTCAGCGATATGGCGACCTGCGAGTTTCGCGTGCGCTCGATGGACGGCCATTGGAACTGGGTCTCCGCCGTCGGCACCATCGCCGAGCGCAACCCTCACACGGATGAGGTACTGCGGGCGCTGACCGTGGTGCAGGATATCACGCAGCGCAAGGAAACCGAGATCGAGCTGCGACACGCTCATCGCCTCGAAGCTGTGGGCCAGCTTACCGGCGGCGTCGCACACGACTTCAACAATCTGCTCGGCGCGATCCTCGGCCACACCGAATTTCTTCTCGATCTTCTAACGGAACGTACGGAAGAACGCCAGCTTGCCACTCGAAATTCTCGACTGCGCGCTGAACGGCGCCGCGTTGACCCAGCGGCTGCTGGCGTTCGCGCGCCGACAGCCGCTACAGCCCGCAGTGATCGATCTCAATGAATATGTGCCAGTGCATGTTTCCCTGCTGCAACGCACGCTCGGCGAAACCGTCACCGTCGAGGTCGCACTTGCGCCGCAACTCTGGCTCACCCTCGCCGACCCGTCGCAGATCGGCGACGTGTTGCTGAACCTGGCGATCAACGCACGCGACGCCATGCCACATGGCGGCAAGCTGACGATCGAGACGGCAAATACGACGCTGGACGCCACGTACTGCGCGCGCCATCGGGAGGCGGTTCCAGGCGAGTATGTCATGCTATCCGTGACCGACACTGGAACCGGCATGCCGCCCGATGTGCTTGCCCGCGCAATGGAGCCATTTTTCACCACCAAACCGCTCGGCAAGGGCAGTGGCCTGGGCCTCAGCACGATCTACGGGTTCGCCAGGCAGTCGGGCGGCGATCTCCGCATCGACAGCCAGCCTGGCGCAGGCACCACGGTGCGGCTCTATTTGCCGCGGACCTTGGCCGACCGGACCGCTGCAACGGTGCGCAGGAGCAGAATGCCGCCGCTGCCGCGCGGTCATGAGTCGATCCTCGTGGTGGACGACAATGACAGCATGCGCGCGACCGCGGCGCGCAATCTCGCCGCACTGGGTTACCGCGTTCGGCTCGCTGCCGATGGACCGGCTGCGCTGGCGCTCCTGCGGGGCGACGATCACTTCGACCTGCTGTTCACCGACGTGGTCATGCCGAATGGTCTGAGTGGCTACCAGTTGGCCGAAGCGGCCCACGCGTTGCAGCCCGCCTTGCCGGTGTTGTTCACCACAGGCTTCGCCGCCGAGGACGACGGGGATTCCCGGGTGATGGACGCCGACGCCCTGCGCAAGCCGTATCGCCGCCGCGACCTCGCCGAACGCGTCCGCGCAATGCTGGACGCCTAATACCAGCCCGCAAAACGATTAACGTACAGACAATGGCCGTCCCTAACCGTCATGACCGGCCTTGTGCCGGCCATGACGGTTAGTGCGGTCCGTGCGAAGCGGTCGAAGTCGAATTGTTCGGCGGGTTGGTATAACAACCTCTCCCGCGGGAGCGGGAGAGGTCGGATGCGAAGCATCGAGGGTGAGGGTGATCGGGTCGGCACGTACTCCCGCTTCTCTACTGCCCACCGCAACGCGCCGACCTATCCCAAGCTACGCGCGGAAGAACTCTCACGCTCCCGTACTACCAAATCCCCCAGACCCGCGCGCCGTGTCGTCCAAACTCCCCACCTCGTGCCAGCGCGCGCGCACCACGGGCGCCAGCACTGCCTGGGCGATGCGCGTACCACGCTCCACGGTGAACGGTGCGTCGCCGGCATTCAGCACGATCACCTGCAATTCGCCGCGATAATCCTCGTCGATCGTGCCGGGGCTGTTGGGCAGCACAATGCCATGCCGTAACGCCAGGCCAGAGCGCGGGCGGATTTGCAATTCGTAGCCAGGCGGCAGGGCAATCGCCAGGCCCGTTGGTATCAGTGCGCGCTTGCCGGGCTCGATTGTCACCGGCTCTGCCACCGCCGCCAGCAAGTCCATCCCTGCCGCGCCCGCTGTGGCGTAGGACGGCAGCGGCAGGCCTTCGCCGTGCGGCAGCCGGGAGACGCAAATCGCGATGCTCATGGCCAGATGATGCGATCGGTCACGGCGCACCGCAACCGGTTCGTGCGGCGCTCACCCAACCGCCGCAGGTTCCTCCGCCCCCTGTGCCAGGTGCACATAGTTCTGCGTCGCGTACCACAGCGCGTACTGGTCATAGGTAACCGGCTCGTAGCGGGGCGGATTGTCGGCCGACGCGCACGTCGGCACGCACGAGATCAGCGTGTCCGGATGCGGATCGAAGAAGAACGGGATCGCGTAGCGATCCTGCCCGGAGCTATTGACCGCCCGATGCGGCGTAGAGAGGAACCGGTCGTTCGTCCACCGCCGCAGGATGTCGCCGCCATTCACGACGAACGCACCCTCAATCGACGGCGCGTTGAACCAGGCCCCATCAGGCAGCCGGATCGCCAGGCCGGGCACCTTGGACGGCGCCAGTAATGTCATGAAACCGGAATCGGTGTGGGGTGCGATGCTGAACTCGTCTTCCTCGTAGCTGGGCCGAGGCGGATAATGCGTCAGCCGCTGGATCATGTTCGGCCGCGCGAACATCGCATCGAAATAATCCGCGGGCAGACCGAGCGCGACCGCATAGATCGGCACCATCCGTCGACCCAACGCCTCCATCGTCGTCATATAGGCCAGCACGATATCGCGAAATCCCGGCAGATCCTCGGGCCAGCGGTTGAGGCCGCGGAACCGCTTGTTGGCGATCACGTCGGGATCGTCGGGCGTACGCTCGCGGCGCAGGAAAAACGCGGCATTGACACTGGGCTTGCGGTTGCGATGCACCGTCGAACTGCGCGCGACGCTGCCGCCCATCGGCATATACCCGATGTTGTGTTCGTTGATGCGCAGCGCCAGCTTACGTTCCAGCGGCAGGGCGTGGAACCGTTCCGCCTGTTCGAACGTGGCGTCGATCAGTGCCTGCGGCACACCATGACCGCGCAGGTAATAGAACCCCACTTGCTCGAACGCATAGCGCAGCTCGCGGCCGAGCCGATCCAGCGCTCCAGGCTCGCCCGCCAGGTACGGCGCCACGTCGAGCACCGGTATCGTCCCCCCGACCGTCTCCGCGGGGCCGAAACGCGCTATCGCATCGTCTGGCATCACTGCTCCCTCCGACTATCCGTCGATCGTCTTGCACCCAGCGTCAGGCAGCTGACCGCGCGCGACCAATGCTGTCATTGCGAGCGCAGCGAAGCAATCTTCCGCCAGGGTTGACGCGATCTCGCGCGGGAGATTGCTTCGCTTCGCTGGCAAGAAAGAACCGGCCGAGATCGCCTCCACGTCATGCCGACGAAGGTCGGCATCCACGACTGTGCTGCGCGTGGCCTAGCAAAGTCGTGGATGCCGACCTTCGTCGGCATGACGTGGGGGCGACGACCGCGGCAGTTTTATCCAGGGCAGGTCGGCCGCGCGCCGGTGGTCAACTCGCAATGACAGCATTGGCCAACGGCGCGAAGCATCGGGATCGCAACGCCAGCACGCGGCCACGGCGCCGGCATAGGAGCTTCCCTCTCTGCCCGTATGACAGGAAGAGCTTGTTTTGCCGCACTCATATCCCGCCGGGCCGCGGCGCCGTCGTGGACTCGGAGAAGTGCACGTGCACGACGCGCCAATCGCCATCCTCCTTGCGGAATACCATGGTGGACCGCGACGTATAGTCGCTGCCATAGCGGCGCGCGGCGGGCGGTGGCTCCGCGCCCACCCAATCGGACCTTGTGTGCCGCTCGCACCACAGAACGGCGAGGTCATCGGACACGACGCCGCCGATATCAAACGGACTCCAGTAGGTGCTGGAAACGTTGCCCTCGTAGAATTGCCACAGCCGGGTCCAATGCTCGCAGCCCTTATAGGTGTGGCCGTTGAGATTGAAGAACACGCCTTCCGGCGCCCGGCTCCACAGATCTTGCAGCCCCGCCCAGTCGAATCGCGCATTGAGGTCGAGATATTCGTCCAGCCGCTCGAGCAATCTCTGTCGGTCGGCCGGCGCGCCACCGACGAGATCGCCTTTCAACCCTGACCCTTCCATGGTTTCCTCCGGCACTTCTCAATCGAGCTCCAGCGCCATCAGCTCCTCGTCGTAAAACACGCCATCGACGCAGAGTCCGCGACGCTCGATGCCATACGTGTGAAAACCGAGTTGCGCATACACCCGGCGCGCCGCCTCGTTGCCGCATGTCACGGTCAGGTGAACGACGCTAAGCCGCGCATCGCGTGCGTGCGCGATGACAGCAATGAGCAATCGTTGCGCCAGACCGGTGCCACGATGCGCGGCGTCGACATAGACCGCGAACACGGAACCCTTGTGCCGTGACTTGACGCTGGTTTGCAGCCGCAACGCCGCGGTGCCGACCAGCTCCCCGCCCGTAGCAAACCCGCCGAACATGTAACTTGGCGGCGCGAGTAATCGCTCGGCGAGCATGTCCGGCGTTGTCCGCACTTCGTCTTCGTAGGAAGCGCCGAACGCTTCCGGATGCAGGCGGAGCGCGTCCAGGCGCACGCGGCGAAACTCCGGTTCGTCCGCAGGCGTCAGCAAGCGTATCCGGTAGCGGGTCACGCCAGCGCCGCGGCAATGCGTTCCGCCAGCCGCCGCGCCACGTCATCCTTCGCCATCTTCGGCCAGTCTTCGACGCCGTCCGCGGTGATCAGGTGCACGGTGTTGTCCTCGCCGCCCATGATCCCGGTCTGCGGCGACACGTCGTTCGCGACGATCCAGTCGGCATTCTTGCGCACGCGCTTGGCCTGCGCGTTGGCCATCAGGTCGTCGGTCTCGGCAGCAAACCCGACGACCAGGCGAGGCCGCTGCGATCCAGCCGCGGCGATCGTCGCAAGGATGTCCGGATTCGGCACCAGATCGAGCGACGGCGGCGCGCCTCCGGGCACCTTCTTGATCTTGCCGGCGGACGCGTGTGCCACGTGCCAATCCGCCACTGCCGCGGCGAACACCGCGATATCCGACGGCAGCGCCTTCCGGCACGCCGCCAGCATCTCCGTGGCAGTCTCCACTCGATGCACGCTGACGCCGGGCGGGTCGGGCACGCTCACCGGTCCGCTGACCAGCGTCACCCGCGCGCCCAGCGCGGCCAGCGCCGCGGCGATCGCGTGGCCCTGGCGGCCTGACGACCGGTTGGCAATGTACCGCACCGGATCGATCGGCTCGTGCGTCGGTCCGCTGGTGACCAGCGCGCGCTTGCCGGTCAGAGGCTTCGGCGCAGAGAAAAACGCCTCGATGGCGGCGAGGATCGCGGGCGGCTCGGCCAGACGGCCGGGGCCGAATTCGTTGCAGGCCATCGCGCCCTCGTCCGGACCGATCACCTGCACGCCGCGCGCCCGCAGCATCGCCATGTTGGCCTGCGTCGCCGGATGCAGCCACATGCGCACGTTCATCGCCGGCGCCGCCAGCACCGGCTTGTCGGTCGCCAGCAGCAGCGTGGAGGCGAGATCGTTGGCCAGGCCCGTCGCCATCTTGGCCAGGATGTCGGCGGAAGCCGGCGCCACCACGACCAGGTCGGCACTGCGCGACAACTGGATATGCCCCATCTCACTTTCGTCGGTCAGCGAGAACAACTCGGTGTAGACTTTGGATTCGCTGAGGGCTTGCAACGATAGCGGCGTGACGAACTGCCCGCCGTTGGTGGTGAGCACGCAGGTCACGCCGTGACCACGCCCGCGCAGCAGGCGGATCAGTTCCAGCGCCTTGTACGCCGCGATGCCGCCGGAGATGATGAGGAGGATGCGCATTAGTTTACCTCTCCCGCTGCGCGGGAGAGGTCGGCGCGAAGCGCCGGGTGAGGGTGCCGCGGCACGCACACTCTCCTTCTCCACCACGACCGCAAGCAAGTAGGCAGTGTGCGGTTCGCACGACCCTCACCCGCCGCGCAAGCGCGCGGCGACCTCTCCCGCGCAGCGGGAGAGGTTTTCATAACCGCCACCCTGCGTGAATTGCAGCAATCCCGCCCGACAAATTGCGCACGCTCACCCGGGCGAACCCCGCCTCCTGCATCATCGCCGCCAGCTTCTCCTGGTCGGGAAACGTGCGGATGCTCTCCGCCAGATACTGGTAGCTGTCCGCATCATCAGCCACCACCTTCCCCAACCGTGGCAGCACGCGAAAGCTCCACGCATCGTAGAGCGGCTGCAATACCGCCACCTGCACTCGCGAAAACTCCAGGCAGCAGAACCGTCCGCCCGGCTTCAGCACACGCCGAGCCTCCCGCAGGACCGCCGCCTTGTCGGTGCAATTGCGCAACCCGAAGGCGATCGACACGCGGTCCACGGATCGATCTGGCAGCGGCAGGCGCTCGGCGTCGGCGACCAACAGCGACACCTCGCCGACCAGGCTGCGGCCCAAAGCGCGATCCTGTGCGACCGCGAGCATCGCGGCGTTGATGTCCGACAGCAGCACCGGGCCACCGCCCTTCGCCAGCCAGCCGAAGCTGATATCCCCAGTGCCGCCGGCGAGATCGAGCAGGGTATCGCGCGGCCGAGGGTTCAGCGTGGTGATGAAGATGCGCTTCCACAGCCGATGCACGCCGAGCGACATCAGGTCGTTCATCAGGTCGTAGCGCGGCGCCACGCTTTCGAACACGGCGCGCACCATCCCGGCCTTTTCCCCCCGCGCCACGCGGCGGAAGCCGAAATCGGCAGTGTCGTCACCAGCGGGGCTGGCGGCGGGCCTTGCCGTCGGGGTGGTCGCGGGACCGGTCGCCGGGTTGTCGCTCATCGCCACCCTGTATAGCGTGCCGCACGCCCATGCCGGAACTCCCCGAAGTCGAGACCGTAATGCGAGGCCTCCAGTCCCGGCTGGAGGGCCGGCGCATCGTGTCCGCGGTGGCGCATCGCCCGGACCTGCGGTGGAAGCTGCCGATCGGGCTGGCGCAGCGGCTGACGGGCGCCCGGGTCATCGGCTTCCGCCGGCGCGGCAAATACATCCTGATGCGGCTGGACGGCGGCGACTCGGTGCTGCTGCATCTCGGCATGTCGGGACGCATGGTGGTCACGCCGGTGCGGCCGAACCAGCCCACGCCGCATGAACACCTGGTGCTGGAAACAGATGACGGCTGGCGCGTCGGTTTCGTCGATCCGCGCCGGTTCGGCTCGGTGGACCTGGTGAAGACGGCGCTGGAGGACAAGCACCGGCTGCTGGCCGACATCGGGCCGGAGCCCTTGGAGAAGGGGTTCACCCCGGCAAGCCTGTCCGCCTCGCTTGCCGGCAAGCGCACACCGATCAAGGCCGCCCTGCTGGACCAGAAGGTCGTCGCCGGGTTGGGCAACATCTATGTCTGCGAGGCGTTGTTCCGCGCCCGCCTGTCGCCGCTCCGGTCGGCCTACACGGTGCCCGGCACGCGTGCGGCGCGACTCGTCCCAGCCATTCAGGACACGTTGCGCGAGGCGATCGCTGCCGGCGGATCGTCGCTCCGCGATTACGTCCAGCCCGACGGCGAACTTGGCTACTTCCAGCACGCCTGGAAAGTGTATGGCCGCGAAGGCGAGCCATGCGAACGATGCCCCGGCAAGCCGGCCTGTCAGGGTGTTCGCCGCATCACCCAGTCCGGCCGCAGCACGTTCTATTGCCCGCGCAGCCAGCGGTGACCAACGGACCCTATCTCCGTGATCGCCGCGGCAGGATGCGGTCGCCGGAGCAATCGTCGGACGTATCCGTGAAGGCCGATCGACACCAGATACAATGTGCAAAGTGGAATAACTGGTTAATGCGGGTGATGATGGACTAGCCGTCGCAACGCTCCTCGCGAGGCCACCCTGCGGAGGGAACCGGAATGGACATGCAACATTGCTCTGTCATCGTCACCGGCGGCGCATCCGGCATCGGCCGGGCCACGGCGTTGTTACTGGCAAGAAATGGCGCCCGGGTTTTCGTCGGCGATATGGACACCGTTCGCGGCCATGCGTTGGCGGCCGAGGCGGAGAAAGACGGCCTGCCAATCGAGTATCTGGAACTGGAACTCACCGACCCGGCATCGATCGCCGCCTTCGCCGAGGCGGTGCATAAGCGCGTGGAGCGGGTGGACGTGCTGGTGAACGCCGCCGGCTGGGATAGCACCGGGCCGTTCATGGATAATGCGCCGGAAATCTGGGAGAAGCTGGTCGCCGTCAACCTGCTGGGCGCGGTCCGCCTGTCGCGCGCGGTGCTGCCGCCGATGATCGCGGCAGGTCGGGGGAAGATTGTGAACATCGCATCCGACGCCGGCCGTGTCGGCAGTGCGGGCGAAACCGTCTATGCCGCCGCCAAGGGCGGCCTGATCGCTTTCACCAAGTCGCTGGCTCGTGAAATGGCGCGTTACCACATCAATGTGAATTGCGTCTGCCCGGGACCGACCGACACACCATTGTTCCGCACGCTGGCAGAGCGTTTGCAGGAGGCGCTGACGCGAGCCATCCCGTTCCGCCGGATTGCGGCCCCGGAGGAGGTTGCCGAGGCGGTGATGTTTTTGGCCGGTCCACGCTCCGACTACATCACGGGGCAGGTATTGAGCGTGAGCGGCGGGCTGACGATGGCGGGTTAGTGTTTCGACCCTAACGCTTCGTGCCAGGCGTCCCAGTGTCATTGCGAGTTGGCCACCGGCCTGCACGGCCGACCCGCCCTGAATGAAACCGCTGTCCCCCGTGTCATGGCCGGCGCAGGCCGGCCTGCGCCGGCCATGACATGGGGGCGCTGTTTCTTGCGAAGCGAAGCGAAGCAATCTCCCGCCTGGGTCGGCGCGAACCCCTCGCAGGAGATTGCTTCGCTTCGCTCGCAATGACGGGGTTGGACGTGGGATCGATCCGTCACGACACTATGGCATCTCCGGTACGTAGCGCGGCAACTCCACGGCCGGCAGCGACGACAGCGGCCCGGCCACGCGCCACACGGCGAACCGCTGCACCGGGACGCCCGTGCTCGAGCGCACCGCTTCGCCGATCGGACGGGCCTCGCGCCAGCCTGCGGGCTCCGGGCTGCCGGCGCGGCGCAGCAGGATGCCAGCCTGGTCTCCCACCTCCGGCACCGGCAAGCGAAACAGTTGCCAGCGTGGCTCGACAGCCAGCACGATGACCGCGGCGGGCAGCGCGCGGGCCAGTTCGGCCGCCACCCCATACTCGTCCGCCGCGACGAACCCCGCCGCGTTCGAGCGGCGCACCGCGTCGACCGAGGCCGCCAGGCCGTCCCAGCCGGCAAGCTGGCGTGCAATTGGGTCGATCCGGGCGGGGAACGGCAGCGCGAAGCTCGCCGCCTGGACATACACCAGCAGCGTCATCGCCAATCCGAGCGTCACGGCCGGCCAGCGCAGTCGCAGCCATCGGGGGCTGGTCAGTCCGGCGGCCGCGAGCGCCGCGGCGGGATACAGGATTGCGGGCCAGTTGCCTTGCACCCGATCCCCCAGCGCATGCTGCACAAACAGGGCGGCGCCGGGTAGGGTCAGAGCAGTGAGCAATGCGCAGACCGGATCTCGGTCGTGCCAGGCACGCCGTGCCGCCCAGCCGGCACCGGCCACGAGCAAAAGGAACACCAACGGCGTTGCCAGGCCGATCTGGCCGCCGACCAACTCGCCCAGGAACTGCGCAGCACGCTGCGGCTGCCACGCATCCACGCGTCCACCCTGGCGGAGGAAGCTCGCCCAGCCGTGGTCCGCGTTCCATAGCACGACCGGCAGGAAGGTCAGCGCGCCGAGCAATACGCCCGCCCACAGCATCGGCGACCGCCACCAATGACGCTGCGATGGTACCCACAACAGCCACAGGCCGATGCCGATCCATAGCAGCAGCGCCGTGTATTTGCTGGCCAGCGCCAGACCGGCGAACAGGCCGATCGCCAGCCACCACGTGGGCCGGCCACTGTGCAGCAGCCGCGTTGTTGCCCACAGGCAGCAGGTCCAGAAGAACAGCAACGGCGTGTCGGGTGTCATAATGATCGCGCCCACCCCGCCCAGCAGCGTCGCGTTCAGCAGAGCGGTTGCGGTCAACCCCGCCTGCCCGCTGGGTGTCCCCGCCCCAGCCCATAGCCGTTCCGCGGCGTCGTACAGCAGCAGTGCCCCGACCACGCCGGCCAGCGGCCCCAGCAATCGGACACCCAACGCTCCCTGGCCGGCAATGGCGGTGCCGGCGCGAATCCACAGCGCCACCATCGGCGGATGATCGAGGTAGCCCGGAGCCAGCGCGCGGGAGAAAATCCAGTAATACGCCTCGTCCGGCGCCAGGGGGGTGATCCCCGATACGACCAGGCGGAGCACGGTAAGCGCGGCGAGCGACGCCAGCAGAATGGCGCGGTGCTGGGGCGCGGTCACCCGAATGCGGGTTGGCTCCGCCATGCCTCCAGCCAGATCGGCACCGCGGCAGCCGGCAGCGGACGCGCGACGAGGAAGCCCTGCGCATGGTCGATGCCGAGCGCCAGCATTCGTTGCCAGGTGGCGACGTCCTCGACGCCCTCGGCGACCACAGACAAGTGCCGCGCGCGCGCCACGTCCATGACACCGCGCACAAAGTCCTCCAACGCCGGCACCCGGGCCAGGCACTGCACGACGCCCTTGTCCAGCTTCAGGCTGGTGAACGGCAGTTGCAGCAGCTCGGCGAGGCGCGGCACCGCGGGGCTGATGTCGTCGATGGAGATGCGATAACCATCGGCCCGCAACTTCTCCAGCACGCCGCCGAGCGTCATCAGGTCCACAACCGGCCTGCTCTCGGTCAACTCGATGATCACTTGCTCCGCCGCCACACCGCAGGTTTGCCGCCTGGTCTCCAGCCGTTGCAGCGCGTCCGGTGTGAGCAGCACGTCGAGCGGGTAGTTGAGAGTGATGTCGAGCCCCTGGGGTCGGAGCAACGGTCCGGCCATGTCGGCCAAGGCGCGGTCGGCGACGAGATCGGTCAGGTGGCCGGCGAGGCCGGCATCCTCGATCTGCGGCACGAACTCGTCCGGCAGCACCATGCCGCGGGTGGGATGGTCGAGCCGGGCCAAAGCCTCCAGCGCAACCGGTTGTCGATCCGTCAGCCGGACGATCGGCTGGTAGCGCGTTTCGATCATCGCTCCGGCCAGGGCTTCACGCAGTTCGGCCAGGTGCATGGGGTGCGCGTCCGGCGCGGTCGCCGATGAGGGTTGCGGCGCCAACGCCTGCCGCACCGCGCTGCGATCGGCGGAACGGATGACGCCGATCCGGGGCGGGAGCTGCCCGTGGCAACCCAGCAGCAGCATCGCAGTGCTGGATTCCCGATCGCCCGCAGTGAGCGTCATCAGTTCGTCGAGCAATCCGTCGGCGCTTCCCGGGTCCAGGAGCAGGTGGGAGTAACGCGGGGTTATGCAGGCGAGGCGGATCACCGCGTCCCTGGCGTCGCAGCTTGAAACGCCACCGCCGATCTCGGCCGCCGCTGCGTGCACAGCCTCCCGCCAGTGCGTGCTCTCGCTCACCAGCAAGAGGTTGCACGACGCCGGCGGCGGAGCGAGAACCGCGACAGGCACGCAACCAAGTCCGCAGGGATCGACGCCATCCGTCATGCGCAGGACCTAGCCCATTCCAAGTACGGCCGCGAGTGGTTTACTTCACATTCACTTATCTTTTTTTATAGCCTCTGGTAATGCTATTGCGTGCATTGGGCTTGTTACCTGCTTACCCCGACAACTCAGCGTCATGTGTGGTTGCGGATCGTCGTGTCATCCCAGGCGAAACGCCGGCTTACGCTTCTCCACGAACGCCGCCATACCTTCTTTCTGGTCCGGCGTGCCGAACAGCGACAGGAAGGTCGAGCGTTCGTAGCGGACGCCCTCGACCAGGGTGGATTCGAACGCCCGGTTTACCGCCTGCTTGGCGAGGGCCAGAGCGACCGGGGACAGCGCGGCGAGTCGCTCGGCGATCTTCAGCGCCTCGGGCAGAAGCTGGTCGGCCGGGAACACGCGGGACACCAGGCTGGCGCGTTCCGCCTCCGCGGCGTCCATCATCCGGGCGGTCAGGATCATGTCCATCGCCTTCGCCTTGCCGACGGCGCGAGTCAGGCGCTGGGTGCCGCCGGCGCCGGGAAAGATGCCTAGATTGATCTCCGGCTGGCCGAATTTTGCCGTGTCGGCGGCGAGGATGATGTCGCACATCATCGCCAGTTCGCAGCCGCCGCCCAGTGCGAAGCCGGCGACCGCGGCGATCACCGGCTTTTTCACCCGCAGGACCGTCTCCCAGTTGGCGCCGATGAAGTCTTCCATCAGCGCCTCGGGATGGGTGCGGTCGCGCATCTCCTTGATGTCGGCGCCGGCGGCGAAGGCCTTCTCGTTGCCGGTGAGCACGATGGCGCCGATCGCCTTGTCAGCGTCCCAGGCCAGAAGCTGGTCGCCGAGTTCCCGCATCAGTGCGTCGCACAAGGCGTTCAGTGCCTGCGGGCGGTTGAGGCGGATCAGCCCGACCCGGCCATGGGTTTCGACGAGGATGTTCTGGGGTTCGGGCATCGGCGTCCTCCGGTGGGGCAAGGCTGGAGGCAGCATTATGGCGCAGGGGCGGGCAGTGGGCTATGGCGCGTCGCTCTGCGCGGAACGATGTTCTGGTGGCGGCCTGGGTAGCCTAGGTCACTCGGCGCCGGGTTCGTCCGGTTCGTCTTCCTCGGCCTCCAGCACAGCCTGCGCTTCCTCGCTTTCGACCAGGTCCGCCTGTTGCCGCTCCGTCATCAGGCCCCACGCCAAACGCAACAGATCCTGCAAGGCCGCGATCTCTTGCTCCGGGTCGCCGGCACCGGCGATCTGCGCGGCGGCGATCAGGTCCTCGATGTCGATGCCGTCGGTGTCGCTCATGATCGGTTCCTGTATTCCGGGGCTGGCGTGGCAGTCCAGCACGCCATGATGGTGGCATTCAAGTCATCCGATCCGAGATAGCGGTCGCGCGATTCAGATCGGCGTGAAGACGTGTTGCCGTGCGGCGACGACCGGGCCGCGGACGCGTACCAGTGACATGAGGTTTGCTGTCACAGGTTTACCAGAGCAATCGCATTTGTCATGCGCCGCTCGGCAGCAAGAAAGGATTTTATCACAGAGATGGAACGAGGGCCACGGTGGGCCACGGAGGCGGTATGCCGCTTCGGCAGCGGGGCAGCACATCGCCTCCGTGGCCCTCCGTGGCCCTCGTTCTATCTCCGTGATAAAAGCTTTGCGGTGTTGCCCGCAGGCGCGTGCGATCCGGCGCTTTCTCGGAACACCCACCAAATGCGAAAGCCCTGCAACGCTTACGCCCGGAGCTTCATGCGAGAGAGAAACCTCCGCAGCGGCGCTTCTCCGAATCGATATCGCGAAGGCCGATCGTCCAAATACCCATTCAGGATTTCGCCGGCGGTGGATTCCAACCGGTCCATGGCAAGCATCATCCTTGCTTCGGTGAAGTGCGCCGCTTGCGACCAGCCTAAATTGGCCGCCTGCATCTTGTGGCCGTGGAACCGCGCGAAGGCGCGTATGAAGCTCGGCCGGTCGTCGGCGATGGCGTCGATCACGTCCGGGCTGAACATCCCCACGGACGTGATGGCGGGAATGCCCAACGGATACTCCAGCCCACTGATCAGCCGAACGCCCACCTGGTAATTCGAGCCGATGTCGCGCGTCATCACGATATGCCGGATGATATGGATGAGCAGTTCGAGGTCGGTCTGGTGCCTGGTGAAAATGAAGGCCGCGTTGTGGAGGGAGATGTAGGCGAGCTGGGCACGCCCGTCGGGCGCCTTGGTGACCCAGGCTTCGCGGCTGAACGCATAGCTGGCGTCGGTCTGCATCTCGAACCGATCGGCATCGAACACGAACACGTCGGCATCGAACCAGATCACCCGATCGTAGCCCTCGGCCAACTTGATGCGGGTGATCTCGAGACGCGCCAGGTTGGTGATCGAGCGCGGGTTACCGCCGACCCGCGCCAGATAGTCGGGGCCGCAAAGGTCATAGAATTCGTCGCCAAAGAATGCGTAGTCGAACCCGCGCGATCGCGTCCATCGCCGGACGCTGTCCAGACAGCGTTCGATCCAGGCTGCCACGTCGATTCGCCTGAATGATTGCACCACCAGAGTTCGCGTGCTGGTTGGCCCATGATCCATCGCAGCTACCGTTTCATCCTGCAACGAGATCAGGCGAACGCGGTATAGGAACCGCCGGAATGTGCGTCGAGGCCGGAATTTCCATCTAGATCGATGACCTCCTGATCGGTGATCAGCGCGCGCAGAGTCTCGAGCGGTACCGCGCCACGATGGGATAGTACCACCAATTCGCTGTCGGCGAGCGCGTCACGTGCGGAACCGGCCAGCATACCGGCCAGATCCGGTGCCTCACGTTCGACGATCGCGACAGGATCGCCGCCCGCCGCGCGGCCCGGCACCAGCGCGGCGTCGAAAATCCGCAGGTCGATACCGCTGGCAAGCAGCCGCCGCGCAAGTTCCACGTAGGGCGAACTGCGCAAGTCGTCGATATCGGGCTTGAAGGTGAGGCCGAGCATCGCGACACGCCGCCGGCCACGCGCAAGCACAAGCCGAACCGCCCGCTCGATCGTCGCCGCATTGCTTGCGGCTATCTGTCCCAGCAGCGGCGTCGGCACCGACCCCGCAGTGGCGATGGCGAGGAAGCTGGACAGATCTTTCGTCAGACAGCCGCCGCCGAACGCAAAGCCCGGCCGCAGATAAGCCGCTGAGATATTCAGCACATCGTCGGCACAAAACAGCGAGAAAGCGTCGCGTGCATCGATACCCTGGGCAGCCAATACCGCGGCAGCCTCGTTGGCGAAGGCAACCTTCAGTGCGTGGTACACGTTCGAGAGCAGCTTGACGCTCTCGACGGTGCGGTACGGCGCGATCCGAAACGGCGCATCGATTCCATGATACGCAGCACGCAACGCCTCGGCATCGCATGGTTCGCGCACGCCAGCCAGGATCATCGGAGGCGATTCGAAATCGCGTACCGCGGATCCCTCGCGCAGGAACTCGGGGCTGGCAACATAGTGCCAGCCATGACCGTGCCGCCGGCCGGATCGTGCCTCGAGCAACGGGATGCAGACGCGATCCGCGGTGCCCGGCGGCACCGTGGAGCACATGACGACGGTGTGGTCATGGTCAGTACTGCGCAGCGCATCGCCGATCGCGCCGATGACTTGCTCGACCTGGTTCAGCAGGGCGCTGCCGTCCTCGGCCCTTGGTGTGCCGACGCAGACGAACGAGATGGCGGTGCCGGCGATTGCGGCGCACACGTCCTGCGTGGCTCGCAATCGCCCATGCGCTTGGGCGTCCGCGATCAGCGATGTCAGGCCGGGCTCCAGTACCCGGAGCCAGGCCGCGATTGACCCGGTCGACTTTGTCCTGGTCCGGATCGGCCGCAACAACATGGTGGAGCCTGGCCGCAAGGCAGCCACTCATGACTGCACCGACGGTGCCGAGACCCAGGACCGCGGTCTTCATGCTTCGAGCACTCCAATCGTCTTGCGCCCGGATGGGCGTGACGATGCGTCCGTGCCCAGGTGCATTAACCAGTTAAAGCGGCGAGTCCGGCTTGAAGGCCGGCCGCCGCTTCTCTTTGTGCGCGGACAGGCCTTCCCGGACGTCCGGTGAACTGAACCCCATGAACTCCAGCGCCAGCGACGTGTCAAAGATCGGTCCCGCCTGGCGCAGCCAATTGTTCAGCGCATATTTGGTCCAGCGAATGGCATTCGGCGCACCCTCGGCGAGCCTTGCGGCAATCTCCAACGCCTTCGCATCCAGTTCCGCATCGTCTACCGCCAGCGAAATGAGACCGATCCGCTCGGCTTCCGCGCCGGTCAGGGTATCGCACAGCAGCAGGTAGTACTTCGCCTTCGCCATGCCGCAGAGCAGGGGCCAGACGATTGCGGCGTGGTCGCCGGCAGCAACGCCGAGGCGGGTGTGTCCGTCGATCAGCCTTGCATCCTTGCTCGCGATGGAGATGTCGGCCAGCAGGCCGCAGACCAGGCCAGCACCGACAGCAGGCCCCCGCATGGCGCTGACGACCGGCTTGGAACAATTTATGATATTATAAACCAGATCGCGCGCCTCCTTCCACACCCCAGCCCTCGTGTCGAAATCCTCCATCATCTGCTCTATCATTTTGAAGTCGCCGCCGGCCGAAAAGGCGCGGCCCTCGCCTTGCAGGATCGCCGCGGACACCGACGGGTCGGCGTCGATGTCGCGCCATATTTGGCCGAGTTCGCCGTGCATCAGGCGATCTGCTGCGTTCAGCTTGCCCGGATTGCTCATGGTGACGCGCAGCACACGCGGATGCGGCCGGTCGAATTGCAGGCGCTGATAGTCGGCGTAACGGTCGGACATGGGGCGTCTCCTCATTCGCACGATGCTGCCACAGGCAAACGAAGCAAGGCCAGGGCCCTGGTCTATGTGTGTCACTGCCGGCCCACGGGTCCAGCGCCCGAGCGCAAGCTTCGGCCCGCCACCCACAACTTGGCTGTGTGCCACGAAGGAAAGACGTGGGTGACCGGGCCAAGCCTGGTCATGACACTTTGAACAGTGTCGCCCCACTTGGCGCGTCATTCGCGAGCCGCCACAAGCTCCAATCCACCGTCGCTTCAGGCGGCGTAGACGCGATTGGTCACCTTCGGCGGCGTGCTCATCAGCCAGATCCAGTTTCTTGGCACATAATAGCCTGCCTCGGCCAGAAGCAGAGCGTAGGCCTGGAACTCTTGCAGATTCTCCAGCGTGCTGACCGTGCCGTACCCGGCGACAGGACTGCGATTATCGACCAGGCGCTGTGGCTGGAACACCGTCAACGGGAAACCATCGCCGTAGACCTCGCCGTCCTTCATCGTCACCATGTCCTGCGCCGACAGCGCGCCGAACAGCCGGTAGCGATGCGACTCCGCGTTGTGGTGCACCCGCCGCAGTGCCGACCCGCCCCCTGTCGCTCCCATCAGCGCATTCAGGTGATTGATGCAGCGCAGGATGCGCGGCGTCAGGTTCCCCATGTCGGCGTGTTCGCCATAAGGTGACGCCTCGAATATCATCCGATAGGTGTCAGGGTTGGAGCGGCCCTGCAACTTCCGGTCGTAAAAATTCTTACGGTATATGGCCGCGCGATTGCTGTAATCCATCGCCCCGGTTCCGCCGGTGGCCAGGCGAGCGTCCATGACATTGTCCATGCCGACGCCCGGACTGAACTCGAGGCCCTGGTTGACGATGCCGTTCGCCAGCGCGATGCCCGGCTTCGATATAGTACGCGCTGTCAGGCTGCCGTACTCGGCCCAGGTGGGGCAGACCGCGAACAGATCGTAGTCGCCGGTCATCGGCAGGTTATTGGCCCCGACCTCGCCGGAGGTCATGACTTCCAGGGGCACCGGCGCTCCGCCGGGGCCTTTGGCCGCACGGTCGCGCGCCAGCAGGAAGTTGTTACTGACGACACCCTTGCTGGTACCGGTGGCGGCGTTTGGGTAGACCAAAATATCGAAGCGACCGTCCTGGCGTTTCTTGGCCAGGAAGACGACCTGCAATCCGTCGCCACTGCGCCGGGCCGTGAGCGTCAGGTCTTGCGAGCCCGTAACCGTCGCCACCGCAAACAACGCCGTGCGCGGCGGCCGCCCCTCGGGTCGGTTCTCCTGCTCGGCGATCTGCTCCCGGGTCAGCACCAGTTGAGCGCGGCCGGCAAATCCGGAGTGCAGGCCATCGATATTCGCCTGCGTGCCCTTGTCGGCCTTGGCCTTGTCGTAACCCACCTTGCTGTAGAGGCCGTCATACGGCACCAAACCGGCCTGGGGACCCCAATCCGAACTCTTGCCCTTCACGTGGAAATTCTTGGTGGGATAGCCACGCTCGATCCAGCGTTTCGCCCAAGGGCCGGTCGAGCGGAAGATGATCACCTCATTGAGGTCCATCGCCGCTTGGCTACTGGCGCGCATGTCCGCCCGGGTCATCCCGTTCTGGTTGTGCAAATATGAGCCCTCTAAACCCAGAACGACTGTCATGGACGCCCCCTCAGAGATTCAAAAAAAGATACACGCCGACTAGGGACAATTCAATCCAGAAATTGTTTCATGATCACGGCGCCACCTTCGGCCGGCCTGATCGTCGGCTTCCGCCTCAGGGGGCATCCGCCTTCGCCGTCTGTGAGCAACGAAATAGCAGCCCCGGACTGCGGAGTTTCTCGTTCCGATCCACGCGAGAATCCCCCGGGGCAAGCTCCCGCATGGCCGACGATTGCCCCATTGAACCGAACAACGTCGCCCTGCCGCAACTCGCTGACGGTTGCAACGCGTCGCCGTTGTCGACCGCGACGTATCCGGCGATGTCGCTCGCCTTACCGACGGCGATGTCCGCAGCGCTACTGGAACAGCTTCATCGCGTTCATGACGGTCTCGACCACACCCCATGCCAGGGGTATCCCCACGAAACCCCACGCCAGCGCCAGGTGCAGCGGCGTCGTGCCATGTGCGCGCGCAACCATGTTCGCCTCCTTCAACCAGCCGTCTCGAGTGCTTCGTCTTCGTACTGCGCCATGTGATGCCGTTCATGCACCGCGCGGATCAGCAGATTACAGAGAAAGCCCACCACCAGCAGCGCCGCCATCAAGTACATCGTCACGTTATAGGCCTGCGCCTTCGGGATTCCATGATCGACGTTGTATTGCCGGATGTAGTTCACCAGCACAGGCCCGAACACCCCCGCCGCCGACCACGCCGTGAGCAACCATCCGTGGATCGCTCCGACATAGCGCGTGCCGAACATGTCGCGCAGATAGGCGGGCACGGTGGCGAAGCCGCCGCCATACATGCTGATGATGACGCAGAAACACAGCACGAACAGCGCCACGCTACCGGCAGCGCCGGCGTACGGTACGGTCGCATACAGCACGAAACCGAGCGCGAAAAATACGAAATAGGTGTTCTTGCGGCCGATGAAATCCGACACCGAGGCCCAGAAGAACCGGCCGCCCATGTTGAACAAACTCATCAACCCGACAAATCCGGCGGCGGCGCCGGCCGTGATGCGTCCGGGAAACATCTCCTGGCTCATCGCCGAGGCCTGGCCCAGCACGCCGATGCCGGCGGTGACGTTCAGGCACAGCACCAACCAGATCAGCCAGAACTGCGGCGTCCGCAGCGCCTGATAGACGAACACATGGCGGTTGGTGATCAGCTTCTTCGGTTGCGCCGGCGCGACATAGCCCTCGGGCACCCACCCGAGCGGCGGCAGGCGCACAATCGCCGCGCCCACCATCATGAAGCAAAAATAGACCACCCCCAGGACCACGAAGGTTTCCGCCACGCCGACATTCGTCGGAGTTGAAAAGGTGTGCATCAGCCAGACCGACAAGGGCGAGGCGATGAACGCAGCGCCACCGAAACCCATGATCGCCATACCGGTCGCCATGCCCGGCCGATCGGGAAACCATTTGATCAGCGTCGAAACCGGCGAGATATATCCCAGGCCAAGTCCGACGCCGCCCAACACGCCATAGCCGAGATAGACCAGCCAGATATTGTGGATCGACACCCCCGCAGCGGACACCAGAAACCCGCCGCCGAAGCACAGCGCCGCGGTGGCCATCGCCCGCCGCGGTCCGCCTTCCTCCACCCAGCGACCAAGCACCGCCGCGGACAGCCCAAGACAAACGATGGCGATCGAAAAAATCCAACCGAGTTCGGTGAGTTTCCAGTCATCGGGCGCGGATTGCGTAATGCCGATCAGCTTCGTCATCGGCAGGTTGAACACGCTGAACGCATAGGCCTGGCCGATGCACAGATGCACGCACAGCGCCGCTGGAGGCACCATCCAACGGCTGAAGCCAGGACCTGCTACGGTGCGATCGCGATGCAGCAAACCGCGAGAAGTCCTGCCACCATGCTGCGGCATGGAGATCGTATCCATCGAAACCTCCCGGAATACGGTTCTTGATTGTTAGCAATTCAACGCAGTTGAACTTACATCGCACCAATATCCGTTGCGGCAACGTTTAGTCAACGGCTAACCACGCAATTCGGTAAACCGGATACGAAAAATCATGTCGCTGTCTGACGCGAACCGATCCGCCTACGATGCCGGCGCGCGAAGCTGCTCCAAAGCCTCGCGCACCAGCGGATCGAGTTGCACCTCGGGATCGTCGAAATGCCCCATGATTTCGCGCCGCATGCGCGGATCCCAGAATTGCCGCACGTGGCCGGCGATCGACGCCACCGCCTGATCGTGCTTCTGATGCGCGAAGAACTTGCCGATCTGGTTTGCCATATAGGCGAGCTTCTCAGGCGACATGCCGCACCTGCCCTTCAGAGATCCTGCCGGCGCATCCTGCGGCGAACGCGCCGGCGCTTTCCGCCGCTACCGTGTTGGCGTCCGCCCGAGCAATACGCGCGCCATGGGTGAACACTTCGAACTCGTCGCCGCGGGCGATGCCGATCAGCGTGATGCCGGCAGCCTCCGCCAGCCTCAGCGCGAGCGCCGTCGGCGCCGACACCGCGACCACCACGGGCGCCCCGAGCATCGCCGCCTTCTGCACCAGTTCGACCGAGATGCGGCTCGACAGCAGCAACAAGCCGTCTCCCGCGGCCACCTGAGCGCGTGCCAGGGCGCCGCCGAGCTTATCAAGGGCGTTG
>CAVXNH010000080.1:0-4010 GCA_963762885.1 uncultured Alphaproteobacteria bacterium
ACGCCAGGTAGGCGCCGATCATGCGCTCCATCTCGGCGACATCCGCCTCCATCTCGGCGATGTCATCGCGCAGGTCATCGCGCGCCGGCAGCATCGCGAGCGCCAGCCGCAGCCGCGTCAGCGGCGTGCGCAGATCGTGCGACACGCCGGCCAGCATCTCGGTCCGCTGCACCAGGAAGCGGCGGATCCGTTCCTGCATCCGATTGAATGCGGTCGCCGCGCGGCGCACCTCCAGCGCACCCTCCGGCTTGATCATGTCGGCGTCGCGACCCAGGCCGAACGCCTCGGCCGCGGCGGCGAGGCGGCGGATGGCACGCACCTGGTTGCGCATGAACAGCGCGGCGATCGCAGAACACCAGGGCGGCGACGCTGACCATCCAGATAACCAACAGGGAGAAGGTCATGATGTACAGCCGCTCGCGCGGCGCGCGCACCTCCAGCACGCCGTCGGCATCCTGGACCTGAACCAGCACGTCGCGGGCGTCCGAGGTCCAGTCCATGAAGAGACAAGAGTCGCAGCGTCGGGGTCAGCGCCGCCTTCAGGTCGTCGTCCATCGGCCGAACACGTTGATCGACTTCCGGTGGGTCAATTGCCCGCCAGGATCGAGCGCGATGTCGAGATCGAACCGGCTGCGCGCCGAATCGAGGATCCACTCGGTATTCTCCGGCCCCGGGAATCGTCTCATCAGATCGATCGTGAAACCCAACTCGCCCGCGACCGAGCGGACATCCGTCGCGACACGACGTCGATATGGCTGCCATAGAAGACCTGGAAGCGACGCCTTCCAGGATCAACAAAGGCAGCAGGATCATCAGCAGGCTGCGGCCCAGCAGGGAGCGCGGCAGCATGCGCTTGATCAGGCGCGAACCCGCCGCGACGCATCGAAGCGGGGCCTCGCCGTAAGCGGCGGCAGGTGCGTCCCCGCGATCGGCGGCAGTCCAGTCTCCGTGGTCGGAGGGCAGCGCGATGGCCGCTGGCATCGTGTCGCTGCCGGCGATCATGGCTCAGAGCCCCGGCTTCAGCACGTAGCCGCGGCCGCGCACGGGGTGGAGGAAGCGCGGCTCGCGCGGATCGGTCTCGATCTTGCGGCGCAACCGTGTCACCTGCACGTGGATCGCGCGCTCCCCCGCCTCGTCCATGTCGAGCGCGGCGGCGATGTCCTCACGCGACAGGACCTCATTCGGCTTGCCGGCGAGCGCGGTCAGCAAGGCCGCCTCGCCGCCGGTCAGGCGCAGAACCCGCCCGGCCGCTCGCTCGCCGCGCGCCACATCGAAACTGAGCGCGCCGAGCGGCAGCGGTCCGGACGGCATCGCCGGGCGGCGGGCGCGGCGCGGAGCGGCGCAGCAGCGCGCGAAACCGCAGCACCAGCTCGAGCGGCTCGAACGGCTTGCCCAGGTATCGTCGGCGCCGGCCTCGAACCCGGCGATGCGGTCTTCCGGTGCGCCGCGGGCGGTGAGCAGCAGGACCGGGACGACGTCGCCCAGCTCGCCGCGCAGCGAGGCGGTGAGTTCCAGGCCGCCTTCGCCCGGCATCATCACGTCCAGCACCATGAGATCCGGATGGACGAACCGCAGCTTGGCGCGGGCTCGGCGGCATCCGAGGCGGTGGTGACGCGGAAACCCTGGTCCGCCAGGTAGCGCGACAGCAGGCCACGCAACCGCGCGTCGTCGTCCACGACCAGGAGTGTGCCTCGTCGCCATGCGCCCGGCCTCACGGGTTTCGCCGCTCCCGGGCAGCGGTTCGTGTCACGCCGAGCGGATTCGTGGCTCGCGGCCCGTTCGATAGGTCGCGTCGCGGTCCGGATGGTCCAGATAGGCGCGCGCCGCCTCATCCATCACCCGCGCATCACCTTGCGGAACCCGTCCACCGCCGCGGCACCGGCCTCCGGATCGGCCGCGCTCAGGCGCTCCCGCTGGCGCTCGTAGAGCCGGCGTTCCAGCGTCTGCCCGGCCGGCGTCAGCGTCAGCAGGCGCTGGCGCCGCAGAAACGCCGCCGATGGCCACCTCGATCATCACCCCCACCTTGATGTTCTTGTCGAACGCCACGCCCTCTTCCGCCACGGGTCCCCTTTCCCGCACGTCGTTCGGTCAGTCTTTCGCGTGCCGCAACTCCCGCACGTTCGTCACCAGCGGAAACAGGGATTATGCACCTTTCCCAGCGTGCTCGCCCGCAGAATCGCCCGCAGTTGCGTCTTGAAAATGTGAACGTGCCGCAAGCTGTACAGGATCGACCGCAGCCCCAGAAACGGACTCCGTTCCAGCGTTTCCCCGGTGACGTGCTAAACTCTCACCCAGGTCGCACGTCCGAATCGTTGCCAGTAACGCGGAGCGAAATGTATTGGGCGTAACCGACGCTCCTCTATGATGCCGCCGCGAAAAACGCCTCGCCCGCGACCAGCTGGCGGTGAGGGTAGAGACGCTGGGCGGCCCGTTCAATGCGATATTGTTGGAACGTCTTCCATTGGCCGCAGATTGACACACTTCTCACGTCCAGCATGGCCTGAGCGCCGTCAATGGTCCAGTGCATGCCCGCTCGCTCCATGCGATCCTTGACCAGGTGGCGGCAGGCTCCCTCGATGATGCCGCTGCATATCGGGTAGCCCTTGGCCAGGTATTCGTGATAACACATGCGGTGACGGTTCTTGGACAGATAGCGGCAGAGGCGTGTCAACACCTTTTTCTTGGCAGCCTTCATTTTCTGCTGGGCAGCCAGACGCTTCAGGCCACGCACCACCGTCTCGACTTTGCCATGCAACACCTGGGTCAAACGCTCCCGCACAAACGGCACCAACAGCGGGCTGCGTTCCCCATGAAACAGCTTGCCCGCTTGCCAGAGACGCGGCGTCACGTGCATCAAGTCCAGGATTTCCACGGCGTTCTTGTCCGGGAAATACTCGGCACGGGCATCCCAGAGGGCCTGCTGGCCATCGCATAGATAGACCGTCTCGCGTTGGCCATTGGGATTGCGCTCAGCGTATTCCAACAGCATCCAGTCATAGACCAAATCAATGCTGCGGTTCCCCTGTCCTCGGTCAGGAGCCAGCTTGGCCCAGACGTGTTTGTGGCAGGGTTGGGGCCTGGGCGGCGGCGTGTAGTTGGGATCACGAAACAGGGCCGCCACCACTTCCTCCGGCGTACGCACGTACGGATCGACACTGTACACCGAACCGACGGCGGCCATGCGTTTCTGGTTGGCCCGCTTGCCGCCCGGTCGCTCACCGCCGCACACGGTGGGCGTGCCCTGGCCACGAATCACCACCCCCTTGCAGTCGGCCGTCACCACGATGAACTGGCCCTCCTCGGCTGCGGGCGGCGCTGGCAACGATTCGCGAAATCCTGCCGTGTCCTGGGCCATCTGGCGATTCATCCCTTCCAGGCTGTCCGTGTGCTGTTGGAGCCTGAGCATGCGTTCGATGGTCTGGTTCACCTTGGCAAACGGCTGCTCGACAGCCAATTCCTGATCCCAGTCTTGCAGCAGATAAGAGAAGTCGCTTTCGGGCAATTGCAGCCGATTGTCCAGGGGGACGAAGGCAATCGCTTGCCCCTCACGCGTGCCGTAGGCTGTCCGCTCCAACTCGAATTTGCCGAAGATGGACACATAATTCCGCGTGTGCAGCGTCTCCAAGCGGTTCACTTCCACGCCGTTGGGCAGAGTCAGTGTCGATCCCAGGTCGCCCGTGCCGTGCCCCTTGAAGAAGGCCTTCATCCCCTCGCGTCCAGCCCGCAGCAGGACATCCCATATGTCCTCCTCGACCCGGTGAACAGGCGTCCCTTCACGCATGGCGGCGGCAAGCACCTCAACCAGCTGGGGAACGATTTTTTGCATCAGTTCGTACTTGAGAACGGTCAACGGTTCTGGGATACTCATGGATGGCCTCCTTGCAAGGTTAAGGGCGAATCGTTCAGCTGATGATCCACCCTATTCCAAGGAGGCCATTTTGACAACCGTCAGCAAATCCGTAAACCGAGCAGTGGCCTGTTTTTACCGTCACGCGGGCAGTCGGTTACGC
>CAVXNH010000081.1:0-44288 GCA_963762885.1 uncultured Alphaproteobacteria bacterium
GACTAAACCGCTGTCGCGGTAAGCACTCGCCGCAGGTGATAGCGGCACGATAGCCGGCGGGCAGGTCCTGTCTTGGGATGGAGGGGCTTCACAACCTCACCCAAGACAGGAGCCCCCAATGACCGATACGGCCATCAGCCCGCTGCGCCAGCGCCTGATCGACGATATGACCATCCGCAAGCTCGGAGCAAAGACCCAGTCCGGCTACATCCGGGCGGTCAAGAACTTCGCCGCGTTCCTCGGCCGTTCGCCAGACCGGGCCGGCGTCGAAGACATCCGCCGTTATCGAGTGCACCTTGCATCCAGCGATTGTCTCGGCGTGCCAGCGTGAACGCAGCAATGACGGCGCTGCACTTCTTCTTCAAGGTCGCGCTGCGGCGGGGCGACGTGACCGAAGACATGATCTACCTACGCGGAGCCACGACGGCTGCCGGTGGTGTTCGTCCGGAAGAGGTGGCCCGGCTGTTGGCAACGACTCCGAGCCTCGGCGACCCAGCGGCCCTCGAGCATCGCCTACGCCGCCGGCCTGCGCGCCTCCGAAGTCATCTCGCTAAAGGTACGCGATATCGACAGCGCCCGGATGCTGATCCGGGTCGATCAGGGCAAGGGCCACAAGGACCGCTACGTGAGATGTCGCAGCAGTTGCTCGATCTGCTGCGGCGGTGGTCGCTGGTCGAACAGGCCAAGGGACTGGCTGTTTCCTGGCCGTGTTCATGGCCACCCCCTGGCCGGTGCGACGGCTGACGGCACCATGCGCATCACCCGCGCGGCGGGCCGGCATCGACGAGCGCAGTGGGCATGCCTCCTTGCGGCACAGCTTCGCCACGCCCTGCTCGAGCAGAAGACCGACATCCGCGTCATCCAGGTATTGCTCGGTCACAAGAAGCTCGACGCCACCGCGCTGTATATCCGTGTCGCCATCAAGGCGATCGGCGAGGTCACCAGCCCACTCGACCTGCTGCTGACCGAGGTCGGCCGCCCGCCTGATCGCGGCCTACCCTTGTCGCGCCCAGCGATCGAGCTGGCGGATATCTTCCGCCGCGGAGCCTGCCCCTGCGAAGGCGGGGGGCCCGGTCCGGCGCACCGCCAACGCCGGGCAGGTGAGCCTCGCGCAACTGAAGGTCATGTCGGCCATCGAGAGCTGCCGCACCACGGCTCTCGGCGGCCATGTAGAGCGCTGCGAGGATTGCGCGCATGTGCGTCTTGCCTCAACTCCTGCAGCAATCGCCACTGCCCGAAGTGCCAAGCCATTGCCGCCAAGCAATGGCTCGCCGAACGGGAGGCCGAGCTACTGCCGGTCCCATATTTCCACGTAGTGTTCGCCCTGCCGGCGCAGATTCCGCCATCGCCTGGCAGAACGGACCGTCGTCTACGACCTGCTGTTCAAGGCGGCGGCCGAGACGCTCATCACCATCGCCGCGAACCGAAAGTACCTTGGCGCGCGGTTGGATTGACTGCCGTGCTGCACACCTGGGGCTCGGCGCTGACCCATCACCCGCACGTCCACATCATCGTGCCGGGCGGCGGCGACTCCCCAGACGGCGAGCGCTGGATCGCGTGTCGGCCCGGGCTCTTCCTGCCGGTCCGGGTCCTCTCGCGACTGTTCCGGCGATTGTTCCTGGAGCACCTGTCGCAGCATGCCAAGACGGGCGATTGCCGTTCTTTGGTAGTCAGGCCGCACTGGCGGATCCCAGGACGTTCAAGGACCATCTCGCTCCGCTATGGAAAGCCGAGTGGGTGGTCTATGCGAAGCGGCCGTTCGGTGGCCCCGAGGCGGTGCTGGCCTATCTCTCGCGCTACACCCACCGCGTCGCCATCGCCAATAGCCGCATCATCGCATTCAACGATGCCCGGGTGACTTTCAAGTGGAAGGACTATCGCGCCAAGGAACAACGACGAGGCAGGGTAATGACACTCGCCGTCGACGAGTTCATCCGCCGGTTCCTCATCCACGTGCTGCCCGGCGGGTTCCACCGCATCCGCCATTACGGCCTGTTTGCCAATGGCGGCCGGGCTGAGAATCTCGCTCGAGCCCGGCAGTTGCTCCGTGTTCCCAAGCAACCCCGGCAACCTGACGCCATCGGCTGTGCGGACGATGGCGAGCCCACACCGGCCTCGTATCCCTGTCCGTGCTGCGGCGGGCGCATGATCGTCATCGAGACATTCGAGCGTGGTTGCACACCGCGGTATCGTCCGACGCAGCGGATCAGGTTCGACAGCTCATGAGCACCGCCAGGCACGTGACACGTTCCCGGATTGTCGAATTGGTGGGTTACTCGCCGGCCGGACTGCGCCCCGCCCGATCCACCACCCTGGCCTCGCGGTACTTCGCGCAACCGATTTCACCAATATCGGGTTCAAATCGCGTTGCCGTGCCGGTCCTGCCGAGCAGACTGCCACCAATTCTCGCCGCGCCAGACTTCAAGCTGCCAACTGCCTATCTCTCGCGATGATCAAATCACCATAGGCCGGCGCCAGCATCGCGAACCTCCCCGCGGTTTCCTCCTCGAGCCTTATCGGACGCCGTGGACGCCTACCGTCCCAGCGTCGCGCGCGGTCCGTGTCGGCAGGCGTCCACGGCGTCCGATAACCCTTAACGGTTCCGGCGGTTCAGGCTAGCGAATTGGCCGCCGCTCCTTTGGGCGGGCGGGTCGCGTTCAAACTGACCCACTGCCGCGGGGTCTTTCCCGGCAATCCGTGCGGTCGCATGATCGGGCGACAGCAGAGGAGCCCAGGATGGACGAACAGCTAATCGCGGCGCTGGCACGGGCCGCCGGCCTGGAGAAGGCGCTGGCAGAGTTTCCCGAGGATGTGGCGGCGGCCGCTGCCCAGGCGCTGAACAACGCTGGTGCGATCCAGGTGCCGGACGATCCCGCCGCCGAGCCTTGGCCGCCGATGCGCGCCGGGGTCGGGTTGTGACCGAGGCGCATTGGCTCGGCATCGCGCAGGCGTCGCACGCCTTCGCGGCGCACACGCTGTCGCCGGTCGAATACCTGTCCTCGCTGTTGCAGCGGATAGAACGGCTGGATCCGGTGCTACACGCGTTCATCCGGCTCGATGCGGATGCGGCGATGCAGGCGGCGCGGGCGGCGGAAGCGGAGATCGCGGCGGGACGCCAGCGCGGTCCGCTGCACGGCGTGCCGATCGGAGTGAAGGACATCATCGACGTCGTGGGGCTGCCGACGACGTGCCACTCGAAGATCCTGCTGGACAACGTGGCGCGACAGGACGCCGTGGTGATAGAGCACTTGCGCGCGGCCGGTGCCATCATCATCGGCAAGCTGTCCACGCATGAATTCGCCATTGGCGGACCGAGCTTCGACCTGCCGTTCCCGCCGGCGCGCAACCCGTGGAACCCAGAGCATCATCCGGGCGGCTCGTCGTCGGGCTCCGGGGCGGGGGTATGCGCCGGGCTGTTTCCGGGGGCGCTGGGGACGGATACCGGCGGGTCGGTGCGCAATCCGGCCAGTGCCAACGGTATCGTTGGGTTGAAGCCGACCTATGGCCTGGTGTCGCGGCGCGGCGTGTTTCCGCTGTCGTTCACGCTGGATCATGTCGGGCCGTTGACCCGCACGGTTGCCGACAACGCGCTGATGCTGGATGTGCTGGCCGGGCACGATCCGGCCGATCCCGGCAGCGCGGCGACGTCTGCGCGGGGGTTCGGGCGGCTGCTCGATCGTGGCGTGCGCGATCTGCGCATCGGCTTCGTGCGGCATTTCCATGAACGCGATATGCCGGCGCATCCGGAAGTGACCGCGGCGCTGGAGGATGTCGCGCGGGTGCTGCAAGCCGAAGGCGCCGAGGTGCGGACCATCTCGCTGCCGACGCTGAACGAGTTCGCGGCGATCAACCGGGTGATCCTGTGCAGCGAGGCGTGGTCGATCCATGCGCCGTGGCTGCGGTCGCGTCCCGGCGATTACGGTCAGCTTGCGCGGCGGCGTTTGTTGCCGGGCGCGTTCATGGCGGCGGGCGATTATATCGGCGCGCAACGCCGCCGCT
This sequence comes from uncultured Alphaproteobacteria bacterium, assembly GCA_963762885.1. GTDB lineage: Bacteria > Pseudomonadota > Alphaproteobacteria > Acetobacterales > Acetobacteraceae > JASHVB01. The sequence goes on from CAVXNH010000081.1 coordinate 4,000, forward strand.
TGCAGGTGATCGCCGCCGTCGAGGACGCGCTGCGCGACGTCGATGTCTTGCTGTGTGCAAGTTCGATGGACCCCTCGAGCAAGATTGAGGATGCTGCGGAGACGCAACGGACATATCCGAGGCAGGCTCGGACGCCGTTCAACGTGACCGGGCATCCGGCGCTGGCGATGATGTCCGGCCTGGCGAGCACCGGGCTGCCGGTTTCCGTGCAGTTCGTCGGGCGGTATTTCGAGGATGCGACGGTGCTGCGCGTCGCGGCGGCTTATGAACGGGCGACGCAGTGGCACAAGCGGAGGCCTCCGATCGGATGATGGAAGCGGGACCGACCTCGCGGGTGTTCTTCTCGCAGCGGCTGCGGCTGCATTATGTCGATTGGGGCAATCCCGACGCGCCGCCGCTGTTGCTGCTGCACGGCGGGCGCGACCATTGCCGCAACTGGGACTGGGTGGCGCGGGCTTTGCGCGATCAGTACCACGTGATTGCGCCCGATCTGCGCGGGCATGGCGATTCCGCGTGGTCGGCGTCGGGCCACTACACGATGGCGAACTACATCTACGACCTCGCGCAGTTGGTGCATCAGCAGACGCTGGCGCCGGTGTCGATCATTGCGCACTCGCTGGGGGGCAACATCGCGTTGCGCTATACCGGCGTGTATCCGGAGGCGGTGCGGCGGCTGGTGGCGATCGAGGGGCTGGGTCCGGGGCCTCGTTCGGCCGCGGACAGCGTTGGCAAACCGATTGCCGAACGGATGCGGGCGTGGATCGCGCAGACTCGAGCCTATGCCGCGCGGCAGCCTCGGCGCTACGCGACGCTGGAGGATGCGCTGGGGCGGATGCAGGAGGCGAACAAGCACCTGTCGCCGGAGCAAGCGCGGCACCTGACGCAGCATGCGGTGAACCAGAACGAGGACGGGACGTATAGCTGGAAGTTCGATCACTATGTCGCGGTGTGGCCGCCGTACGACATGACGCGAGATGCGATTGCCGAGTTGTGGGGGCGCATCGCGTGTCCGGTGCTGCTGGTGTACGGGAAGGAAAGCTGGGCGACGGACCCGGCGATCGATGGGCGGCTGCGCTACTTCAAGGACGCGCGGGTGCTGGGCGTGGAGGGTGCGGGCCACTGGGTGCACCACGACCGGCTGGAGTTGTTTTTGCAGGAGGTGCGGGCGTTCTTGGCGTGAGGGGCGCCAATCGTTGCGTGCTCGTTCAAGGCAGCAAACGACTGATCCCCGCGTCTGATTCCGTCATTGCGAGCGAAGCGAAGCAATTTCCCCCCGATGGTTCCAGCGATCTCGCGCGGAAGATTGCTGCGCTTCGCTCGCAATGACAGTCAGGACGCTCGATCGCATGCCCCGTGCGTCGGTCGTGCGCGGCGCCGTTGGCGCGGACGGCGTGCCGCCCCAACATAGTCCCCCATGATCGCCTTCGCCGAACTCCTGGAACGCCTGGTCTTCACCCCCTCGCGCAACGCCAAGATCGCGCTGCTGCGGCGCTACTTCGCGACCCAGCCGGACCCGGATCGCGGCATCGGCCTGGCCGCGATCACCGGGGAACTCGCCTTCACCGCCGCCAAGCCCGGCCTGATCCGCGAGTTGGCCGCCGCGCGCACCGACCCGGTGCTGTTCGCCTGGTCGTACGACTATGTCGGCGACCTGGCGGAGACGGTCGCGTTGATGTGGCCCGCCGCGTCGACCAACGCCGCGCCGCCGCGCCTGGCGGATGTGGTGGAGGCGCTGGAGACCGCGCCGAAAGCCGCCCTGCCCGGCCTGGTCGCTGGCTGGCTGGACGCCTGCGACCCGTCCACTCGGTTCGCGCTGCTGAAGCTGATCACCGGTGGGTTGCGCGTTGGGGTGTCGGCGCGACTGGCGAAGATCGCATTGGCGGAGATCGGCGGCGTCGATGCGGACGCGGTCGAGGAGGTGTGGCACGGCCTGGCGCCCCCGTATCTGCCGCTGTTCGCGTGGCTGGAGGGGCGGGGGGAAAAGCCCGATCCAGCGGACCAGCCGGTGTTCCGGCCTCCCATGCTCGCGCATCCGCTGGAAGCGGCGGACCTCGCCGCGCTGCGGCCGGAGGACTGGCGGGCCGAGTGGAAGTGGGACGGCATCCGCGTGCAGCTTGTCGCCACGGCCGGCGGGCGGCGGCTGTATTCGCGCGGGGCCGAGGATATTTCCGCCGCATTCCCGGAAATCCTCGAAGCGATGGATTTCCATGCCGTGCTGGACGGCGAGCTGCTGGTGATGCGTGAGGGGCGGGTCGCTCCGTTCGCCGATCTGCAGCAGCGGCTGAACCGCAAGGGCGTCAGCGCGAAGATGATGCAGGATTTTCCCACCGGCATCCGGCTATACGACTTGCTGTTCGAAGGCCATGAGGACGTGCGCCCACTGCCGTTCGACGCGCGCCGGGCGCGGCTGGAGGCGTGGTATGCGCGCACGCGTCCGGCGCGCATGGATCTGTCGGAGCAAATCCGGTTTGGTTCGCTGGACGACCTGATGGTGTTGCGGGACGGCGCGCGGGCGGCCTCGATCGAGGGCCTTATGCTGAAGCGCGCCGATGCGCCGTATCTGCCCGGCCGGGTGAAGGGCCAGTGGTGGAAATGGAAGCGCGATCCGCTGAGCGTCGATGCAGTGCTGATGTACGCGCAGCGCGGCCACGGCAAACGCAGCAGCTTCTACTCCGACTACACGTTCGGCCTGTGGCGCGATGACGGTGTGGGCGGGCAGGAACTGGTGCCGGTCGGCAAGGCGTATTTCGGCTTTACCGACGAGGAACTGGCGTTTCTCGACCGCTGGATCCGCAATCATACGGTGGCGCGGTTTGGGCCGGTACGGGAGGTGGAGAAGGCGCTGGTGCTGGAGGTGGCATTCGACGCGGCACAGCTCTCGACGCGGCATAAGTCGGGGGTGGCGATGCGGTTCCCGCGGATCTCCCGGATCCGCACCGACAAGCCGGCCGCGGAGGCCGACCGGCTGGAGAGTCTGATGGCGCTGGTGGAGAACCGGGCGGTGGAGGCGGAGGCTGGGTAACGTCGCGGCGAGGCCAGGGCGCCGGGTGAACGTCGTGCCCAGCCGCCTGCATTTCGCAAGCAGGACGCCGCAGTCAGATGGCAACGCGGTCGGCAGATTGACTAATATATGGACAAGACGGGTGGCGCCATTTTCACCAGATCTGACTTTATCAGAGGCAAAATGATTATAGACACATCATTATGTGTCTGGGACTTGCATATACGCCCAGTAATCGCGCATGCTGCACCGCAGCGAAGGTCGCGCGAGGCGGCCGGCATGGGGAGGTCTGCATCAGCGCAGGAGGGGACCTCATGGCAGGACGTAGCGCGACAGTTGGCAACGATCTCGGACAGCCCCGGCCGATGGCGGGGCCGACCCGGCGGCGGCTGCTGCAAGGGGTGGCCGCCGCCGGCGGGTTGGCCGCCGGATCGGGGGCGCTGGGCGGCTTTCCCACCATTTGGGCGCAGAACATCAAGGACGTGGTGCTGAACCACGCCGGGCCTCCGGTGACGGCCATACCGGCGATCGCCGAACAGGCGACCAAGGACCTGGGTTTCACCGTCAACATGCAGGCAACCGAGAATGCCGACCTGCTGAACCGCTTCCTGTCGCAATCCAGCGCGATCGATTGTGCCGACGTCAGCATCACCTTCATGAAATACCTGGTCGGGCGAGGCATCTTGCAGACCATCCCGCTCGACAAGGTGAAGCACTGGGACCAGACGATCCCGCTGTTCACCCGTGGCACCTATCCGGATGGGCGCGAGGCGTCGAAGCAGGGCGTGGCTCCCTATACCGTGGTGTATGCTGCCGAGCCCGACTGGAAGGGCTTCGCTGCCGAACCCACCGAGTGGCTGACCGGCGTGCCCACTGTGACCAACGCCGACACGCTGGGCATCCGGCCCGACCTGGTGGGCCGTCCGGTGACAAGCTGGGCCGACCTGATCAGTCCGGATTTCAAGGGCAAGGCGGCGTTGCAGGATCAGCCAACCGTCGGGGTGATCGATGTCGCCATGGCGATGGAGGCCAGCGGCCTGCTCAAGTACGGCAACAAGGGCAACATGACCCGAGCCGAGATCGACAAGACCATCGATACGATGATGAAGATCAAGAGCAGTGGACAGTTCCGCTCGTTCTGGACGACGTTCGACCAGTCGGTGAATTTGATGGCGTCGGGCGAGGTGGTGATCCAGTCGATGTGGTCTCCCGCGGTGACCGCGGTGCGGACGCGCGGCATTCCCTGCACGTTCCAACCGCTGAAGGAAGGCTATCGCGGCTGGGGTTATACGCTGGGCGTGATGAAGCACCTGAGCGGGCTGCAACTGGACTGCTTCTACGAATACCTGACCTGGTATACCTCCGGCTTCCCCGGGTCGTTCATCGCGCGCGAGGGCTATTACTCGGCGCAACCGGAACTAACGAAGCAGTATCTGACCGAGGCGGAGTGGGACTACTGGTATGGCGGCAAGCCGGCCGCCACCGACATCATGAACCCGTTCGGCAAGCTGATGGAGAAGGCCGGGCGCTCGCGCGACGGCGGAGCGTTCTGGGAGCGCATGGGGAACATCGCCGTGTGGAACTCGGTGATGGACGAGGACCGCTATCTGACACGGCGGTGGAACGAGTTCATCACGTCGTAATTCCGCTCCTCCCCTCCCCTTGTGGGAGGGCGCGGCCGTGCGAACTTGACCCATCCGGAGCCCTGCGAAATGCAACTCGGCGTTTTCATTCCCATCGGTAACAACGGCTGGCTGATTTCCACCACGTCGCCGCAATACAAGCCGAGCTTCGATCTCAACCGCACGATCGTCGAGAAAGCGGAAGGCTTCGGGTTCGACTTCGCGCTGTCGATGATCAAGCTGCACGGCTTCGGCGGGCCGTCCGGGTTCTGGGACTACAATCTGGAATCCTTCACGCTGATGGCCGGGCTTGCCGCGGTCACCACGCGCATCCAACTCTTCGCCACCTGTGCGGTGCTGACCATGCCGCCGCCGATCGCCGCGCGCATGGCGGTGACGATCAACTCGATTTCGCACGGGCGGTTCGGCGTGAACATCATCTCCGGGTGGCAGCGCCGCGAATACACGCAGATGGGCATCTGGCCGGGCGCGGAGCATTACCGCCGACGCTACGACTATTGCGCCGAATACGTCAGCATCATGCGGGAGTTGTGGGAAACCGGGCGCTCCGACTTTAAGGGCGACTTCTTCCAGATGGACGACTGCCGCTGCCTGCCGCTGCCGACTGCGAAAATCCCGATCATCTGCGCCGCGCAAAGCGACGCCGGCACCCGCTACGCCGCGCAATACGCCGACTGGAACTTTTGCTCCAGCGGCGGGATCAACACCCCGGGCATGGTAACGCAGAGCGTCGCCCGGCTGGTGAAGGCCACGCAGGAGTTCGGGCGTCCATGCGGCGCGCTGGTGCTGACCATGGTGATCGCTGACGAAACCGACGCGGCGGCGATGGCGAAGTGGGAGCATTACAAGGACGGCGTCGACATGGTGGCGCTGGCGTATCGTGACGCGCAGGCGGAGGACGATCCGACCGTCGATCCGCTCGCCGGGCCGAACAAGCGGCGGACCCTGGGCACGCACAACCTGCCGACCCAGGGCGGCGTGCTGGTCGGCTCCTATGCCACGATCGCGCGGCTGCTGGACGAACTGGCCGAGGTGCCGGGCGTCGAAGGCGTGATGCTGACGTTCGACGATTTCGTCATCGGCATGGAGCAGTTCGGCACGCGGATTCTGCCGTTGATGCGCTGCAGGAACGAGATCAAGGCGGCAGCATGACCTTCGTCAGTAAACCTCTCCCGCTTGCGGGAGAGGTCGGCGAGCGCAGCGAGACGGGTGAGGGTGATCGGGTCGGCACACAGCCGTCCCGCCTTCGTCTCTCACGCTCCCGCTTTGCCACCAAGCCGTGGCTTGTGTCCTGGTTGCAGGTCAGTCCGCTCGCTCTGATCCTGATCGTCCTGTTCGCCGCCCCCACCGTGCTGTTCCTGGTCGTCAGCTTCTTCGACTACGACCGGGTCGGCATTTACCCCGCCTTCATGTGGGACAACTACCGCGACCTGCTGACCACGCCAGCAACCTTGCGCGTCTATATCAGCTCGCTGAAATTCGCCTTCATCGTCTGGGCGATCACGCTGTTCCTGGGGTTCAACATCGCTTGGTTCCTGATCTTCCACATCCGCAACGCGATGATCCGCACTGTTCTGTTCCTGCTGTGCGCAATTCCGTTCTGGACATCCGGCATCATCCGCACCATCGCGTGGATTCCGTTTCTTGGCCGCAACGGCGCCTTCAACCAGATCCTGCTGGACCTGCACGTTACCTCGAAGCCGCTGACCTTCCTGCTGTTTTCCGACTTCGCGGTGATCGTCACCTACGTCCATTTGTTCACGCTGCTTATGGTGGGGCCGATCGCCAACTCGCTGTCGAAGATCGATCCCGCCTTGCTGGAAGCCGCGCGCGATGCCGGAGCCAGCCGCTGGCGCACCATGGTGGACGTGGTCATCCCGCTGTCGAAGACCGGCATCGTGCTTGGCTCCATCCTGGTGTTCACCCAGGTGATGGGCGACTACTTCGTGGTCAAGACAATGAGCGGCGGGCAGAGTGCGTCGATCGTCTCCATGCTGTCCACCCAGATCCAGGCGATGGAATATCCGCCCGCCTCGGCCAACGCGATGGTGCTGGTGACGTTCGTCGCCATCATGGTCGCCGGCATGATGTTGGTCGTCGACGTGCGCAAGGAACTGGTGAAGTAGGGGGGAGGAATGTTCGCAGGACCCGGCCGGATGTCCGGCCCCAGCGCGGAACGCCCGTGGACCTTCTACGTGCTCGGAGCGTTGTTCTGTGCCTGGTTGCTGTTCCTGTACGGTCCGATGGTGGTGATCTATGTGCTGTCGTTCCAGGGACCCAACGGCGGCGTGACGTTTCCCATGGTGGGCACGTCGCTGACCTGGTTCCGCGACATCCTTCGTCCCGGGCAGATGGCGAACATTCCGGTCGCTTTCGGTCGTTCGATGGCGCTGGCCGCGTTGGTCAGCACGTTGACCGTGGTGATCTCGGTCGCCGCCGGTCTTGGCTTTCGCCGGCGGTTTCCCGGGTCAGGACTGTTGTTTTATCTCGCGGTCGCCTCGCTGGTCATGCCGAGCCTGCTGGTCGGCTTCGGCATCGGGCTCGGCTTCCAGGTGGTGGGGTTGCACCCGAGCCTGTTCACCTCGGCGCTCGGTGCGCAGCTTACCTGGACGCTGCCATTCGGGCTGTTCACCATGTTCGCCGTGGTGAACCGCTTCAACCGCAGCTATGAGGAAGCCGCCAACGATCTGGGCGCTACGGCGTTTCAGCGGCTGGTCCACGTGACGCTGCCGATACTGCTGCCCGGCATCATCGGCATCGCGATGGGCGCGTTCACGCTGTCCTATGACGAATATGCCCGGACGACGCTGACCATCGGCCCGCGCAACACGCTGCCGCTGGAGATCTACGCGTTGATCTCCAGCGCCACGTCGCCGACGCTGTTCGCCATCGGCACGCTGACCACGACGGTGTCGTTTGTGTTGATCGGCGTGACGCTGGTCGTGGTATTCCGCATGCAACGCCGCCGCGCCGCGATCGCCAAAGACTGACCGAGGACACACGCACGATGGATGCACGCTTCGATGTCGAACTGGTTGCCGTCACCAAGCGTTACGGTCCGACCGTCGCCGTGGACGCCGTTTCCCTGCGCGTTCCCCATGCCAGCTATTGCTGCCTGCTGGGGCCGAGCGGCTGCGGCAAGACCAGCACGCTGCGGATGATCGCCGGGCACGAGGCAGTGTCCGACGGCGATATCCTGATCGATGGCGCGAACGTCACGCTGGCGCCGCCGATCCGCCGCGGCACGGCGATGATGTTCCAGAGCTATGCGCTGTTTCCGCATTTGAACTGCCTCGACAACGTTGCGTTCAGCCTGAAGATGCGTGGCGTCGCCAAGGCCGAACGCCACAAGCGGGCGCGCGAGTTTCTCGCCCTGGTGCACATGGAAACCTATGCCGAGCGGCTGCCGTCGCAACTTTCCGGCGGTCAGCAGCAACGCGTTGCACTGGCCCGTGCCCTGATCACCCAACCCCGCGTGCTACTGCTCGACGAGCCGCTGTCGGCGCTGGACCCGTTCCTGCGGATCAAGGTGCGCGAAGAACTGAAGCGCCTGCAACGCGAACTTGGCATCACCTTCATCCATGTGACGCACAGCCAGGATGAGGCAATGGCGATGGCCGACATGATGGTGGTGATGGAAGACGGCCAGATCCGCCAGGCCGGGCCGCCGCGCGAGGTGTTCGAGCATCCGTCTAGCGCTTTCGTGGCCCGCTTCATCGGTGGGCATAATGTGTTGTCGGCCGATCGGGGCCCGATCGCGGTGCGCGCCGATCGTTGCCGACTTGGCACACCCAACGACGGCCCGCACGTGTCCGGCCGCATCGCGGCGGTGGAATACCAGGGCGGCATGGTGCGGGTGGCGTTGGCGATGGACAGCGGCGACGAAGTCTCGGCTCTGGTGCCCGACGCGACGTTTTACCGGGCGCCGGTCGAGCCGGGCGATGCCGCCACCTTCGTCTGGTCGGAACAAGACGTGCACGTTCTGGCCTCCGCCTGAACCTGCTGCTATGTTGCGCCCCAAATGAACAGGGGGAGGCGTAGCGATGTCACTGGTGCCGAACAACACCAAACGCCGGATGGCGGCCGGCGAGGTCGCGCTTGGATTCGGCGTGCACCATCTCCGCAGCGCCTCGGCACCGGTCCTGGCCGCGGGCAGCGGGCATCACTGGCTGTTCATCGACAACGAACACGGATCGTTTTCGGTGCACGAGGTTGCCGAACTCTGCATTGCCTCGTTGCCGACCGGGGTCACGCCGATCGTGCGCGCCTGCGCCAGTGCGATCGACGAGGCGACGCGCGCGCTGGATAACGGTGCGCTGGGCATCGTGATGCCGCATGTCGATACCGCCAAGGAAGCGCGGCGCATTGCCGAGGCGTTCCATTATCCGCTGCAGGGCAGCCGAAGCTGGGGCGGGCCGCCGGCCGTGTACGGCTACCAGCCGCCGCCAATGGCCGAGGCGCAGAAAGCGATCAACGCCGAAATCCTGACCGTGGTGATGATCGAAAGCCCGGAGGCGGTGAAGAACGCCGACGACATAGCCGAGGTCGACGGTATCGACGTGCTGCTGATCGGCACTTCGGATTTGTCATCCGAATTGGGCATTGCCGGCCAGATGGGCCATGCGAAGATCATCGACGCCTATGAAACGGTCGGCGCCGCGTGCCGCAAGCATGGCAAGGTGCTGGGCATGGGCGGGGTTTACGATGAAGAGAATGCCTCGCGCTATGTGGGCATGGGCGCGCTGTTTGTGCTGACCGGGTCGGACCATAATTACATGTTGATGGGCGCGAATACGCGCAGCAGCTTCTTTACGGGGTTGCCGGCGCTGGCGGCGGTGGGCGGCGGTTCGAAAAAGAAGAAGGGGAAGAAGAAGGACTGAGCCCTGCGAACCGTCAGTCGGACGTGCTGTCCCTGCTCTCGCGCATGGCGCGCATCTGCTGCCGATACGCCCGGATGTCCTGGAGCGTGACGTAGCCTTTGTGCTGCGTATCGATCGCAGAGAAATTCCGGACGATCATCGGCATGCTCCCCGCCTGGGCCTGCGCCAGGGTCAGCCGGCCATCCCCGGTGGTATTCGCCGCCTGGAAGCGATCGATGAAGCGCTCCCCCTGCGCGTGTTGATGCGCCTGCGCCGGCGGTTGCGCGGATAGAGGCGGCTGCGATTGCGGTTGCGTCGTCGCGGGTGGCCCGGCCAGATCCTCGCCGGCGACCTGTGCCAAAGCGAAAGGCGAGGCGAGGGTACAAGTCAGAAAGCCGGCTTGGAAGATCGTCAGCATGCGAGGCATCGGCGTTCGACTCCTGATATCGATGCCGGCACTCTGGCCCTGTCATGCAACACCCACTTTGCCAATTTGTATGGGACTGTTGCAGGCGTTCATCTTCCCGCGACCATGGTCCCGGAACATGCGTCGCATCACGCCCAGGCGACGGAGCGCAAGGCGGCAGTCAACTGGCGCCAAAGTATGGCAAGGCGGGTGAAGGAGCCCGGCCGGTGCGGACGGCGGGGCTTGCGGTGATCCCTGAGAATGTTGAAACTCGGACGACAAAACAGGGAAGAGCGGCCATGGAATTCGGCATGTTCCACGAGTTTCAGCGGATGCCCGGGCAGACCGAGGCGGAGGCCTTTGCGACGTCCTTTGAGCAAGTGGATGCGGCGGAGCGCTCCGGGCTGGACGTGATGTGGCTGGCGGAGTTGCACAGTGCGCCGGAACGCTCGGTTCTGGCGGCGCCGCTCAATGTTGCCAGCGCGATCGCCACGCGCACCAAGCGGATGAAGATCGGGATGGCGGTGCAGGTGCTGCCGCTGTGTCATCCTCTCCGGGTCGCCGAGGAAGCAACGACCGTGGATCATATCAGCCACGGCCGGCTGATCATGGGGGTCGGGCGCAGCGGGTTTCCTCGCACGTACCAGGCGTATGGGATCTCCTACGCGGAAAGCCAGGCGCGATTTGCGGAAGTGCTGGAGATCCTGAAACGCGCCTGGACGCAGGAGCGGTTCTCGTTCGACGGCAAGTTCTACCATTTCGATAATGTGTGCGTGACGCCGAAGCCGTACCAGTCGCCGTATCCCGAACTGCGGATGGCGGTGAACAGCCCGGATACGTTCGAGGCAACCGGACGGCAGGGCATGGCGATCTTTGTCGCCACAAGGCTCGGCGATCTGAACGAGTTGCGGCCGAATTTGGGGGTGTATCGCGAGGCCTGGGCGAAAGCCGGGCATCCCGGGAACGGCAAGGTGTATTTGCGGGTGCCGGTCTACGTTGCCGCCACAGAAGCGCAGGCGCTGTCGGAGCCAGAAGAAAGCGTGATGCATTTCTATCGGTATCTGGGCCAGCGCATCGAGGAATTGGTGGCACTGGAAGGCGTGCGCGCGATCGAGAATCGCGCCGAGCGGGGGCAGCGGTTGCAGCACATCGGTTGGGATGAGGTCGTGCGCAGCAAGGTTGTTGTCGGCACGCCGGCGATGGTCGCCGACCGGCTGTCTCAGTTGCAGGAGGAGTTGGGGCTGTCGGGTATCCTGGCGGAGCTCAACTGCGGTATGCGCATCCCCCACCCCCGGGTGCTGAACTCGTTACAGATGATGTGCGAGGGGGTTATTCCGCAGTTCAAACATTGAGCAGGAAGGGTTCATCCCCACGTTCGCTACCCCTGTCATTGTGAGGAGCGTCAGCGACGAAGCAATCCCCCGCCTGACGAGCCTGGGGCTGCTCGTCAGGCAGGGGATTGCTTCGTCGCTGACGCTCCTCGCAATGACAGGGGTAGCGAAGCGCCGTTACTTCGTCACCGCTTTCCAGGTTGAGGTGAAGAACGCGAACAGCGAGTTGCCGGCGATGACGCCGGCGCCGAAGACTTCCATGCCCTCGCTCTTTGCGAAGCGTTCCCACACCACGCGGCAGGCAATTCCCACCAGCACCGCCCATCCGGCGATCGGGAACGCGATCAGCAGGCCGGTGGAAAGCAGCACGCCGAGCTGGCGGCGCGGTCCGCCGAGGAACTGGATGATGGCGCCGGGGACGGCCCAGATCAGCAATTGCTGCGCCACGTACATCGAAGCGCCGGCCTTGATCGTGGCGACATAGACCCGGTCTACCGGCGCCACGAGGTTCTGTGCGAAGAAGCCTCGGTACGACAGCAGCACCACCACGCCGGCGACGACGAATGCGAACATCGCGGCGAACAACTGTTGGCGGCGGCCGTCCATTTCGAAGGCCGGATCGCCGCCGTAACCGCGCAGCATGAAGCCGGCCTTCAGGTCGTAGCCCATGTCGGAGAAAGCCGGGCCGGTGGCTGCGGAAAATCCGACCAGCAGCGCGAGGGCGACGGGCGGGAAGCCGACCAGCATGCCGATCACCAGGGTGATCAGCGCCACCGCGAATGCCGGGAACCAGCCGGAATGCATCGCCGCCAGGCCGACGATCAGCTCGTGCACGAGTGCGGCGAATGCGGCGTAGATCAGGAACAACACCAGCATGGGCAGCGACATTTCCGCTATCAGGCCACCCAGCAACGCGATCAAAGCGGCGATGACGACATAGGCCACGGCGCCGAGGCCCAGCGTCTGGCGGACCTCGGCCGGCGAACGCGTGGCGCCGACGTGCAGGTTGCCGCCGCGCAGGATGATCAGTCCCACCTGCACCAGCGCGACAATACCGGCGCCGACCATCATGCCGTGCGGGATGTAGGCTTTGTTGATGTCGCCGCCGGGGATGATCGCGGCGAACAGCGGGTGGTTGAACAGCAGCGCGGAATAGCCTCGGAGCAATAGGCCGACGCCGAACATGGTCAGCGCCCAGATATTGCCGATGAAGGCGACGCCGAAGGCCGACATGGGAATTGCGGCGATCCAGTTGCCGAGGATGCCGACGGCGACGCCGATGCCGAGGATGACGGCTTTGCGGCCACCTTCGTCGCCGGCGCGGATCGCCTCGGCTGCGGCGGCGCCGGGCGGCCAGGCGCCGGTGGCGGGGAAGACCTCCGAGTCGAACATCCGGTACAGCATGAAGCCGTCGAGCAACATGGCGAGGAAGACACCGACGAAGATGGGCAGGACGAGGTCGGGGCGGCCCATCACGAACGGAATGCCGAGCGGCAGGAGCAATGCGTTGCCGGCGCCGAAGGTTGCGGCGGAGATCGCGCTCTGTGCGAGGTTCTGCACGTGCACCGAGCGATAGCGCGCCAATGCGGCGAGCGGGATGCGCGCCAGCGCCATCGCCGCCAGCGCGCCGATCAGCGAGGTGTTGGCGGTGATGCCGAGCGTGACGATAAGCTGCACGCCGATGATCGCGCCGATGATGCAGAGCGGCGTGATCAGCAGCAGCGAGGCCGGCTCGAGAAAGCGCGGATGGCGGTGGGTGGCGTGTGTGGTTGTTGGCTCGCTGGTTAGTTGGCTCATCGCCGTCCCCTGTTATTCCGCGGCCTTGCCGGCCGTCAGATCCGCGCCATAGGCATGTTGTGCGGCCTCCGGCGAGATAATACCCTCCGCGACATCCTGCATGACCAGCGCGAGCGACCGGGCGTGCGGGTCGCCGTATCCCGCGCCCCCGGCCAGCTGGATTTCGATGATCTGGTCGGTGCGGGTCAGCGTTACCAATTCGCCGGTGCCGCAGTCGCGCAGGATGTTGCCGGCGGGATCGAGCACGACGCCGCGCACGTCGCCGCCATGCTGGCCGCCGTGCAGTCCGTCCACGGTGACGCCGACGCCTTCGGGATAGACCGAGGCCAGGGTCGGCAGCCCGTCGTCGTACAGCTTGCGCAAGCGGGTGCGGACGCCGCAGCCGCCGCGATGTTTCCCGGGCCCGGCGGAGTTGGTCACGAAGGACTTTTCCAACACCAGCACGGGCGCTCGGGTTTCCATCAGTTCCACCGACGTGTTGGCGGCGGAGGTTGGATACAGCAGCGCCGACTTGCCGTCGCCGTGCGACGATCCGCCCTGGCCGGCGCCCATGAAGAAGTGGTCGGCGTAGACGGCGCCTTCGGATGTGCGGCCGTAGACGTTGACCGCGACCGGCAGGCCGGTGGCGGCTTGCACCCGATCGGGGGCGGCGTCGGCGAGGGCTCGGAAGATATTCGGCGCCAGGTACCAGCCGACTCGGGTGCGCAGGTTCACCGAGGCCGGCTTGTCGCAGTTCAGCACGCTGCCGGCGGGCGCCTTGACGGTGAAGGGGCGGTAGCAGCCGGCGTTGCCGCGCACTTCCGGGGAGAGCAAGCATTTCATCGGATAGGTGGCGTGGGCTTCGGTGTAGCTGAAGGTGCAGTTCAGGCCGCCTTGCGGGAGTTGCGGCGGTGCGCCGGCGAAATCGAGTTCGATGGCGTCGCCTTGCACCGTGAGCTTCAGCGGATAGCGCAGCTTCTCGCCCAGCGGGTTGTTCCAGATTTCCGAGGTGTAGACACCATCCGGCAATGCCCGGATGGCACTGCGGATCGCGGTTTCGGCACGGCCTTGCACGACCTGCGCCAGCGCGCGCAGGTCGTGCATGCCGTATTCGTCCATGAAGGCCAGCAGGCGTTCGGCGCCGAGCGCGTTGGCGGCGACGAAGGAATGGATGTCGCCGAGGACTTCCTCGCTCTTGCGCACGTTTTCGCCAATCAGGGTCAGCAGGTCGTCGTTGGGCACGCCGGCGCGGTAGAGCATCATCGGCGGGATTTGGATGCCCTCTTCGTAGATCTCGCGGGCGCGGAGGCTGTCCTTGGTGCCGCCGATGTCGCCGACATGGCCGACGGTGCCGGTCAACGCGACCAGCGTGCCGTTGCGGAACACCGGCGTGACCACGGCGATGTCGAACAAATGGCCAGCGCAGAGCCACGGATCGTTGGTGATCAGGACGTCGCCGGGCTGCAGGGTTTCGGCGGGGAATTTCCGCAGCAGCGCCTGCACCGCGCGCGGCAAAGTGAGGTTGAATACCGGCATGGCGCGCGGCGAATGGGCAAGCGATTCGCCGTTGGCATCGAGCAAGTCGCAGGCGAAGTCCTGGGCTTCGGAAACGATCAGGCTGAAGGCGGTGCGGCAGATCGTCTGCCACATTTCTTCCACCACCGTAATCAGGCGGCTCCACATGATTTCAAGCGATACCGGATCGGCTTCGATGACCGCGGCGGCCTCGGCGATCGGGGTGTCGGCGGTGATGCGCGCGGTCGGCGCAGAGGGCAGGCCGATTTCGATGCGGAGCGCACCGCTGGCGTCCAGCGTCATCCGGTCGCCGGGGAGAATGACAGTGGTGGCCTCGCGTTCTTCGATGATGGCGGGGCCGGCGATGGCGGTGTCTCGGGTCAGGGCGTAGCGGTCGTAGACCGGGGTGTCGATGAAGCCGTCGCCGAACCAGGCGGGGCGGGCGCCCTTCAGCGCCGTGCCGGACGTGCTGGCGCCGGCCTCGGTGAGCGACAACGCCGGCAGCGGGCTGCGGCAACGCACGCGGAACGAAATCGCCTGCACACCGACGCCGCCATAGACCGAGGTGTAGCGCGCGGCGTAGGCGGTGGCGAAGGCGGCACGGATGTCCGGCAGGGTCGCGGCGGTGATTTTTCCCTCTGGCAGCGGCACGTTGATCTCGTGCATCTGGCCTTCCAGCCGCATGTCGGCGGAGCGTTCGACGACGACGTCGTTTGGCGCCACGCCGGCGGCGGCGAGGCGCGCGCGGGTTTCCTGTTCCAGTTCGCGCAGCGCGGCGTCGATCACCGCGGCGCCCGCCGCGTCGAGTTTCACCGGATGGCTGCGCACCTGTTCGAACGACAATGGCGCGGCGAGGAAGCCGAGGGCCGATGCGGCACCGGATGCCGGCGGGATCAGCACTTCCCGCACACCGAGGATACGCGCGACTTCGGCGGCGTGGGCCGGGCCGGCGCCGCCGAAGCCCACCATGGCGTAGCGGCGCGGGTCCTTGCCTTTTTCGACGATATGGATGCGGGCGGCGGCGGCCATGTTTTCCGTGACCAGCCGATGGATGCCCCAGGCAGTGCCAATCGCGTCCAGTCCGAGCTTCGCACCGACGCTTGCCAGTGCGGCTTCGGCGGCGGCGCGATCCAGGGCCATGCGGCCACCGAGGAAGAAGCCGGGATCGTAATAACCGAGCACCAGGTTGGCGTCGGTGACGGTGGGCTCGGTGCCGCCATGGGCATAGCAGGCGGGGCCGGGGTCGGCGCCGGCGGACCGCGGACCGACGCGGAGCAAGCCGACCTCGTCGAGTGCGGCGATGGAACCGCCGCCGGCGCCGATCTCGATCATGTCGATGACCGGCGCCTTGATCGGCAGGCCGGAGCCTTTCTTGAAGCGGTGCACGCGCGCCGCCTCCATCATCGGGGCGATCTCGGCGCGGCCGTTCTCGATCAGGCAGGCCTTGGCCGTGGTGCCGCCCATGTCGAAGGAGATCACGTCGGCCTTGCCGGCGGCGGCGCCGAAGAATGCGGTGGCGAGGCCGCCTCCCGCGGGGCCGCTTTCCAACATGCGGATCGGGAAGGCGCGGGCGGTTTCAAGCGAGAGCAGGCCGCCGGCGGAGTGCATCATGGTGAGTTCGCCGCGGAAGCCGCGGGCGTGCAGTTCGCGTTCCAGTTGCGCGAGGTAGCGCGCCATCAGGGGCTGCACATAGGCGTTGGCGCAGGTGGTGGCGCAGCGTTGGTATTCCCAAAGTTCGGCGACCACGTCGGAGGAGATCGACACCGCGATGTCGGGGCAGGCGGCGCGCACGATGGCCGCGGCTTCGCGCTCGTGGGCGGGATTGCGATAGGAGTGCAGGAAGCAGATGGCGATGGCCTCGACGCCCTCGGAACGCAGGCGCAACGCGGTGGCGCGGAGTTCGGCGGGGTCGAGCGGGGTGAGGACGTTGCCGTCGCGGTCGAGGCGTTCGCTGACTTCCAGGCGGTGGCGGCGGGGCACCAGCGGCTCGGGGAATTGCAGGAACAGGTCGTAGATGTCGTAGCGTTGCTCGGTGCCCATCTCCAGGATGTCGCGGAAGCCGCGCGTGGTGATCAGGCCGAGGCGGGCGCCGGTGCGCTCGATCAATGTGTTGGTGACCAGGGTGGTGCCGTGCACAGCGTCGCCGATATCGGCGAAGCTGAGGCCGGCGGCGGACAGCAGCTCGGTGAGGCCGGTTAGTGCGCCGACCGACGGATCGTCAGGCGTGGTCAGGCATTTATGCAGGCGGATTTCGTGGCGCTGGGTGTCGAGGAGGATAAAGTCGGTGAATGTGCCGCCAATATCGAAGCCGACACGATAGCGGGTGGTCATCAGGCGAGTCCTTCGCTGCTGTTGTTGGCAGTGTAGGACGCCCTCCCCGGATGCGGGAGGGGACGATTTCCCTTGCCCGTCCGCGACAGGGTAACCTGCCGGCGCGTCCAGTGCCAGAAGGAGGCCGCTGCCATGCCCACGCCGAACCGCTTCAAGTTCGTTATGCTGCCGCCGCAATCCGCCACCACGCGGGACTGGGCTGCGAAGCTGGCAGAGCAAGTGCCTGAGGTGCGCGTGGTGGTGGCGGAGGATGCGGAGACCGCGGCGCGCGAGATCGTCGATGCGGAGGCGGCGTTCGGCTGGCTGCATCGCGACCTGCTGGAGAAGGCAACGAAGCTGCGCTGGTTGCAGGCACCGCAGGCGGCGCCGGCGGCGGGGTATTATTATCCCGAGCTGGTCGCGCATTCCCTGGCGGTTACCAATTTCCGCGAGATCTTCAACGACCATATCAGCGCGCACATCATGGCTTTCGTGCTGGCGTTCGCTCGGGGGCTGCACGTTTATATTCCGCAGCAGATCAGGCACGAGTGGAAGAAGCCGACCGAGGACCACGGGGTGGTGCATCTGCCGGACGCCACGGCGCTGATCGTTGGCGTGGGCGGGATCGGGGCGGCGACGGCACAGCTTGCGGCAGCGTTCGGGATGAAGGTGCTGGCGACGGACGCTCGGCGGACCGAGGCGCCGGCGGGGGTGACGGAGCTGCATAAGCCGGAGGCGTTGGATGCGCTGCTGCCTCGGGCGGATTTCGTGATTTTGACGGTGCCGCACACGCCGGCGACCGAGGGGTTTTTCAATCGGGCGCGGTTTCAAAAGATGAAGCCGAGCGCGTTCTTTATCAATATCGGGCGGGGGATGACGACGCGGTTGGACGACCTGGTGGCGGCGTTGCGGGCGGGGGAAATCGCGGGGGCGGCACTGGATGTTTACGAGCAAGAGCCGCTGCCGGCGGAGCATCCGTTGTGGGGGATGCCGAATGTGCTGCTGACGCCGCATATGGCGGGGTACGGGCCGTATCTGAACGACCGGCGGTTCGAGATTATCGTGGATAACTGCCGGGCATTTGCGGCTGGGCGGGCGTTGCGGAACGTGGTGGACAAGGCGGCTTGGTTTTAGAAACCTCGCCCACGAAGTGGGAGAGGTCGAGACGCGAAGCGTCGAGGGTGAGGGTGATCGGGTCGGCACGCTCTACCTGCTTAGGTGCGGCCCGATCACCCTCACCCTCGACGCTTCGCGTCTCGACCTCTCCCGCTCCCGCGGGAGAGGTTATTGTACCAGCTTGGCGAATTCGGCGAGTTGGTCGGCTTCCAAGTCGGAGATGGCGTAGTAGGTGATGCCGGCACTGCGCCAGGTGACGATGTTGAAGCCTTGACGGGATTCGTCGTGGAACGCGGTGTCGGGCTGGCCGGGGGAGGCCCAGGCGAACAGGTTGATGATGTGTTTCGCATGGCGATACACCACGGCGGCGGCGGGGTGGCCGTCCACGTAGTCAAGGCGGCCGCCGATCAGGGGGAAGCCGGCGTCCTTCAGGTCGCGCACTGCGGGCGACACGTCCAGGCGCGCCGAGAGCCAGGGTTTGACCGTGTGCTGGTCGCTGGTCTGCACGTCGGTCAGGTGGTCTGCCATCATCGAACGGATGTGGCTGGCGATCACCGATTGCTCGGCGGCGCTGTCGGGCGGGCGATTGCCGATGACGAGCACTGTCAACGCCACGCCTGCCAGCGCTCCGGCCAGGCCGGTGCCGGCGAATGCGAAGGACGGCATGCGGAACCAGCGGCGCGACGGGACCGGCACGTCCTCGCGCGGCAGCATCGCGCCGATGCGCGCGGCCAGTCCGGGCGGCGCGCGGTGATAGGGCAGGTGGCTGCGGAGCGCGGCCTGCATCGACTGCATTTCCTCCAACTGCGCCGAACAGGCGTCGCAATGGGTGACATGACGCGTGACGAACATCCGGCGCAGCGGTCCTAACGCGCCGTCGATCAATTGCGGCAAGAGACGCTGGGCGCGGTCACATTGCATGGCCGGGCTCCGTTGCCGTTTCGCCGAACCATAGCTTGCGCAGCGCCAGGCGGGCTCGGGCGAGGCGCGACATCACGGTGCCGATCGGGACGCCGGTCACCTCGGCGATGTCCTTGTAGGCGAGGTCTTCGACTTCGCGCAGCAACAGGGCTTCGCGGTATTCGGTTGGCAGGCGTTCCATCAGGCGCGTCAGCGTCTGACTGTCGATACGCTCCATCAGCAGGGCTTCGGGATCGCGCGGCGCCGCGCCCCAGGCGGTCGCTTCGGTTTCCGCGGTGTCGCCGGTGGGGGTTTCCGCGTGGAACACCAGGCGGGCGGAGCGGTTCTCCTTGGCCCAGGTGAAGAAGCTGTTGCGGACGATGGTGAGCAACCACACGCGAAAATTGCCTCCTTGGTAGGCGTCGAAATAGCGGAAGGCGCGCAGATACGCCTCCTGCACCACATCCTCGGCATCCGCCGTATTCCCCGCCAGCCATCGGGCCAGGTTGAACGCGGCGTCGAGATGCGGCAGCGCGAGAAGCTCAAAGCGTCGTTTCCGATCGGCTTGGATCAAAAGCGGGCGTCCTGTCTGCGGCCTACCAGCACCTAACCGCCGGCGGGCCGATCCTATTCCCATTCCGGCAAAAGAAAATTTCCACCAAGGACGGGAATAGGCCGACGGGGCCCTCGGTATTGGCGCCAGGGGCCCGCGATGGGCGGAGCCGATAAGAGGAGCGCAGGATGAACACGGACGACGTCACGCCTGAGGGCAACGACCGGCGGCATTTTTTGAAGTGCATGACCTGGGCCGGCACCGCGATGGTGTGGTCGGTGGCGGGCGGCATTCCGCGCTCCCGGCTGATCGGCAGCGCCGAGGCGGCGACCACCGCGGGGTTCAATTTCGTGCAGGTCAGCGACAGCCATCTGGGCTTCGACAAGGCGGCTAATCCGAACACCACGGCGACCTTGCAGGAGGCGTTGAACGACGTGGTCGCGTTGCCGGGCTCGCCTGCGTTCATGATCCACACCGGGGATATTTCGCATCTGTCGAAGCCGGCGCAGTTCGATACGGCGCAGCAGTTGATGGGGCAGACGAAGCTGATGACCTACACGGTGCCCGGCGAACATGACATCCTGGAGGAGGACGGCAAGTCGTACTTGAACCGGTTCGGCAAGGGTTCGCATGGTGACGGCTGGTACAGCTTCGATGCCGGCGGAGTGCATTTCATCGCGCTGGTCAACGTGGTGAATTTGAAAGGCAACGGGCTCGGCGATCTCGGGCACGAACAGCTTGAGTGGATGGAGCGCGACGTGAAGGGGCTTTCGGCCAGCACGCCGATCGTGGTGTTCGCGCATGTGCCGTTGTGGATCGCGTATCAGGACTGGGGCTGGGGCACCGTGGATGGCGCTCAGGCGCTGGGGTATCTGAAGCGGTTCGGCTCGGTTACCGTGCTGAACGGGCATATCCACCAGGTGCTGCAAAAGGTGGAAGGCCACGTGGCGTTCCATACCGCGCGTTCGACGGCGTTTCCGCAGCCGGCGCCGGGCACCGCGCCGAGCCCGGGACCGATGGCGGTGCCGGCGGGTGAGCTGAAACACTATCTCGGGATTGCACGTGTCAGCCTGGTGTCGTCGCAGGCGCCGCTGGCGATCGTCGATACTCCCCTGGCAAGCTGAAGGAACTCGAAATGTCGGATGTTCTGCAACCGGGCCGGTTGGCCCGGAGGGTGGTGCTGCGCCGGGCGCTGGGCGCCGGGGCGGGTGCGTTGGTGGCGGCGGTGGGTCTGAAGGCCGTTCGCGCGGATGATGGTACGAAGGTGGTGATTGGCAATTTTGCCTTTGTGGCGCCGCTGTTGCGGGTGAAGGCGGGAACGACAGTGACGTGGGTGAACCAGGACGATATCCCGCACAGCATTGTTTGTCCGCCGTTGCAGGTGCACTCGCATCCGATGGATACGGACGAGACGTTCAGCTACACATTCGCGAAGGCGGGGGTTTATGATTACATCTGCGGGCTGCATCCGTTCATGCATGGGCAGGTGGTGGTTTCGGGGTAGCGGTAGGTGGCAATTGGCGCGGCGATCCTGATCGGACCGTCGCAGCCAGCCGCGACGCGGATTTGCAGGCAATTTCGGCACCATGTAGCAGACGCCCCCTTGCCGGCATTCACGGCAACCACACCGTCATCCCCGCAAGCGGGGATCCATGTTGCTGGGTCCCCGCCTTCGCGGGGATGACAAGTCTTTGTGGCGTTTGCTACATAATGCCAGGCATACCCTTCACCCAGCCATCCGCCCCATTGCCCCGGCCATCAGCTCGATCTGCCGGGCAATCCGCACCGGCGAGTCCGCCTCGGCCACCTCGGGCCGCGGTGGCAGCGCCGTTTCCCCCGCCGCCAGCATCCGCATCGCTCCGCCGATCCAGTCCCGCCACGCCGCCAGCGCCTCCGGCGGCAGCGCCGCGCGCAACCGCGCCGGATCGAGCTGCATCGCCGACAGCCGCCCGGCGCAACGGCGCAACGCGGCATCGATCACCAGCGCTGCCTCCAGCCGGTCGCGGCCGGCGGCGCCCGGTTCGGTCAGCGCGCGGCTGATCGACGCCTCCAGGCTATTGCTCGCCACCCCGGCGGCCCGCCGGGCTACGTCCACCGCACCGGCGGACGATGGGTCGATGACGGCCCCCAGCGCCGCCTCGGCATACGCACCGTGGGCGCCGATCGCGACGCGGGCCTCCTGCGGCAGGCGCTCGGGTTCCCAGGTGGGCCACAGCACGAAGCCGGCGGCGACCGCGAGGATGCCGCCCAGCGTGGTGAAGGCGAAGCGCGCCCAGGCGATCGACCACTCGCTGGTGCCGGGCACGCCGGTTTCCACCAGCAGCACGACCAGGGGTGTCAACGCCGCCATGAACAGTCCCAGGCTGACGGCACGGACGGCGAAGGCGAAGACCGCCAGGGGAAACATCGCCGCGGCGATCGCCAGCGGCGTGGTGCAGACCAGCCCGACCGCCGCCGCCACCAGCCCGCCCAGCGCGGTGCCACCCACCCGCTCCAGCGCGCGGGCGTAGGTCAGTGCGAACTGCGGCTGCATGGTGGCGACGATGGTGATGGTCAGCCAATGATCGAACTGGTTGAAGTGGACCATGGTGAAGGCCAGCGCCGGAGTCGCCATGACGGTGATGCGCACCGCGTGGCGCAGCGGCTGGGATCGCCAGTCGAGGTTGGTCAGCACCGGCTGGACCACCCGTTGCAGCAGCGGGGCGCGGCGCCCATCCAGCGCCACCCCGGGCATGAAGTTCACCGGCAGCGCCAGGGTGTGGGCGATGCGCAGCCGCTCGACAATGCGGCGGGCCAGCGGTCGCAGCGGATCGGTCTCCGGCAGGGCGGCCGCCTCGGCCGCCATCGCGTCGATCGAGCGCCCGACCTGCGGGGCGAGGGTGGCGTCAGCGGCAAGGATGGCGCGGCCCAGCGTCTGTAGCAGCGGCCGCAGCCGCCGCAGCAGGCGGGCAGCAACCCCCCGATCCAGCACCCCGCCTTGCTCCGCGAGGTCGCTCAGCGCGATCAGGGCGCCGAAGATTTGCTCCGCGGCTTCCAGCCGGATCAGGCTGTGGCCACCGCGCACCCCGATGGCGCCGCGTCTGCGCACCGTGTCGAACACCACGGTGCGGGCGGCTTCGATGGCGACGCGGACGGCGCCGCGGTGTTCGCGCGCGTGGGCTTCCCAGCGGGTGTCGTCGCTCGCCGCCATCGCCTCGCGCAGGTCGGATGCAAGCACGGCGAGGCGGTCGATACACCTCGGCCACGGCGCGGCGGGCCGGCAGAAAGGGGTGCAGGCGCCAGATACCCAGCGTGAGCAAGGTGGCCCAAAGGCCGCCGGCAATGAAGCCGGCCGCGAGCGAGGCGGCAGTGGCGAAGCCGGGCAGGGGCCGATCCAGCGCCAGGATCACCGCGAAGGCCAGCAGGTTGCCGAACACCTGGCCGACCTGGCTGTAGACCCGGGCATAGGACAGCGCGAGCAGCAGGAAGGCGCCGACCGGCAGCGCCACCGGGATGCCGAAGCCGCGCATCAACCCGACCGCGGCGGTGATCAGGCCGCCCAGCAAGGAGAAGCTCAGCAGCACGGGCAGGCGGCGGCGGATCGGGCCGCCAGGGTCGCACAAGCAGGTCCACAGCGCGGCCAGCGCGGCCTCGCGCAGCGACGGCGAGTTGAATTGCTCGTTGATCGCGATGATCACCGCGACGGACAGCGCGGCGCGAAGGCCCTCGGCCAGGCTGATGGCGCGCAGGTTCAGGCCGATCGGCAGCCGCGCGAGGTCGGGCGCGCGGTGCCGGGTCGCCACCTGCGTCACGCGCGGCGTCCTGATGGGGCTGGGTCAGACACCGCCGGACCATGCGGCCAACGCAGGCAAAAACCAACGCCGAAGCGCGGGCCGTGGCGCATGGCCAGCCTGCCATTGGCGACACAAGGGCGTTGGCATTTGGTTAACCCTTCCCGGTCCACGATGCCCGCCGGGCCTCCGGGAGACGACGCATGACCATCCTGTGGCGCGAGGGGTTGACCATCGATCGCGGCCCGATCGACCAGGACCACCACACCCTGATCGCCATCATCAACAAGTTCGAGACCGTCACGCTCGGACCCAACGCCGCGACGGCGCTGGCCGGCGTCATCGACGATCTGCAACGCTACGGCAGCGCGCATTTCAGCCGCGAGGAGAAGTTGCAACGCCTGGTTTCCTTCCCGCTCGCCGCGGAGCACGGTGCGCAGCACCGGCACCTGATGCAAAGCCTGGCGCAGGCGCGGGCGGAACTGGTGAATGCGGCATCCGGCAAGGACCTCGCCGCACTGCGCGACCGCATGTGCGGGTTTCTGAACGACTGGTTGATCAGTCATATCATCAGGACCGATCTGCTGATGAAGCCGTACGTGAACGCGATGGCGCCGCACGCGGAGCAACTCGGCAACCTGCACGCGGCGGTGCGGGTCATGGCCTGATAGCGGCACCGCAGCGGCCACCCGGATCGACGCACCAGAAAACCTCTCCCGCCGTGCGGGAGAGGTCGATGGTGCGAAGCACCGAGGGTGAGGGTGATCGGGTCGGCACGCTCTGCCTTCTAGGCACCAACTCGCCGCATCCTTGGGCAGGAGACGTTCCTACACGTTGAAGCGGAACAGCAGCACGTCGCCGTCCTTCACGACGTATTCCTTTCCCTCCACCCGCATCTTCCCCGCTTCCTTCGCCCCATGCTCGCCCTTACACGCGACAAAATCATCGTAGGCGATCGTCTCGCAGGCGATAAATCCGCGTTCAAAATCCTTGTGAATGACCGCCGCGGCCTGCGGCGCCTTGGTGCCCGCCACGATCGTCCACGCCCGCGTCTCCTTCGGGCCGACGGTAAAATACGTGATCAATCCTAATAAATCGTAACCGGCCCGGATGACGCGGTCCAAACCGCTATCGTGCAGCCCCAGGCCCTCCAGGAACTCCGCCCGGTCGGCTTCCGGCAGTTGCGCCACCTCCGCCTCGATCGCCGCCGAGATCACCACAATCCGGGCGCCCTCGGCCTTGGCGCGCGCCTCCACCACGGCCGAAAACGCGTTCCCGCCGGCCGCCGCGCCCTCCTCGACATTGCACACGTACAGCACCGGCTTGGACGTCAGCAGTTGCAGCCGCCGCACCGCCTCCTCCTGTCCCGGAGGGATCGCCGTCCGCGCCGGACGGCCGGCCTGCAACGCCGCCACCAGAGGCTCCATCAGCGCCACCGCCGCGATGCTTTCCTTGTCGCCGCCGCGCGCCTTTTTCTGCGCCGCGTACAGCCGCTTCTCCAGGCTCTCCAGGTCGGCCAGCATCAGCTCGGTGTCCACCACGTCCACGTCGCGCAGCGGATCGATCGAGCCTTCCACATGCGTGATGTCGGAGTCCTCGAAGCAGCGCAGCACGTGGATGATCGCATCCACCTCGCGGATGTTGGCGAGGAACTGGTTGCCCAGCCCCTCGCCCTTCGACGCCCCGCGCACCAGCCCGGCAATATCGACGAACTCCAGCGACGTCGGGATGATCTTCGCCGACTTGCCGATTACCGCCAGCACGCCCAGCCGCGGGATCGGGCACCGCGACGCGGCCGACATTCGGCTCGATCGTGCAGAACGGATAGTTCGCCGCCTGCGCTGCCGCCGTCGCGGTCAGCGCGTTGAACAGGGTCGATTTGCCGACATTGGGCAGGCCGACGATGCCGCAGTTGAAACCCATCTATTTCGGCCCCTGCACCGGGCGCGCAATACGCGTCATGAAATCCTCGGGTGTTGCCGCCACCAGCAGCAGTGACGCGTCAGCCGCGGCTGGTATGGTGCGAGCGCCGCGGCCGTTCAAGCCCCCTGCCTGACATCGTGGCCCCGTGGCATCATGGATGGCGCGTGGCGGTCAACGCGATGCCGTTGCCCTGCTCCTCGGCGATCCTGACGCCCAGCCAATGCGACAACGCACTCGAACCCTGAAAATTCAGATGATTGACGTCCAGCCAGTTATTGATCTCGGCATAGATCATATCCGGATACCAGAGCTTGCCGAATTGAGCGTAGTAGCCGGCAAACAGTGGCGATGCGGGCGCATGGTAGACCGGAAGATAGAGCAATTGCACAGCGACATCGTGCTGCCGGGCCAGCTCGACGATCCACTGCAAATACAGCAGGTTCGCCCGATAGGCGAGGTTCTGCATGAACCCGGGGAGCTGCAGCTTGTCCTGTTGCAGCCGCACGTAATGCTTGTGCTGAGCCTCCAGCTCCGTGCTGGTGTGAACCTGCAGGCGCGGGGGTGCATTCAGAATGGGATACGCGACGCTGCCGCGTTCCTGATAGGTATCGTCCCAGTTCGGACCTCGATATTTTGCCCGATCGAAGTCCGGATTCGTGCCCATCCATCCCGGCAACGCCGATTGCAAGAACAACGAGACCTGCCGCAGTGGCAGCCGCGAAAGATTGTCCAGGTAAAGCGGGTTGATGAGGATCGGCGCCTCGAGCAATTCCCGCGGCGTGGCGAGTTCAAAGAAGGCCGGGTGCAGACTGCGTGATTCGTCGTCGGCTATCTCGATGACCAGAAGCTTCACCCGGCGTGTCTCGATCGCCTCACGGGCGACCAGATACTGAATGTCCCGCCCCAGGTGCGGCAGGCCGAAATTCACCACGTGCAACTGCTGTCCGGTTGCGTCGCCATAGGCTTGCTCGACCTGCGCGCTGTTCACCCCGAATACGGTGTGCGAGGTGCCGACGAACATGACGTCGATCGGCGTGTCGTCGAAATGAATGCGCTCATAGATCCAGCCCGCCTTGACCACGGCACCGTCGTGCAGGGCCGAGAACTGCACGTAGCGGTCATGCGGCAACAGGCAGATGCCCAGCACGGACATGACAACCAGTGCCATGACCAGAGCCAGAAAGCGTAGCGGCGTCAGGGATGCTTGGAATTGTCGCACGGAGGCTCAGAAGTTGAAGTAGAGGAAGCTGGTGGGGTGCGGCAGGCTGATCAGCCCGGCGGTCGCCAGTCCCGCGGCAAACACCGCCCAGCTCGGCGTGAAGGCAAAGCTGAGGCGCTTGGCGCCCGACTTCGCCGCCCCACCCGGCCAGGCAATGCCGTCGAGGTAGTCGTGCATGATCTCCTGCGTGTTCGGCAGCAAAAATGCGATGGCCGCGAGGACGGCGCACCAACTCCATGCCATGCGGCTGTCGATCACCGCAGCGGCGGCCACGGTGCGCAGGTCGGCACAACCGAAAAGACCTGACGGCAGCGCGCATCCATACTCGCCCACCATGCCGCGCAACATGTGCCCGCCACCCGTAAGCGTGGTGGCGCGAAACAACACCCATCCCACCACCACCGCGGCGAAGGTGAGCGCCCAGCCACAAAAATCCTCGGTTCGGGGCCAGCGCTGCACGGGAATTCGGCGGCGCAGGGCGACCAGGCATGGTTCACGCCAGATAGAGGCCGTGCAGCGCGCCCCAGCCGACGAAGGTCCATCCGGCGCCATGCCAAAGCCCACCGACGGTCATGGTGAGGAACAGGTTGAGGTACCGCCGGTAGCTGCCGTGCCGGTTGCCGCCCAGCGGAATGTAAAGATAGTCGCGCAGGAAGCGCGACAGTGTCATATGCCAGCGCCGCCAGAAATCGATGATGCTCGCCGCCTTGTAGGGCGAGTTGAAGTTGAACGGCAGCGCGATGCCGAAGCACCGCGACGCGCCGATCGCCATGTCGGAATAGCCGGAGAAATCGTAATAGAGTTGGAACGTATAGGCGAGCGCGCCGCCCCAGGCCTCGAGCGACGGTGATGCGGACCGCCCTGGTCCGCGGCATCGAAGACCGGCGTCGCATAGCCCGCCATGCCGTCGGCCAGCACGATCTTCTTGAACAGGCCGATGATGAAGATAGTGAGGCCCGACCGAGAAATTCTCGGCATTGAAGCGGTAGGTCTCGGTCCGCGCGAATTGCGGCATCATCTCCTTATGGTGCAGGATCGGCCCGGCAATGAGGTGCGGGAAGAAGGTGACGAAGAAGGCGTAGTGCAGGAAGTCGTGGTTCCCGGGCCTGCAGCCGGTAGGCATCGACCAGGAAAGCGATTTGCGTGAAGGTGAAGAACGAAATGCCCAACGGCAGGATGATCGTCCCGAGACTGATCGCGCTGCCGCTCACGGCGTTCACATTGGTGATGAAGAAGTTTGCATATTTGTAATATCCGAGCAATCCGAGGTCGCCGGCTATGCCGAATGCCAGGATGCCTCTGCGCAAGGCACCGGCCGTCGGCCGCAACGATTGTGTCAGGCTGTGGCCAACCGCGTAATTGAACACGATGGAGCCCAAAAGCAAAATCAGGTAGCGGGGATTCCAGGCGGCGTAAAACGCCAACGATGCCAGGACCAACCATGCGGCCGCGCAAAACTCGCTGAACCGAGACAGCAGGAAAAACCCTGCCAGCGTAATCGGCAAAAATACGCAGACGAAACCGAAGGTATTGAACAACATCAGATGGGCGCCGGGAAGGGCCGCGGCAGAGACGCAGGCATCATTCCTGCCGCGCGCCCAGTGCCGATCGGTCGTCATTGTTGGAGAACTTCATTGCTCGCAGCCTAGCAGAACGAGATGGCGTAGCGAAACAATAAACCGGGCGGCCGTGGGCCGACACGCCAAGCTCACAATTTGCGCGCGAGCGTCCATGGTCCGGCCACGCCAACCACCGCCGGATCAGCCAAGACTGCTCGACGAACCCGATCCCCGCACCAACAGCGCAACGCGCGTCATGAAATCCTCGGGCTTGCTCTCCACCAGCAGCGGCGCCGCGTCCGCCACTGCGTCCAGCACCGGCAGCAGCCAGTCGCGATCTTCCTTGACGAAATCGCCCAGCACGTGCCCCAGCACCCGAGCCTTGTCGCCGGGATGCCCGATCCCAAGCCGCACCCGCCAGTAATCCGGCGACCCCAACTGCCGGTCCATCGAGCGTAGCCCGTTATGTCCCGCTGCGCCGCCGCCGCGCTTCACCCGCACCTTGCCCGGCACCAGGTCCAGTTCGTCGTGGAACGCGGTGATCGCCTCGATCGGCAGCTTGTAGAACGCCACCGCCGCCTGCACCGACTCGCCGGACGCGTTCATATAGGTCTGCGGCTTTAGCGCGAGGATCTTCTCGCCCCCGACGCTGCCCTCCGCCACCAGCCCCTTGAAGCGTGACCGCCACGGGGAGAACCCGTGGCGGATGGCAATGGTGTCCACCGCCATGAAGCCGATATTGTGCCGGTTCCGGGCCATCCCCGGCTCCGGATTGCCGAGTCCGACCCAGAGCAGCATGGCAACCCCCTTTGGGGGGTTAGCCCTTCTTGCCGGGCGCGCGGGTGCCACCACGCGCTGCGCCCGCGGGAGCCTTGGCCCCGGCCGCCGGCGCTGCCCGGCCACCCGCTGCCGGAGCCCCCGCCGCCGGAGCCGCCGCGCCAGGGGCCGCGGCAGCAGCCGCACCAGGCTCCGCCGCAATTTCCACAGCCTTGGTCGGCGGGGCCACCGTGGCAACGACGAAGTCGCGGTCGGTGATCACGGGCCGGGCGTGTTCGGTGCCCTTCAGGTCATGCCAGCGCACATTGTCGTTGAAATCGAGGTCCGCCAGGTTGGCTTCGAATTGCTCCGGAATCTGGTCCGGGTCGCAATACACTTCGACCGCGTGGCGGATCACGTTCAGCACGCCGCCGCGCTTCAGGCCGGGGCTGAGGCCCTCGTTCTCGAAATGCACCGGCACCGCGACGCGGATCGGCTCGCCGGGTGCGAGGCGCTGGAAATCCACATGCTGTGGCAGGTCGCTGACCGGGTGGAACTGCACGTCGCGGATCAGCGCCCGCGTGGCATCGCCGTTCACCTTGATTTCGTACAGGCGGGATTGCCAGCCGGCACGCTGCAATTCGCGCATGACGGCGCGGGGTTCCAGCGCGATCAGGCTGGGGGGGACGTGGGCGCCGTAAACCACCGCAGGCACCTTGCCTGCGCGCCGGGTCGCCCGCGCTGCCCCCTTACCTGCGCGCGCGCGTGCCTCGGCCTCGATCGTGACAACATTGGCCATGGTTCGCTCCTGACGGGAAACGCCGGCCTCCAGGGGTGCCGGCGCGGGCGCGGTTTAGCCGAGGGTGGGGCCAGGAGCAAGGCGCGCGCCCCGGCATCTCTCTGTCAGGCCGGGGAGGTGCAAGCCATGATCGTGCCCGTGCTGGCCGCAGGACGGCCGTACCCATCGGAATCTCATAGTGGTCTCAACTCCCGTGCCGGGCGAAAGCGTCCCACGCACCAAGACTCCAGTAGGCTGCCACCGCCGCTGATGTTGGTAGCCAAACGAGTCTCGCCACCGTCTCAGCGCTTTTTCTATGAGACACGGCCGCGTCGGCCTGCGGCTGGAAACGGCGATTGGACGGGTGTGTCTCGAGCCATTGGCCAGCCGGCCATCGCAGCCAACCCTAACTGTCGGGCACGATCGCCACGATTTCACTTCTGCAAAACTTGAAAGGCTGCCGCGATGTGTCAGTCCGCAAGCAGATTCACCACAAAGTTAGCCAGCGGCCGCGGCCGCTGGCTAACTTTGTGGTGAAATCTGCTTGCGGACTGACAACCGCCGGGGTCCAAGCGTGAGGATCATAACACTGGCAGCGACAGCAACCCGAAGTGTCGGAGCCCAGCTTTGGGACTCGCCCTGCGAATCCCCCGCATTCTATCTGTGTGTTTTGCCTGCATCCGCCAGTATCTGCGCTAAAATTCTCGCTTCAGCACTACCGCGAACACGCGCCCGACCGGCCCCTTCAACCCGCAGCCGCGCGGCCCCCCCGCCTCAATCCTTCGGCGGCACGTAGCCCTCCGGCGCCACCCACGGCACATAGGTGTCCGCCCACTCGAAGTTCCCCCCGACGCCGTGAATGATGTCGTGCAGCAGCTCCGGCTCGAGCTCGTAATCCGCGCCCGGCGGCAGCCCGCCACATTTGCGGATCGCCTGCGCCCGCATCGTGTCCACGACGCAGAAGCGCGAGGCTTTCGCCTTTCGCCGGTCCCTCGCCTTCACTTCCTCGGGCAGGTCGTCATAGTCGATGAACACCCGCTTCGCCGGCGCAGCCTCCGCCACCGGCGCGGCGGCCGGCGCAGCGGCTTGCGCGGCGAGCACCGGCACCGCGGCGTTGGCCGGCACCGCGGGGAGGCTCTCCAGCGCGTCCAGCATCATCCCCAGCGCGCTTTGCTGAAGCCGGTCGGCCTGCTGCGCACTCTCCCTGGTCTTCTCCCGCCGCATCCGCTCCTTCTGGATGCGCAGCAGCGAAACCTGGTAGCCGGACGCCGCGCGTCCCATGCGGGCGGACTGCGCGAGGCACTGGTCGGACCGCTTCGCGTCGGTGGCGGCGTAGAGTCCCGCCAGCCGCAGGCAGTCCTTGGAATAGGCCAGGGTGGCGATATGGAGCGACGCCAGCTCGGCCTCCACCGAACTGGCCGGGACCAGCTCCGAGGCCCGGTTCACCGCGGCGCGGACATGCAGCGCCCAGGCCTCCGGCGTGTTGACCAGCGGCGGCGGCAGCGATGTGCGCAGGGTGTCCACCATTTGCAGGTAGGTGTCCCGCGTGAGCTGGTGGGCGGGGTCGACGGGGTGGTAGGGCTCGGTGTCACTGTCCATCCGCCGAGTATAACGTTAGTGAATTGTTCTGTCAATCATAAAGACATATCGGGTCAGCGACAGCGTCTGGCCGGCCCCCCGCTTGACCGATTTCACTGCGAGATTACAACGCCTTGCGCGGTGTCTGGGTGGAACTCGCCCATGAACGGATAACGCCCCGGTCCCAGCGGCCGCAGCCGGATCGTGCCGTAGGTGCCGCCGACGATCACCTTCTCCACCTTGAGCGCCGTGGAGTTCGAACTCCTCCGGACCCGCATCCTCGTTGCGCACGATCAGCACGGTCGGCTTGCCGGTCGGCACATGGATCTCCGCCGGCGAAAACACGTGGTCCTTGATCGTCACCTCGATCCGCGCCGGGTCGTCGGCGACCGCCGAACCACCGAGGCAGGACCCGGCAAGCAACACGGCAATGGCGGTTTTTCGGCCCGGCAGGACAGGCATCGGCTTCCGTCTCCATTCGATTCCCAAGCTACGCATCGTAGCGGGGCAGCCCTCCATCCTGCAAATCGCTCGCAATTGCATCTCTGACTTGCGACTGATTTGCAATTGCGGCTATACGACCTCTTCGAGAAACCGCGAGGGCCAGGAAACCATGCAAGCGGCCGGCGACGCTGCCAGCGGAACACCGCTGCCCGGACCCGGCGCAACGAACTCCGCAACCGGCCGCCGGCCACGCCGCCGGGCGCCGGCGGTGATCGCCGCCTGCATCCTGTCCGCCCCCTGGTTCGGCCCGGCGCATGCCGCACCACCCACGATCCAGATTCCGACGGAAGAGCAGTTGCAGCCCGGCGAGGAAGGAGCCACGCCTCTCACCGGTCCGTTCAGCTTCATGAACGGCATCTCACGCAGCAACTTCATGCTCGGCGACATGTGGGGGCTGCGCACCGAACTCAGCAAATACGGCATCTCCCTCGCCTTGCAGGAAACCAGCGAGGTGCTCGGCAATGCGACCGGAGGGTCGAAGCTTGGGGCCGCCTATGACGGCCTGACCCAGATGCTGCTGCAAGTCGATACCAAGCGCGCCTTCGGCTGGTACGGCGGCACCTTCAACGTCAGCGCCCTGCAAATCCACGGCAACAACCTCAGCGAAAGCAACCTGCTGACCTTGCAGACCTCCAGTGGCATCGAGGCGGATCGCGCCACCCGCCTGTGGGAATTGTGGTACCAGCAGAAGTTCCTCGAGGAGGATCGCCTGGACATCAGGATCGGCCAGCAAAGCCTCGACCAGGAATTCATCGTCAGCCAGAACGCCAGCTACTTCGTCAACACCATGTTCGGCTGGCCCATGCTGCCCTCGGCGGATCTGCCCGGCGGTGGCCCGGCCTATCCGCTCTCGGCGCTCGGCGTGCGGCTGAAGGCGCGGCCGATCGATCCGCTGACCTTCCTGGTCGGCGTATTCAACGGCAGCCCGGTGAGCGACAACAGCTTCAACGCCCCCGATCCGCAGAAACAGAACCCGTCCGGCCTCAGCTTCCCGCTGAACGGCGGCGCGCTGCTGATCGCCGAGATGCAGTATACCTACCCCTCGCTCGGTACCATGCTGTACGCGGATGAGCCGGAACCGCTCGCGCGCACCTACAAGCTGGGCTTCTATTACGATACGGAAAGTTTCGCCGACCAGCAGTTCGATACCGCCGGCCTGTCCCTCGCCAGTCCCGCCAGCAACGGCATACCGATGAGCCATCGCGGCAATTTCGGCATCTATGCCGTCGCGGACCAGTTGATCTGGGTGGATCCGAAGGAGACCGACCGCACCATCAACCTGTTCGCCCGCGTCATGGGCGCGCCGCAGGCCGATCGCAACCTGGTCACCTTCAGCATGAATGCCGGCCTGACATTCCACGAACCCTTCCTGCATCGCGACGACGACACGTTCGGGATCGGCATGGGCTTCGCCAAGGTCAGCGGCAGTGCCGCGGCGCTCGACAAGGCGACCGCTTTCTACACCGGCGCCTATGTCCCGACGCGCGGCAGCGAGACCTATGTCGAAGTCGACCTACCAGTATCAGGTCACCCCCTGGTGGCAGCTTCAGCCGGACATCCAATACATCTTCACCCCGAGCGGCGGGATCGCCAAATCCGAACATGCCGAACCAGCGCGTCGGCAACGAACTCGTGTTGGGCCTGCGCACCAACATCCTGTTCTGAGGGGGCCGGCGATGGAACGCACCGCCAGCGCAACCTTGACCGAGGCGCCAAATCAAGATAATGCGAAGCATTCGCATCTCCGGGGGTATGTTCCCGCCGAGCCAGCGAAATAAGGATACCCCGATGGCGTCCCGCACGACAGTCTCGTCCGCGCCGCCTTCGTGGCCGTCCTGACGCTCGCCGCGGCTACCGGCCCCGCCCGCGCCGACGAACCGCGCGGATTCCTGGAAACCGTGCACAAGCACATCACCCTGACCACCACGGTGCCGGATAACGGCGACCAGAACCCCTACGCGCTCGTCGTGGCCCCGGTCTCGGCCGGAAAAGTCCAGGCTGGCGATGTGCTGGTCGACAACTTCAACGACCTGTCGAACCTGCAAGGGCTCGGCACCACGATCGTCGACATCAATCCGACCACCAAGCAGGCCACGCTGTTCGCCAGGCTGCCGCGGCAACTGCCGCAATGCCCCGGCGGGGTCGGCCTGACCACCGCCATGGCAATGCTCAGGAGCGGCTGGGTGATCGTCGGCAGCACCCCAAGCAATGACGGCACCACCCGCACCAAGGGCAACGGTTGCCTGCTGGTGCTCGATGCCAACGGCCAGCTTGTCGATACCTGGGCCGGCCCGGACATCAACGGCCCCTGGGGCAACATGGCAGTGGCCGATAACGGCACGACTGCGACGCTGTTCGTCAGCATGGCGGTTTCGACGTGCCCGGTCCGCAGGTGCGCGACCCAGAGACCGGCTATCCTGTGACGGTCGCCAAGGCCACCGTGCTGCGCATCGACCTTGCCATTCCCCCCGGCAAGCCGCCGGTGATCAAGAGCAAGACCGTCGTGGCGGACGGCTTCGGCCAGCGCGCGGACCGTGACGTGTTCCTGATCGGTCCCACCGGCCTGGCACTCGCTCCCGACAACACGCTGTATGCCTCCGACGCACTCGCCAACCGTATCGTCGCCATCCCGGATGCGACGACGCGAACCACCAGCGCCGGCACCGGCCGCGAGATCACCAAAGGCGGCCTGCTGCTCCGCCCTCTCGCCCTCATCCTCCTCCCCAACGGTCACTTGCTCGCCTGCAACGCCCGCAACGGGCAGGTGGTGGAGCTGGACCCGGCGACCGGCAAGCAGATCTACGCGCAGTGGATCGACACCAACCAGGCGCAGTCGCCGCCGGGCAACGGCGACCTGTTCGGCATCGCGCTGAAACCGGACGGCAAGGGCTTCTATTATGTCGAGGACGACATGAACACCGTCATGGAGGCACGCTGATCATGCCGCAGGATCGTATGCCGCACGCGTCAAGGCGCGGATTGCTAGCCGCGGCCGGCGGCTTGGCGGCTGCGGCCGGCGCCGCCTTCACGGCTCGCGCCGCCATGCCGGAAGCCGCCGCCGCGAAGCCCGGCAAAACCACCGAGCCATTCTGGGGCGAGCATCAGGCCGGCATCGTGACCCCGGCACAGGAACACACCTACTTCGCCGTGCTCGACCTGACGACAGAGAAGCGCGACGACGTGGTGGCGCTGCTGCGAATCTGGACCGCCGCCGCCGCCCGGATGACCGCCGGCCAGCCCGTGGCCCCGGCCGAAGCGGCGGCCTACGCGCCGCCAGCATCCGGCGGTTCCAAGGGAGACGCCAAGGCTTCGGATGACTATGCCGCGGCATCCGACTCCGAGGGGCCGACACCGGACTCGTCGGAAACGCTGGGACTGCAGGCGTCGCGCCTGACCATCACCTTCGGCTTCGGTCCGGGGTTGTTCGAGAAGGACGGCAAGGACCGCTATGGCCTGGCGGCCCGCCGCCCGGCCGCCTTGGCCGACCTGCCGCGCTTCAACGGCGACCAGTTGCAGCCGGCGCGAACCGGAGGCGAGCTGTCGGTCCAGGCCTGCGCCGAGGACCCGCTGGTGGCGTTCCATGCCGTACGGCAACTGGCCCGGCTTGCCTACAATATCGCCGAGATGCGCTGGGCGCAGACCGGCTTCATGTCCCGCCCCGCCGACGGAACGACGCCGCGTAACCTGATGGGCTTCAAAGACGGCACCCAGACCCCGGCCGAGATCGACAAGGTCGTGTGGGTCGCCGATGACGGACCGGACTGGATGCGCGGCGGCAGCTATATGGTGGTCCGCCGCATCCGCATGGCGCTGGAACATTGGGACCGCACCAAAGTCGGGTTCCAGGAGCAAACCATGGGGCGGCAGAAACTCTCCGGTGCGCCGCTGGGACTGAAGGACGAGTTCGAACCGCTCGGCCTGGACCGCACCGACAAGGACGAGAACCCGATCATCGCGGAAAACGCCCATGTGCGCCTCGCCAACGCCACCACAAACGGCGGCGCCGAGGTGCTGCGCCGCGGCTACTCCTACAACGACGGCGTGAACTTCGTCGCCGAACGCTGGCCGCCGTGGCGGCAGGGCATGGAATACGACGCCGGCCTGCTATTCATGTGCTACCAGCGCGACCCGCGCACCGGCTTCATCCGCATCTTCGAGAACATGGCGAGGTTCGACATGCTGAACCAGTTCGTCACCCACACCGGCGGCGGCCTGTTCGCCTGTCCCGGCGGTGCGAAGGAAGGCGAGTTCATCGGTCAGCGCCTGTTCGATCTGGCGTGACGCCGAGGGCGAGACAGGCAAGATAGGCAAGATGCTCCCCCTCCCCTTGTGGGAGGGGGGGAGTATCTTGCGCTGGCCGACCGGCCGGCGCCGGTATCCCCCGCAATCCACCCGCGGTTGCCTGGACCCCGCCACATGCACGCTTGGGTGCCACGACTTGCGTTAATCCGCTAAGGTGCTGCGTCAAGAAAATGTAACGGCGCCCAAGGAACCCGGCGGAAACATGCCTGATCAGGACCAGCCGCACCCCCGGCACCACCTGCTGATCGCCGGCACCGGCCGCGCGGGCACCAGCTTCCTGGTGCGCTGGCTCGCCGCCGCCGGACTGAAGACCCACCTCGCGACGCACGACACGCCGGTCTGGGACGACGACGCCAATGCCGGCCTCGAAGACCTGCCGATTGTCGCCGACTGGAAGTCCGCGCCCTATGTCATGAAGTCGCCCTGGCTCGTCGAGGTGATCGACGACGTGCTGGCCAATCCGCGGATCGTGCTGGACGCGGTGATCATCCCGGTGCGCGACCTGACGGAATCGGCGGCCAGCCGCGTGGTGCAGGAACTGCAATCCGCCCATCGCAAGAACCCTGGCTGTCCGGCCTCACCCGAGCTTCGAACAATGGGGCACCACGCCCGGCGGCGTGGTCTATCGCTCGATCCGGTGGACCAGGCGCGGCTGCTGGCGGTGTCGTTCCACCGGCTGGTGCAGCGGCTGGTCCGCGCCGACATCCCCATCGTGCTGCTGGACTTCCCCCGCCTGGCGCTGGACGCCGAATACCTGTTCGGCAAGCTGCGCCGCTTCGTGCCGGCCACCGCAGCGCAGGCGATCGAGGCGCACGCCGCGCTCTCCGATCCGGACAAGATCCGCGTCGGCCGCGAACTGGCGGCGGCTCAGCCCGACACCGCGCCCGACCCGGGCTGCGAAGCCCCCGACCGGCTCGATGCCGTCGCCCTGCGGCGCGAGGTCAGGCGGCTCGCGGAAGCCCTGGCGGAGGCAGAGCATGCGGCGGCGGCGCAACAGGATGCGGCGGCCGCATTGCGCAGCGCCCTGGATGTGCAGGCGATCGACCTCGCGGGGCTCGCGCCGACATCGAGCGACGCCGATCCCCAGGCCTCGCAAGCCCAGATCGCCACCCTGATCGCCACGGTGGAGCAACGGCGCGCCGAGGCAGAGCATGCCGCCACAGCGCAGCAGGAGGCGGTCGCCGGCCTGCGCTGCGCGCTGGAAGCCCAGGCCGCGGAACTGACCGCGCTGCTCGCCAGGCTGGAGACGCGCGATGCGGCGCAGCAGGCCGCGCAAGCGCAGGTCGCGACGCTGACCGCCGCCGCGGAGCAATGTCGGGTCGAAGCCGAGCGTGTCGCAGCGGAACGGCAGGAAGCGGTCGCCGCCATGCACACTGCCCTGGAGGCTCGCGACGCCGAACTGGCCCGACTGACCGCGGCCCTGGACTCGCGCGACGCCAACCTGGCTCGTCTCACCACAACCCTGGAAGCGCGCGACTCCGAGTTGGAGGCCGCACAAGTGCGCGTCGCCATGTTGACCGGCGCGGCCGAGCAATTGCAGGCAGATGCGGGGAACGCTGCGCTTCGGCACCAGAGCGAGCTCGACGATCTGCGCAACGTTCTCAAGGCCCGCGACGCCAACCTGGCTCGTCTCACCACAACCCTGGAAGCACGTAACTTCGACCTGGAGGCCGCACAAGAGCGCATCGCCATGCTGGCCGGCGCGACGGAGCAAGTGCGGGCAGAGGCCGAGAACGCCGCGCTCGGCACCAGACCGAGATCGCCGAGTTGCGCAACGTTCTGAAGGCTCGCGACGCCGACCTGGCAGTCGCGCAAGACGTGATCGCTACGCTGACCGCCGCCGCCGTGCAGCAGCGCGCCGCGGCCGAGCAAGCCGTCCTGGACCATGAGGCTGCGGTCGGCGTCTGGCGCGACGCGCTGGAGTCCAAGGCGGCGGAACTGGCCGGACTGGCCACAGCGCTGGCGGCGGCGCAAGCCCAGTTCGCCGCTTTGACCGAAGCCGCCGGGCATGCGGCGGCGGCACAGCAGGCCACGGTGGCGGATCTGCGTAGTGCGCTCGACACCAAGGCCGCGGATGCAGCCAGGCTGACGGCAACTTTGTCGGCGCGGGATGCCGAGCTGGCGGTTGCTCAGGCGCAGATCGCGGCCCTGACCGCCATGCAGGCGCAGGCGCGCCAGGAACACGCGGCGGTTCTGGCCAGTTGGACCTGGCGGGCCGGCCAGCCGCTTCGCCTCGCCGGGCACGCCGCCCGGTCCGTGGTTACGGCGTTGCGCCCGGCCCGGCCGCCCGTCTGACGGCCGCCGGCTGCGAGGCGGGAAGATCGGTGGGATACCCCGGCCGCAGACGCACCGCGAGTGCTCTGCGGTTGCGCCATACCGGCTCCGATGACGCAGAACGCCAGCAGAATTCCGATCGCCGCCACGCCCAGCCCGATGACGATTTCACGCCAGAGCGGAGGGCCGAGACGGCGCGAGGGCCGGTGCGGTGACCGGCCCCCGTGCAGTGCAAGACGATACGGCATCGTCGTATGGCCTGGCCGCGTCGATCACGGCCGGGCCAGCGCCGGATTACGCGGCGCCGCCGGAGTCGGCGCCATAGTCCGGGCCCGAATGGACGACATTCGGCGAGGCCGCGAACGCGGAACCCATGCTGATTCCAAGGCCGAGCGCCATCATGGCCACAAGCAGCAGCTTTTTCATCGCACATCTCCTGTTGACCGACCCGTCGATGCGGCGGGCAGGGTGACTCCTGTCACAAGGAACCGGTTAAGCGAGGCTCGGTGTCCTGTGCGGCACAGACCGTCATGTGGCGGCAGCTCTTGCGCCGTCCGGGGTCTTGCCTGGATGCAACATAGGAACCTGGTCGTTGGGACCCCATCGCCCAAACTATACGGATCGGTATAGCGCGGACTCTTGTGGCATTGTGTAGCAAACGCCACTTCGTCCGCGGTGTGTTCGTCCGCGCTGTGTACTGTCATCTCCGCGAAAGCGGGACCCATGCCGCTGATCTCCGCTTTCGCGGGAATGACGATGCTTTGCGACATTTGCACCATGATGCGGACTCTGTGTCATGCCCGGCGAGGGATACATCGGCGCAACGCTCCCCGCGTCATGGTGGGTGCACGAGCACGGGCCTGGATTGGCGATCTCCAACATTCGCGACTACCTATGGCAATCCGGCGTTTGAAAGTGTCAGCCCAACATTGCGTCCCCTCCCGTCCCAGCGCAGGAGGGCCAGCGCAGCGACGGAGGACCCATTGAAGATACTCGTGATCGAGGACGACCGCGAAACCGCCGACTACATCTCGCGCGGACTGCGCGAACAGGGGCATGTCGTCGATCATGCGGCGAACGGACGCGACGGCCTGTTCCACGCCAGCGACGGCGGCTACGACGTGCTGATTGTCGACCGCATGCTGCCCGGCATCGAAGGCCTCGGCCTGGTGCGCATGCTGCGCGACGCCAACGTGCGCACCCCCGTGCTGTTCCTCACCGCGCTCGGCGGCGTCGGCGACCGGGTGCGCGGCCTCGACGCAGGCGGCGACGACTACCTTGCCAAGCCATTCGCCTTCGCCGAATTGCTCGCCCGCATCAATGCGCTGGCACGCCGCCCGCCGCTGGTCGATGTGCAGACCGTGCTGCGCGCCGGCGACCTGGAGATGGACCTGCTGAAGCGCGCCGGTGGCGCGGTGCGGCAAGGAGATCGAACTCCAGCCGCGTGAATTCCAATTGCTCGAATACCTGCTGCGTAATGCCGAGCGCGTGGGTCACCCGCACCATGCTGCTGGAAGCGGTGTGGGATTTCCACTTCGATCCCGAGAACGAACATTGTCGAAACCCACATCAGCCGGCTGCGCCTCCAAGCTTGCCCAGTCGGGCGGGCCGGCAGGTGATACCAGTACCGTGCGCGGCGCGCCGGCGACGCCTCGCGCGGCCCTGGCAACCGTCGCCAGCGCCTAGGGTCCCTGCGCACCGCGAGCTTTCGCCGCGCGGCGCTGTATCTGCTGCTGTTCACCGCGTCGGCCGTGTTGATCGGCGCGGTGGTGTTCTGGATGATCGGCGCCACGCTCAGCCAGCAGCTCGAAACCCGGGTGCAGAGCGCGCTGGCCGACTTCGCCGAGGACTCCAAGACCGGCGGCGTGCAAGCCCTGGTGGCTCACGCCGCGCAATACGGCCGCGGCATGGGCGCGCTGGACTACCTGGTGCAGGCCCCCGACGGCACCCGGCTCGCCGGCGAGTTACCCACTGTCGGCGACCGGCGCGGCTGGCTGCAACTGACGGCCCCGGTGCAGGGCGAGCCACAGCTGATCCTGGCCTTCGCCAAGGAAATGCCGGACGGGGTGGTCATCGCCGTCGGCGACAACATGCGCCGGCATCCGCGACGCCGAGGCCGCCGTCCTGCGCGCCTTTGCCTAGGGGCGTCGAGCGTCACGCTATTGCTCGGCGCGGCCGGCGGTATCTGGCTGAGCCAGGTGTTCCTCTACCGAGTG
>CAVXNH010000082.1:0-66955 GCA_963762885.1 uncultured Alphaproteobacteria bacterium
TCCAACTGATGATAAACGACGACGGGATCGGATTCGATGTCGATCGCCGCCATGCGATGAGGAGCGGGAGGGCGAGCCTCGGTCTTCTCAGCATGAGCGAGCGGGCAAGCTGCCTGGGCGGCACGCTAAAGCTGAGATCCAATAGACGCTCGGGCACAGAAATTGAAGTCCTCGTTCCGCTGAATCGGAAAGTCGCGGTTGCCGTTTGAACCGGTAGCTGAAGCCGATGGCGATCCCGGGTGTGCCCCTTCTCAGGCACCCAGCGAATACGCGGAGTCTCCGCTCCTGCAAAAAATGAATGTCGAGGGGGCGGGAAAAACCCATAGTTGGGTCTATCGGGACGTCGTCAGGTGTCCCGATGAATACACTACTCCTGATAATTGTCCTTTCTTCTCCTTTTCGGCGGTTTCGCCCCGCCGATCTGGACCCGTTGGAGGTGTCTCCGGACCATCCACCGGCCCGGGCCACGATCCAGCAGAACCACAATCCGCACGTGTCACCCTGGTGTTTCTTGCCAGGAATTCCAGACAGGCGTGCGCAAGCGGGCGTTCAGGGGACGCTGATGCAGAGTTTCCGTTTACGGCGTGTCGCACCGATCGTCCGAGCGTTTACGGTTTGTTGAATTTTATCACGGAGAAAGCGCGGAGGGCCACGGAGGGCCACAGGAGTTCTGCGCGTGCTGATAGCGGGGGAACTAACGGAACAAGTTATTGGGCTGGCCATCGAGGTACACCGGCACACCGGAACAGGCTTGCTGGAGTCGGTGTACGAGCAATGCCTGTGTCATGAATTGCACCAGGCGGGAATATCATTCCAGCAGCAAGCGCCCATCCCGGTCATCTACAAGGGCGTTTCGATCGGAGATGGCTTCAAGGCCGACATCATCGTTGCCGGCGAAGTGATCCTGGAAATCAAAGCGGTCGCCGCCATCCTGCCGGCCCATGAAATCGCAACTGCACACTTATCTCAGTATGAGTGGCATCCACATCGGATTGATTCTGAATTTCCATGCCCGCCGCATGGTCGACGGGATCCGCCGCCACGTTTTATAATCGCTAACCAAGCAAAGTCGCCGTCGGAGCCAACCACTCCGAACTCCTGTGGCCCTCCGTGGCCCTCCGCGCTTCCTCCGTGATAAAAATGCGCGCTCGCCCGCAGCACCATGTCGCAAGACTTGACCGCCGCACCCCCGCCCGCAATCTGCCTCCCGAATAACCGGAAGCCCGACCCATGTCTCCCACCCAGACCAACCAGCGTATCGACGGCAAGCGGCTGTGGGACCTGCTGATGTCCATGGCGCAGATCGGCGCCACGCCGAAGGGCGGCGTGCGCCGGCTGACGCTGACCGATGTGGACAAGCGCGGTCGCGACCGCTTCCGCGCCGACTGCGAGGCCGCCGGCCTGACGGTGCGCGTCGATGCCATCGGCAACATGTTCGCTCGCCGCGAAGGCCGCGATCCCAGCCGCCTGCCGGTCCTGTTCGGCAGCCACCTCGACAGCCAGCCGAGCGGGGGAAAGTTCGACGGCGCGCTGGGCGTGCTGGCGGGGCTGGAGGTCATGCGCAGCCTGAACGACCTTGGCATCGTCACCGAGGCGCCGATCGAACTGGTGAACTGGACCGATGAGGAAGGCAGCCGCTTCGGCCACTCGCTGATGGGCTCCGGCGTATGGTCCGGCGCATTGACTCTCGACAAGGCCTACGCGCTGACCGACCTGGACGGCGTGACGGTGGGGTCCGCGCTGGATGGGATCGGCTATCGCGGCGAGCAACCGGCGGCGGCATTCCCGGCCGACGCCTATTTCGAGCTGCATATCGAGCAGGGACCGATCCTGGAACGGGAGGAAAAACAGATCGGCATCGTCACCGGCGCGCAGGCGCAGGTGTGGTACGACGCGGTGACGCTCGGCCAGGATTCGCATGCCGGGACCACGCCGCCCTCGACGCGGAAGGACGCGCTGGTGGCTGCGGCGCGGATCATCGACCTGGTGGATCGCATGATGCGCGCCCGCGGCGAGGATGGCCGCGGCACGGTGGGCCAGCTCGTGGTTTCCCCCAACAGCCGCAACGTCGTGCCGGGCGAAGTGCGTTTTTCCACCGAGTTCCGGCATCCGTCGGACGCGGAAATCGACCTGCTCGACGCCGAATTTCCGCGCGAGGCCGCTGCCATCGCGCGGGATTGCGGCGTGCAACTCGAACTGACCAGGCTGTTCAAGCTGACCGCACAGCCATTCGATCCGGCGTGCATCGACCTGGTGCGCCGGGGCGCGGCGAAGCTCGGCTACTCGGCGCGGGAGATCGTTTCCGGCGCCGGGCACGACGCCGTCTACGTCGCGCGGCACGTGCCGACGGCAATGATCTTCACCCCGTGCAAGGACGGCCTGTCGCACAATGAGGCGGAGAGCATCCAGCCGGAGGAAGCCGAAGCCGGCTGCCAGGTGCTGTTCGAGGCCGTGTTGGCCCGGGCGAACCGTGCGCTGAGCAAAGCATGACGGGCGCGATAGTGGCGTCGATCCGGATTATGCGAGGGCGCGGCACCGACCTCCTGGCTGAGCGCGCCGGCATGGAGCAGGAGACGGGACAATCGTCACTTGTATCGGGCCGCCGATCGATAGACTTTCGACGGGATCGCACCGTCCGCCCCAACCGTCATGGCCGGGCTTGACCCTGCCATTTACGCAGCATGGTGCCGCGACAGATGGCCGGGTCAAGCCCGGCCATGACGATTGGGGCGGTCCGTGACCCAGGGCGAACCGTTCCGGGTGACCGTCGACACCGTCCACGCGGGGCAGCGCCTCGACCGGTTCCTCACCGAGGCCATCGGCACGCTGTCGCGCTCCCGCGTCAAGGCGCTGATCGAGTCCGGCCAGGCCCGCGACGGCGCCACCATCCTGCGCGAGCCGGCCGCGCAGGTCCGCGCCGGGGGCACCTATACATTGCACCTGCCGCCGCCGACGCCGGCCACGCCGCAGCCGCAGGACATCGCCCTCACGGTCCTGTACGAGGATGCCGACCTGATCGTGCTCGACAAACCGGCCGGGCTGGTGGTCCACCCGGCGCCCGGCAACCTGGACGGCACGCTGGTCAACGCCCTGCTGGCCCATTGCGGGCCCGGCTTCACCGGGATCGGGGCCGAGCGCCGGCCGGGCATCGTCCACCGGCTCGACAAGGACACGTCAGGCGTGATGGTCGTCGCCAAGACCCAGGCGGCGAACGACGGGCTGACCGCCGCCTTCGCCGCGCGGGACCTCGACCGGGTGTACACGGCCTTGTGCTGGGGCGTGCCGTCGCCGCTGGCCGGCGAGATCGAGGGCGCCATCGGCCGCGACCCGCGCGAGCGCAAGCGCATGGCGGTGGTGACCCGCGGCGGCAAGCCGGCGCTGACTCGCTACCGCACGCTGCGCGCATGGCAGACCGGCGCCGCCCTGCTGGAGGTGCGGCTCGCCACCGGCCGCACGCATCAAATCCGCGTTCACCTCGCCGCCCAGGGCCACCCGGTCGTCGGCGATCCAGTCTACATGCGCCGCATCCCGGCCGCCGCCCGGGCGCTGCCGGCGCCGATCCGCCAGACGCTGCTGGACTTTCCCCGGCAGGCGCTGCACGCCGCGCGGCTGGGCTTCGCGCATCCCGTCACCGGCCGCTCGTTGATGTTCGAAACCCCGCCGCCGGCCGACTTCCAGGCCCTGCTGGGCGCCCTGGACACTGCTCTGCGCCCACCGCAGGCCTGAGTTACCGGGACCTGACCAAAGGGTAACCTTG
Organism: uncultured Alphaproteobacteria bacterium; assembly: GCA_963762885.1. GTDB lineage: Bacteria > Pseudomonadota > Alphaproteobacteria > Acetobacterales > Acetobacteraceae > JASHVB01. Next base: position 3,758 of record CAVXNH010000082.1, read on the forward strand.
ACAGGACTATTCCGGTCCTGTATATCACGCGGCGCCGGCGAGGGAGGATGCCTTTACCGGTGGGGACGTCTGGAAATGCCGCCGCCATTATCTGGGGTGGGTCTCCGGGACGTGAAGTCCCTTCCCGCATCCCGAGTGGTTTTAGCCACATTCACGCCCCTGTCCTGCGCCACGAAGGTGGGCAAGACACGGCCATCCGGCGAAAGGAGCCTTCCGTGGCCTCAGCCGTCATCAACGTCGCCCCCGAGGGCAATCTCTCGCGGTATCTCCAGGAGATCCGCAAGTTTCCAATGCTGACGCCGGAAGAGGAACTCGCCCTCTCGAAGCGCTGGCGCGACCACCAGGATATGGAGGCGGCACACAAGCTTGTCACCTCCCATTTGCAACTCGTGGCGAAAATTGCCATGGGCTATCGCGGCTACGGCCTGCCGGTCGGCGAGCTGATCAGCGAGGGCAATGTCGGCATGATGCAGGCGGTCAAGCGGTTCGATCCGGACCGCGGGTTCCGTCTGGCGACCTATGCCATGTGGTGGATCCGTGCGGCGATCCAGGAATACATCCTGCACTCGTGGTCGCTGGTGAAAATGGGCACCACGGCGGCGCAGAAGAAGCTGTTCTTCAACCTGCGGCGGCTGAAGGGCCAGATGCAGGCGATCGAGGACGGCGACCTGCAACCCGAACAGGTGGCCAAGATTGCCCGGATGCTGGACGTGCCGGAGCAAGATGTCGTGAGCATGAACCGCCGGCTGGCGGCGCCCGACCACAGCCTGAACGCTCCGGTCCGCCAGGACAGCGAGGGCGAGTGGCAGGACTGGCTGGTGGACGAATCGGAAAGCCAGGAGGTCCATCGCCGATCGCGAGGAGCTGACCGGCCGGAAAGCCCTGTTGACCGGCGCGCTGAAGACGCTGAACGATCGCGAGCGGCACATCCTGGTCGAGCGCCGGCTGAAGGACAATCCGACCACGCTGGAGGACTTGTCGCAGCAATACGGCATCTCACGCGAGCGGGTGCGGCAGATCGAGGTGCGCGCGTTCGAGAAGCTGCAAAAGGCGATGAAGGCGCAGATCGCCGAGCGCCGGCTGCAAGCCGCGAACCGTCAGGCGGCGGTGGTTTAGCTTCTCGCGCTACGCGCAAACTAACCTCTCCCGCTGCGCGGGAGAGGTCGCTACGAAGTGGCGGGTGAGGGTGATCGGGGCGGCACGCTCATCCTGCTTACGTGCCGACCCGATCACCCTCACCCTCGACGCTTACGCGTCTCGACCTCTCCCGCTCCCGCGGGAGAGGTTTTTTCACTCGAAGCCCCATTCGGTCGTCAGCTTCTTCGCGGGCGGCGCGGAGCTTGGCGGCGCGGGCTTGGGTGATCGCTTCCAGCACGATCAGCACCGCGACCGGGGCCAGTTCGGCCAGGATCCATCCGGCGGCGGCGGCGCTCCAGGCGGTGCCGACCACCCGCAGATCGCCGAGCAAGACGAGGCAGGCGTCCATGCTGTCGCCGGCACTCCACAAAGCGAGCACCGGTGTCACGGTGGCCGCGGTGCCGCACAGGAGGACCGTGCGCGCCACCGGCCGGCCGCCCTGGCGGTCGTACAGCACTGCCAGCATCCCCGGTAGCAACAGCACCCCTAGCAGCAAAGCCATTGCCGGCACCAGGGCGACCACCGCGCCGCAGCCGAGCCCTTGCAACCAGGACAGCGAGTGGCGGCGGGGCGTCCTGGCCATGGCGGGCATCAGCCCAACACCGCCAGGGCAAGCATCGTCGCGACCGCGGCCAGGCCCACCCCGGCAGCAATCTCCTGGCCGATACGTCCCGCAATGGCGCTGCGTTCCGGGACGCTGGCGGCGATGGCGCGCAACGCCTCGTCGATGCCGTTGAGTTCGGCCGCCGCCAGCTTGGCGCCGGCGGAATTTGTTCTGCGCCCCGGCGGATCCTCCAGCAGCGCAAGCATCGGCATCAGCATGCCGGCCTGGGCCAGCGAACGCAGGCGGTCGGTGAGTTCCTGGCGGCGCGGGCGGTTGTGCCAAAGGGCGATCATCGACGCCGAGGCCCCGGCGATCCACGCGGCCAGCGCCGGCAGCGGCGCGGGATGGTAGCGCGCCTGCAATTGCACCAGCAGCCGCAACTCGGGCAGGCCGGCAGGCGATTTGCTGCCGGCGGAGAGTGCGCTGGCATCGGCCTCGAAGCGGCTGTCCCCGCGGGCGGCGACGAACGCCGCCACGTGGGCGTCCAGCGGCGCCGCCTTGACGCTGCCGGCAATCGCGGCTTCCAGTGCAGCGGGCAGGTCGGCCAGCCGCGCGATCCAGCGATCCGCCATCAGGGGACTGGCGCAGGGCAGGAGCGGATTGAGCAAATAGGTCACGCGGGGCATGCCGCCGGCGAGCCCGCGGGTAGCCTGCCAGGCGCGGTTTTGCCGCGCCTCCAGCCGCAGGGCGACGAAGTCGCAACGCTCGGACCGCAGCACGCCCCAACTGGCGGCAGCTTCCGTGGCAATCAGGTCGTCGAGACCGCCGGCCAAGGCGGGCTCCCCGGACGCGGCAGCGAGCAATGGGCCGAGACCGTCGGGCCATAGGGCCAGGCCGCGCCAGCATAACGGGGCGAGCGGATCGATCGCGGTGACCGTGTGCATCAGCATCATGGCATCGGAGCCGCCTTCCTCGGTGGCGGTCTCCAACATGCGGTGGCGTATGAGGTCTTCCACCTTGGTCGCCAGCGGCGCGTCGCCCAGTCCGCGCCGCAGCCACTGCACCGCGGCGCCGCTGCGCAGGACGCCGGTGGCGTGTTCCTGCGCAACGGCCAGCGCGTAACCCAGGGTCCTGGCGTCCCAGACAGCGATACTGCCGACGGCCAGCGCGCGTTGCGCCTTGCGCGGCGGCCGGGCGGCGACCCGGCGCGCGCGCGCGACGCCGGGGTCGAGCAAGAGTGTGGGGGTGGGCCGGTGCTCGGGGTCCTCGGCCAGCATGCCACGGACGAGGTCAGCGATGATGGGCGGCAGCCGTTCGTCGCCGGCCAGCGCCCCGTGGCTGCCTTCCTCCAGCTTGCGGCGGAGGATCGCCGTGTCGTCGAGGTCTGCCAGCGGCAGGCGGCCGAGCGCCAGGGTCAGCAGCAGGACGCCGAGTGCGTAGACGTCGTCGGCGATGCTGCCGTCGCCGCGCCCGGCGGGATGGCACATGGCGCTGTACGGTGGTTCGAAGATCCCTGGCTGATGCATCGCCGGCGGTGCGGCCCAGGCCGCGCCCAGGACCAGCGGTTGGCCATGCTCTGCCTCGAACACATTGTTGAGGCGGATGCCGCGATGGGTGACACCGCGCGCGGCGAGTTTCTCCAGCGCCAGCGCGATGGGCCGCAGCACCTGGGCGATCAGCGCACTCTCCGGCCAGGGGCGGAGGTGGCCGGCGAGCGGCGCCCCGGGGGGCGCTGGGCAGACGACGAAATAGCCGGGCTCGCCGCGTGGGCCGGGGGCGGGGCCGTGGGCGAGCGGGATGAGGACGCCGTCGATCGGGGCGCCCAGTGCCTGCAAGGCGCGGGCCCGGGGCGGCATGTCGCGGCGGACCTGGATGGCGATCAGGGCGGCGTCGCCGGTCTGGCGGTCCTTGGCGGCGTAGGCCGGCAGCCCGCCGCCGGCGTGGGGCAGCGGCTGAGCGAGCAAGACTGCGTAGCGGTCGGCGATGAGGGTTTCGGGTGGGGTTGGCCATTCTGGCGTCGCTTGTGGATGCGGCGCGGAGCATGGCGCGGAATGGTTGACGAAAGGTGAGCGAGGGGTTGGGAGACGGGAACAGAATCCCGGATCATGCCATCCCGGTCCACCCGGTGCACGACAGTGCATCCCGAGATCAAGGCTGGTTTGCAAATTGCGGTGGCGACCGTGCGGGAATCGACTGTCACGGACGGCGGTCACGTGCAAGGTAAATTATCCTATGAACGGCTTTCCCTGGTGTCGCTCGCCGGCGGCGATCCTGCGAGGCTCGACTATTGCGCGCGTTTCCGAAAGGATTTTCCCTATCTGCTCTGTCGGGGGACAGCGTGTCAGATCACACATCAAAAAGCGGCGCGACGTTTTGGGATTTTGCCGACGCCATCGCGACACATTGGTTGCTTGCGATGAGCGGAGCGCCCGGAGTTCCTGCTGTGGTCGCCGCGGTGTTTGTTGGCGATGTCGCCACAAAAGTAATTCTCGTTATGACGTCGTTTTTTTGTTTTGTCTTGGCGGCCTTTCTAATCTGGCGCTTCGAACGCCGGAGGGGGATCACTTTATCTCAGCACTCCCCGACAGGCGACGGACAGAATTTGCAATGGTCTAAATGGCCTCAATTCGTCGTGGCCTGCCTCACGGATGCTGAGCTTGTCGATTGTGAGGGCCCGATTGGTCAGCGTCGAGAAACTTACCGGCGGTTTACCGCAGCAGCAAATACTTGGAGCCGAGGATGAGCGTTACAAATGGGCAAACGACTCCGGTCAGGCGCGGATAACAATTCGTCCTGGCGCACCCCAACATGCGTGCCTCTTTGCGCTGTACGAGGGAATGAATCCTGTTGTGCCTATACCGCAAACGATAGGCCGGTTCCGTCTAATCGAAGGAATTAAAATTCCCGGTCAATATCGCCTTGAGGTTGTGGTTACAGCGAAGGACACGCCTTCTCGTCGTGCGGCCTTCGTTTTTGCTGCCCCCCGACCCTATCTGCGTGCATCTGCGTGCATCTGCGGTTCCAATTTCTTACTGATGCGCAGTGCATAAGCAAAGACATTGGAACCGCAGATGCACGCAGATGCACGCAGATAGACAGTGCCGCATTTCAAACGCCGTTGGCCACGCGATGGACTTCCACGCGCGGCTTGCCAAAATTGAGTAGAAGACAAAGCTGCAGACTGCTCGCTTTGAGGTAATTGATGCATTGTGCAGTGTGCACGTTATCCAGCGTCTTCACTGCCTTCAATTCCACGACGACGGTATCCTCGACCAGCAGATCAGCGGTGTACTCCCCGACGATGATATCGTCGTAGCGAACCTTGATCCCGTATGCTGCGCTACGCTGAGGCCCGCCTTACGCAATTCGTGCGCCAAAGCGTTTTCGTAGACTTTCTCCAGGAACCCGCATCCGAGCTTGTTCATCACGCCAAATGCGCACCCGATTATACAATCCGATATCCGGTTGATTGCAATTTCATCCTCGTGCATTTGCTCGCTCCAATCCTGCCGCTATGCTGGCATTGAAAGATTACCAAACTGTTGATAAGGACGTGGACTGGCGGCACTGAACGCGTCGCGTATTCGTGTAGCATTCGGCTGCCGTGGCGCCGGGCGACCCATACGAATCACGGAATACCCATATATGGAAGGGTGCCCATGATGCCGCGCTTCGGCGGTGACCAGAAGCCGTCGATAGTCTGGGTGTGGACCGCGCCGACGTCGTATTCGCCGACGAACTTGTGCTGGTATTCGGTCAGGCCGTGGTAGCCGGGATGTTCGTCAGCAGCCGGTGACAGTCAAGTCAACCACAATCGCCATTGCAGTCGCCGACCGACACGCGTAACAGCAGCGGCATGAACCATTGTGGCGCCGGCAAGCGAATGTGCGGCCCTCACCGCCGGGAGACCGGCAGGAGGGGGTAATCGCGCGGGCCATCGGCCGCGCGGGTCCGAGCGTCGGAACCCAGACCCTCCTGCTCACCGGCGGGAGGGTTTTTTCATCTGGGACCGGCGCGGAACCGTGCATCCCCGGAGGGGACAATGGCCGACCGCCACCTCATCACCAGCGCGCTGCCCTATGTCAGCGGCATCAAGCACCTTGGGAATCTCGCAGGCAGTCTGCTGCCCGCAGACGTGCATGCCCGCTTCCTGCGCCAGTGCGGCAAGGAGGTTCTGTTCATCTGTGCCACCGACGAACATGGCACGCCGGCCGAACTGGCCGCGCGCGCGGCGGGGCTGCCGGTCGCGGAATACTGCCGGCGGCAGCACGATCTTCAGGCGGACATCTATCGCCGGTTCGGACTGTCGTTCGACCATTTCGGACGGACGTCATCGGCGCGAAATCGCGCGCTGACGCAGCATCTGTATCAGCGCCTGGACGCAGCGGGCCTGATCGAGGAACGCGTGATCCGGCAATATTTCTCCCCCACCGATGGGCGCTTCCTGCCGGATCGTTACGTGGTTGGGACGTGCCCGCATTGCGGCAACCCGCGCGCCCGTGGCGACCAGTGCGAGGCGTGCACGCGCGTGCTCGATCAGACCGACCTGGTTGGCGCGCGCTCTGCCCTTTCCGGCGCCCGGGATCTGGAGTTGCGCGCCACGCGGCATCTGTTCCTGCGGCAGTCGGCGCTGGCCGGCGAGATCGGGCGCTGGGTGGAGGGGCAGACCGAGTGGCCGCCGCTGGTGATCGGCATTGCCCGGGCATGGCTGGCCGCCGGATTGCTCGACCGGTGCATCACCCGCGATCTCGAATGGGGCATTCCGGTGCCCCGGCCGGGCTTCGAGGGCAAGGTGTTCTATGTCTGGTTCGATGCGCCCATCGGCTATATCGCCGCCACTCAGGACTGGGCGGACGCAGATCCCGAACGGCGCGATTGGCGCCGTTGGTGGTGGGGCGACCAGGCGGAGTGCGACGTGCGTTATGTGCAGTTCCTGGGCAAGGACAATGTCCCGTTCCATGCCGTGAGCTTTCCGGCGACGCTGATCGGCTCGGGCGAGCCATGGAAGCTGGTCGATGTCATCAAGGGCTTCAATTGGCTGACCTATGAAGGGGAAAATTCTCCACCAGCGCAGGGCGGGGAGTTTTCACCGATGCGGCCCTGGAGGCGTTGCCGGCCGATGTGTGGCGCTGGTGGCTGGTGGCGAACGCGCCGGAAAGTGCCGACGTCGACTTCGCGTTCGACCGGTTCGCTGCCGACGTGAACGCCGACCTGGCGGATTCGTTCGGCAACCTCGCCAATCGGCTGCTGCGTTTCGCGGTGGCGCGGTACGGCGGAGAAGCGCCGGCGGGCGGTGCGTGCGGACCGCAGGAAGCCGAGGTCACGCAACGGCTCGACGGGCATCTATCCGCGCTGCGTGCCCATCACGAAGCGCTGCGGTTCCGCAAGGCGGCAACCGAAGTGCGGGCGATCTGGCGGCTGGCGAATGGGTATGCCGCGGCGTCGGCGCCGTGGACGCGGGTGGCGTCCGATCCCGCTGGCGCGGCCGTCGCACTCCGGACGGCGTTGAATCTGTTGGGCGTCGCGGCGCGGGTGGCCTGGGCATTCGTGCCGGAGGCGGCGGGGCGCGTGCTGGATGCGCTGGGTGAGGCGGATTCGGCGCTGCCGGGCTGGCCGGGATCGGCAGAAGAGGCGATTGCGCGGATCCCGCCCGGACGGCGGCTATCGCCGCCCGGTATATTGTTCCGCAAGCTCGACGTGGGCGATGTGGAGAGCTTGCAGCGGAGGTTTGCCGGCCGGCTGGACGTCGGGTCGGGTTAGGGCGCCGGTTGGATCTCAAAGTCCGGTGCCGAGGACCCGGCGCGGCGTCCATACTCCGCCGACGCGGCGATCCGGTCGCTCGACAAGGTGTCCTGGGTTGCCACCATAAGGGGGCGCCGCATCGGTGGTCAGCTTAACGACGCTAATACGGAACGAAAGCGAACGATGTCGTTGTCTGCCTTGATGTCCCCAAAGCCGCCCGTTCCGTAGCCACCTCTGCGGTTGCGGCTCGCTGGTCGACTTGATCTGGATCAATGCCAACGTTGTGAGCCATCGCGCATATTCAAGAAAAGCCTTGCTGTGATCACAGCCGCGGCAAGGACGTGAAAGCTGTGTTGAATTCGCCTTGATTGGCCACCGGTCAGTGGCGACTCGGGCGCCAGCGGGAAGGCAACGCAATCATGTCGCTGACACGTCGCGGTATGCTCTATGGTTCACTCGGTGCAACCGCAGCCGGATTGATGACAAGACCGGCGATCGCGGCAAACGAGCCGATACGCTTCGGCTGGCTGACCGCTCTGACCGGGCCGAATTCGGCGGCCGGCATCGGCTTCAACCGCGCTGTCGTCTATGCCGCGAACAAAATCAACGCCGCGGCGGGATCAACGGCCGCACGATCGAAGTCATCACCCGCGACACCCAGGGCGATCCCGCGAAAGCGGTGAACGCCGCGGTCGAAATGGCCTCCAACCTGAAGGTGCACGCCGTCTTCGGGCCCACCAATTCCGGCGAATCCCTCGCCACCACGCCGATCTTTGCGCGTTTCAAGGTGCCCAGCCTGCAAGTCGTCCAACTGGATAGCCTGATCGATCCGACGAAATATCCAAATGCCTTCCGGCTTGCGCCGAATAATTCACAATGGGACGACGCCAACCGCCACTAATCGTCGACATCTTGAAGGCAAAGAAGGTCGCGGTGATCGGCGACAACACCGGATACGGCACCACGGCGGTCGACGACTCGGTCGCCAATTTCAAAAAGGCCGGTGTCGAGGTCGCCTATGACGCGGTGATCGATGCCAACGCCGCGGATGCCTCGCCCAATCTGCTGCGCGCGCGCGACGCCGGGGCGGAGGCGGTCGTGGTCTGGAGTTACAGCACCGGCCTCAACGCCCGCTTGATGAACGCGAGAGGGCAGATCGGTTGGAATGTGCCGTTTGCCGGCCACCCCGCCATGGGATCGGGCGATGTCGCGCGCCTGCTCGAGAAGCCGGCGTACTGGGAGAAGGTCTACATCATCGGCTACCGGACGTGCAGCTTCGACGGCGGGGGCAACTGCCGGCACGCACGCAGGCGTTCGTCGACGAGGTCAAGGGCAAGATCGAGCTCGCCGACACCACGCTCTACTGGATTGTCTCCGCGGTCGATGCCGTGCACCTGGTTGCCGACGCCGTTGCCAAGACCGGCTCCAGCGAGGCCGACGCAATTATCGGGTATTGGAACCAACTGAGCAATTGGCCGGGACTATTCGGCGACCTGACGTTCACGCCGACCCAGCACAATGGTTATCCGACCAACGAAGTCGTCATGTCGCTCGCCAATTCAGAGCGCGACGGCGCCTTCGCGCTGGCGCCGGGCTACATCGCCTGACGTTGCTGTCGATCGCCGCCGTCGTCCGGTACAATCAACGCCGGGTCGTAGTGGAGCACCTGGCGATCGGTGCTTCCGAAGCTTCCGGCCGGCCTGGCGCTCGATCGAGGCGATATCCCGCTGCTTGAAGTCGCTGCCGCCATGCACCGTAACGGTGACGGTTCCGGGGGTCGTTGGATGGCGGCAATGCCGGTGCGATCCTTTCGGCCGCGCCTTGTGCCATCCATCAGCTTCCGGATTACGTCGCGCGCGCCTGCATGCGCACTGAATACATACTAAGCCTGACAGTCTCAAGCGGAAGCGCGCAATTCCGAGAGCGACGGCATTATCGCGCCCCATCGCCCTACGCTGGGTACTCTGGCGGCATGCTTGCTTACGTTGCCGGAGACGCGTGGTTGATCAAGGCGCCCTCGCCCGGCGTGGCGCGGGACGCGCGGCAACGTTGCCGGCGGGACGGATGGAGGGCGACGTCGTGGACAGCGACGCACCTGAGGCCGCCGCCAGAGATTTCGTCACTGCTTCCGGGTGGTGAGCGATCACCAGCAACAACACGCGCGCCGCCTGTTCCGGCTGCCGCCGGTGTTGTTCCCAGTCACGCACGGCCGCCGGACTGAAGCCGGTCCTGCAGCGCAAACGCTTCCTGGCTTAGACCTTGCTTGGTGCGAATCGCCTTCACGTCCACGTTCTCTGGCACGTGGACAGCAAAGCCCTCCGCGGCCTCGCCGCGGGCATAGGCCCGGGCCTCGCGGACACTTTGGAGGATGCGACTACCTGCTCGCGACATTAAGGCGGTACTCCTTTTCGATAGTCGTCGGCGAGGCCCTTAAGCTCCTTCTGGAGCTCATTCCGCTCAGCCTGAGACAGATCGAACTCTGTCTCCCTTTGAAAATACGTTGAGCAAGAAGACGGGTAGGTCCTCACCGCCGTAGTAGGTGATGATGCGGTACCCGCCCCTCTTCCCCTTCCCACGCCCCGCAAAGCGAACCTTGCGAGCGCCACCCGTGCCTTTGGTTACGACTCCGGCGCTTGGATTGGCCGACAGGCTGTTGACTATTGCTTCCCGTTCTTGCGTCCCGATTCCGGCGTCCTTAGCGTCCGCAAGAAAGGCCGGAGTTTGAACAGCGCTGTGCATGCAATGCTCCGCTGAGGAAAATTTGAATCATGATTGTTCTCCATATCTAAAAAAGTACATTAACGCTGCCCATTGGTCAGCGCGCTTTATATACGGCATTGCCGTATGATTGTCAATCGCCGATGCGCGTTCCGAGAACGACGGCGTTATCGGAAGCAGCGGACCGCTTCGATCATTGCGCAGCGTCGCGCAGGCACGTCAGGGAGCTGCGCCGCCGCGTGCGGAAGGGCGGCCGGTCATGACGCAGGGGCGATCGGAAGAGCCTCCCCCTCCCCGTGATGGAGGAGGCTGGGGGGAGGGGTTCGTGCCCCCGACTTTTCCGGATGCACGAACCCCTCCCCCCGGCCCCCTCCCTCAAGGGGAGGGGGAGCATTCTTTCGACGGAGCGCCACTACCCCTCGAACGGGTCCTTCATCAGGATCGTGTCGTCGCGCTCCGGGCTGGTGGAGAGCAGGGTGACGGGGGCTTCGACGAGTTCCTCGATGCGGCGGACGTATTTGATCGCCTGGGCGGGGAGGTCCGCCGAGGACCGGGCGCCTCGGGTCGATCCGGACCAGCCTTCCAGCGTCTCGTATTCGGGTTCGGCGGCGGCCTGGGCGCCGGGGGCAGCAGGCAGGTGGCGGAAGCGCTCGCCGCGGATGCGATAGCCGGTGCACAGCTTCAATTCCGGCAGCCCGTCCAGCACGTCGAGCTTGGTCAGCGCCAGCCCGTGGATGCCGCCGACCTTGACCGCCTGGCGCACCAGTGCCGCGTCGAACCAGCCGCAGCGGCGGCGCCGCCCGGTCACCGTGCCAAACTCCGCGCCGCGATCGCCGAGCAATTGCCCGGTTGCGTCGTGCAGTTCGGTGGGGAACGGGCCGGAGCCGACCCGCGTGCAGTAGGCCTTGGCGATGCCCAGCACGAAGCCGACCGAGGACGGACCCATGCCCGATCCGGCCGCGGCGGTGGCGGCCACCGTGTTGGAGGAGGTGACGAAGGGGTAGGTGCCGTGATCGACGTCGAGCATCACTGCCTGCGCGCCTTCGAACAGGATGCGGCGTCCGGCGCGGCGGGCTTCGTCCAGCCGCTCCCACACCGGTTCGGCGAACGGCAGCACCTTGGGGGCAAGCGCCATCAGCCGGTCCAGCAGGTCCTGCTTGGCGAAGGTCGGCGCACCCAGGCCGGCGAGCAAGGTGTTGTGGTGCAGCAGCAACTCGTCGAGTTTCGCCGCCACGGTCTCAGGCTCCGCCAGGTCGGCGAGGCGGATGGCGCGGCGGGCGACCTTGTCCTCATAGGCCGGGCCGATGCCGCGGCCGGTGGTGCCGATTTTGCGGTCGCCACGCGCCGCCTCGCGCGCCCGGTCGATCGCCGAGTGCAGCGGCAGGATCAGCGTGACGTTCTCGGCGATGCGCAGCGTGTCGGGCGTCACGCTCAGGCCCTGGGAGCGCACTTTCTCGATTTCGGCGAGCAGCGCCTCGGGGTCCACGACGACGCCGTTGCCGATGATGCCGAGCTTGCCGCGCACCAGGCCGGAGGGGAGCAGCGACAGCTTGTAGGTCTCGTTGCCGACCACCAGGGTGTGGCCGGCGTTATGGCCGCCCTGGAAGCGCACGACGATGTCGGCGCGGCTGGCGAGCCAGTCCACCACCTTGCCCTTGCCCTCGTCGCCCCACTGGGCGCCGATCACGGTTACATTGGGCATGCCTTCGCCTCCATGTCTGCGCGCCTGCCGCCTAGGGAGGACGCGCTGCCGGAGTGTTGTCTAGCGCTTGTGACAGGGGGCGCAACCATGGCGGCGGGAGCGGCTGGCCTGACTGGCGCGCAGGAGCCAGCGTCGTCCGCGGCACGGTGCGGGGCGCGGCGAAGCAAGCAAGGGTTTAACGCAAATGCCGGCAGATGTACGCAAAACACGCGGATGAGACACGGGCTGCCGCACCGGCGCTGCTCTCCAGGGTGTGGTGCTGCGGTCACTGCAGTGAACGATCATGCCGGACTCCGGCCCATCCGCGTGTTTTGCGTTCATCTACTCGTATCTGGGTAAAAATCTTGCTTGCTTTGCCGCGTGTCAAACACTTGGACGGCATGCTGTGCTGCGTCGCGCACAGGAGATCGCATGACTATCGACGAGGCAGCCGACGCTGTCACCAACGAGCCCACGACTGCACGATCAGGCCGCCTTCGGCACACGGCCCTTTATCGCGTTGGCGCGCGCTGCGTAGGTGATGCGTCCCTGCGCGTCTGGCGGCAGTCGCGCGCGCAGTCGTGCCTTGAAGCGGTCGAGGTCGCTGGCGGTCATCGCGGCGAAGGTCGCCCGCATGGTCCCCGTCGTGCTGGTGCTTGAGTTCCAGAAGTCGTCAAAATCGGCGAAGGTCCGATGCACCGTGATTTCACGAGTTCTCGACTGCCTCCAGCCCCGCTGCTGTCCACAGGTCTCGCAGGGTCGCCTCGCGCGAAGCGTCGGGGCTCGGCGGCAGCGACGGCGCGGCGCCCGCTGCTCTCAGTTCGTCGTGGATCGGCGCGAAGGGAAAGCCGCCGCCGGCCAGATCCCACGCGTATGCCGCGACCAGGCCGCCGGGGCGAACCACGCGCGCCATCTCGGCAACACCTGTCGCCGGATCGGGAACGAAGAAAATCACCAACGCCATGACGGCGGCATCGAATCGGTCGGTCTCGAATGGCAACGCCATGGCGTTGCCCTGTTGAAATACCGCACTGCGCGCTGCCGGACGCGCGCGTGCGAAAGACAGTTGTGCCTCGGATGGATCGATGCCTTGCGCCTCGGCTGGTGCGCATCGCTGGACGAGCAATTCGGTGAAGACCCCGCTGCCGCAACCGACGTCGATCCATCGCAGACCGGACGCAGGCGCCAGCCATTCGAGGAAGACCTGTCCCGCGAGCAAGCTCCAACTGCCCATCCCGCGGTCGTAGGCTGCTCCATCATCGAAGCGAATGGGTTCCTGGGCCATTGGCGTCATCCTCCGCTCTACACTGCATTTTCGGTGCCGTCAGACATTGGTCCATAAGATACGTTGCCACGCCAGTGCGGCAAGGCCGGCTTCGGATCCATTCCGGCAGTAGCCGCTGCGGCGCCCTGCCGCCGCTATGGGTGCAGGCTGTGTAAAAACCCGTGACTCGGTCACGGCGGCCATTGCCAGAATCGAGGTATAGCCGCGGCGGGGAATGTGAGGATGAGTCGTTTCGTGCAAAGCGAGGAGCGCACGCAGGACACCTTCTTACCCTGTCGCCTGGAAGACTACGTAGTCGAGGACAATCCGGTTCGCGTGATCGACGTCTTTGTTGGCGAGCTCGATCTCACGAAGCTGGGTTTTGAGGGTATGACCCCTCAAGCGACAGGTCGGCCAGGCTATCACCCCTCGGCCCTGCTGAAGATCTACCTCTATGGCTATCTCAACCGCGTTCAGTCGAGCCGACGCCTGGAGCGCGAGACCCAACGTAACGTCGAACTGATGTGGCTGACCGGCCGATTGATGCCGGATTTCAAAACGATCGCCAATTTCCGCAAGGACAATGGTCCGGCTATTCGCGGTGTTTGCCGACAGTTCATCGTGCTCTGCCGTCGATTGAAATGTTCTCGCAGGCGGTGGTCGCAGTTGATGGCAGCAGGTTCAAGGCTGTCAATAATCGGGATCGGAACTTCACCAGCGCCAAGATGCAACGGCGCCTGGAGCAGATCGAAGCCGGCATCAATCGCTACCTGTCGGCGCTCGACACGGCGGACCAGGAGGAAGCTGCCACCGCACAGAGCACCCGATGCCCGCTCCATGGCTACAAGCGGCAAGGGAACCGGCGTCGTGGGCTACAACGTCCGGACCGCCGTGGATGCTCAACATCACCTGATCGTCGCGCACGAGGTCACCAATGTCGGGAACGACCGGGGCCAGATCGTTTCGATGTCGAAGCAGATGCAAACCGCGATGGGTCGTAAAGGCCTCGAGGTCGTCGCGCACCGCGGGTATTTCAAAGGCGAGGAGATCGTGGCGTGCCAAAGCGCGGGGATGACGCCGTTTGTGCCGAAGCCACTAACCTCCAACAGCACCGCCAAGGGACGCTTCGGCAAGCAGGACTTCGTCTATGTCATCCAAGAGGGTGGCGAAAGCATCGACCAGACCGTCCTCGGTCAGGTCTGGGAAGAAAATCGGCGGCCGGGCGAGCGCCTGGGTCAGGCCAGTCGCCAGCGCGTCGCGGCATAAACCAACCGCTTCCAGCATGGCGGTGATGCCGACACCCAGCGCAGATGCTCTGGCGCGATACCTTGCTCCAGCAGCGCAGGCAGCGTCGTCAACCACTCTGCCGCGGAGAATGAGGGGCCCTCGCCGGTGGTGCCGAACAGCGCCACGCCGCCGCAGCCGTGGACAAGAGCGAACGTGCGTGATCGCGCAGCGTAGCGGCGTCCACCTTGCAGGTCGTATGCAGCAGCACCGACGGTTCCTTTTCAAACCTGCATGCCCTAGGATCGTCCACCGTACGACGCGTCAAGGCGGGAAGGCGCTTGCGCGCCGCTATCCGTTGCCATCAGCACGGAGTGGGATTTGGGCAAGCTGGTATCCGCGGCGATGATCGTGAAGGACGAGGAACGATTCCTCGCCGGCTGCCTGGATAGCATCGTCGGCCTGGTCGACGAGATCGTCGTCGTCGACACCGGATCGACCGACCGCACGCCCGACATCGCCGCCGCGCATGGCGCGCACGTCCACCACCATACCTGGCGCCACGATTTCTCTGCGGCGCGCAACGAGGTGCTCGACCACGCGGTCGGCGACTGGATTCTCTACATCGATGCCGATGAACGGGTGCGGCCCTATGACCGGGCCCGGCTGGAACTGGAGCTGGGCGATCCGTCGCTGTGCGCGACGACGGTCCGCTTCCATCCACGCACCGGCTACACCGCCTATCCCGAGCATCGGCTGTTCCGGCGCGATCCGCGCATCCGCTTCCGCGGCGCCATCCACGAAACCATGATGCCCGATATCAACCAGATGATCGAAACCGGACAGGGCCGGCGCGGATCAAGCAATCTCACCATCGATCACCTCGGCTACGATGGCGATCAGTCGCACAAGCTACAGCGCAACCTGACGATCCTGGAGAAGGAGGTGTGCGTCAAACCCGAGCGGATGTTTCTCTGGTGGCACCTCGGCACCGTCTATCGCGATCTTGGCCGGATGGAGGAGGCGGAAGCCGCCTGGCAGACCGGCATCGGGATCGCCCGCCGCGTGCGGCCGTCCCCGGCCGAGGCGTCGCTGTGCTTCGTTGAACTCGTCAGGCGGCGTCTAGACATCGGGCTTGACGTCATGGACCTGCTGAACGAAGCGATCACCATGCACCCGGAGGATCCGTTCCTGCAATGGCTCATGACACAGGCGTTGATGGCGGCCGGACGTTACGAGGACGCCCTGCCGATCTACGAATACCTCGCCGCCATCGATCCGGAGACGATGCTGACCGAAACCGCGTACGACCGCCGGGTGCTAGGCGCCGGCGCTTTGGCGGAGGCCGGTCAGTGGGCCTTCCGCGTCGGCCGATGGCAGGAGAGCGAGGCGTTCTTCCGGCGGGCGGAGTGGCGCTGCCCCGACAACCTCGAATTCCGCGTCAAGCGCCAGCTCGCTGAAGCACGCACGGCTCGCGCTGTCGCGACGGCGCCGGAATGACCATGACGGCTTCGCAATGCCGCCGTGACTGACTGGCAACAACTCAAGGCCGACCTGGCACAGGCGGCGGCCGCCGACGCGCCATTCCCGCGGGATCGTTTCGCCGGCCGGGGAATTGTCATCTGCGCCGGTGGCGCGCGCATGTTCACCTGCGCCTGGATCACCATTTCGATGCTGCGCCGGCGGCTTGGCTGCACTCTGCCCATCGAGGTCTGGCACCTGGGTCCGCAGGAGATGGGTCCGCCCATGCGCGGACTGATCGAGGAGGCCGGGGCCGAGGCGGTAGACGCCCATGAAGTGGCCAAACGTCACCCTGTCCAATTGCTCGGCGGCTGGGAGCTGAAAGCCTATGCCCTGCTGCACTCACGTTTCGCCGAGGTGCTATTGCTCGATGCCGACAATCTTCCGGTGCGCGATCCGGCCTTTCTGTTCGAACTGCCGGAATACCGGGATTGCGGCGCGCTGTTCTGGCCCGATGTCGTTCGTCTGACCCGAACGAACGCGGCCTGGAGCATCGGCGATATCGAATATCTCGACATGCCGTCGTTCGAATCCGGCCAGATGGTGCTGGACAAGGCGCGCTGCTGGCGCGCGCTGTGCCTGACCCACTGGATCAACCAGCGCTCCGCGGAATTCTACCGCTTCCTGCATGGCGACAAGGACACGTTCCTGCTGGCCTGGCTGAAGCTGCAGCAGCCGTTTCACCTGATACGGCATCATCCGAAGACGCTGCACGGCACGCTTTGCCAGCGCGACCCGGACGGAGCCGTGACCTGTTCCAGCACCGGAATTGGGCGAAATGGATCCTGCATGGCGACAATCCGCACGTCGACGGCTTCCGGCTGGAGGACGAATGCCACGCCTTGCTGGAAGAGCTGAAGGCGGCGTGGGACGGCCGGGTGTTCAATCCGCCGCCGCGCTCCGACGCGGCGCGGCACATCGAACGCATGCTTGCGCAAACACGCAACTTCACCATGACGCGGGTGTCCTCTGACGAGCGGGCAGTCGCCTTGCTACCGGATCACCGCATCCAGTCGAACGTCACACAGGAACGCTATTGGTACATCGCCGATGGCGATCTCGGTCCCGAGTTGAGGATCGAAGGCAATGGCGTGCCGGTCCACACAATGGTGCAGCACACCGACGGCGTCTGGCGCGGCCGCATGCTGCAGCCGCCCGGCATGCCGGTAGAACTCGCACTGCGCGCCACGCGCGCTGTGCCTGTTGTGTCCGATGCGACGTCGGCGGTTTTGCTCGCATTGCTCGACGGCATGCTCGACATCGGCGCGGCACTGCCAACCGACCATGAGGTCGCCCGCGACGTGCTCGGTGCGGTGCGATTGCTGTCCGCGATCGACCCCGCGATCGCCACGCGCCTGATGCAGGACGACGCGGATTCCGTGACCACGCCGGCGCGCGCCCGCCTGATCCGATCCGTGCGTACCGGCCTCGCCGCAAACGGCGAGGTCGCGCCAGGGCGCAACTGGTTGACCCCCGGCACGGCGTATAAGTCGAGCGGCTACGAGCGCCGATGATGTCGGACGAGAACACTGCTCCCCTTCCCCTTGAGGGAGGGGGTTGGGGGGAGGGGTTCGTACAGCCGCTGTCCTCCGCTGAACGCACCCCTCCCCCCAACCCCCTCCCTCAAGGGGAGGGGGAGAATTATTCGTTAAACCAAACGGTTCTGATCCTGACGCCGATCAAGGACGCGGTGCGGTTTCTCGACAGTTATTTTGCCGGATTGGCCAGGCTCACCTATCCGCGACGGCAGATCTCGCTGGGTATGCTGGAAAGCGACAGCGAGGACGACAGCTACGCGCGCTTCGCCAGCCGGCTGGCCGATCTTTCCGCGCAGTACCACAGCACCAACATCTGGCGCAGGGATTTCGGCTTCCGCATCCCCTTCGGCCTGCCTCGCTGGCACCATGCGTTCCAACTGCCGCGCCGCAAGGTGCTGGCGAAGGCGCGCAATCATCTGCTGTTCCACGCTCTCGATGAGCAGGATTGGGTGCTTTGGCTGGATGTCGACATCGTCGACTATCCGCCCGATCTGATCGAACGGCTTCTGGCCACCGGGCGCGACATCGTGCACCCGCACTGCGTGGTGCAGCCGGGCGGCGCGACCTTCGACCGCAACGGGTGGCGCGACAATGGTCGTATCCTGCTGGAGGATTTGCGCGACGGCCCGGATCTCGTGCGGCTCGATTCGGTCGGCGGCACGGTGCTTCTGGTGCGCGCCGACCTGCATCGCGACGGCCTGATCTTCCCCAGCTTCCCCTACGGCGCGGCCAGCCGGGCCGCGCGCCGTCCTCACCCCTTGGGTCCCAACGTCAACGGGGAAATCGAAACCGAGGGTCTGGGGATCATGGCCATCGACATGGGCCATCAGTGCTGGGGAATGCCAAATCTGGAAGTCCTGCACGCGCACGACGATCCCACGCCGGCTCCCAACGCACCGGAGGACTCCGCCGCATTCCGCGGGCAAAGCCAGATACGCCTGCTGTCCTGCGTGTTCGAGATCGAGACCAACGCGCCCGCTGTGCGCGATGCGTTCGACGCTCTCGCACTGCGCGCAGTGCAGGAGGTGCCGATCCACCATCGCGAGACTCGCTCGGTCACCTGGACCGGCGATGCGTTCCGGATGGAGGGCGACGGCACGGAGGATTTCGAACTCGACGTCACCAACGTTGTCGACTCGCTCTATCGTCGCCTGCACGACCACGCCGTCGCACTGCTTGCCGACCACGGCTTCGTTGCCGCCGCGTGCGGATGGAGCGAGGCAGAACACTTCCTGGTGCTCGGCGCCACGGGTGCCGGCAAGACGACGCTGGCGGTTCGGTTGATGCTGGACGGTTTCGCGTTCTCGGGCGACGCCTGGGCGTTGTTGCGCGACCGCCAGGCCATCGCGTGGCCACAGAACTTCATCCTCGGCGAGGACAGCGTTCCCTTGCTGCCGCAACTGGCGGACATCGAGCGGTTCCGCGCCATCGCAGCGCAGCCGCGCGCCGGCTACCGGGTGTCGCTCGATCCGGTTGAATTGGGCAGGCCATGGCGGATCGCCGCTGCCCCGGTCGGTGCAATCTTCGACCTGGAACCCAATTTCGGTGCTCGGACCGTCATCCGGCCCTGCGGCAAGGTGGAGATGGTTCGTCGCGTCATGGCGCGGTCCCTGGCGCCGGCCGTTCGACACGACACCTGGCTTGCCGATCTCTGCGCAATGGTGGACCGGGCTGCCACCTATGTCGTCGAACTCGGCGATCTCGACAGCGCCGCGGCGGAAATCGCCAGGCGGCTGCCGGGCGCCGGGCAGGTGCAAGCATGAACGGGCCGGCAAGCGCTGCTCCGGATGGCAGCCACCCCGCCGCGCCGGCGCCGCGTCCGGCCCTGGTGTATGTCACGCCACTGATGCCGCGAACCACCGGCAACGGCCTGGCGATGCGTGCAGCCGCGATCCTGGAGGCCCTGGCACAGCGTTTCGAGGTCCATCTGTGCGTGCTGCCGGTCGCGGGCGAAGCCGGTCCGCCCGACGACTTTGTCCGCCGGCACACGGTGCGCAGCGTGGTGCTCGATCCGGCGCAGACGCTCGATCCGCTGTTCGCGCTGATCGCCAGTATCCGCGACCCCGATGAACGCGCGCGGGCGGCATTGGCCTATCCCAAGCCGTTCCTGAGCCGCGCCTGCACCAGCGAGAGCGGACGCCGCCTCGTCGAATGGAGCCGCGGCGTGCGGCCGCGGGCGGTTCACGTCATGCGGCTGTATCTCGCACCCGTCATCAATCCTTTCCTGCGCACGCAGCAGCCAGACCGGCCGTTCCTGGTGCTTGATCTCGACGATGATGAGGTGGTCTCGCACGAACGGCTCGCCGCGTTATACGATGCCGCCGGCGATCCGGGTACTGCCTGGGCCACCCGCGCCGAGGCACGGAAGTATCGCGACTTCGCCACCCGCTACCTGCCCGCCTTCGACCGGGTCGCCGCATGCTCTGCGCATGATGCACGCCGCCTCTCCGAGAGTTTCCCGGACGCGCGATTTACCGTGCTGCCCAACAGCATAGGGCCGCTGGTACGGCCGCCGCGGCCTGCGGCGCACGACGCGCTGCGGCTGCTGTTCGTCGGGACGCTCGGCTACTTGCCGAACACCGATGCAGCACTGTTTCTCTGCCACGAAGTGCTGCCAGCCTTGCGCCGGCTGACCGGCCGCGCAATCGTCATAGAGTTGGCCGGCGCGGGCGACACCACCGCTTTGCGAGACCTTGCCAGGATCCCGGAGGTAACCCTGCACGGCTATGTCGAAGACCTGGCGCCGCTTTACGCCGCGACCGACATGGCGGTTGTCCCCGTGCGCGCCGGCGGCGGCACCAGGATCAAGATCCTCGAGGCCTTTGCCTATGGCGTGCCGGTTGTGGCCACCAGCCTCGCCGCCGAGGGCATCGCGGTAACCGACAAACACCATCTCCTGCTCGCCGACGATGCCGAAGACTTCGCCCGCGCCTGCCTCGCGGTTGCGCTGCAGCCTGATCTGGCCGCGGCGCGCACCGAGCAAGCCACGCACCTCGTCGCCGCGCAGCACAGCGCCGCGCGACTGCGGCGCGCCGTTGCGGAACTCTATCCGCCTGAAGAATTCATCTCAGTGTAACCGCCATGACCGAGGCGACAAACGACAGACCCGACAAGGCGGAAGGTCTCGAGATCAATCCCGTGACGGACGGCTATGTCATCTATCAGGCGACCGCGACCGCGTGCACTACCTCAATCAGACTGCGGCGATCGTCTTCGAATTGTGCAATGGCTGCAACGCCGTGGACGACCTGGTGCGGATGGTGCAGCAGGCTTGGCAGTTGACATCGCCGCCAACCGAGGAGGTGACAGAGTGCCTCGAAGCGCTGCGCCTGGAAGGACTGATCCGCTGAGCAGGAGCCGGAAGACGGTTGACGGGGGCGCATCGAATTCCTTGCGTAAGGTGTCACACCCGCATACCATTAAGACGGTGGGGGAGAACCCGAATGGAACCGGACGACCTGCCGGAAATCCTGCTTACCAACGTCGAGCGATCTCGGCGGTCATTCGTACGAAAATTGATCCTGGGCAGTGGGTTTGTCAGCCCGGTCGTGTCATCGTTTGCGATGGGCGGGCTTACTCTCGCACAGGCCGCGCCCCATCGGGTCGATTACCTCCAACACCGGCGGTCGGCGCCTGGGCGGGCCGATCTCGTCCAACACCACCAGTCCGGCTCCGTCCGGTAGTCCGGCCCCGTCTCCTGCCCCGTCTCCCGGCGGCCCGATTACCTCCAACACTGGCGGCCGGAGCCCCGGGCGGGCCGATCTCGTCCAACACCACCAGTCCGGCTCCGTCCGGTAGTCCGGCCCCGTCTCCTGCCCCGTCTCCCGGCAGTCCGATTACATCCAACACCGGCGGCCGCAGCCCGGGCGGACCGATCTCGTCCAACACCACCAGTCCGGCTCCGTCCGGTAGTCCCGGCCCCGTCTCCTGCCCCGTCTCCTGGAAGCCCGATTACCTCCAACACCGGCGGCCGCAGCCCGGGCGGGCCGATCTCGTCCAACACCACCAGTCCGGCTCCGTCCGGTAGTCCGGCCCCGTCTCCTGGAGGCCCGAGCCCGAGCAGTCCGATTACCTCCAACACCGGCGGCCGCAGCCCGGGCGGGCCGATTTCGTCCAACACCACCAGTCCGGCTCCGTCCGGTAGTCCGGCCCCGTCTCCTGCCCCGTCTCCGGGCGGTCCGATTACCTCCAACACCACCAGTCCGAGCCCCGGCGGTCCGATTACCTCCAACACCGGCGGTCGGCGCCCGGGCGGGCCGATCTCGTCCAACACCACCAGTCCGAGTCCCGGCGGCCCGATCTCGTCAAACACCACCATTGGGAGTCCCGGCGGCCCGATTACCTCCAATCTGCACAATCGATTCCCGGGCGGCCCGATCTCGTCCAATACCACCATTGGGAGCCCCGGCGGCCCGATCACGTCCAACCTGCACAACCGGTTTCCGGGCGGCCCGATCTCGTCGAATACCACCAGTCCGAGCCCCGGTGGCCCGATCACGTCCAACACCCACCATCATCGCATTCGGATCTTCAGCCCGGCACCAGCGCCTGCGCCCAGTCCCGGCCCGGCGCCTGGGGGACCACCCAGCCCCGGACCGTCCAGCGCGGTTCCCGAACCCGGAAGCGCCCTCCTTCTCGGGAGCGCTATAGCCCTGACCGGTGGTGGGGTGCTGGCACAGCGCGTGCGTGAACGAGTGCGCCAAGTGCTCGAGAAATGGGCCGAGGCAAAGGACGAAGACCAATAGCCCGTCGATCGGTCGGACTCGCGCTGGCTGCGGGCGGAATAGCCGCCCTTGCGATCGGCGGGGTCGCTTTCGGGTCATGGCTCTGGCACCGGCCCTCGGTCGGCGAAATACGCCGGCTGGTTGCAGCGCATGACAACGACGCGGGACTTCGTGTCGCGGCCGACCTTCTGGCGAGCAATCCCGCCAATCCGCAGGTGCTCGAGACATTGGGCACGCTCTATGCCGGATTGTGCGACGAGGCCACCGGCGAGCCGGACCGGCCACGCGCCAGCGCTGCGGTACGGCGCATCGCGATCACCTTGCACAACGCCCTGCGCAGCGGCCCGGACTCTGCCCTCGGCGAGGAGGTGTTCGGCGAGTTCGCGCTGGCCGCGGGCAACGACGAGATGGCGGTGACCGCCCTGCAGCGCGCGGAGACCCTGGGCGTGCCCGCCGATCGCGTCGACGTGCCGCTTGTCCTGGCGCTGCTGCGGGCTGGCCGGTTCCAGGACGTGCTGCAGGCGACCCAGCCCGAGGCGACGTCATCTCCCCGGCATCGCGCCATGCTCCTGATGTTGCAGGCACGGGCGCATCTCGGGCTTTCGCAGATCGACGAAGCCCGTGAGGGCTTCGGGGCGGTGCTCGCGATCGATCCAGACAACGTCGATGCACTGTCCCGGCTCGGCATGCTGGCGCTGTGGCAGGATCGCGATGAGTCCGCCGCAGCCGATTGTCTGACGCGTGCCCGGCAGGCGGGGCCCGACGCCTCGCCGACGCTGCGCCTGGCCGGCGAGTACACCTATGCCACCGGCGATTATGGCGGCAGCGCGGCGGCCTATGGCGAACTGGTGCGGCGCGGCGCGCCGGAGACGTTCGATCCGATTCCGCCGACCCTGGGCGCGGCGCGTGCATTGATCTACGAGGGGGACGTCGCCGCGGCGCAGGCGGCGCTGGATGCCTCGCCGTTGCCGGCCGCCGATCCCTCGGTCCGCTACTATCGCGCCTTGTTGGCGTTCCGCGCGGGGGAGTTCGGGCGTGCCGTCAACCTGGCGCAGTCGCTCGATACGGTTCTGGCGAATTATCCTCCGTTGGACTTGCTGCTTGGCGGAGCGCTGCTGGCCGACGATCTGCCCGCGATGGCCGCGGCACACCTGGCCCACTATGTTGCCGAGGTACCGGACGACAGTGCGGCCCGAAGCCTGTTGCAAAAGGCGCAGCGCGGCATAACCGATCCGATGGCCGCCGAGGTGTCGCAGGATGAATTGCTGGTGGCCTTCGGGTTTCCGCCGTCCACTGGGACAGGTGCTGCCCGGAAGGATGGTCTATGAATGGATGAAGCGTCTGTGCCTCAACCGGCGCAGCTTCGGCTGGCAGCCTTGATGGACCGAGCCATCGATACGCTGGAAGCCTTGCTGGAAGACCCGGCCCTGTCGGCGGACCGGCGGGCCGACGTGGCGTTGCGCATGCTGAACCTCGTGCTGGCAGGCGAAACCGACGGAGCATCGGGCGCGCCTGCCAACGGGCCGATGCCGGCCCGGTGCTTCATCATCCCGGATTTCCTGTCACCCGATCTGCACGCGGCAGCGGTGGAAACCGCCCTGCAGTTGCGGGATCACTTCGTTCCGTCGTCGGTGACGAGCAATGAGCCCGGCTACCGCCGTTCGCGCGTGGTGTTCGAGGACTCCCTGCCGATGCTCTACGAGCCAATACAGCAGGAGATCATGGCCGTGTTGCCGGCGGTCTGCACGGCCCTGATGCTGCCGGCGTTTGTCCCAAGTCGAGTCGAACTGCATATGACGGTGCACGGTGACGGTGATTACTTCAGGGTGCACAACGATGTCGCGGCACCGGAGATCGAACGGCGTGAGATCAGCTTCGTCTATTACTTCATGGTTCGGCAGCCATGCGGTTTCAGCGGCGGGGCCTTGCGACTTTACGAGACGGTCAATGCAGCGCTGCCGCAGCACGATCATACGCGATTTGAGGATGTGACACCGGCGGACAATATGATCGTGTTTTTCGAAAGCCGGTTGCTGCACGAGGTTCTGCCGCTACACGTGCGATCCGGGGCCTTCGAGGACAGCCGCTTCACCTTGAACGGCTGGCTGCAACGCTGACCGCGAGCAGCGTGGGATGCGGACGCGAGGCGAGACAATCGGCTGGAGCGCCTTTTGGAGTGCGTAATTTGCGACGTTGGGTGACAGGCCGACATGTCCTCCGCGATCACGTGGGCGACCAGATGGGCGTGGACCCAACATTCGTGTCACCAGATGCAAACAATGCTGCGGTAGCTGGGGCGTCCGGCCTGAACCGCCGGAATTGATCCGGCGGTAGCCGCCCCGGTCGCCCTACCGCCGGTTTGGGTGGTTTGCGGACATTCCCGAACTACACTTCCAAGCAGCTTTACGCTGCAGCCATCGCCAAATAGGCTCCGATTCGATGTCGCAGAAACTGCAAGCGGTACGGGTGGGAGGGTCCACGCTATGCGAATTGCTATCATCGGCACTGGGGGCATCGGTGCTCCGCTTGGTGCGTCGTTGGCGACCGCCGGTGAGGATGTCACGTTCCTCGCCCGCGGCGCGCATCTCGCAGCCATGCGTGATAATGGTCTGCGGATCGAAGGGGACCGCGGCGAGACGATCGTGCGTCCTGTCCAGGCCATTGATAATCCCGCTACGATCGGCCCAGTCGATCTTGTGTTGTTTTGTGTGAAACTCTGGGATGTCGAGGGTGCTGGTGAGCAGATCCGCCCGTTGATCGGAAGCGGAACCGCAGTGATTCCGTTACAGAATGGTGTCGATGCCAGTGAACGCCTTGTTCCGATCCTCGGCGCATCGCACGTGCTGGGCGGCGTCGCGAAGGTGACAGGTTCGATTGTCGCCCCGGGCGTCATCCGCCAGTCCGGCAAGCATCATGGAATTGCCTTTGGCGAGCTCGACGGCCGAATTCAGCCGCGTACGGAACACATCCGAGATGTCTGTCAGGCCGCTGGGATCGAATCCGAACTTTCGTGCGACATTCAGGCCGAGCGGTGGTGGAAGTTCGTCGGGTTGGTCGCGTTCAGCGGTCTTTGCGCTCTGACACGCCTCCCCATCGGCGACCTGCGGAACGATCCCGAGATCGCGCCAGTAATCGATGACGCCATGCGGGAGGTGATCGACGTTGGTCGAGCGTGCGGCGTTCAGCTTGCATCCGATGCCCTTGAAACCTGGCGCGCCTTTGTTCGCGGTGCCCCAGCGAACCTGACGCCATCAATGGCCGTCGATCTTCGCGCCGGGAACCGCCTGGAGCTTCCGTGGCTTGCGGGCAAGGTCGTGGAACTCGGGAAGGAGTGTGGCGTGCCTACGCCAGTCAACCGCGTCGTTTACGCGGCTCTGAAACCATACCTGAACGGCGCGCAAGCTTGACAGCGTGCGCGCGGAAAGCCGCCTGTTCGCAACCTCATGAAGGTCCGCTTTGGGTCGATGGACTAAACCGCTGTCGCGGTAAGCACTCGCCGCAGGTGATAGCGGCACGATAGCCGGCGGGCAGGTCCTGTCTTGGGATGGAGGGGCTTCACAACCTCACCCAAGACAGGAGCCCCCAATGACCGATACGGCCATCAGCCCGCTGCGCCAGCGCCTGATCGACGATATGACCATCCGCAAGCTCGGAGCAAAGACCCAGTCCGGCTACATCCGGGCGGTCAAGAACTTCGCCGCGTTCCTCGGCCGTTCGCCAGACCGGGCCGGCGTCGAAGACATCCGCCGTTATCAGTTGCACCTTGCATCCAGCGGTCTCGGCGTCCCCAGCGTGAACGCCACAATGACGGCGCTGCGCTTCTTCTTCAAGGTCACGCTGCGGCGGGGCGACGTGACCGAAGACATCGTGTACACCCGCGAGCCGCGACGGCTGCCGGTGGTGTTGAGTCCGGAAGAGGTGGCCCGGCTGTTGGCAGCGGCTCCAAGCCTCAAGTACCAGGCGGCCCTGAGCATCGCCTACGCCGCCGGCCTGCGCGCCTCCGAAGTCATCTCGCTAAAGGTCGGCGATATCGACAGCGCCCGGATGCTGATCCGGGTCGATCAAGGCAAGGGCCACAAGGACCGCTACGTGATGCTGTCGCAGCAGTTGCTCGATCTGCTGCGGCGGTGGTGGCTGGTCAAACGGCCAAGGGACTGGCTGTTTCCTGGCCGTGTTCATGGCCACCCCCTCACCGTGCGACGGCTTAACGGCGCCATACACGTGGCCGCACAGCGGGCCGGCATCGACAAGCGCGTGGGCATGCATACCTTGCGGCACAGCTTCGCCACGCACCTGCTCGAGCAGAAGACCGACATCCGCGTCATCCAGGTATTGCTCGGTCACAAGAAGCTCGACACCACCGCGCTCTATACCCGTGTCGCCATCAAGGCGATCGGCGAGGTCACCAGCCCACTCGACCTGCTGCTGACCGAGGTAAGACCGCCCGCCTGATCGCGGCCTACCCTTGTCGCGCCCAGCGATCGAGCTGGCGGATATCTTCCGCCGCGGAGCCTGCCCCTGCGAAGGCGGGGGGCCCGGCCTGGCGCACCGCCAACGCCGGGCAGGTGAGCCTCGCGCAACTGAAGGTCATGTCGGCCATCGAGAGCTGCCGCACCGCGGCTCTCGGCGGCCATGTCGAGCGCTGCGAGGATTGCGCGCATGTGCGTATTGCCTACAACTCCTGCCGCAATCGCCACTGCCCGAAGTGCCAAGCCATTGCCGCCAAGCAATGGCTGGCCGACCGGGAGGCCGAGCTACTGCCGGTCCCATATTTCCACGTAGTGTTCACCCTGCCGGCGCAGATTGCCGCCATCGCCTGGCAGAACAAAGCCGTCGTCTACGACCTGCTGTTCAAGGCGGCGGCCGAGACGCTCATCACCATCGCCGCGGACCCAAAGCATCTTGGCGCGCGGGTTGGATTGACTGCCGTGCTGCACACCTGGGGCTCGGCGCTGACCCATCACCCGCACGTCCACATCATCGTGCCGGGCGGCGGCATCTCCCCAGACGGCGAGCGCTGGATCGCGTGTCGGCCCGGGCTCTTCCTGCCGGTCCGGGTCCTCTCGCGACTGTTCCGGCGATTGTTCCTGGAGCAGCTATTGGCGGCATACCAAGCCGGGCAATTGCAGTTCTTTGGTAGTCAGGCCGCACTGGCGGATCCCAGGACGTTCAAGGACCATCTCGCTCCGCTATGGAAAGCCGAGTGGGTGGTCTATGCGAAGCGGCCGTTCGGTGGCCCCGAGGCGGTGCTGGCCTATCTCTCGCGCTACACCCACCGCGTCGCCATCGCCAATAGCCGCATCATCGCATTCAACGATGCTCGGGTGACTTTCAAGTGGAAGGACTATCGCGCCAAGGAACAACGACGAGGCAGGGTAATGACACTCGCCGTCGACGAGTTCATCCGCCGGTTCCTCATCCACGTGCTGCCCGGCGGGTTCCACCGCATCCGCCATTACGGCCTGTTTGCCAATGGCGGCCGGGCTGAGAATATCGCTCGAGCCCGGCAGTTGCTCCGTGTTCCCAAGCAACCCCGGCAACCTGACGCCATCGGCTGTGCGGACGATGGCGAGCCCACACCGGCCTCGTATCCCTGTCCGTGCTGCGGCGGGCGCATGATCGTCATCGAGACATTCGAGCGTGGTTGCACACCGCGGTATCGTCCGACGCAGCGGATCAGGTTCGACAGCTCATGAGCACCGCCAGGCACGTGACACGTTCCCGGATTGTCGAATTGGTGGGTTACTCGCCGGCCGGACTGCGCCCCGCCCGATCCACCACCCTGGCCTCGCGGTACTTCGCGCAACCGATTTCACCAATATCGGGTTCAAATCGCGTTGCCGTGCCGGTCCTGCCGAGCAGACTGCCACCAATTCTCGCCGCGCCAGACTTCAAGCTGCCAACTGCCTATCTCTCGCGATGATCAAATCACCATAGGCCGGCGCCAGCATCGCGAACCTCCCCGCGGTTTCCTCCTTCGAGCCTTATCGGACGCCGTGGACGCCTACCGTCCCAGCGTCGCGCGCGGTCCGTGTCGGCAGGCGTCCACGGCGTCCGATAACCCTTAACGATTCCGGCGGTAGCCGCTGCCAGCCCGCTACCGCCGGTTTGGGTGGATTCCGGCTGTAGCCACCACCGGCCATTACCGTCGCTTCGGGTGAAAAGAACCTTCACACTAAAGTGCTGAAGCCACCCTCCGTTATCCCGTACTGCTCATTCGTATGGTTTGGCCGGCCCAATCTGCGGCGCGCGCACCGGCTTGGCCATGCCGTAGAAAATCGTCACGCCCTGGCCACCGCATCGGGTCGAGAGCGCCTCTTGGGGCTTGCCAATACAACTGCCGATGTCCTGCCAGTTGTTCATCGCCCAGACATCGCCGGCCGGATCGACGGCGATGTCGGTCTGCATCTGCAAGCCGCCTCCAACATAGCCACCGGGCGGAGAAATCTGGTCGCCGGTGTTCATGCCGGGCGGACACGTCTCGGTGCGGACCCCGCACAGCTCCACGATCGGGCTGTTTGGCATGGCGAAGTTGGAAATCCAGGCGTTGTCGTTGCCGTCGAGGACCACCGCCCACGGCCCCGGAAGGCCACCGCCGGTGAAGGGCGAACCCGGATATTGCGTGCCGTCCGGCCGCAGCAGCGTCACGCTACCGCTGTGGTCGGTCCCACCCTGTTGCGTGGACATGGTTGACGTCATGTAGTCCATGCCAGGCACGACACCGCCGAGTTTCGCCCGGACATCCATGTCCGCCAGACGCAGCTTGCCCTCCAGCCCATTGCCGAACCGGGTAGGGATCCAGACATTCCCCCGGCTGTCGACGTTGAGGCCGGCGGGGCTTGCCCCGGCATAGAAGGTCTCGGCCTTGCTCGGATCGGCGGCCGGAAATCGCGTCACATGCTCCGCGAAGGCGTTGGCCACCCATATCCGGTCCTGCTGATCGATCGCGAGTTGGAACGGTCCCAGGAACGACTTGCAGGGTTCCTCGCTCGCGCCCTCGCAAACGATCCGCCCCTTCGTCAGATCGCCTTTCGGGAAGGTGACCAACTGGCTCTTCGACGCCCCAAGCGCCCACACATCGCCGCTTGGCGCGACGATGATGCCCTGCATCAAGCCGAGCCGGCCGCCGAAGGTGATGCCCTCGGGTGGTGTCAGCGGTTTGCCATCCTTGTCGAAGACTGCGATCGAATGGCCGCCGTACGTGGTGAACCAGGCATTGTCATGCGCGTCGACGGCTGCGCCGAAGGTGCCCCCCTCCATCCCACCGCCGGTAAAACCGGTCGTGATCGGCGACAGCGGCTTGCCGTTCGGGGCGAACTTGGTGGCGTTGCCCTGCCACAGCGCATCCTGCCCCTGCCAGCCGATTGTGAAGTTGTCGCCAACCCACAGGTTGCCCTGGCTGTCGAACATGGCCTTGCCACCCGCCCGATAGCCGCCGCCGTCGAATTTCAACGGTAGCACCCAGGCGCTGGGCGACCAGATGAGGTACGGCATGAACGGCACCGGACGCATGTTCGGCGGCATCGGCTGTCCGCTCATCTTGACCGGCGGTACCGGATAGAACGCGTCGAGCAAGGCGAACAGCCGCCCGGGTTGATACCAGGGATATCGGGCGATCGCCTCGGCCGCCGTCAACGTGTCGGTCGGCGCGCCGCCTTTAGGCGCCGCCGCCGCGGCGAACAGCTTGGCGCAGGCATCGTCCACGACGCGCGTCGCGCAACCGGCCAACGCGTCCGCCAGCGTGGCGAAGTTGGCCATCGTCGGTGTCTGCCCGCCATTGAGCGGGTCTTGGATGGCTTCGCCCCATCCGCCGGTTGCGAGATCGACGAAGTTGGGCACGTTGCCCGCCGCGATGTGCAGGCCAAGGGCGGGACCCTTGATCATCGCGCCGTCGAGGAATTGGGCGGCCGTCCAGACCGAGGCGACCGTCGTGAACTCGTTGACGACGACATGCGCTGGAGCATTGCCGCCCAACACCGCCAGGAAGGCGAGGGCCGAATTGTTGCCGCCCTGCTTGCTGGCAGCAGGCGCCCCGCCGGTCGCGACAAGATAGAGAACCGCGCCGTCGGGCGATTGGTCGGCAGAGACGACGAAACTTCCGTCGGCGCCGGTCTGGACCTGTGCCAGTTGCGCCGGTGAAGCGGCGCTTGCCGCCCAAAGCGTTACTGTCGATCCGGCGACGGGGCCACCGCCTGCCTGGACCTGTCCTTCGACGTGGACAGCAGCTTCAGCCGCACTGGCGACGCAGCCGAGCAATGCTGCCACGATCAGCAGCGTGACTATTCCGCCTTTGCGTCCGGGTGCGAGCATCTGTATCCCTCCTGCGCATCGCTCCACCAAACTTGACCACATCGTTCGTCGGTGGGCTAGCCGGTCGCTACAAAGGACCGCTGTGGGTCGCGACCCGACATGCATACTGACCTGCTACCTGGCCTCGAGGCCTTGCACGGCGCCGGCGGGGCGGACTGACGGGAACGCCGCGGACAGCGGTCCAACGTCCAGCGAACCGGCTTCGCAATCCTGCCCCCCACCCGGAGGTCATCTGCCGCGCGGCACCTCCGGTTGATCTCGTCACCCGCCGCGCAACGCCTCCGCTGCGCTTCGCCCGGACCGGATGGCGCCTTCGATGGTGGCCGGCAGCCCGGTCGCGGTCCAATCCCCCGCCAGCACCAGGTTCTCCAACCGGGTCCGAGCCACCGGACGCAGGCGCTCCTGCGTCGCGGTGGCGGCGAACGTGGCGCGCCGTTCCTTCACCACCCGGAACGGCGGCATCTCGCCCTCCAGGCCCAGGACCGTCCGCACGTCCGGCCACACCGCTGTGGCGATCGCCTCCGCCGGCTGGTCCACCATACGGTTGGCGGCGCTGATCGTCACCGACACGTGGTCCGGCTTGACGAACACCCACTCCGCGGTGCTGCCGACCAGGCCGACGAACCCGGCCTCGCCGGCATCCGCCGCCACCCGGAAATGGATATTCAGGATCGACTCGAACGCATCAGGCGCCTCGAGGCCCGGCAGCAGGGTTGTCGCCACCCAGGGCGGCACCGCCAACACGACCGCATCGTCCGCCGCCAGCGGGACCGGCCCGTCGGGCGTCTGCAACGCCACGACCCGGTCGCCGGCGATCTCCAGCCCCGCAATCCGCCGGCTGAAATGGATGGCCGCATTGCGCGCGCGCAGCGTGGCAATCGCCGGATCGACCAGCGCATCCGACAGCCCCGCGCGCGGGAAGCGCGGGATGCAGGCCGCGCCGCCCAGCATCAGGCTCTCGCGCAGCACTGCCCCAAGCAACCGGGCCAACGCCTCGCGCGGCGGCGTATTGAGCGCGGCGATCGCCAGCGGCTCGACCAGCCGCCAGTAGAGCCAGCCGTGGCGCAGCGCCGTCGCAACGGTGGTGTCGTCCGCCAGCCGGATCAGCGACAGCAGCCCCAGATAGTCGGCCAGCCGAGCCTGCGGCACCCGCCGCGACGGCAGCAACAACCACCACGGGACCGGTCCGGCGTTGGGCCGCACGGTCCAGCGCAGACCTTTCGTCAGGTCGGCGAACGGGAACTGCGCCTTGGCCGGGCCGCCGATCTTATCCGCCGCGCCGATCGCCTTGATATAGGCGAACGCAGAGCGGTTGCCTGACAGCAACAGGTGGTTGCCGTTGTCGATCGTCAGCCCGAGTTCGCGGTCGAAATAAGACCGGCAGCGCCCTCCCGCCGCCGGGCCTGCCTCGTAGACGGCGACCGCACGTCGAGCCTCGGTCAGCGCGACCGCAGCGGACAGGCCAGCCAGCCCGGCGCCGACAATGTGGATGCAAGCCATGAGGTCCGCCGGTCGCTGCCTGACGCGGCCACCCGCAACGCGGGACAACCGGGGCGCCGTCTACACGACGCCCCGGCGCGATGCGAGTCGTGTTACTCTGCTGCCGCCGGGACCTCCGTGACGCGTGCCACCCGGCGCGGGATGTGCAGCCCGAACGCGGCGGTGATGGCCGACATCAGCGTGAACAGCGCCAGCCCATACAGCCCGCCCGAGTAGCTGCCGGTGACGTCCTTCAGCCATCCGACAATCGCCGGACCGAAGAACCCGCCGACGTTGCCGACCGAGTTGATCCAGGCGATGCCCGCCGCCGCCGCCGTCCCGGTCAGCATCATCGACGGCATCGACCAGAACGGTCCCTTGGTGCCGTAGAAGCCCGCCGTGGCGATGCACAGCCCGGCCAGCGCCCACCAGGTGCCCATGGTCAGCCCGGCGATCACCAGTCCGACGGTGGCAACCATGCAGGCCCAGAACAGGTTCCAGCGGCGCTCACCCATCCGGTCGGACACCCAGCCCCAGGTCAGCATGCTGATCGCGCCGCAGATGTAAGCCAGCATGGTGGCGTAGCCGGTGCCCATGTTGGACGCGCCGAGCGACTTGATGATCTGCGGCACGAACAGCACGATGCCCAGGCTGGCGGTGACGATGCCCAGGTAGTTCAGGCACAGCAGCAGCACCTTGGGATTGAACAGCGCCTGCAGGAAACTGTACGTGCGCACCGCCTCGACGGCGCGCCGTTCCGATGCCAGCCGGCCGGTGAGCCACGCCTTCTCCTCGGCGTCGAGCCAGCGCGCCTGCTCCGGCTTGTCGGTCAGGTAGAACAGCACGCCGATGCCGAGCAAAACGGTCGGCGCGGCCTCGATGAGATAGATCCACTTCCAGCCGGCGATGCCGAGGACCCCGTCCATGCCGAGCACCGCGGTGGAGATCGGCGCACCCAGCGCGACGGAGATCGGCAGCGCCAGGGTGAAGCTGGAGACGATGCGGGCGCGATGGTGGTCGGGAAACCAGTAGGTGAACAGCAAGACGATGCCTGGGAACAGGCCCGCCTCGGCCATCCCCAGCAGGAACCGCACCAGCAGGAAACTGTTGGGGCCGACGATGAAGGCGGTGGCGCCGGAGGCGAGGCCCCAGGTCACCATGATGCGGGCGATCCACAGCCGCGCTCCGACTTTCTCCAACACGATGTTGCTGGGAACCTCGAACAGGCAGTAGCCGAGATAGAAGGCGCCGGCGCTCACGCCATACGCCGCGGCGGTCAGACCAATGGCCTGGTTCATCGTCAACGCCGCAAAGCCAACATTGATGCGGTCGAGGTAGCAGAAGAAATACACGATCATCGCAAACGGCAGCAGGCGCAAATACACCTTGCGCATCGTTCGCTGCTCTAATGAGCGTTCCATTGCCGGCGTCTCCTTTATTTCCCCAAGCCTCTCCCGCATCGCAGGAGAGGTCAAGGCGAGCGCAACAGGGCCCATAGGCGTTACCTGAATTCCGCGCCAAAAGAAGTGCAGTTACCGTTGACGGCCCCCGCTTGCTGTTTGTCGCGTTGCGGCGTTAGGCTTGTCGGCAATCAAGCTGTTGGCCGACGTCCAGGGGGTACAACAACCATGCTGATGAACCGCGAAGCCATCCGCCAGGACAAGGCTTTCGATGCGCTCACCGACGCGATCCTGCAACGCGATCAGCCGCGCACCACCGACCTGTTCTTTGGCATGGTGGCGCGCGAGGGGCGCTCGGTCGGCGAGGCGCTCAGCGTGGTGACCGCGGCCGAGGCGCCGTTTGTGCAAGTGCCGAACCACATCAACGTGCGCGACGGGCAGATCGTGCTGGTGAACAACGACCATACGATCCTCGGCCTGCGCACCTCGACCGCGCTGATGCCGTATCTGCCGGAGACCCACCGGCTGCTGCCCTTGTTGCAGAGCGTCTGGTACATCCCGGCCGGGCTGGATATCTGGAACCAGTTGCTGGGGAAATATCCCGGCCGTTATGCCACGATGAAGGGCATGAATGTGCCGCCGCCGGATTACGGGCCGGTGGTGTGGAACCAGGACCAGGCGCCGATCCGCGAAGGCGGCACCATCGAAGAACGTCTGAGCGCGCATATGCTCGCCACCATGGGCGGCGAGGTGCAGCGGTCCTACGGCATGTTCCTCGACCTGGCGGCTGACGAGGAAGCACGTCCGAAACTGCGCGACCAGTTGTTGTTCCTTGGGCTGATCGACGTGCAGGACACCATCATGGGCCGCAAGGCACGCAACACCGGACACAAGGCGCTGCGGGCGCGGGCGATCGCCGATCTCGCCGACTATGTCGGGTGGGAACGCGCGCATGGCGTGTTCTATACCGGCGTGCCGGACATGGCGGTCGGGCCGCTGTACTACTCGGCGTACGACGCGGCGTGCGTGATCCTGGCTGCCGCTTTTCCGGACACCGGCAAGAAGCTGCGCGAGACCAACGAAGCGCCGATGACCCCGGCCGAGGTGGAGGCGTTCGTCGATCTGCTGATGGCCGGCGAGCAACAAGCGGTGTGGGATCAACTCACGCTGCATTTGAAAAACGGCAAATCGATCCGCAGCCTGGGCGACACGATCCAGATCGGAGCAGCGGAATTGATTCTGCGGAACACGGTGCCTCGAGCGTTCACCGACGGGCAGCATCCGTTCGACTATTGCAATACGGCGAACTACTGGATGCGCACCAGCGACAGTCCGTATCAGCCTCGAGTGCTGTATCTGATGGCGAACTTCGTCAACGACGCGGCGCGGTCGAACAAGTGGCAAACGCCTGTTCTGGACACGGAACTCGCAGGGTTCGATGCCAGCGGTCGCGCACCCAAGACACTCCTGCGCGCGTTGGACGAGGCGATCCTCGCATTCGACATTCCACGCAGCACCGCGATAGCGCATGCGTATTTGCAGTCCGGCGCTGACCGCAAGCCATATCTGTCGGCCATTGCGGTGACCGCCTGCAAATTCCAGGACGATCCGCACAATCAGAAGATCACGCATTCCTCCTACGAGGAATATGCACACAACACCACGCATCTCCGCGACCGGCTGTTGCTGGCAAGCGTGCGGCAACTCGCCGGATGGCCGAAGATGCCGGGCGAGCGCGACTGCTATGCGCGGTTCGAAAAGGAATGGATCCGGCATTAGGCGCGGCGGCTGGCCCCGAACAGGAGTCTCCCATGGACGTAACACCCGCATCCCCCGGCTGCCTGTCCGGCATTCGTGTGCTCGACCTGACGCAATTCGAGGCCGGTCCGACCTGCACCGAGGCGCTTGCCTGGATGGGCGCCGACATTGCCAAGGTGGAAAACCCGAAGGGCGGCGAGGCCGGCCGCACCGGCTTCGGCGACGCACACTACTTCATGATCTACAACGCCAATAAGCGCTCGATCACGGTCAATCTGAAGTCGGAACGTGGCCTGGCGCTGGTCAAGGAGATGGTGAAGCAGGCCGACGTTTTCGCCGAGAACTTCGCGCCCGGCGCGGTCGAGCGTCTCGGACTGGGCTACGACGTGGTCAGTGCGATCAATCCGCGCATCGTCTACGCGCAGATCAAGGGTTTCGGCGCCGGCAGTCCGTATGAGAACGGCCTGGCGTTCGACCCGATCGCGCAGGCCGCCGGCGGCTCGATGAGCATCACAGGGGAACTCGGGGGCAAGCCGATCAAGCCTGGCCCGACGATCGGCGATACCGGCACCGGCATGCTGATGGCATTCAGCATCGTCAGTGCGCTGTTCGATCGCACGCGCACCGGCAAGGGGCGGAAGTTGCAGGTGGCGATGCAGGAACTCGGTCATGCATTACAGCCGCGGCATGTTCGTCTCCCAGGCGCGCACCGGTGCCGCGGCGCCGCGGCGGCCGCCTGGTGGCAACCCGCCCAGCGGGATCTTTCCGTGCCAGCCCGGCGGGCCGAACGATTACGTTTATATCCTGACCAGCCGCGCCAACCCGGAACATTGGCCTCGGCTGTTGAAGCTGATCGGGCGCGAGGAGCTGATCGGCGACGCGCGCTTTGCCACGCCGGACGCCCGCTTGCAGCACGAGGCCGAGGTGGACGAGATCGTCAGCGGCTGGACGCGGCAACGCACGAAGCAGGAGGCGATGGCGCAGTTGAGTGGGGTCGGTGTGCCGGCCGGGGCTGTGCTGGATTCGATCGAGCTGACCAGCGAGCCAAGTTTCTACGAGCGCGGCATTCTGCAAACGATGACGCATGGCGAACGTAAGATGACGATGCCCACCTGGCCGGTGCGGTTCGACGGCGTGCCGACCGAAGTCAAGCCGGCGCCGCTTCTGGGAGAGCATACGGCGGAGGTGCTGGGGGACTGGCTGGGGCTCGACGCAGCCGCAGTCGCGGATTTGCGGCGGGATGGGATTGTCTGAGGCGTTGGTCGGCGGAATTCCGCGCCGCCGCGATGGCCTGTCCTGTCGGCGAGCCAGCCAGTTCGATCCACGCCGACGTATCGACGACCCGCATCATTACTCCAACCGTCATGGCCGGGCTTGACCCGGCCATCTATGCAGCACGGTGCCGCGATAGATGTCCGGGTCAAGCCCGGCCATGACTGTTGGGGCCGTCGGCGCCGCTATGTCAAACTTTAAGGCACCCGGTATTGCGTTGTTGCCCGGGCACATTGCGGCCACGAGGTCGGGTGGAAAGGCGCTTCAATCCACGCACGTGGCATAGGGTGAGGCCGCTGCGCAGACGCGTTCCGATCCGCGCCCTGATCGTTGATGCTGGGCCGTTTTCCCGCCAATCTGCTTGCATGAAACCTTGCGAGGCTCTTGTCACCCATCGCGTCGAACTGCGCCAGCTTGTGAGCCATCACAACTACATGCGCCCGCGCGTTTTTGGGTCGGTTCTGGCCGGCACGGACACCGAGGAGAGCGACCTCGATTTGTTGGTTGACCCGGAAGAGAAGACAATCTTGTTCGCGCTCGCCCGCCTGGAGCATCAAGCGGAAGAATTGCTTGGTGTCCGCGTCTCGGTGCTTACTCCAAAATTTCTGCCTATGAAGTTTCGGGATAAGGTTCTGCAGCAGGCTCAACCTTTATGAAGCACCCCGAACGGATTGAAGACTACTTGGAGCACATCGCCCAGAACGCGCCACCAGCTATCTCCAGGATTTCAAGGACGCCGAGGCGTTACAACAGGACTCAAGAACGCAAGATGCTGTGATCCGCAATATTGAGATCATCGGCGAGGCAGCGAACCACATTCAAAACATGTCTCCCGCGTTTGTTGCCAACCATGGCGAATTGCCTTGGCTCGAGATGCGCGGTACGCGCAACAAGGTGATTCACGAGTATTTCGACGTTGATTGGGACATGGTCTGGGACACTGTCAATGATGATCTGCCCAAACTGAAACGGCAGATCGACGGGTTGCTTACCGAGTTTCGCCAGGGGCGGAAAGAGTAGCAGGCCAAACGCTTCCGTCGGCGGCCTTTCGCCCCCACTTCGACGCGCTACACTACCCGAACGAACAACCAGTCCAACATCGGGCCGCACCACAGGCCCCGGGGAGCGAAAACCATGCAGGCGGATTACGTCATCATCGGCGCCGGCTCGGCCGGCTGCGTACTCGCCAACCGGCTGACCGAGGATCCCGCCACGAAAGTCCTGCTGATCGAGGCGGGCGGGCGCGACTGGAATCCGCTCATTCACATCCCGGCCGGCTTCTTCAAGATGCTCGACCACAACACGCTGACCTGGAAATACCGCGCCGAGCCCGACCCCGGCACGAACGGCCGCGCCATCGTCTACACGCGGGGAAAAGTGATCGGCGGCTCGTCCTCGATCAACGGGCTGATCTATATCCGCGGCCAACCCGAGGACTACGACCATTGGGCGCAGCTCGGCAATCGCGGCTGGTCGTGGGACGATTGCCTGCCGTTCTTCCGCAAGGCCGAGCGCTGGGAGGGCGAAGGCAGTGCGGTGCGCGGCAAGGACGGCCCGCTGTTCACCTCGAAAATCGACCGGTCGCCGATCTGCGAGACGGTGATCGAGGCCGGCAAGCAGCTCGGCCTGGCCTACCAGGAGGACGTCAACGATCTGCAGCCAGGCTCGCGCGACAGCATCGGCTGGTGCCAGCAGACCCGCGGCGGCCACCGCCGCGCCAGTGCCGCGCGCACCTATCTGCATCCCGCGTTGAAGCGGCCCAACCTCCAGCTTGTCACCGGCGCGCTGGTCCACCGTGTGCTGTTCGATGGCAAACGTGCGACCGGCGTCGAATTCTCGCGCGGCGGCGCGGTCGAGCGCGCCGACGCCGCGCGCGAGGTCATCCTGTCGGCAGGCGCGATCGGCTCGCCGCATATCCTGCAACTATCCGGCGTCGGCGATCCGGAGCATTTGGGAAAGATCGGCGTGCCCGTCGTGCACGAACTGCGCGGGGTCGGCCGCAACATGCAGGACCATTATGTCGCGCGGGTCTCCCATCCGGTCAGCGGCATGCCAACTGCCAATGAGAAATCATACGGCCTGCCGCTCGCCATGGAGGCAATGCGCTGGCTGTTCACCGGCAAGGGCATGTTGAGCTACAGCCCGTCGCTTGTCGCGGCCTCGGTCAAGGTGCTGGAGACGTCGGCGACGCCCGACATGCAGATCACCTTCGCCCCCGGCAGCTTCAAGGACGGCCAGATCGGCGAACTGGAACGGACCCCCGGTCTCAGCGCCGGCGCATGGCAGATGCGGCCGCTCTCGCGTGGTTATGTCGAGGCCAAATCGAACCGGCCCGGCGACCCGCCGGCGATCAACCCGCGCTATCTGTCGGACGAAGCCGACCGGCGCGCCATCGTCGGCGGCCTGCGCTTTGCGCGGCGATTGTTCGACGCTCCCGCGTTGAAGCGCTACGTCCAGCACGAAACCCTGCCCGGCCGCGACATCCAGACCGACGACAAGTTACTCGACTACGCGCGGCGCAACGGGGGCACCTGCTATCATGCCAGTTGCACCTGCATGATGGGTTCGCATGCGATGAGCGTCGTCGACAGCCAGTTACGCGTGCACGGCATCGAGGGACTGCGGGTCATCGATACGTCGGTGATGCCCGCGGTCACCTCGACCAACACGAACGCGCCGACGATCATGATCGCGGAGCAAGGTGCGGCGATGATCAAGGGCGCGGCGCGAGAGAGACTGGCGGCGTAGCGGCGCGCCTCAGCGCGCCAGGCCCGTCGCCCCGTCCGGCACGTCGTAGAACGCCAGCGTCATGGCGACGCTGGAGTAGTGGCCCATCAAAGTGATCACGTCGGTGATGCTGACATGACCGAGCACCTTGACCGCGCGGTCATACAGGCCGCGCGGCACCCAGCGCGCGTTGGCCAGCACCATCGCCATTTCGTACACCACTTGCTCGCGCTCGTCGGTGAATGACGTTGGCAGGCCGGCGATCATCGCCTCGACCTTGTCGGCTGGCAGCCCGACTTCCTTGCCGCGCCGCTCGTGCGCGGCGGTGGGATAGGCCGAATGGAACTTGCTGGTGATGATGCAGACGGCGATCTCGCGCTCGCGCTCGGTGAGGGAATAGCGGCCGGCATGGAAATGCGCGCCGAACGGCCCCACGACTTTCGCCAGCTTCGGATTGTGAATCCAGATCTTGCTCGGCCCCGGCAGCCTGCCGCGGGCCTCGATCATGGCCCGATAGCCTTCCTGTTGCTCCGGCGTCATCTGGTCATAGGGGATCTCGGTGTAACGACCAAAGGTTGGCTTATCGGACATTTGCGGTTTCCTTCCCGTGCTTGAAGCGCGGCGTATCCTGCGACGGCCGTGCAGCCCTGTCGATCATGAGCGCATCGCCGCGGCGGGGGGCTCGGTCCCTGCAACCACCGTCTGCTGCCAGGATCAGGCCGCCCTGGCCTGATCTGCAAGTCCCGCCATCTCCTTCACAGTGCCGATCACCGCGCGATAGTGCGCCTCGGGCGTCGCGATCGGCACCACGCAGCCCGGTGCGATCATCAGGCGACGGCCGCCGGTCTGCGCGATCGCGTCGCGCACTTCGGCCCGGATCGCATCGATGGGCCCCTGCGGCAGCGTCGTGGCCTCATTGATCCCGCCGACCAGCAAACCCTCGAAGCGTTGCATCCCGTCGGCCAGGCCGATGTCGGAACGCCGGTCATGCCAGTTCAGCATGTTGACCTTGTAATCCGGCACCTGCTCGAACATCACGTCATTGCCGTGTAGATGCAGCAGGGTGAACTTCAATTCTCCCGCGACGCCATCGAGCACCAGCCGGTCATAGGCAACACCGAAGCGCCGATGCTCTGCGTCGCTCAACAGGCGGTAGCTGGCGCACTGGGATGCGAAGAACAGCCCGTCCGCCCCCACCCGCAGGCAGGCACGCGCGAAACCCAGCGTCGCTTCGGCAATGATGGCCAACCCGGCTTCGAACAGATCGGGATGCCGCCGCAGGTCGGCGAACACGCGGTCTCCCGCCAGTTGTACGCGGTCGTCAACGGACTGAACACGGTCTGCAAAAGGGGGACCTCGCCCTTGAACGCCTCGACGGCCAGGGCAATCGCGGTGACCTCCTGAGCCAGGCGCCCCTGTTTCGCGGACAGCCTGGCCAGGCGCGGCCATTGCTCTGCTCTGGTGACACCGTGCCTGGTCACCGTTCGGGTTCCGTTTGGGACGCCGAGATAAGCACTCGTCGCGCCCCAATCTTCGACGCTATAGGTCCCGGCCGGCATGAACTTCACCAGGTCGAAGTCATGCGTCCGCTGCCATTGAAAGCACGCCTCGGCCAGTCGCACCGGATCGAGGTCGATTTCCGGAAAGTGCCGCCACAGGCTGACCGGCACACGATCGACCGCTTGGCCGGCGACCGCAGCCGTCACTCGTTCCCAGTGGGTCATTGTCGAGATTGGCATTTCGTTCTCCTGCCGGCCGGGCGGGCCGGCTGTCCTCGGCGCTGGGTGTTAACAGATCGAAACGGGTCATGCCGCCATGACGAATGGCCCCGCCGCTAGCCGATCGTCCAACGCCAGGTCGATTGCGGCATCGGCGTGCAGAATGGTCGAATCGAACACCGGCAGGTCGGTATCGTCCTGGCCGATCAGCAGACCGATCTCGGTACACCCCAAAATCACGCTATCGGCGCCTTGCTTTTTCGCCTTCTCGATGATCCCGCGATATGCGCTCCGCGATGCGTCGCGCACGAAGCCGCAGCACAGCTCGTCGAAGATCACGGAATGAACCAGACGGCGATCATCGGCGGACTTAGGCACCAATGCCGCCAGCCCATGCCGCGTCCGCATCCGATCGAGATAAAACCCCTGCTCCATCGTATATTGGGTGGCGAGCAATAGCGGCCGCAGCAGGCCGTTGGCCTTGATCGGCCTCGCTGTGGTGTCGACGATATGCAGCAGCGGCACCGATATCGCTCGTTCGACCGCATCGGCCAGCTTGTGCATGGTGTTGGTGCAGATCAAAACCATGCCGGCGCCGCCTCGCTCCAGTGACCTGGCAAGGTTGGCCATCTCTGCTGACGCTTCGTCCCACGCCCCGCGCTTCTGCATATCGACGATGCGGGCGAAATCCACCGAGCGCAGGAGGATCTCGGCAGAGCACAGACCGCCGCGACGCCGTCGCACTTCCTCGTTCAGGCGACGGTAGTAGGTTGTCGTGCTTTCCCAACTCATGCCGCCGATCAGTCCAATCGTTTTCATCGTTCAACTCCCGCTTCTGGTGCTTGCCATATCCAGAAGGTCGATTTTGGAACCGCTGGCGCGTGACGGCATGAACAGCGCGCCGATGAGACCCAGCGCGATACCGAACATGACGTAGTAGACCGGGGCGATTTGCGATCCGGTGATCTTGAAGATCCAGGTCAGAAAGAACTGTGCGAACCCGCCGAAGATCAGCACCGCGACGTTGTTGGCGATCGACAGGCCGGTGGAACGGATGCGCGGCGGGAACAGCTCCGACATCGTCGTGCAGTAGACGCCGAGGAACAGGCCGCTCATCAGGCTGACCGCCAGTTGCACGATGACCAGCTTGGTTATCGTGGGTTCCGCCACCAGCCAGGCATAGGCCGGATACATCAGGACGAAATAGACCGCGAGCAAACCGACCAGCATCGGCTTCCTGGCGTTGCTGAAGCGGTCGCACAACAGGCCGCCGCAGGGAACCACCACCAGCATCAGGCACGCGGCCACGAGTTCGGCGATGAATGCATCCTCGACCGGCAGATGCAGAACGGTCTTGGCGTAGGTCACCGTGTAGCCATAGATAGCGTAGAACGACACCGCGCTGGCGGCGATCATGCCAATGCTGACCAGCAGGTTTCCGGTTTGGCCGAGCAATCCGCGGCCGATGCTCTCGCCCGGGGCGATCGCACGCTGGCGCTGCATGGCAACGAACACCTCGGATTCCTCCAGGTTGCGGCGGATGTACCAGGTGATCGGCAGGATCACGACGCCGAAAGCGAAGGGAATGCGCCACAGTCCGGCGGCCAGTTCGGCCGGCGTATACAGCGACGTCAGCACCACGCCGAACGCGGTGCCGACCACCAGCGAGGCGATCTGTCCCGTCATCTGCCAGGAGCCGTAGATGCCGCTGCTTTCCCAGGCGGCGCCATTTCGATGAGGAACGCCGTCGAGGTGCCGAACTGCCCGCCCAGCGAGAAACCTTGCAGCAGCCTGCGCGACGACCAAAATCACTGGCGGCGGCGAGACCGACCGCGCGATAGGTCGGCGCCAGGGTCAGGATCAGCGTCGCCAGCGCCATCAGCGCCATGCCCAGCACCATGCCTGCCCGCCGGCCGTACTTGTCGCCGATCACGCCGAGCACCACGCCGCCGATCGGGCGCATGAAAAAGCCGACGCCGAACACGGCGGTGGTGGCCAGCACGGCGTTGATCTGGGTTGCCGGATCGTTGGGATCGACCGGGAAGAACAGCGAACTGATGATCGGCGTCATGTAGGCGTAGATCGTGAAGTCGTACCATTCGAAAGCGTTGCCGACCACCGCGCCGGCGACGCGCATCATGGTGTGGGGTTGGTGGGTCACCAGCGTTCTCCTGTCACTGCGCGATGCGCGCCATCATTCCGTGCGATTGTCCTGTCAGCCTCGGCGCCGACGCGCCCTGCGTTGATCCGCTTTGCGGCTCAACCCCGCGGAGCGTGAGAAGTGTACTCATTAGCGTTCCAGCACGTAGCGACCCGGCGCCGTGTCCAATGCGGGGAAGCCGCGGTCCGCGGCGCCCATCCCGGGCGGCGCCACGGGCTCACCCGAATGCTCGGCCAGCCACTTCGCCCACACCGGCCACCACGAGCCGTCTTCTTCCGTCGCCAGGTCCGCCCACTCGTCAGGGCCGATGTAGTGGCCGCCGCGCAGGCGCTCGCGGATACGGAAATGCCGGTGCGGATGGCCGGGCTCGCTGACGATCCCCGCATTGTGGCCGCCGGAGGTCAGCACGAAGGTGATGTCGCCCTCGTTCTGCAATTGCAACTTGTAGACCGAACGCCACGGCGCCACGTGGTCGGTCTCCGTGGCAACGACGAAGAACGGCTGGTGGATGTCGGC
Source organism: uncultured Alphaproteobacteria bacterium (assembly GCA_963762885.1). Lineage (GTDB taxonomy): Bacteria > Pseudomonadota > Alphaproteobacteria > Acetobacterales > Acetobacteraceae > JASHVB01. Next base: position 47,192 of record CAVXNH010000082.1, read on the forward strand.
GAGCGACACCGGCCGCCCGTCGATTTCGAACCGCCCCTCGGCGAGGTCGTTGTGCAGGAACAGCGAACGCAGATACTCCGAATGCATGCGATATGGCATCCGTGTCGCGTCGGCGTTCCAGGCCATCAGGTCGTTCGGGATCTCGCGCTGCCCGAGCAGATAGCTCTTGATCATGCGCGACCAGATCAGGTCGTTGGAGCGCAGCAGTTGGAAAGCGCCGGCCATCTGTCGGCTGTCGAGCGTGCCGTGCTCCCACATCATGTCGTCGAGGGAGGCCAGTTGCGCCTCGGTGACGAACAACTGCAATTCGCCGGCCTCGGTGAAGTCGGTCTGCGCCGCGAACAGCGTGACGCTGATCAAGCGCTTGTCGCCGCGCCCGGCCATGGCCGCGGCAGCCATCGCCAGCAGCGTGCCGCCAAGGCAATAGCCGGCGGCGTGAGCGTGCGGCGCGCCGGTGATCGCCAGCACCGCATCCAGCGCCGCCATGACGCCATGCCGGCGGTAGTCATCGAACGACGTGTCCGCCATCGACGCATCTGGATTGCGCCAGGAGATGCAGAACACCGTGAAACCCTGTCCCACCAGCCAGCGAATGAGGGAATTCTGCGCCGACAGATCGAGGATGTAGTATTTCATGATCCAGGCCGGCACGATCAGCACCGGCTCGGGCCGCACCGTCGGTGTGGTCGGCGCGTATTGGATCAGCTCGATCAACGCGTTGCGCAGCACCACGCGGCCGGGCGTGGCGGCAAGGTCGCGGCCGACCTTGAAGCCGGTCCCGGCCGCCGCGTCGCCGGTTGTTGCATGGCGGATATCGGCGGCGAAATTGGCCAGCCCGTCCAGCAGGTTGCGGCCGCCGGTCTGAACCGTCGCCTCGATCACCTCGGGATTAAGCCAGGGCAGGTTGCTGGGCGACACGACGTCCAGCATCTGCCGCACCGCGAACGAGACGATCCGTTCATGCGCGCCGGCGACGCCAGGCAGCCCTGTCGCCGCCGCCTGCCACCAGGCTTCGGTCAGCAGGAACGCTTGCTCCAGCATGGCGTATGGCTGACGCTGCCAGGCTGGATCGGTGAAGCGGTGATCGCCCGGCTGCGGCTCGATGCAGGGCGCGGGACGGATGCCGAGCGCGGCGGCGAACAGCGACCGCGCCTGTTGCCATGCCAGATGCGCCAGATCGACCCGGTGATACGGCGCGTTGGCCAGGTGCATGCCCCAGTCGAAGAACGCCAGGGCCAGCGCCTCCAGCGACAGACCCTGGGTCGAGCGCCCCTGCGCTGCGTGAATCCGGCGGTCGAGCGCGGCCAGCGACCAGGCGGGCAATGCGTCTCCGGGGTGGTCCAGAGTGCCGGGCGGATTGGTCACGGCGTCCATGCTGCCTCACACACATCGTCTGTGCGGCGGCATCTAGGACCGATCAGGACGTGCCCGCTTTGATATGGCTCAAGCGATCCGGCAGTTTCCCGCAGATGCGCCTATCGCGTCCGCCGGCGTGCGGCGACGGTTCCGAACAGGCCCGCAGCCAAGAGCGCCAGGCTCGCCGGTTCCGGTATGAAGTCCAGCGTGTCGTTGCCGCCGGTGATGATGAACGCCTGGCCTCCATTCACCACATCCACGCCCGCTGAAGGATGCAGGAACAGGCCGGTCAGGGTCACCGGCACCGCCGGACTGGAAAACAGGCCGGCGACCGCGGGATCGAACTCCCCCGCATAGGTTGCCTCGAGATCCAGCGCCAAGGGACTGAACGATTCGATCGTGGCGTAGGTATTCAGGCTGTTGAGCGCTGTGGTCGCGAGCAAGACAGGCGTGGACGCGTTCGCCACGGCAGCATCGCCCGATCCGTCGATGCTGAACGTGGAGACGCCGGCCACCCCGTACAGGTTCATCGTCATCGACGTGGCATAACCGGCCGACACCAGGTTCGGCTGATAGCCAGCGACGTTGAAGGCGAAGTACAAGGTATAGGTAGAGCCCAGCCCGGACGGTACCACGGGCGCGCCACCCAGGATGGTGCCGGTAATGTCGAGATAGCCGGCCTCGGTCCAGGTGAAGCTGCCGTCGTTCTGGATCGGGCCGTTGCTGATGCGCGAAACCTCCCCGCCGGTCAGGGAATCGGCCGAAAATGTCGACCCGGGCAGCCCGGCGGCGCCGGGATCGAATGTCACCTGGACCTGGCCGGCGAGAGCGGCAGGCATCAGTCCGGCGGCAAGCAGTGCTCCCGCCAGCATGCGGAGCATGGTCTTCGGCATATCGAATCCCCTTACAAAACACGTCGTGGACAGCCGCCACCGCAACGGCGTGATCGCCATGCGAAGCTCAACGACCTTCCGGAACACGTGTGAAGACGTTTGTGGCGTTGCCGCCGATGAGCGAGACCCTATCGGACGTCGCCTCGGGTTGCGTCCAGTTGCGCGCAGAATCGCGTCCAGTTCCGTGCAGTCGCCCAGGAACGCCGGGCGCTGCGCTTGCCAGCCGTCTCGGTTGGAGAAGCCGCGACCGCTGGATATTCGGTTGGTGCCGACGGCCCTGGGATGCGGCCGGCGGTCATCGGCCGTTCTGGACAGGCCGCCCGTGTTGGTGCGGGCTCAGGCACCGGAGGAGTTGTTCGCGTGTGGTATATTTATAAGAGAAGACCACAAAGACGCAGAGATCGCCGAGCGGCACCCTTAGGGCCTGGGACGAAATAGCCGAATTGCGTCACGAAAGAATCAGGACGGGGCCGTATTCGCAAGGATCGACTCCATGATAGCGGATGCGGCGCGGCCTGAGGGGGCGCTAGCATCGCCAGGTGATCGACGTTGCAGCCATCCGATCCCGGTTTGTCGCGCTGTCGCCGTTTCTTGACGAGCGCGCGCGTCGGCTGGTTGCGGCCAGCGAGGCGAAGGCGGCAGGACATGGTGGCATAGCCGCGGCGTCGGTGGCCACTGGCGTGGCCCGCAGCACGATCGGCCGAGGTTTGGCCGAACTGACCACGCGGCACGATGACCGGCCTGGGCGTGTGCGCCGCTCCGGTGCCGGGCGCAAGCCGGCGACGACGAAGCAACCCGGTCTGCTGGCGGCATTGCAGGACTTGGTGACCTCGGCCATCCGCGGTGACCCTGAGGCGGCGCTGCTGTGGGTGAGCCGGAGCCAACGCCATTTAGCGGAAGCGTTGAGCGGGCGCGGCTTCCAGGTCAGCCACAAACTGGTCGGCCGATTGCTGGCAGGGCTCGGTTTCAGCCTGCAGGCCAACCGTAAGACGCGTGAGGGGAGCCATCACCCGGACCGCGATGCCCAGTTTGAGCACATCAATGCCCGGATCAAAGCGTTCCAGGCCAAGAAGCAGCCGGCGATTTCGGTAGACACCAAGAAGAAAGAGCTTGTTGGCGACTTCAAGAACGGTGGCCGGGAACTGCGGCCCAAGGGCAATCCCGAGCTGGTGCGGGTGCATGACTTCAAGATCCCGGAGCTTGGCAAGGCCGTGCCCTATGGCGTCTACGATATCGCCGCCAATGCCGGCTGGGTCAGCGTGGGGATCGATCATGACACCGCAGCCTTTGCCGTCGAGAGCATCCGGCGGTGGTGGCACGAACTTGGCCAGTCGCGCTATCCACACGCAAAGCGCCTGCTCATCACGGCTGACTGCGGCGGCAGCAACGGCGTCCGTGTCCGGCTGTGGAAGTGGGAGTTGCAGAAGCTGGCCAATGAGATCGGCGTGGCGATCACCGTGGCACATCTGCCCCCTGGCACCAGCAAGTGGAACCGGATCGAGCACCGGCTGTTCGCCTTCATCACCCAGAACTGGCGCGGCAAGCCGTTGGTCAGCCATCAGGTGATCGTGCAACTGATCGGCGCCACGACCACCAAGACTGGATTGAGCGTTGCCTGTCGCATCGATGACAACCTCTACCCGAAGGGCGTGACCGTCAGCGACGACGAGATCGAGGCCCTCAACCTGAGGTGCGACAAATTCCACGGCGAATGGAATTATACGATCTCACCATCCCTCGATTCCGGATGAGAACAGAACCGACGACCTGCTAATTTTGGCCCGGGTCCTTAGCGATCTCTGCGTCTTTGCGGTCTTCTCTTATAAATATACCATGTGCCAGTAGCACCTGCGTTGCGCGACGAGCATTTCGGGATGCCATGCGGGTCACTGCCACTTTTCGCGCTCGATCACAGCGGACCATTGCCTTCGCGCACCAAGAACGCCGAGAAGCCCACGCGCCGCCCAACTGATTCGTTTAGTTCCCCAGCCTCCTCAGTGGGCACAAACCGCGTGCGCCCGCGACCGGCGCGGCGACGTACCGGCCGCCAGTGCCTTCAGCAGCAGCGAGGCCTCCGGCGCGTGGCCGGCAGCGACCAGTCCGCCGGCGACCTCCGGCTCCCCGCCATGCACCACGCTGCGTACTGCGTTGCACCCCAGGCGCTGCCCCAGGGTGTCGAGTTCCCCAACCAGCGCTTCCAGCACGCCCTTCGGGTCCAGCAGATCGACGGCAACGAAATACTCGGCGATCAGCACCTTGCCCTGCCCCAGCGTCTTGTCCACGCGATAGCAGAACAGGCCGCAGGGGAAGGAACGGCCCTCCCGCCAGGCGCCCATGATTCCGGCATGGCCGGGCCGGCGTCCGGTGAGCCGGCGCGCGAAGTCGGTCCAGGCTTGAAGGTCGATCGCGGGCATGGCTTCGCGGATCAACGGGTAGACGGAGCGAGTCTCGATCCGGCTCGAGCGCCCTAACGGTGAAGGTAGGCATGGGTGGCGTCCTCTCGACGGTCGCCGGGGACTGTGCTCCCACGCGGCATGCCGTGGCGTTGACCCAGATCAAGCCGCCCCGGCCGGGGTGTACGTAGTTCCCCGTATTGCGCACCTCCCGGGCGCGCCCCACCGTGCAGTACGGCTGTACCATGCGAAAGCATCGATGATCACCTTGCAATCCCGCCCGATCGTGCTCGATCCGCGCAGCGGGACGGATCCCTGCGCGCATTGCGACGCGCGGCCGCTCAGCGTGTGCAATGCAATCTGCGACGAGGACCTCAGCCGGCTGGCTGCCGCCGCCGTGGTGACCGAGGTCGCAGCAGGCAGCACGTTCATCGAGGAAGCCGAGCCGGCGCACAGCTTCTTCAACATCACCCGCGGCACCGCCAAGCTGTTCAAGCTGCTGCCGGACGGACGGCGGCAGATCACCGGTTTTGCCGGGGTCGGACATTTCCTTGGCCTTGCCGTGTCCGACACCTATGCGTTCAGCGCCGAGGCGGTCGAACCGGTGCGCTTCTGCCGCTTCCCTCGCGCGCGGCTGCGCAAGCTGCTGGACGACTTTCCGGCCATGGAGAAGCGGCTGCTGGAGGTGGCCGGGAATGAGCTGGTCGCCGCCCAGGAGCAAATGCTGCTGCTGGGGCGCAAGACGGCGCGCGAGCGGCTGGCGTCGTTCCTGGTCATGCAGAGCCGGCAGGGCGTGGCGTGCCAGCATCATCCACGGATGCGGTTCCCGCTGCCGATGACCCGCGGCGACATCGCCGACTACCTGGGCCTGACGATCGAGACGGTCAGCCGGACCTTGACCAAATTCCGCAGCGAGGGGCTGATCGAAATCCCCGCGCAGTCGGAATTGCTCATTCTCAATCGGCGCGCGTTGGAGAGCCTGGCCGGCGGCTTGGCCTGACCCTCCGCCGCCTGACCGGCCTTGCCCGGTGTTTTTGCGCGCCGCGGATGTCTGCCGCAGGGTCGGTCCTAACCTGCGCGCACGTGCAATCCGCGGGCCGCGCCGGTTTGTTCCCCAGAGACCCCAGCAACTTGTTGCCTGATCCTGGCGAATCCGGGAAGATGTTGCACCGCAGCAACGCAGGACCCTGCCCGCAGCAATGCCCGCCCCGGCTCGCCGTTCGCATGCCGCACATCCGACCGGTTTGCTCGGTTCGCCGCTGCGCAACCTGGTCTTCGGGATCAGCTTCACGTTCGGGGTGATGGTGTGCGCCACGATCGCCTACAGGACGGTCGGATGGAGCCTGAGCGACGCGATCTACATGGTGGTCGTCACCGTCTACACGGTGGGGTACGGGGAGGTTCACCCGGTCGAAACCCCGCTTCTACGAGCCATCACGATCGGCACCATCGTGCTTGGCTGCACCGGCATGATCTTCGTCACCGGTGCGCTGGTGCAGTTCATCACGCTCAGTCAGCTCAATCAGGTATTTGGTCTCAAACGCATGAACGCGCAGATCGACAAGCTCGACCGCCACGTGATCGTCTGCGGCTTCGGCCGCATCGGCATCGGCCTGGCGCAAAGTCTGCAAGCCGGCAACACCAGTTTTGTGGTACTGGAGCAGGAGGAGGCGCGGGCAGAGCATGCGCGGGAACTGGGCTATCTGTGCCTGCAAGCCGACGCGACGGACGAGGCTGCGTTGCAGACGGCCGGCGTGATGCGCGCCCGCACGCTGGCCACGGTGCTGTCGAACGACGCCGCCAACGTGTTCATCACGCTGAGCGCGCGGAGCATGAATCCGAACCTGGAGATCATCGCGCGCGGCGAATTGCCCAGCACCGAGAGCAAGCTGATGCATGCGGGCGCCAACAAGGTGGTGCTGCTGTCGCATATCGGGGCCGAGCGGATCGCCGAGATGGTGATGTATCAGGAGACCGCGCGGTTCATTCGCGGCAGCGAGCGGATGCGCGATTTCGAGCAAGTGCTGCGTTCGCTTGGGCTGGAGATGGAAGTCGTTCCGGCGGCGCCGGAGAGCCCGATCGTCGGCCAGACGATCGAGTCGGTCGAGCAACAGGCCAATGGCGCGTTCTTCATCGTGCAGGTCAATCGGCGGGACGGCGAGGCGATTACCCGTCCGGAAGGCAAGACCCGCATCGAGCCCGGGGACGGGATCGTGATTGTCGGGCGCGGCGACAAGGCTCGTGCGCTGAGCGACCTGTTCTCGGCGCGGCGGTTCCGGTTGAGCGTGCGATGATCGGGCCGCGGCGGCGGTTGATCGCCAGGACCCGGGCCGAGGGCCAGTTCGCGTGGTGCGAGAGGGGGGATTCGAACCCCCACGCCTTGCGGCGGTCGATTTTGAGTTCGACTGCGTCTACCGTTCCGCCACTCTCGCGCGCGGACGCCTGTATAGCGGATCGGGCGCCGCGGCCAAACCCCCGGTTTGCGTCCCGGACGGGGGTTCGCTATAGGGTCCGCCTGCTGATCCCGGATAGCTCAGTCGGTAGAGCAAGCGGCTGTTAACCGCTGGGTCGTAGGTTCGAGTCCTACTCCGGGAGCCAGCGATCCTTCCACCCCCTTCCGCACGGCTCCGCGCCCTTCCGCAAATCCCGCGGAATCAGCGAGTTAGCCATCCATCCCGTCCACTGCGTTCCACTTCAGTCCGTTTGCATCCACTGCCCTACCGGGTATATTGGCGGGTATCGGACGCTGAGGAGCGGGTATCGGTGCTGTCGGATGCGAGGATCAGGGCCGCGAAGCCTAAACCCGCCGGGTACCGCCTGGCAGATGCAGGCGGTCTGCACCTGTTCATCACGCCGAAGGGCGGGAAGGCTTGGCGATTCCGGTTCGATCTGGGCGGGAAGGAGCAGACCCTCTCGCTCGGCTCATACCCGGATGTAGGGCTGGCGGATGCCCGGTCACGACGCGACGATGCCCGGCGTCGGCTGGCGGCTGGCGAGGATCCACGCGTGGCCCCTCCGGCGGCTCCGGTGCTTCCCACCCTGGCCGATATCACCCATCGCTGGCACGCCATTAACGCCCCGCGCTGGAAGCCGCACCATGCGACGGACGTGCTGAACGGGCTGGAGACCGAGATACTGGCGACGCTCGGCAAGACCCCGATCCGGGACGTGACCGCCCCGGCGGATATCGAGCGGCTTCGCATACTCGAGCGTCGAGGCGCGATCGACACCGCCCACCGCATCCGGGGTCGGCTGGCCGACGTGTTCGCCTTCGCGATCGGCGAGGGCGTGGCCGAGCATAACCCCGCCGAGGCAATCCGGGCCGCGATGTCGCCGATGCCACGCGGCGGCCATCGCCCCGCCGCGACGACTTTGGACGCCGCCAGGGCGGCCCTCGCCGCGGCAGAGGCCATCCCTGCCTATCCAATCACCCGGCTGGCCCTCCGCTTCCTGGCCCTGACGGCAACTCGTCCTGGTGAGGTGGCGGGGGCGCTGTGGCAGGAGATCGAGGGCGACGTCTGGCGCATCCCGGCCGAGCGCATGAAGGCTGGACGCGAGCATTTCGTGCCCTTGTCCCGACAAGCGGCGGAGGTCGTGGCAGCGGTGCGCCCACTGTCCGGGCGAATGCCCTACATTTTCCCCAGCGCCAGGTCGGCGCGGGCCGGCCTGTCCGCCAATGCGCTGAACGTCATGCTGCGCCGGGCGGACCTGTCGGGCATCCAAACCCCACACGGTTGGCGGGCGACGTTCTCCACGGTGATGAACGAGCGCTTCCCCGCCGACAGGCTGATCATTGATCTCATGCTGGCTCACACCGAGGCACGCGGAGCCGTCGAGGCGGCGTACAACCGTGCGCAGCACACGGACCGTCGCCGCGAACTGGCGCAGACATGGGCCGATCTGCTGCTGGATGGGATGGCGCCGGCATCAGATCTGGTGGGGATGCGGAGGAAGTAACGAATTACCCGATGGCGCTCAGTTGGTTGGGATCGCCGAAATCGGGACGCAGGGGCCGGAGGTTCAAATCCTCTCACTCCAATCAGTGAACCAATGGGTTATAGGAAGGCGCAGCAGAGGCCGCGCATTCAGGTGAACCCACAAGGCGAACCCCTAGTGGCCGCGCGCAACCACTGTCGTCCGTCGCAACTGCTCGGCTTCTGCACGCTTTGATGCGCTTCTCACTGTCGGTGATCGCTACCTTGCGCTGGCGGTCACGGCCGGACACGGAAACGCTGTCAGGCATACCTTCCTCGCGATACCGGCTGTGCCTCGGTCGGAAGGCGGCGCTGGGTCCAGTGGGCCGGCTCGAGGGGCGGCGGCGCGGCGGCCAACGGAGACCTGGTCAGATCGCCCGGCAGAGGTTAGTATCGCCTGAGGGGCGCATCAACTTGGAGGGACCAGTTGCTTATTGGCCGCGCTGCGCATCTCGTCGCGAGGATGCAGGAGGTCGAAAGTCGTGGCGCCGACTTTTGGACCTTTTGCGGCAGGGATGGCCGTTCTGCTGCGCACGCCCTGTTCCATTATCCCGCGATGATGGTTCCGCAGGTGACCGGCACGGTCCTGGACCTAGTGCAGGAAGCGTTTCCGACCGCTAAGATGATTCTGGATCCTTTTGTAGGATCGGGAACGACACTTGTTGAGGCGATGTACCGCGGTATGGATTTTATCGGAATCGATGTGAACCCGCTCGCTGGCCTGCTTAGTCTGGTGAAGGCTACCCCTCTTGCCAACTCCCAGTTGAAGGACGCCGTCTATGTCCTGATGACCCGTTTGGCCCGAGACGAATTCGCAGAGTGCGAAACTCGCTTCCCGAACCAGGAAAAATGGTTCGAGTCCAGTACGACCGTCCATCTCGCCCGAATGGCGCGCGCCATTGCTCAAGAACCGGACATTCGCATCCGGCGAGTTTTTTGGGTTGCCTTGGCTCGATGCGTGCGGCACGTCTGCAACTCTCGACTTTCGACCTACAAACTTCACACGGTACCGAAGGCCGATATCGCGCGCCGCGATCACAGTTCAGCTACGGCCATCTTCGCGCAAGGATTACTGGACATTACAAAACAAATGTCGCTTCACAACACAAGGCTGGCTTCGGCTGGTACGTTGCGTCGTGGTTCGTACACAGGCTCAACGGAAATCATCGTCCAAGATAGCAATGCTGTCCTCGACCGCAGGGACGACTTAGAATTCGACATCGTCATAACCTCACCTCCGTACGGAGACAATGCCACGACAGTGCCCTATGGACAGTACCTCGTACCTCCCCATGATGTGGATACCGCTTGCTGATATAAGTCCGAACATCAGCGCAGGGCTCTTGCGAAACACCCATTCAACCGATACGGCGAGCCTAGGTGGTTCGCTGGTTGGCGCCCTTGATCGTGGGGAGAAAGCTTGCGGCCATCACCCAACCTACTCGCGTTCGATGGCTAAGCTGGCCAACATGCCCAATGGCCAAAAGAGGCTCGCCGCCTTCTCCGCCGACCTAGCTTCCAGCATACAAACGCTTGCGCGGCGGACAACTCGCAACGGGATCCACGTCTGGATGATCGGGGATCGCTCAATATGCGGCCACAAAGTGCCAATGGGCCAGCTCCTGACCGAGATTATGGCCGAGCACGGTATCAGGCTGTTGCACATGGCCGGCCGAAGGATAGTATCTAAAAAGATGGCATACCGGAACGCTTTGTCCGACACGATGAGCAAAGAACACATGTTCATCGGACAGAAGAGCTGATCGCGACGATCATGGCAGCTCCTGTACCACTGACGCTGACGATCAACTCCCATGTAGTGGTTCAACTCGGCGCAGAACTCATTTCCGATGTTGAACAAGCCTTCCTCGAACTAGTAAAGAATTCCTACGACGGTGATGCATCACTCTGCACGATACTGGTGGAGCCTCAATGGTATCCTGAGCCCAGTGATATTTGGTACAGCCATTTGCTCAGTGCAAACGGTAAGCCTGTGCCGGTCGGCCGAATAAGCGTCAGCGATGATGGCACTGGCTTGGACGTGGCTGCCGTATCCGGTGGATGGTTAACTATCAGCGCTTCGCTAAAGCGATCCTCCAATGGTGCCAAACAACGTACCGCGAAGAATAGAACACCTGTAGGTGACAAAGGACTCGGTCGAACTCGCAACAATGAGAACTCGGAGACGTACTACTACTACGGACGATGACGAAAGGCGAAGACCAATCCCGCTCGATCTCGTTTGCGTGGTCGGACTTCAAGAACGGTAAGCCACTTAACGAGATTCCTGTTCGAGAACAGCGGGACCGTCCACTAGAAAGCAGAGCGTCGGGAACCGACGTTCAAGTTCTTGGCCTGCTAGATCGGGCTCAATGGGACAATCCCGCGAGAGCTGAGAGTGTTGTCGCAAAGCTGGCCACCTTGATCACGCCCTTTCGACAGTTTAAAGACTTCCGCGTTCGCTTTTCCTGCGATGGAAGGCCCATTGAACTCCAGGATCTGGCCGCACAGGCATTGAATTACGCCTCGGCGAAGTTCACAGCCTCATGGGACGGCAACCAGCTCAAGCTACAGGCGTGGTTTGCTCCGATCCTATTCCGGGGTACGCGCGGCGAGGCACAGCGCCAACTCTATAACCGTCTGCTCGCTAGCGGGGCTCAACGTGAAACCGTCGCCTTCTTAACATCTAACAAACTTCTCGCAAATCGTAAGCCCGAGAGTCTTGTCAATCAGCCGGGCGGGTGGCTCTTCACGATTAAGGAGAGCATTTCCTTGAATGACCTGAAAGCCGCCGACCTACAATTCGCCCGGGCTGCCGACCCTGGGTCTTTCGAGGCAGAATTGTACTATTTCTTATTCAACGAGGAGACCACGAGCCTGCTATCGGCGGCCGGTTTGAGCGCTACCGCTCTCCAGAATATGAGCCGGGTCGGCATCTTCAGGGACGGGTTCCGCGTAAGAACCGACGATGATTGGTTGCAGCTATCTGAGGGCACGACTACTGGCAGTTTCTTCCAACTAAGACCCAAGAATGTTCTTGGCTTCTTCGCCCTAAGCAACGCAGCCAATCCGGCACTCATCGAAAAGTCGGACCGTGAGGGGTTCGTCGACAACGATGCCTGGCGAGGTTTCCTGCAAATCGCGCTCAGGATCCGCAAGTTCGCGAACGACAGCCTAGAAGCCTCCCGCAACGCGTACGCTGCCTATGTCAAACACGTCAATGCCGAGGCGTCACCACCCCCTCCCGATCTTCTCACATCGGTCAGGCACAGTCAGGAGCAGGCACGGACTGCGCTTGATACGATGGGCAGGCATACAACTGCATTGCGTGACCGCGTCTACACATCACTCAATGGTCTATATGATGACACGGATGCACCTACGACAAAGGCCAGATTGCAGGAGCTGAGGAACGAGGTCGCAACGCTCTACGAAGAACTTGAGACTTCCGTAGCGCAGGCTAGGTCGTCGTCCTTGTCCACTACAACCGCCGTTAGCCGACTGGCGGACGAACAGTCCGCGCTGAGCGAACGAAATCTGCGCTTAATAGATGCTGCTGCCGTAGGCCTTAGTGCCCGCACGCTCGCGCATGAAATGTCAACCTTCGTTCAGCAGATCGAGAGGGGTGTACCAGCTGCCTCCAGAGGTCACAGAGATAGGAACGATGCCAAATTCACAGCTGCGGTTGCGGAGGTAACGGGAGGCGTTCGAGAGCTTAAGAAAATCGTCACGTCCATTGACCCTCTACTTCCGGGATCACGAACTCTGAAGGACACGTTCAGGATCGGAGATGCAGTCAGAGAATTTGTCGAACTGCGGCATCGACGACTAACTGAATTGGGGATTTCGATCGAAGTAGTCGGAGGGACCGGATCGGCAATCCGCTTCTCGCGGACCCAATTCAATCGAGTTCTCGAAAACCTACTACAGAACAGCCTCCACTGGCTGCGTACGTCTGACAGCAAACTCAGCAAGAAGGCCATCAGCGTGGCGGTGGGTGGTACGACACTGCGGTGGTCAGACACTGGGCCAGGAGTTCGTGAGGCCATCGAAGACAGTATCTTTGAGCCCTACGTGTCGGACAAGGTTGGGGAGGGACAAGGCCTCGGTCTTTTCATCGTGACGGCGTTCCTGCATGCGGAAAGGTGCGCGATAGTTCTTGGCCCCGAGCGCAACGCGGGGGGGCGCCGTTACCAGTTCATAGTCGACTTCACTGGAGCCTTCATCAGTGACTAACTTTCACACCCGGATCGCAGAGGAGAAGATAAGAATTGTCTGCTGCATCGATGACGAGAATGCTCCGCCGCCGATAGCTTCAGTCGAGGAGCTGACAACGAGATTCATGCAGACAGATCAGGCGAGGTTGCAATACCTATTAGAGAGGCGACCAGAGCTGAGTGATGTCATCGCGCAAATTCTGGACACTCACAGCGCAGACGCCTCCGATCGAATTGACGCGGTGAACGAGGCACTTCACTCACTTTTCGCCGAAAGGCAATGGGAAAGCGGAGAAGCAGAAACCATCGCGCGGGCCTTACCATCAAGCCTCGTAGGATCCACCGCCTCAAAGCTCGCAGAGATATTCAATGTAAAAGGAGTTGAGTTTAAGGCCCTGTCTTTCTCGGAGTGGGCTCTGCTCGGGGCCGGAATTATCAGCGCAGCAGATCCCGCGTCTCGGGTCTTGCTGCTGATTGATGAATTGAATGAGGCTGAACCACAGGCACTCCTGGATGGCAAGGAGGTGTTGACAGACTTGGCGTCACGGCACGCGGATAAAGCGCAGGACATTGATTGCATCATTGTGACCAACAAATGCAGTAAAGAAAGCGAGCTCTTAGAATCGCAGAAAGTCTATAACGAAGTGAAAGCGGCGCTGCTCAGCAAATCGCCGGGCCAGAGAACAAAGAAGGTCTTTGTGCTGGCGAAGGAACGTCTACAGAAGCGGAGCCGCGTTGTTCAACAAGAGCTTCTAACGCACTTCGACCGTATCGAAGCAGCACGACTTGGAAGACGTCTAGCAACGGCTGCGCGGGAGGTCCTGAAGGCGGCGGTCGATGACGCCATGCATTGGGTAGAGGACATGCCTTTATCCGAGTTCCATGGGTCAGTGTTCATAAGCTCTGAATTGGAAGGGACATCCGAGGCTGATACGCTCCTACGTCTTGTAGCTCTGAAGCAAGAGATCGCTCTTGAACAGGTCATGGCCACGAAAAGGGAAATCACGGACCCGATCGAGAAAATAAGGAGAATACCAAACGCGAGCGTCATGCATTCGGCCGCACCAGACAGCCTCCGCGAGCTGCGTAAGTTGGAGTTTGAGCGCGAGGGCGATCATATTAACCATTTGCGTCTGCCGCTCGTTTGTGGCGATGTCTTTGAACTTGTCGGCAGAGACCGCGCGGCAACCGAGAGGATCGTCGAAACGATATTGCTCGGTAATCCCTGTGACCTTGTGCTACGCAAGAACGGGACCAGGAATTCGTCGTTCGGAATTCTTGCCGAAATTACCCGAGACACTTCCGATCGTGACTCTGACGGAGCGGCGAGCGAGCTTACCTATCTAATCAAAACGGGACGTGATGCTGGAAGCATAACGTACAAAATCAGGCTGAACAAGATCAGTAGCATCCCCCTTCCATTGCTTGACCTTGTTTGGACCAATAAAGCAGGTCTGGCTCACTACCTGCCGCGCGAAATCGAGGAGGCCAAGCCGCACTTAACACTTTCTCAGCAGGCGGCAGTAGAAAGGTTATTGCCTGTCGAAACTCTTCGTTCCCAAATCTTAATGTCTCTGGCCTCAAAATTAATGCGGTCACTTCGGCGGACGAGAACGCGGGAGATCACTCAGAGTCGCCCGTCGTATCCTTTCCGATACGCCGAACTTGGCGGCTGACCCGGGCTTATGCAGCAGCTGCTCTGAGTGCATTGTCCTATTCCCTGGCAAGACCGGCGTTCGGGCACGATTACCTGCGCTTTAGATGATCGGGGCGGGTCAATTATCACATCACTATTTTGCGTAGCGGCGAGGGCGTTCCACTCTGGCCAATAAAGGTGACAGCTCCCGGCGGAAGTTCCTATCATGTAATTACACGAGATTTAAACCTTCCGGCGAGCCAAATCCCGCGGACGGGGCCATCTGCGGCTGGTCGGTCGACCAGAACGTGGCCGACCTGGATTTTGAATATATAGTCGCTCACCTTGCCGTCCGATCGCGTCGCGGTCAGCAACAGCGTGTAGCAGCGCGTCGGCTGTCCGGCCGCCGCCGTGAAGGTGACAATCCCAGCAGCGAACGCCAGAGCGGAGATCGTCAGCTCGCCGGTCCCCGAAGGCGCAGCGGCGAGCGACAACGAACTCAGCACCTGCGCATCGAGCGGGTCGATTTCGTAGCGATACCCCTTGATGGCAGTTGGCAGTTTCGACGGGAGCCAGATCGGCTCGCAACTCACCGGAACGCCGCGAAGCGCGCCATAAATGCTACCACCTCACGATGCACAGGCCGGCCGCACCGGCCGCGCCGTTCTGTGCCGTCGTGCCCGCTGCTCCGGTGCCCGCGCCACATGCGCCGCCGCCTGGAAAATAGCCCGCTATTCCGACGCCATTTGCCGTGTCGTTGCACCCTCCAGACAGAGGCCCGTTGCCGCCGAAGCCGCCCCATACGCCGCCAACCACCCCGGAGTTGCCCTGCCCCGTGCCGCCATTGCCGCCGTCGCCGCCATACAGGTTGACGTCTCCGCCGGAACCGACGCCGGCCTTGTTTCCAAACACCGGAATGCTGGTCGTGCTTGAGACGCTGACGACGCCGCCGGTCGCACTGACGGTGGTAAACCCGGCTCCCGCGAAGCTGGTGGTGCCGCCGGCTCCCGGCGCAGCCGGAGCGGTCGTCCCGGCAGTCCCGCCCGGCCCGATCGTGATCGTGATCGACGCGCCAGACGTCAGGCCAGACAGGCGCTTTCGCGCGTAACCACCACCCGACCCGCCGCCGCCAGGAATACCCGAGACGGATGCCCAGGAGCCGGAACCACCGCCCCACACCTCGACGTCGAGGGCGGTGACGCCGGTTGGCACGGTGAACGTTCCCGACGTGGTGATCGTCTGCACCCCATGCGGAACGGCCGCGATCAATGCCTTGATCGAAAGCAGAACCTGATTGAACACGGTGCCCGTGGTGTCGGCGGTGATGCTCGCCGCTGCCAGGATCGACATCAGCTCTTCCTGGAGCATGGTGACGAACCAGTAGCGGACGCGCGTTGCCGGCGAGATGCCCGGCACCGCAGGCCCGAAATACCCGGTCGTTCCGGTCAACGCCGGAGGCGACGGCAGCGTGGCAACCGCCGTCGGGTCAGTGATTTTTGCATGAAGTGTCCCGATCAGGAGAAAACGAAAAGCACCAACGTCCCGGCCGGCGCGTCTTGCGTGATGCGGCATACCAGCTCGCCGGCGTCATAGGTTTCCAGCGGATCGTCCACGCTGGACTCTTCGACGGAGAAATAGAAAGTCGTGATCTGCGGTGCGTTCACCTGCCAGATGAACGCCCACTCCGGTTCGAGCAGCGGTTCGTCGCAAGGCATGTCCACGGTGTACGGCGAGAACTCGGTAATGGTGATCGTGAACCCGAGCGCCGCCGCCAACGCGATGAAGTACGCCGTGGTCAACGCACCCCGCGCGCCGAACTTTGCCCGGACCGCGGCCTGGCGCTGCTCGATCGACGGGTTCGCCGCAGTGCACGGGTCGGGCAGGCCGAGCGAGTTCTCCCACTCCACCAGCAAGTTCTGTGTCGTCGCGGGGCTGGCGTCGATCAGGACCTGTGCCGCCGCCGCCGTGCTGCGGGTATAGGTCGGTGCCAGCGCCAGCATGACGGCCAACAGCGTGGACGCCGGATCGCGGCGCCAGACGCGGCCCGTGGGCAACAGCCGCAGCATCGCCTGCTGATAGTCGGCATCGCCAAATGCGGGAGGGGTCGGCATCAGGAATAGGTGACCGTTCCGAGGGTGAACAGGTAGCCGGCCGCCGACGTGATCGGCCACGACGAGGGCGTGGTGATCGCGAACGATGGCAGTCCGCCGATGGCCGTGATCGCCGCGGCGCAGTCGCTCTGCTCGATCGACGTGGTTGCGAGCGGGCTGTCCTTTTGCAGGAACAGGGTGGTCAGCGCGGCCGACACCTGCGTCTGCTGCGCGCTCGAAATCCCGGACAGGCCGGCGAGGGTGAACGCTTGCGTCGAGGCCTGCGGCGCGACGGCATAGACCAGCATCGTCACCGCGCGCAGCGCATAGAGGAAATTCGCCACCGCGAGTTGGTCGCCCGTCGCTGCCGTGTCACGGGTTTCCAGCGCGGCGACGCCGTTCGTTCCCTGCGGAAAGCCGCCATACGCGGCCTCCGACATTTCCATCATGAAGTAGACCGTGACGGTGCCGGCCCCGGCGATCCACGGCGCGCACCATGCGCGGGTGACGCCGATCACCTGCAACGCCCAGGTCACGAAGTCGGTCATGTTGCCGCCATGCGGCGGCGCCGCGTAGCTCTCCAGCATGCGGACCTGCATCGGCCCGTCCATCTCCAGGTCCGCGCCGCCAGTGATCGCGGCGGTTGCGGCGCCCATCGCGTTGATGCCACCGATCGAGATGCCCAGCTCCAGCGGTGTCCCGCTGTCGGTGTTGCCGTTCGAGCCCGCCACTAGGGCAACCACCGTCACCGCGACCGATCCGCCGCTGCCAACCGTCGCGTCGGCCGCCGTGGCGTACTGGACGCCATCACCGCGGCTGCAAACCGTTCCGCCCGGCAGGGGCGTGTTGACCACGCCCGGCCAGGACGCAGGGCCGGAGGCGAAGGTCGGCCCCTCCCGCAACACCGGCGTCGGCGCCAGCGCCGCCCATCCCTCCAGGTATTCGCCGGTCGAGGTGAACGGCGTCGATTGCAGGGAGATCCAGTCGAGGTAGCCGTAATGCAGATAGGCGAGGCCGGCCTGGACCCAGGCCAGCACGCGCAGCACGGCCCTGCGCAGGAACCCGTCGGCGTTCGGCAGATCGGACGCGGTGATGTCCTGCATCGCCTGCGCGCGAAGTGCAGTGAGGGTCGGCCTTGGAAATGGCACGGATCAGGATTCCTGCGACCAGGCGTAGCTGTAGAGGTTCGGCACGCCGTTCGCCGTGATGGTGACGGTCGCGCCGATGCCGCCCGGCCCTGTGAAAAACGGCTGCGCATCCACGGCCGAGGCGACGCCATCGGTGATCATCCAGGCGTGGCACTGGATGATCTGGTCGCGCAGCCAGTTCAGGGTGTCTTGCGTGCGCGGCCGGGCGAAAGCCTGGTAGATTTTCGAGCCGATATGATCATCCGGGATCAGGGCGAGGGTCGGGTCCTCCAGCGCCGCATAGGTGTCCCCCCACCATCCATGCGGATCGGTGTCGAACACGATGTCGCCGGGATCGACCTGGGCATCGGTGAACATGCTGATGAGGGAGGCCGTCTCCAGGTCGTGCCCCAGCTCCAGCCCGGCCCCGAGCATGTTGAGGTCGCCGGTCCCCGTGGTCGGGTCCCAGACGATGCGAATGTCGCCCACCGTGCTAACCGCCTCTCGACGGATGACGCATCGCGTTCGCTTCGCGACCGCCTGCAAGATGCGTCATCAGGTGCTGGCCGTGGGCGCGGTGGTGCCTGCGGCAGCGGTGCCCTCGCCATGCTTGTGGGTCTGCACTCCGACCTGGTCTGCACCGCCATAGCCCGCGATGACCGCGCCGGTGACATGCAGATCGCCGGTGATCGTCATAGGGTTGCCCGCGCAGGCTACCGAGGGTCCGCCGGCGGTCAGCCAGACATAGGCGCCCCGAAGATCGTAAAGCGCGGAATCGCCCACGCCGAGGTTCCGCAGCCGATAGGTCTGGTGACCGCCGGCGATCGCCAGGGACTTCGCCCGGTCGCCATCGAGGAAAGCCAGATGCAGGTCGGTGCCGATCGGCGGCGAGCCGGTGACGCCGAACCCATAGAGCAGCGGGATGTTGTCGCGCGTGGACAGCGCATCGAGCTGCGCCTGCACCGTCTGCACCGGCCCGGTGTCGTTCACTGCCAGCGTCGTGCGGGCCAGTGCGAACGGTGCGCCACGGCGCAGCATCAGCGCACTCACCTGCCGCTCCAGCATGACAACCTGGCGCGCCAGCATGGCGACGGTTGCTTCGAGAGATGTGGACATTCAGGCTCCGGCCGCTAAGGCGGCGTGTTGGTGGACGGCGGCGCAGGGGCCTGCGAGGTCTGCGGCGAGTTGGTCAGCTCAGCGTCGAACAGGTTCAACGGGTTCGGCTCGGGGCTGAACGCATCGGGCGGCATCAGGATCAGGTCGGTGTGCGTGCCGCTCATGTCCTTGCGAAAGGTGAGCGAGCCGATGATCCACGTCGCGTTGGCAATGTCGGCCGCCGGCGCGTCGATCGTCGCCAGCCAGTTCGGCGTCCAGAGGTTGCCGCTGCTGTCGCGCCAGCTATCGCAGGTGATAGAGGCGCCCTGGCTCCGACCGATGCGCCGGGCCTTTTCCCAATTCGCGCGCTGCTTCGCGATGGTGTCGTTGTCGATCGTCTGCTGCCCGGCCGGCGTCGGCGCGATTTGCTCCGAGACGATGATGCGCAGCCGGTATTCGCCCAGCGTGTCATCCAGGATGGTCGCCCGGCGATTGGCCAGGCCGCCCAGGTCGGCCGTTTGATCGACGCCCGAGTAGACCACGACGTAGGTCGAGAACCGGCCATCGACCGACCGCTCCCCGTTGATCGCCTCGACGTTGCCCGGGAGGGTAAAGCCGGAGGCGTGTTGTGAGGTGCCGACGCGGTCCAGCACGAGTTGGCCGAACACGTCCTCGTAGACCAGGTAACCGGCGTAGCGCGCGACGCTCTCGATGATCTGGTAAGGCGTCTCGCCCAACGGCACCTGAAACGACGGGATTGCGATGCCAAGGTCGGCGACGGCCGACCGGGCCGTGATGCCGTACGCCTTGCAGAGCTTGGCCGCTACGTCGAGGGCGTTCGCGCCGTTGATCTGCCCGCCGCGGATGCCCGGGTCGTTCAGCAGATCGGCCGAGCAATCGACCAGGTTGCGGGTGATGCCGCGGCCCGAGAGGGTGACCTGGTGATTGCGCGCGTCGATCGGAATGGAGCGGCGGTCGATCTT
>CAVXNH010000083.1:0-191286 GCA_963762885.1 uncultured Alphaproteobacteria bacterium
ACGTGACCATCCAGGTCGGCTCCAATCGTTTCGTCGGGTGGCAGAACGTGACCATCACCCGCTCCTGCGAGTCGATGCCGAACAACTGGTCGCTGACCGCGAGCGCCGAGTTCCTGCAAGGCGCGGGGCTGGCGGGAACGCGGCCGGGCCAGTCCTGCCTGATCTATATCGGGTCCGACCTCGTCATCACAGGGAAGATCGACCGCCGCTCCATCCCGATCGACGCGCGCAACCACCAGGTCACCCTCTCGGGCCGCGGCATCACCCGCAACCTGGTCGATTGCTCGGCCGATCTGCTGAACGATCCGGGCATCCGCGGCGGCCAGATCAACGGGGCGAACGCGCTCGACGTAGCGGCCAAGCTCTGCAAGGCGTACGGCATCACAGCCCGCTCGGCCGTCGCCGACCTCGGCATCGCGATCCCGTCGTTTCAGGTGCCGCTTGGCGAGACTCCTTACCAGATCATCGAGAGCGTGGCGCGCTACGCCGGCTACCTGGTCTACGAGGACGTGTTCGGCAGGCTCGTGCTGGACCGCGTCGGAACCTCGCAGCACGCCTCCGGCTTCACCCTCCCGGGCAACGTCGAGGCGATCAACGGGGAGCGGTCCGTCGATGGCCGGTTCTCGACGTACGTGGTGGTCTACTCGGGCGTCGACCAAACGGCCGACCTGGGCGGCCTGGCCAATCGCCGAGCCACGATCCTGGATGACACGCTGGGCGAATACCGGCTGCGCATCATCGTCTCGGAGCAGATCGCGCCGACCCCGGCCGGGCAGCAGACGATCGACAACGATGCGATCGCGAAGCAGCGCGCGAATTGGGAAAAGGCCCGGCGCATCGGCCGGAGCCAGGGCGCCTCTATCACCTGCGATAGCTGGCGCGACTGCGCGGGCAATCTCTGGACGCCGAACTGGCTGGCGACGATCGACGCGCCGGCGGCCGACATTTCCAACGCGACGTGGATCATCGGCTCGCTGTCCTTTCGCAAGGACATGAGCGGCACGCACACCGACCTGATCCTGATGCCGCCCGATGCGTTCAGCCCCGAGCCGAACCCGTTGAACCTGTTCGACGCCGAGCTGACGAACGCGCCGCAGACCTCGCAGGCGCCCGCGCCGCCATCCACCAGCACACCGCCTTAGCGGTCGGAGGCTGAATGTCCACGTCTCTCGAAGCAACCGTCGCCATGCTGGCGCGACAGGTCGTCATGCTGGAGCGGCAGGTGAGTGCACTGATGCTGCGCCGAGGCGCACCGTTCGCACTGGCCCGCACGACGCTGGCAGTGAACGACACCGGGCCGGTGCAGACGGTTCAGGCACAGCTCGATGCGCTGTCCACGCGCGACAACATCCCGCTGCTCTATGGGTTCGGTGTGACCGGCTCGCCGCCGATCGGCACCGATCTGCATCTGGCTTTCCTCGACGGTGACCGGGCGAAGTCCCTGGCGATCGCCGGCGGTCACCAGACCTATCGATTGCGGAACCTCGGGGTGGGCGATGCCGCGCTGTACGACCTTCGTGGAGCTTATGTCTGGCTGACTGCGGGTGGTCCCTCAGTAGCCTGTGCGGGCAACCCCATGACGATCGCCGGCGATCTGCACGTCACCGGCGCCGTCATCGCGGGCTATGGCGGTGCCGATCAGGTCGGCTTGCAGACGCACAAGCACGGCGAGGGCACCGCTGCCGCGGGCACCACCGCGCCGACGGCCAGCACCTGATGACGCATCTTGCAAGCGGTCGCGAAGCGAACGCGATGCGTCATCCGTCGAGAGGCGGTTAGCACGGTGGGCGACATTCGCATCGTCTGGGACCCGACCACGGGGACGGGCGACCTCAACATGCTCGGCGCCGGGCTGGAGCTGGGGCACGACCTGGAGACGGCTTCCCTCATCAGCATGTTCACCGATGCCCAGGTCGATCCCGGCGACATCGTGTTCGACACCGATCCGCACGGCTGCTGGATCGATACCTATGCGGCGCTGGAGGACCCGACCCTCGCCGTGATCCCGGATGATCGTATCGGCTCGAAAATCTACCAGGCTTTCGCACGGCCGCGCACGCAAGACACGCTGAACTGGCTGCGCGACCAGATCATCCAGTGCCACGCCTGGATGATTACCGATGGCGTCGCGTCGGCGGTGGACGCGCAACCGTTTTTCACCGGGCCGGGCGGCATCGGCGCGATTGTCACCATCACGGCGAACGGCGTGCCGAACCTCTACAGCTATGCCTGGTCGCAGGAATCCTGATCCGTGCCATTTCCAAGGCCGACCCTCACTGCACTTCGCGCGCAGGCGATGCAGGACATCACCGCGTCCGATCTGCCGAACGCCGACGGGTTCCTGCGCAGGGCCGTGCTGCGCGTGCTGGCCTGGGTGCAGGCCGGCCTCGCCTATTTGCACTACGGCTACCTCGACTGGATTTCCCTGCAATCGACGCCGTTCACCTCGACCGGGGAGTACTTGGAGGGATGGGCCGCGCTGGCGCCGACCCCGGTGCTGCGGGAGGCGCCGACCTTCGCCTCCGGCCCTGCGTCCTGGCCCGGCGTGGTCAACACGCCCCTGCCGGGCGGGACGGTTTGCAGCCGGGGTGATGGCGTCCAGTACGCCACGGCGGCGGACGCGACGGTTGGCAGCGGCGGGTCGGTCGCGGTGACTGTGGTTGCCCTGGTGGCGGGCTCGAACGGCAACACCGACAGCGGCACGCCGCTGGAGTTGGGCGTGTCGATCGGCGGCATCAACTCGACCGGCGCCGCGACCGCTGCGATCACGGGCGGCGCCGACCTGGAGACGGACGGTCCGCTGCGGACCCGCATGCAGGAGAGCTACGCGGCCCCGCCGCACGGCGGGAACCAGGCGGATTTCGTGACCTGGGCGTTGCAGGTGACCGGCGTCACCCGCGCATGGTGCGCGCCGTGGATCGCCGGGGCCGGCACCGTCACGGTTTTCTTTATGATGGACGTGGCGGAATCGACCTATGGCGGCTTCCCGCAGGGGACCAATGGCGTCGCCGCGCTTGAAACTCGCGACACCGCTGCGACCGGCGATCAGCTCGCGATGGCGAATTTCCTCTATGCGCTGCGCGCGGTGACGATGCTGGTCTATGCGGTCGCGCCGCAGGCCTCGACGCAGGCGTTCACGCTCGCCGGCCTGTCCGGGATTTCGAGCGCGCAGCAGACGCAGGTGTCGGCCGCGCTGACCACCCTGTTCCTGCAAAAGGACAGCCCGCTCGCAACCACGTCGATCGAGCAGAGCGACTGCGCTGCGGCGATCACGGCCATCGGCGGGCTGCCATCGTTCGCGATCACCACGCCCTCGACGTGGCCGATCACGTCGGCGGCCAGCCACCTGTTCACCCTCGGAACGGTCACCTATTCCTGATGACGCATCTTGCAAACGGTCGCGAAGCGAACGTGATGCGTCATCCGTCGAAAGGCGGTTAGCACGGTGCCGACCCCTCCTGCATTTGGCGACGCCGATTATCAGCAGGCGATGCTGCGGCTGTTGCCAACGGGCCGCGTCTGGCGGCGCGATCCGGCGTCTACGCTGTCGGCGGTCATGCTGGCGCTCGCGCCGACCTATACCCGCAGCATGGCGGCGGCGGCACAGGTGCTGATCGACGCCAGCCCGGCAACGACCGAGAATCTGCTGGTGGAGTGGGAGAACTCGCTCGGGTTGCCGGACCCGTGCACGGCGGCGAACCCGTCGATCGAGCAGCGCCAGGCCGCGGTGCGGGCAAAGTTCGGCGCGCGGGGTGCGTTGACCACGGCGTACTTCATCATGCTGGCGGCGGCGCTCGGGTTCACGATCACTATTACCGAGTTCTCGCCGTACACCGTGGACATGCCTTGCGACGAACCGCTGCTCGAACCGGAGTGGGCGTTCATCTGGCAGGTGAACGCCCCGCAGATCACGACTTTCTATTTCTCAGTCGAAGAGTTCAGCGTGGACGATCCGCTGGAAACCTATGACGCCGGCGAGCTGGTGTGCCGCATCACGCAAGACGCACCGGCCGGGACGTTGGTCCTTTTCGTTTTCTCCTGATCGGGGCAGTTCATGCAAAGAATCACTGACCCGACGGCGGTTGCCACACTGCCGTCGCCTCCGGCGTTGACTGGAACGACCGGGTATTTCGGGCCTGCGGTGCCGGGCATCTCGCCGGCAACGCGCGTCCGCTACTGGTTCGTCACCATGCTCCAGGAAGAGCTGATGTCGATCCTGGCAGCGGCGGGCATCACCGCCGACACCACGGGCACCGTGTTCAATCAGGTTCTGCTTTCGATCAAGGCATTGATCGCGGCCGTTCCGCATGGGGTGCAGACGATCACCACGTCGGGAACGTTCACCGTGCCAACCGGCGTCACCGCTTTCGACGTCGAGGTGTGGGGCGGTGGTTCCGGCTCCTGGGCATCCGTCTCGGGCATTCCTGGCGGCGGCGGATCGGGCGGTGGCTACGCGCGAAAGCACCTGCCCGGCCTGACACCTGGCGCGTCGATCACGGTGACGATCGGGGCGGGAGGGACTGCCGGGACGACCGCTCCGGCCGCGCCTGGCGCTGGCGGCGCCACGAGCTTCGCGGGACCCGGGTTTACGACAGTCAGTGCGACTGGCGGCGTCGTCAGCATCTCAAGCACAACCAGCATTCCAGTGTTTGGAAATAAGGCCGGCGTCGGTTCCGGCGGAGACGTCAACCTGTATGGCGGCGACGGCGGCAATGGCGGCACGGGACAGGGCAACTCCGGGGTTGTCGGCGGCGTCTGGGGCGGCTTCGGCGGCAATGGGCCTCTGTCTGGCGGGTGCAACGACACGGCAAACGGCGTCGGGATAGCAGGCTATTTTCCAGGCGGCGGGGCATGTGGCGCGGGCACCGGAGCGGCGGGCACGACGGCACAGAACGGCGCGGCCGGTGCGGCCGGCCTGTGCATCGTGAGGTGGTAGCATGTATGGCGCGCTTCGCGGCGTTCCGGTGAGTCGCGAGCCGATCTGGCTCCCGTCGAAACTGCCAACGGCCATCAAGGGGTATCGCCACGAGATCGACCCGCTCGATGCGCAG
Source organism: uncultured Alphaproteobacteria bacterium (assembly GCA_963762885.1). Classification (GTDB taxonomy): domain Bacteria; phylum Pseudomonadota; class Alphaproteobacteria; order Acetobacterales; family Acetobacteraceae; genus JASHVB01. Next base: position 5,052 of record CAVXNH010000083.1, read on the forward strand.
GTGCTGAGTTCGCTGTCGCTCGCCGCTGCGCCTTCGGGCAGCGGCGAGCTGACGATCTCCGCTCTGGCGTTCGCTGCCGGGATTGTCACCTTCACGGCGGCGGCGGGACAACCGACGCGCTGCTACACGCTGCTGCTCACCGCGACGCGGTCGGACGGGCTGGTCAGCGATTTCCTGTTCAAGCTGCGGGTTGGCAGCGTGCTGGTCACCGACCAGCCGCCGGTTCCCCCGGTAGCAGGGTTTGGCGCGGCAGCCGTTTGGCCGTGATGGGTCGGAGGGCCCGAGCGCGCGAAGGCTGCCCGTTTTCGCGGCAGTCACGCACCGCGAGTGGGACGTCGGGCAGGAACTGTCCATCCGGCGCATACCTGTTGTGGAGGCAACGAGTTTCCCCGCGCCTTCCTTTTCACACAAGTCTTGAGAGCTGCGGGTCGTTGCGTAGCACAAGGCACCACCGAGCCACTGCGGAGAGCTCTGCCTTCGGGTTGGTCAACTCACGAATTCGGCTCTGGACTTGAATTCAGCTTCTCTTTGGCAGCAGGATTGTTGCCCATGCTGCATCGAGCCCTGGCGTGCATGAAATCCTGAATTAGGCCGTCGACCCTCTGCCAAATCTTTCGACGCGCTTCGGCCAAGAGTGCGTGCTCGTTGAGTTTCAAGCGTTTGACGGTCTCGTTAACCCGCTCTCGCTCCCAGTCAGACGCACTCGGAATCGGAATAGCTTTGCCCTCTTCATCGAAGGCGATCAACGACACATCGTGATCATCGATCGGGTCCAGCAGATAGCGGAGTTCGGATTCCTCGCAGGGAGAGGTATATGTCGAAAGTTGCGAGCCCTGCTTTAGAGGAAACCACCCTCCTTTCTTGCGGTTACCGACATTACCGCAAAGACGAAAGTTCATATAATCGAACGCCATCCACCAATAACCATCGCGCACATTTCCATCCAGTTCCTTTGCTTCTCTCTTGGGGCGGAAATGTTCAACGTCGTAGTGAGAAAACAGCTCGCGCGCCTCAGAGAACCAGCATTTTCCGGCTGAGAGAGCCAGCAACCATTCCTTCAGCGCACCCCAATGAGCGCTATTTGCTTCAATCAGAGCATTGCGCTCCTCTCGGTTGCCGGCGACCTCCAAAGCAGCCAGATCGCTGACCAATCGCTGTGATTTGGCTAACCAAGCATCCCATTGCGCCTGCGTCCACGGCTTCCAACAAGGAATATCGGTATCGGTCGGACGCTTGTGTTCCAAGTCGATGAATATCATGGGCCCGCCCGCTCGCGTAAGATTTCATCGATTATCTCGTCGGCTATCCGATCCCGTTCCGTGATTTCTTCCGGCGTGAGCGTCGGCTGCCGGAACTTGCGGTGCTGCGCCATCTTGCGAACGAAGAGCGCGTAATCCGGGTCGCGGAAATCGGCATTGGAAAAGCCCAGGTCGGCCAGTTCGGCAGACAAGCGGCTGAGTTCGGCATCTTCTTCCGATGTGCGAGGGGACTTCACAAACAGCTCGTTGCGGCGAAACAAGCGGCGCTCGGTTTCAACATCCAGGGTGGAAGACAGACCGAACAGATCACTCTTGAGCAAACCCGTCACACCCATGCCTTGCGGATGCTCATCCGGTATATCCACCACAGTGCGGTCGCCCACTCGGCGCAGTATGTGCACCTGCTCCCGCTTCAGACTCCCGACCATCATCGGATCATGGGTGGTGATGATAATCTGCGACTTACCCTGCGCCATCCGGCCCTCGTCCGAACTCAGCACGCCCTCGATGTCGTCGAAGTAGCGCAACTTCCAGATCGGGTTGAGGTGCGTGTCGGGCTCGTCGAGCAGGAACAGACAGTGATCTTCGCGTGTGATGCGCATGAGCCCCAGCACGGTCAACATTTGAAGCTCGCCCTCGGAAAGCTGGGTGAAGCTGACTTTCCCACCGTGCTCATCGCGCTTCTTGACGGTGATGCGGACCTCGTCGATCAGATCGCCGATGTAGGCGCCTTCAGCGTAGCGGAAGAAACTGTCGGTGCCGCCGACCAACTCGCCGAGTTGCTTGAGCTTTTCCTGACTGGGCACGAAAAGGTAGCAGCTGCTTCTGCCGTTCAGCGCGGCCCCGGAAGTCAATCTGCTTGGTCGCCTCCTGCTCGATGGGCGCCCAGGCCACCTGCCAGAGCTTGTCGAGAAATTCGCTCACCACATTTCCGCGCGCATACCAAAAGCGGGGGTCGCCTTCGTTCAGATCAGATTCGTCAAACCTGCTACTGCGGCGCTTCTCGCGCAGCCGATGTGGCTCCTTCAGCACGAAAAGGGCGGACTTCGAGCGACTCGATGTGGAGGTTTTTCAGCACCTTCTGAAACACTGGGTCGTCCGAGAGCAGACAGGCCAGAAGCACCAGCTGGCTGTGGCCACCGCGGCAATAGAACAAGCGGCGCAAACGGTCATCGCCTAAGTGCCTCAGGCGGCTTTGCCCGCGCTGCCTGGCTTCCTCCATGGCGCGGATATCGGCCTCGCTACCCGTGAAGTTCTGTAGCAGCTCCGCGGGCAGCGCTTCCTCGGCGACAATCTCCTGCCGACGATTGAACCGGCGTTGGTGCTCCTGAAACAGCGCCTCGATGCGATCATTGCGGCCGGAATAGTAGGCAAAGATATGCGACGGTAGTAGCTCGCGGTTCTTGATCAGGTACCCCTGCGACTGGACCTCGTCGTTCACCCAGACAAACGGTCGCTTCTGCCTGCCCAGATCCGCATGGATCCGAACGCTATAGTCGCGAATTCTGTAAGCCAGGGAATAGTCGAAGGCTGCATCGCGATCCAGGTCAATGTCACGGAATACCGTGATCAGCGCCTCGATCAGATTGGATTTTCCGACCCCGTTCTGGCCGATCAGCGCATGGCTGCGGATGGGCTTGGGCGGCGCATCTGCCGCAGCACTGGGCATAGAATTGAGCCTGCGTGGCGAAATCCATCACCATGCCGCGCAGGTTCCTAAAGTGCGGAAGTGCCAGATGCAATAGTTGCATACTTAGGCTGCCACGGTATCCGTGTGCTTCTCGCGCACCTCGGCAACGCCGGGCTCTTCAATCCATCCGTGGGACACCTCGGTCTTAAGCTGCGCGTAGAAAGCGTCGATCTCGCCGCCGAAACGCTGCCATAGGTCGCTGGCGGACATTTCACCTTTATTCCGCGCAAGAAGAGAGGCCAGCGGGGCCTGGATCTTAACGTTGGGCGTCTGGCCCAAACGCAGCAAGGCAATCAGTTCGGTCTGCGGGGCTTTCACAGGATCGTTCTCCGCATCTTCAACAGCGACACCGGCCAAAGAGCTAACCGCAGCTTTCGCAAGCAGCGCTGACAGCGAGTTCTTTCTCTAGCTGTTGGCGCAAGTCCTTACATCGCTGTGTCATTAAGAAGAGTGTAGCAAGGATTCGTCGTTGTTCGTCCAGCGGCGGAATAGGCAGCGGAAAGCTTCGCAGCTGCGTCATGTTAATCGAGGCAAGGTTGGTAGTCTGTTTCGATGCGTTAGCAAAGTAATCTCTGCCAATCCCAGAGTTGAATACCAGTTCAATCCATTCCTTCAGTAAGTGTTCGCTGGGCAGGCGTGCCTTGAAAACGTGATTTTGATGAAGGCAATTCTCCAAGCCTCCACGCCAAATCGCAGTTCTCCCCACCTTGTCCCAATCACCGCCTTCAGTGATAAGTATATCACCGTCCTCGACTTTATACTTTGTGATCTCGTCAATGCCAACCTCCATGGTTTTCAGTTGATCCAACTTGAAATATCCACGCTGAACGTTGGCCACGGCAAGGTAAGGGCACAGAATTGTTGGTCTCCCACGCAGATCACGACCCTTGGTCAAACCGCCGATCACGATCGCGACTTCATCAAAGGCTGTAACCTCCCAATGGTCAGGATAGTTCGTATTGCTCTCAGAGGCCGTCTCGAAACCTGCCGGTGGGGGGTTGAAACCGCAAGAGTTGATGGAATCTAGGAGGCCCCCTGGCACCTGGAGCCTCCTATGTGGACCCGCGAAACCCGCGCAGAGCACGACCGTGATGATCTGCGCTACCCCAGCGATCTGACCGATGCCGAATGGCAGGTGCTCGCGCCGTTGCTGCCGCCGCCAGCGAAAACCGGCCGCAAACGGTCCTGGACGATGCGCGAGATCATGAATGCCATGTTCTACGTGCTGCGCGGCGGTTGTCCGTGGCGTATGCTGCCGGAGCATTTCCCACCGCACCAGACGGCGTATCGCTGGTTCACCCGCTTCCGCGATGACGGAACATGGGAACGCCTGGACCATCAGTTGGTGGCGCAGGATCGTCAGCGGGTCGGCCGCGCGGCGGGTCCCACTGCCGCGGTCATCGACACGCAGAGCGTCAAAACCACCGAAGCCGGCGGCCCGAGAGGGTATGATGCCGGCAAGAAGATCAACGGCCGCAAGCGACATGCTCTGGTGGACACCGACGGGCGCAGCCTGGAATTGCAGGTGCACCCGGCGTCAGTGCAGGACCGTGATGGCGCTCCGGCGGTGTTGCAAGCCGCTCACGCCCGGTTCCCCTCGATCCAGAAAGTATTTGCCGACAGCGTCTATGCCGGCGAACGGGTCGCCAGTGCGACATCCATTGTGGTGGAGATTGTCCGCAAGCTACCCAACCAGGTTGGCTTCAAGCTGCTGCCGCGGCGTTGGGTGGTCGAGCGGTTCTTTGCCTGGATCAATCGCAACCGCCGCCTTGCCAAGGATTTCGAAGCCACCATCGCATCGGCCACAGCCTTCCTCCACGCCGCTTGCGTTATGCTGCTCGCCAGGAGGCTGGCTCGTTGGGCTTGAGATTCGAGTCCGACTCTCCAGTCATACCAACCAGTTTCTGACGCCGCATCAGCCCACGATCGATGTACCGTTCACGCAAACTGGAACACTCATATTTTATGGCTTCGAGGTTCGGCGAGTTGGTCGAGTTCTCCACTAGCAGGCCGCGTGCTGCCAAAGTCATCAGTTCGGCAACAAGCTCGTCCATATCCTCGGGTGAACCAAACAGATGCACGAAATTATCGGCTAGGCGTGTCCAGGTAGTTTGCAGGTCGCGCGAGTTGGTGGAATTCGCAACAGCCTGCATGCTGGTTCTGCGCGAGGCGATTTGCAGCTTGCGACCAGCCTCTCGTTGCGTTTCCAGCCTATCGCACAAGGCCATCAGTTCATCAACTTTAGAGACTATGTACGATTGTTCTTCTGTTGGCGGCAGAGGTATCAGGCCGGAATAGAACTTCTCATCGCTTATGGCCGGATACGCCATACCGATCTGGACCGACTCCGCGTACTTAATGAACCAAGGACTACGCAGGTAATGGTATAAATAGCGGCGGTCAACACCCTCCCACGGATGCACGACCGCAAATGCGGTGCTGGCGATGGGTTCATAGTCGAATTCGCGCTCAACGATCGCTATATTTAATAAATATGGGCGAACCGTTGAATAAATCACGGTTCCTCTCTTGACAATTCTTCTCGCCCTGCTTGGAGCTGGATTTGGGTTCGATGGCCTCCAAATGATCCGAGATTGTGCCGTTCTTATTATAGATCGATGAGACGTCGATGTAGGTAAACCTGCCCTCTGGTTTCTTCTGCCCCCATGTGTGGCCAACGGGTACTCAGGCTCGCCCATCGCCAGTTCTCTGGAATTGAAAATTGGCCATTTAAAGAGCGCAAGTCTTGCCTTGTTAGTCGCTGGTTCCGTGTCTCAACATTCAACTGTTCTCGTTGATCCGCTATCGAACGGAGGAGCGCATCGGCTGACTGGGACGAGTTGGGACAGAGATCGCCTTTGAACGCCAGGGAGAGAATTAACCCGCGCAACCGCTCCACGCCCCGTGGCGCATCTGCGATATGTCCAAACTCCGCTACGAACCGCTGCGCGTCCATCAAGCCTCCTCAGAAACGAAGTGATGCGCCAGCGCGGCAGCCAGTTCACTCTTTAGGAGGTTCTTGGTCTCTTCGATCTGACCTATAAGGACCTTGTACCGCTCCAGAAGCACGTCGGCGTCGTCGCTTTCATCCTCTGGCGCGTTGGGGTTGTTCAGGTCTAGGTTGTAGATAGGCCAGTAGATGCGGTCGCCGGCAGCCTGGGCGTCTCGAGCTTGCATGCGTAGGCCGTCCGCCTGTGCGCGCACTATGTCGATGTCGTCTTCCGTGGCCTTGCGTCTGCTCTCACTCGTCAGGCCCTTGAGGGACTCACGTAGCTCGCGCACACGGTTTTCCAACGCGGCTGCCTCATTGTTCAGTGCTTCGGCACGATCCCAGTGGGGCTTGGCCACGGCCTCCGCTCGCTCACGCTTGGTCGTAAAATCCACCTTCCAGGCAAATTCGCTTTCCATGCGATCTGCAAAGTCGTTGTCCTCATGACCCCACCAATCCTGTTCGGATTTGAACTCCTCAAAGCGAATAGGCTTAGTCTTGCTATAACTCTTGTAGCCTGTTGGATAGGGGTGCTCGTAAAGCCAGATCGTATCTGTGTGGAAGTGCTCGGTGCCGTCATCCACCTGCGTGCCCTTGGTGAAAAAAAGCAGGTTGGTCTTGATCGTCGTATAGGGCGCGAACGCGCCCTTGGGAAGGCGGATGACGGTGTGCAGCTTGCAGTCTCGCAGCAGCAAGCGCTTCAGGGTGGCCTTGATTCCCTCACCAAATAGAAAGCCATCGGGCAGCACCACGGCGGCGCGGCCATTTTCCTTCAAGAGCTTTTTGACAATGAGGGCCATGAACATGTCGGCCGTCTCGCGGGTACGGAGGTCCGCCGGATAGTCGCTGCCCACGCCGTCGTCCTCGTAGCCGCCGAAGGGCGGGTTCGTGATGACGCAATCGACCTTTTCGTTGGCGCTCCATTCGTTCCAGCCAATCGCGAGCGTGTTGCGGTGTTCGATTTGACTGGGCACGTCGATACCATGCAGTAGCATGTTGGTGGTGCACAAAAGGTGTGGAAGCTGCTTTTTCTCGATGCCACGTATCAGCTTCTCGATCGCACGCTTATCCTCGGCGCTGGATTTGGTTGTGAGCTGGTTGCGGAGATGGTCTATAGCGGCAGTCAAAAATCCACCGGTGCCGCAGGCCGGGTCAATCAGTGTCTCGCGTTTGTCGAGACGCGGGTTGAGGCGGTCGACCATAAACCTGGTGATTGCGCGCGGTGTGTAGAACTCACCTGCATTGCCTGCACTCCGCAGGTCATTGAGCAACTGCTCATAGACGTCGCCCAGGCTGGCACGGGTCTTGAAGTCATGGAAGTCGACGGACTCTTCCAGCTTCTCGATTACCGCCAGTAGCTGGGTGCCGGACTTCATGAAATTGTTGGCATCTTCGAAGACGCTGCGGATCACCTTGTGCTGTTGGCTTTGGTTGGCGTCGAGCTCCTTGAGCGCGGGAAATAGCTCGTTGTTGACAAAGCCGATGACCTCGCTGCCTGCGATCTGAGGCCTCCTCTTGCCATCAGGACCGGCAATATAGGCAGCCCAGTTGCGCCACCGCATGCGCTCAGGCAGGGGGGACCGATATTCCGCGCTGTCGTCTTCCCATTCCTCTTCGCGCTGATCAAAGATCTTTAGGAAGAGCATCCAGGTGAGCTGGCCCAGGCGTTGAGCGTCACCGTCAACGCCGTCGTCCTTGCGCATGATGTCCTGGATGGACTTAACGGTGCTGCTTAGGTTCATCACGGGTCGCTTTCATCGTGCGATGTGAGTGGTTAGTCCAGCATATGATTTAAGGCCTGCTTCCGTTCGGGTGTTGCGTAGAGCGCCTGTTCGAGGTCCTGGACGGCCCGTGCGTATTGCTCGACGCTGCCGAAGATACCACGCCGGATCTGCCGCTTGCTGCCGAACTGGTCGAAGGGGGGCAGCTCCAGGACCTTGGCGTCTTCGATGTCCTCGACGCCGTGGTCAGCGAACTTGTCGAGCAGGGCTTCGAGCACCGCACGGGCTTGTTCGCCATACTTACCGAAGACGTCTTGCTTCTTAACCTTATTGGCACGTTCACGCCGGGTCAGCGGCATTTGATCAAAGGCAATGTGAGCCACGAGGTCGAACACGTCGAGTTCGTCGCCGTTCGCAACGGCTTGTTGAAGGGTGTCGAGCGAAACGCCATGCCCGGCGAGCTCTTCGAGCACTGCCTCCTTGCGCTCCGCACTGTTCCAGCGGCGAAGGAAATTGGTCAGGGTGCCGAACTCGGTTTGTAGGGCCTTTCGGATGTCGCCCTTGAGCAAAACCCGGTAGTCCTCGGTGATGAGCTTTCCATCCGTATTGAGATACTGCGAGCGCTCGACAGCGATACGCACATCGACGTCGTCGATCACGTATCTGGCGCGGCCGCTGCCGCCCCCTCCATCGTTATCGTCGTCGGTTGGCGTGTCGCCACTCTCTGTGGGGCCGTCCCCATCAAAGGGCGGTTCCGTCTCCGGGCCGCCTGGGAGGGGTGTGGTATCGGGGGGGACCACAGGCTCATCGGGTTTGGGTTCGTAGATCACCACAGGTTCGCCGTCGAAGTCCTTGTCGGCGAACAAGCGGGTGGCACCCTTGAAGTCCATGATGGTGAAATAGAGCTTTTGATAATCCTCACGCAGCCGCGTACCTCGGCCGATGATCTGCTTAAACTCGGTCATCGAGTTAATGGTCTGATCGAGGACAATCAGCTTGCAGGTTTTGGCATCGACACCTGTGGTTAGGAGCTTGGACGTGGTCACAATGACCGGATAGGGCTCGTCATTGTCAATGAAGTAAGAGAGCTGAGCCTTACCTTCATTATCGTCGCCGGTGATGCGCATCACATAGCGCCGATTGCTGGAGGCGGCAGGGATGATCTTCACCAGCTCCTGTCGCATGCGCTCTGCGTGGTCCTGGTCGTCACAGAAGACGATGGTTTTTGCCATCGAGTTGGTGGCCTTGAGGTATTCCCAGACCTTGCTGGCCACGAGCCGTGTCCGTTTTTCGAGCACCAGGTTCCGGTCGAAGTCCTTGGTGTTGTATTGACGCTGTTCGACCAGTTGGCCCAATTTGTCGATCTTGCCCTGTTCCGGGGTATAGCCCACTGCGTCGACATCGGATGCGATGCGGATGACCTTATAGGGCGCGAGGAAGCCGTCTTCGATGCCTTGTTTGAGTGAGTAGGTATAAACCGGGTCACCGAAATAGGTGATGTTGCTGACCTCCTTGGTCTCTTTTGGCGTGGCTGTCAGTCCAAGATGTGTGGCATTTCTGAAGTAGCCGAGCACTTCGTGCCACGCGGAGTCATCGGCGGCGCTGCCGCGATGGCACTCGTCAATAACAATGAGGTCGAAAAAGTCCGAAGGAAATTGCCGATAGATCTGCTGCCATTCCTCCCTGCCGGTTACCGCCTGATAGAGTGCGAGGTAGATCTCGTAGTTCTTTTTAACTTCACGATTGGTAATTTTGTGCATCACCTCGCCAAACGGGGCGAAGTCTTGTTGCATCGTCTGGTCTACCAGGATGTTGCGATCAGCGAGGAACAGGATGCGCTTCTTGGCCTTGGCCTTCCACAACCGCCAAATGATCTGGAAGGCAGTGTAGGTTTTGCCCGTTCCGGTTGCCATTACCAGCAGCACTCGCTGCTGGCCCTTGGCAATGGCTTCGATGGCGCGGTTGATGGCCACGGTTTGGTAATAACGGGGTACCCTGCCACTGCCGTCCGTGTAGAACGGTTGTTCCACGAGCTTGACCGCCGATGGCTCAGCCAATCCCTTCCATTGCTGATAGAGCGGCCACAAATCGTCCGGGCCGGGAAACGCTGTCAGCGCCAGTTCGCGCTCGACGGGTTGGGTTAGCATCGTCCGGTCATGAAGGAGGAAACCGCCGCCGTTGCTGCTGATAGCGAACGGTGCATCGAGCATCTCGGCATAGGCGAGCGCTTGCTGCATTCCGTGCCCGACGGAGTACCGCGCCTGTTTGGCCTCGACGATCGCTATGGGGACGTTTGGGCGAGCGTAGAGCACGTAGTCGGCCCGCTTGGGGCCGCCTTTGGCTTCTGGATTTCGAATGCGAGCAGCGAGTTTGCCGCGCACCATGACGCGGCCATCGGTCAGGTTCACTTCCTCACGGAATTGGCGCTGCTCCCAGCCAGCCTGCTGAATAGCCGGCGTGATGAACTTGGTGCAGATATCGCGCTCGCTGAGTTGATACTTGTCCATTCAACCTCACGAGTCAGGCTAGAAGAGCTTCCCAAAGCATCAGGGTGCTCCTTGTCGGCGTCTTCTTCGTCGGCCCCACCCTCCCGTACCCATTCGTCCACCTCGGAAAGCCGGAACTTCCAGAGCCGGCCGATCTTGTGTGCGGGCAATCCTTTCCGCTCTCGCCACCGATAGACGGTGTCCTTCACGACGCCCAGGTGCTGGGCGACTTGCTCGGCGGTAACCCATGGCTCCGTGGTCAAGATACTGGCACCCAGATTTCCGGCCCAAAATCGTCTTGGATCGTTGAGAATCTAGCATACTTGTCGCGCCACGCAATCCCGTGAGCGCACAGAACCATCCGCTATCGGGATCGCGGCCGTGGCGCTCAGTTACCGAGTTGGTTGGCAGATCGCGGCGACGCAAGCCGCCAACCGCCAACCATGTCGGAAGCATTATGCCAAATGGCCTTGAAAACAAAGGAAAACCAGGCAGCTTCTAAGCTGTGGGTCGAAGGTTCGAGTCCTTCAGGGCGCGCCAGATCACCCATTTTGGGGGTCCAATGGCGGTCCAACCGAGCGAATAGCGTCCCACCGTCGTCACGCTCGGCCGGGTCGCTCCATGCCTCGCTATGCTGGCGGTCGTCTGCATCTGCCGCCCAGGTCGCGGCCAACTCGACGGAGACTAACTACTGGCCGAGGAGCCGCAATCTCCTGCTGGAGTTGCGCGGCTTGCACTACACGGGTCGCGGCACAAGGCCTACAGGCTGGGCGAGGCTGCTGAACCGCCTGGGGCGAAGGGCGCGGCGGCGGTCCGTCAATTGGCGCCGCTGGTGCTGGATGCGAGGGACTGTGGATGCCCAGTCGCTTGAAGTCCTCCTACATGCACGCGTTGGGCATTGTGATCTTCTGGTGCCCAACTGACTACGGATCTGGGGTTGGGAGTTCGAATCTTCCCGGGCGCGCCGTAATAGGGGCAAAACCCCGGGCATGAGTGCATTTGGTGCTTGCCCCGACGCGGGCAACTCGGATTCAAGCTATGTGTGAGCCAGCCGGATAACTTTGATGGCCTGTCGTCTGCCCAGCTCCGGGAGTTGGTGGGCAATCTATTGGCGAAGTTGACCGAACTGGAGCGAACAGTAGCGGCGCAGCGTGAGGAGATCGCCCGGCTGAAAGGCCTGAAGGGCCGTCCTGACATCAAGCCAAGCGGCATGGAGAAGGCTACCGCACCATCCAAGCCAGGCAGCCGGGAGAGGCGTCGTCGTCGCGGCAAGGTGCAGCCTCGCGCGAACGTCGAGGACCGTGTGCTGAAAGCCGCGGCACCGGCAGGGTCGCGCTTCAAGGGCTACGAGACCTATCTGGTCCAGGAGCTTGTGCTGTCGGTGCATGCGATCCGCTACCGCCGCGAGCGTTGGGCCACACCGGACGGTCAGACCATCGTCGCGCCGCTGCCAGAGGGGACCGAGGGACATTTCGGACCTGACCTGCGCCGCTTCGTGTTGATGCAGTACCATCAAGGTCAATCCACGTTGCCGCGGCTGACTGCCCTGCTGCAGTCGGTTGGCCTGTCGATCTCCAAGCGTGAGGTCCAGCGCCTGCTGACCGAGAAGCATGATGGCTTTCTCGCCGAAGCCCGCGACGTGCTGCGCGCGGGATTGCAAACATCGCCTTGGATATCGGTCGACGACACTGGCGCACGACACAAAATGGCGAACAGCTTCTGCACTCAAATCGGCAATGACCGGTTCACCTGGTTCGGCACGCGGCCATCGAAGAGCCGGCTGAACTTCCTCGACCTACTGCGTGCCGGCCATACCGACTTCGTGCTCAACGCCGCAGCGTTCGATTATATGCGCAGCCGCGCTTTATCCGCTCCCCTGATCGCCCAACTGGCCGAGCAGCCGGAAGCAGCCTTTGCTGACCAAGCCGCATGGCAGGCGCATCTCGACCGGCTTGGCTTCGCTGCCCTGACCATGGCACCAAATCCGGTGCAGATCGCCACCGAAGGAGCGATCTGGGGCAGCATCCACGCGCACGAATTCCTGCGCGATGGCGTCGTGTTAAGCGATGATGCCGGGCAGTTTGCCGTCGGCCGGCATGCGCTGTGCTGGGTGCATGCTGAACGGCTGGTGCACAAGCTGGATGCCTTCACCGACCACAACCGTGCCGCTCAGCAGAAGGTGCGCAAGCTGATCTGGGACTTCTACGCCGCTCTCAAGGCGTACCGCGCCGATCCCGAGAAACACCGCCGTCTTGCACTGCGGGCACGGTTCAATCGCATCTTCCGCCGCCGCACCGGCTTCATCACGTTGGATCGTCTGTTGGCACGCCTGCTCGCCAACAAGGACGAACTGCTGGCGGTGCTCGACCGACCCGAGACACCGCTGAATACTAATGGCTCCGAGAACGACATCCGCTGTCAGGTTACCCGTCGCAAGGTCAGCGCCGGAACCCGCAGCGACCTCGGTCGCGACTGCCGTGACGCCTTTCTCGGTTTAGGCAAGACATGCGCAAAGCTCGGCGTCGCGTTCTGGGACTATCTCGGCAGCCGGCTTCGCGTTCCCGGTCACCTTGTCGTTGCGCAACTGCCGGGACTAGTCCGCTGCCGCGGGCAGCCCGCCTGAACGGTGGGCTGCCCGGGGTTTTGCCCCTATTACGGCGCGCCCTGTTAAACCACTGAAATAGCGAACAAATCACTCGGCGCCGCGCCCGATGATTTACCGATGGGCGCGTTCCCAACAGGACATCTCGTCCCGGAAACCCTGGGCCGGCTCAGCAATACTGCTGGCCTCCCCACGCTGACGGAGTTCGGGCTAACTGTCGCTAGCTCGTCAACATGTCCGGTTCATGTAGCTCGTGATCTGTCCGCTTCGTTCTCGATCCGTGCCGCGACACGTTTGGCGCGGAACGCCGGGATGGAAGCGTGTCATCCGGCGTGGTCTCGCAGGCTGCAGGGCGATCTGCCCCCGATGGCGCGGATCACGCCAGCCCGGTTGGTGCGGCGCCTGGGGCACAGCGGCTTGTCAGGGCGGCAGAGGCGCAATTGCAGGATCTCCGGTAGTCCGAAGCGAGGCACGCTGGTGAGATCGCCCGATCCATGTCCTGAAAGCGCTTACACCAGTCCAAAAAACGCGGCTGCGCTGTGATTGCGAGACGTGAGGCGACGAAGTAAGGGTAGACGACCCTCGACGATTCCAGCCAGTGTGCATTGCCCTAGATGGGATCGGGCGCGGCAGCCTGCGGCGCTCCACCGGCTGGAGGCTCTCGAACTCGGCGCGATATCCTGGCTTCACCTTATAGTGGCGATCGATGAGTCCCACGCCGAACATACCGGAGAGTATCGCGTTCGGTCGTTTCCGGCTGTTGCCGCACCGACGTGAGCTGCTCGCCGACGACGAGCCGATAAAGCTCGGCGGCCGTGCGTTCGACTTGCTCTTGGCGTTGATCGAAACGCCAGGCGCAGTCGTCAGCAAGGACGATCTCACGGCGCGCGTCTGGCCGGACCGGACCGTCTCAGAGAACAACCTGCAAATCCAGATTTTCGCGTTGCGCCAGGCGTTGGGGTCGGAACGCGACCTGATCCGTACCGTTGCCGGACGGGGTTATCAGTTCACCGGAGAGATCCACATCGTTTCCCCCGGCGCCGGGGAGCGTTTCACCGCCGCATCGCCGCTGGAATTGGACGACGCCTACGAGACGCCGACAAACCTGCCGCAGCCGGTTTCCGAGCTGATCGGCCGCGACGCTGAGCTGGCCCAGGTCTCCAACCTGGTTCGCCGCGGCCGGCTGGTCACCCTGGCCGGCGCCGGGGGGATTGGTAAGACACGGCTCGCCCTCGCGGTTGCCCGTCAGCTCCTGCCGAAATTTCCGGATGGTGTGTGGCTTGTCGAATTATCGCCGCTGTCCGATCCGAGCCTGGTTCCTGCGACCGTCGCCGCAGCGGCCGGGCTCGAACTCGGCGGCGAGCTTTCGGCGCAACGTGTGGCGCAGGCGCTCGCATCGCGGCGCCTTTTGGTCGTGCTGGACACCTGCGAGCATGTGATCGACGCCGCGGCGGCGATGGCCGAGGCTGTGGTGCGGGCCGGATCGACGGTCCATATCATTGCGACCAGCCGCGAGCCGCTCCGGTCGGAGGGAGAGTACCTCTATCCGGTGCCGCCGCTCGCTGTCCCGCCCGCGGACGCGGCGGGCCTGTTGGACTATGGCGCGGTCAGGTTATTCGTGGAACGGGCACGGGCGGCAGAGCCGGACCTGGTCGCGGACCAGGACCGGGCAACGACGATCGCGAAGACCTGCCGGCGCCTCGACGGCATTCCGCTGGCGATCGAAATGGCGGCCGGGCGCGTCGCCGCGCTCGGCGTCGAAGAGATCGCCAGACGCCTCGACGATCGCTTTCGGCTACTGACCGGTGGACGGCGCACGGCGCTGCCGCGGCACCAGACCCTGCGTGCGACGCTCGATTGGAGCCACGAGTTGCTGGCGGAACCCGAGCGGGTACTGCTCCGCCGCCTCGCGGTCTTCGCTGGTGCCTTCAGCCTGGAGGCGGCCGGCGCTGTCGCCGCCAGCGCCGAAACCGCGTGGCCGGATGTGTCTGACGGAATTTCCAGTCTGGTCGCGAAGTCGCTGGTCGTGGCCGAGATCGACGCCGCCATCCCGCGCTACCGCTTGCTGGATACAACCCGCGCTTACGCTTTGGAGAAGCTCACCGAAAGCGGGGAAGCCGAACATACCGCACGACGCCACGCAGAATTCTATCGCGATCTGTTCGCTTCCATTGCGCCTGGCCTAAGGCTACGCCCGTCCGCTGAGGCGCTACGCCACTATGTCCGAGAGATCGACAATGTACGCGCGGCGCTCGACTGGTCCTTCTCTCCAGCCGGAGACGTGGCGATCGGCGTTGTCCTTACGGCGGCGTACGCACCTGTGTGGCAACTTTTTGGGCTGATTGGCGAGTGCCGCGAGCGCACCGAGCATGCGTTGGACAAGCTCGCACCCGATTTGGAACTGAGTGCGCCACTTCGAATGCAGCTATATTTGGAGCATGCGTTCGCGCTCCACATCACGATGGCGCCGATCGAAAGAACCAAGACGGTCTCGGCCATGGCCCTCGCCCTGGCCGAGGACCTGGGCGATTGGCATGCGGCGCTACGGATTCTCTATGTGCTGTGGGCCGTACACTTCGTCGGCGGCGACTGTCGGGCAGCGGTATCGACCGCGGAACGGTTTCTCGACGCCGCACGACGAACCGGCGAGCCGGCCGATCTGCTTGTCGGGGAGCGGCTCATGGGCAACGCGCTCCAATACGCCGGCAGGCCGCACGACGCCCAGCGCTGTTTTGAACGCATCCTCGAGGGCTATGTTGCGCCGGAGAGTCAGCGGCATACGGTTCTGTTCCAATATGATCAGCCTGTGCTGGCCCGCTCGATGCTGGCGAGGGTGCTGTGGCAGAGGGGGTTTGCGGATCAGGCTATCAGGCAAGCCCGCGCGAGCCTCGAAGCGGCGCGACAGGACTACGAACTCTCGCTATGGGCGACCGTTCACCACGGGGTGTTTCCCGTCGAACTCGAGACCGGCAATTTAGATCGCGCAGAGCACGCGTTGACGATGTTGAGCGAGCTGGCGGGACGCCTCGACGCTCCGCTATGGAAGACCCTTGGGCAGCTTCTTAAGGGTAGGTTGCTGGTCAGGCGCGGCGAGTTCACGGCGGCCCTGCCCCTCCTCCGCGCGGCGCTCGAAACCTGCGAAGAAACTGGATGGACGATAGGCCGCCCTGAATTCCTATGCGCGCTCAGCGAAGGGTTGGCCGGGGTTGGGCAACTGACCGAAAGCATCCGGGCGGTCGAGCAAGCGCTGGCTGTGGCGGACCGCGCCGGGGAACGCTGGTACGTCGCCGAGTTGCTTCGTTGCAAGGGCAAGTTGCTGTTGCTGCAAGACCAGCCCGGCGCCGCGGCAACGGCCGAGGATCACTTCCGGCAAGCGCTCGACTGCGCGCGCGAGCAAGGCGCCCTGTCCTGGGAACTGCGCGCCGCCACCAGCCTTGCGCGGTTGCTGCGCGATCAGGGCCGATCCGCCGATGGGGTGGCGCTGCTACAGCCAGTCTACGACCGGTTCACCGAGGGATTCGACACGGCCGACCTTGAAGTGGCAAATTCGCTTCTGCGAGATCTCGGTTGTCCGGAATAAGTAGCGTTGGCCAAGTCGACCAGGCCGGTTCCCAAAAGGCGGTGGGACGCGGCGACTGCCGGCGTTCCGCCGCCTGGTGGCTCGTAAGAAACCAAGCCCTCCCCCTCCCCTTGAGGGAGGGGGTTGGGGGGAGGGGTTTGTGCCGCACGGGCCCCCTGCCCCCTCCCCCAACGGGAGGGGGAGGGTCCTTATCTCGACGTCGTACGCAGTTTCATTCAAGGCGGGTCGGCAGCCGCCGGCCGGTGGCCAACTCGCAAGAGACTCAAGTGCCCTGAAATCCGCTGGCTATGGCGATCAATGACTCTCACCCCCGCCACACCGGAAAGCATCGCGTTCGGCGGCTTCCGGCTATTGCCGCACCGTCGCAAGTTGCTCGCCGGCGACGAGGCGATCAAGCTCGGCGGGCGCGCGTTCGACTTGCTCCTGGCATTGATCGAAACGCCAGGAGCGATCGTCAGCAAAGACGATCTGGCGGCGCGCGTCTGGCCGGGCCGGGTAGTCTCGGAGAACAACCTGCAAGCGCAGATTTTAGCCTTGCGCAAGGCGTTCGGCGCAGAGCGCGACCTGATCCGCACCGTCGCCGGGCGCGGCTATCAGTTTACCGGCGCGATCGACGATGGCTCCGCGGGCGCGGACAAGCGTGTCGCCGCGGCATTGCCCGTGGCGGCGCGCGGCGCGGTCGTGGTGCCGACAAACCTGCCGCAGCCGGTTTCCGAACTGATTGGCCGCGAAGCCGAGGTCGAGGAGGTCTCGAACCGGGTTCGTGCCGACCGGCTGGTCACCCTGGCCGGGGCCGGGGGCATCGGTAAGACACGGCTCGCCCTCGCGGCCGCCCGCCGGCTACTGCCGCTATTTCCCGATGGTGTGTGGCTTGTCGAATTATCGCCGCTGTCCGATTCGAGCTTGGTTCCTGCAACCGTCGCCGCAGCGGCCGGGCTCGAGCTCGGCGGCGGCGAGCTTTCGGCGCGGCGTGTGGCGCTGGCGCTCGCGACGCGGCGCCTGTTGCTGGTACTGGACACCTGCGAGCATGTGATCGATGCCGCGGCGACGATGGCCGAGGCTGTGCTGCGGGCCGGATCGGCGGCTCATATCATCGCTACCAGCCGCGAGCCGCTGCGGGCGGAGGGAGAGCAAGTCTTCCCGGTGCCGCCGCTGGCTGTGCCGGCCGAGGACGCGGGGGACCTGTTAGGCTATGGCGCCGTCCGATTATTCGTCGAGCGGGCACAAGCAGTTGAGACGGACGTAGCCCCAGACCGGCGTTGGGCGCTGACAATCGCTGGCATTTGCCGCCATCTTGACGGGATTCCGCTGGCGATCGAATTCGCCGCTGCGCGCGCCACCACGCTCGGAGCTCCGCAGGTTGCCAAGGGTCTGGAAGACCGGTTCGCGCTGCTGACCGGAGGACGCCGCACCGCATTGCCACGGCATCAGACGCTGCGCGCGACGCTGGACTGGAGCTATGACCTGTTGCCCGAAGCAGAACGGCACATGCTGCGCCATTTGGCCATTTTCGCGGGCGGGTTCACATTGGAAGGGGCGGCGGCGGTCACCAGCGGCAACGGTGGCACGGTCGACACAATCGCCAATCTCGTCGCCAAATCACTCATCATATTCGAAGGGTCAGGATCGCTTAGTCGCTATCGAATGCTCGAGACGACCCGAGCGTATGCCATGGAGAAATTGAAGACCAACAACGAGTTCGCTGCGGCTTCGCGGCGCCACGCCAAATATCATAGCGACCTGTTCGGCCAGGCGCGCGAAGACTGGGAGCGGCAACCCACGGCTGCTTGGTTGGCGGAATACGGCAACCGCCTCGATGACCTGCGCGCCACGCTCGATTGGGCGTTCTCATCCGGCGGCGACGCGACGCTGGGTATGGCGCTGACCGTCGACGCGGTGCCGCTTTGGATGCAGCGCTCCCTGATGGGTGAGTGCCGCCGGCGCGTCGAACAGGCGCTCTCCTACATCGAGGCCGAGACGAGCGAAAATGCGCGACTGCGCATGCGCCTCTGGACCGCGCTCAGCCTGTCGCGGATGTACGCCGGCAACTCGCTGGCCGAGATCGACGCGGCCTGGTCCGCCACGCTTGACCTTGCAGAACAAGTTGGCGACCCCGATTACCAACTGCGCGCGGTTTGGGGTCTGTTCGCCGGCAGTTTCAACCGCGGCAACTTCCGCGCAGCGTTGCAATTCGCGGAGCAATTCTGCCGAGTGGCGACCGATGCGGCCGGCCGGCTGATCGGCGAACGCCTGGTCGGAACCGCCCTGCATATTTTGGGCGATCAGCAAAACGCTCGCCGTCACATCGAGCACATGCTCGCCGGCTACTCCGCACCGGTTACCAGCTCGCACATCATCCGCTTCCAAAACGACCAGGTGATCGCCGCGCGACGCGTTCTGGCCCCAATCCTGTGGTTGCAGGGGTATCCCGATCAGGCCATGCGCATGGTGCAGGATGCTGTCACCGATGCGCTCTCGCTCGACCACACGCTGACGTTGTGCAATTTGCTTGCACAGGCGGCTTGCCCGCTCGCTTTCCTGGCTGGCGATCTCTCCGCGGCGAAGCAATTCACGGCGCTGCTGGTCGAGCAGGCGACGCGACATTCGCTCGACGTGTGGAATACGTATGGCCGGTGCTTTACCGGCTTGCTGCTGACCAAGGAAAGCAATTTCGAGCCTGGCTTGAGCCGGATGCGCGATGCGGGCAACGACATGCGTCAGGCTGGATTCTTGCAATATTACACGCCGTATCTCGGTCTGTTGGCGGAAGCCTTGGCGGCTGCCGGACAAATCGCACCCGGCCTCGCCGCGATCGATGAAGCGATCGAGCGGGCCGGGAGTACCGAAGAGCGCTGGGGCATTGCCGAGTTGCTGCGCGTGAAGGGCGGGCTGCTGCTGTTGCAAGGCGGGCCCGGCGCCAGGGCAGCGGCCGAGGATCATTTCCGGCAAGCGCTTGACTGGGCACGCCGGCAAGGCGCCCTTTCTTGGGAGCTGCGCGCAGCCATGAGCATGGCGCGGTTGCTGTACCGATCAGGGCCGGTCCACTGATGGGGCGCCGCTGCTGCAGGCGGTTTACGACCGGTTCACCGAGGGCTTCGACAGCGCGGACCTTAAGGCGGCAAAAACGCTGTTGCATGATTTGCGCCCTGCGTCGCCATAGTGGCTGCGGCGCGGCGCACGTCGTCAAAACGTTTGACGTACGGCACCGGCCGTCCCCAACCGTCATGGCCGGGCCTGAGCCAACCGTCATGGCCGGGCTTGACCCGGCCATCTTTGCAGCACGGTGCCGCGATAGGTGGCCGAGCCAAGCCATGACGGTTGGGACGGTTCGTGCGAAGCCATCGAGAGTCCATCGTTCAGCGGCTTGGCATGAAATAGGCCGGTGCCTGCCTCTCAAATGGGCGCTGGCACGTAGGGAAAGGTCTTCGATGGTTTCGACGTAACCAACTCCTTGCCAATTCCCATACGCATGGGGGTGTTCGCCGCCAACGAGAACATGACATCCGGCGCATTATCCGTGAGCGAACGACCATTCCACGCCGCGAAGCCAAAAATCGCTGGCGTCCCGACTTCATATGGGAGGATGTTGGGAAAGAACCGGTGGGCCACCGTTTCACCATAGCCTCGTGGGTCTTCGGCGGTCCCATAAGCCGATACGACTGCCGCAATGGACCTGGCGACGACCGCGCCATAGGTTTCGAAGTCGTCAGCCGGTCGTCCGGCGTTGAGCCGATTGCCGAGGTCCTCGTTGTATTGCGTGAACAACGGATGGATCATCGGAAGTCCCACGCGGTTGATCGAGCGCCATCCTCCTGCATCGGTGGCAAGCGTAGCCAAGGCCCACCCGCCAACCCGACGCCGGGCGGTCGTCCCTGCCAGCAACTCGCCATCGGGTATTTCCAGCACGATCGAATAGACCGTATGACCGGCAAACAGGTTTCTTGCTTTGGCCGGATCCCATCCCGACAGATCGACCACTGTGCCATCCTGGAAAGCATGCCCAACGGCGTGCAGCACGTCGGGCTCGATCCAGAACGGGTCACCGGCCCTACCAGCCCAGACGCGCAACCCAGACGCCGTGGTGACGGTTTCGTCGGTAATTCCCCGTGTGACCACGATGCCGGCCGCGTGCGGATCGACCGCTTCCACACCCGTGATCCGGCGTACGACGTAGCGTTGCCGCCCATCGGCATCACGTTCGTCGAAGGTGAGACGATAGGTGACATCCTCGATCGCATCGCCGTCGAGGTCGATCTTGAACTCGTACATGCCCTCTGGATGATAGCCGGGCGCGGGAATTTTGCCGGCGATCGAGTGACAGACGTTGATCACGAATACCGTGCCCGTCTCGCCACGAAACACAAAGAGGTCCGTTATGTCGAGACGGATGTCCTGTCGCGCGATCGGCGAGTCAAGATGGTGCGCCATAGTGTTCTCGCTTTGTGATTGCTGAACGGAAACCGAAGCAAGCCCGGATGAGTCTCACGCCTTGGCGAACGCCAGGAGGTCGGCATTGAGCTGATCCTGGCAGGTCAGCGGCAAACCGTGCGGCGCGCCCGGATAGATTTTCAGCGTCGCCTTAGGCGCGATCTCCACAGACCGCTTGCCGGAAGCGTCGATGGGGACGATCTGGTCGTCATCGCCCTGGACGATCAAAGTTGGGATCGTCATCCGCTTCAGATCCTCAGTATAGTCAACTTCCGAAAACTCATGGATGCAATCATACTGGCCCTTGATGCCGCCGAGCATCCCCATCGCCCAGAAGCTCTCGCGGATACCTTCGGACGCCTTCGCGCCGGGCCGATTGTAGCCAAAGAACGGCAACGACAGATCCTTGTAGAACTGTGCACGGTTTTCCAGCACGCCCTTGCGAATTCCGTCGAATACGTCAATCGGCGTTCCGTGCGGGTTCGACTTTGTCTTGAGCATGAGCGGCGGCACGGAGCTGACGAGAACGGCTTTTGCGATGCGGGCCGTGCCGTATTTGCCAATGTAATGCGCCACCTCGCCACCGCCGGTCGAATGACCCACCAGCACCGCGTCTTTCAATTCGAGAACGTTGAGCAATTCGGCATAGTCATCCACGTACTGCTCCATCGTATTGTTGTCCCAGGTCTGGTCCGACCGCCCGTGGCTGCGCCGATCATGCGCAATCACGCGAAAGCCATGCATGCCAAGAAACTGCATCTGGCCATCCCAGGCATCGCCGTCGAGCGGCCAGCCATGGGAAAACACGATCGGACGTCCCTTGCCCCAATCCTTATAGAAGAGCTTCGTACCATCCTTGGTGGTCAGGTAGGCCATTGCTATTCTCCATGGCTGCGGTAGCGCTCGTCGTGTCTCTTAGTCGAGTTCCTCCGCCGGATATTCCAGGAACGCGGTAACACATTGAGGGATCGCACGACGTCGTAGGAACGAGCGCGCAAACGACATCTGTTCAGATCAACCAGTTATCAGACACCAAGGTGATCAAAACGGTCTTTACAATGCAGCCCACTGCGTTCTGATCGCACGTTTGGCCTGACGCAAACATTGCTCTCGCATTCGTTGGCTTTGGCTACGCCGTAGCCACCCGCGTTGCTGACCTGACGGGCAACACCGAGGTACGCGCACGTTGCCGCCAGCTTCCTGGAGTTTCCCCTGCGAAGCGCGTGAATACCGCGGTGAAATGCGACTGGCTCTTGAACCCGACTTCAAATGCAATCTCGACCAAAGGCAACCCGGACGTCGACAGCAATGTCTGTGCATGCTCTGTGCGTCGCCGAAGCAGGTATTCATGCGGCCGCATCCCGGTCGCCGCGCGGAACTGCGCCGCAAAGTGCATACGTGACAGGCCGGTGGCAGCCGCCATTTCCGACAGTCCGATGGAATTGCCCAGGTGCGCCTCGACATACTCCAGCGCGCGCTTCAGGCGCCATTTCGGCAGGCTGCTGGCGCCATGGCCGCCGGATAACGCCTCCTTGTCGAGACACCTGCCAAGGACTCTGGCTATGATCGCCAGCGCGATACCTTCGGCATAGTTGTATCCAAACGGCCCACTCAGATCCTCGCTCCGGACGAATGCATGGGCGAGTTGGTCAACGACCGTATCCGAACGCGCGGGTGCATTGGACAATACATAATTGTCATTGCCGGGCCGCTTGTGACCCGTCTCGATGTATTTGGCGACGATCGCGTTCGGCACGTGCAGATGTAACTCGTCGTAGGCACTGTGGAAGATCGCCCGCAGCGTCTGTGCCGGCTGGTTTATTGTGACCGCGCCCGACATCATCCGCCCGTCGTGTACCAACCGCCGCGCGGAGAACATGGTGAGCGTCGCGGTTTTCAGGGCGATCGCGACAACATGGTAATCGCCGTCAACCTCCGAGGTCACGTCCTGGGGCTGCAGCGGCAAGCCGGACCACCGTGAGGCAACTATGCCGGAGCCAGCATCCCGACCGACCCAAGCAGGCGGTCGCTCCAGCCAACGCTGCTCCTCGTGGATGAAGTGTGACGCCAACGGCTGGGCGACGACTAGGCGGTTCGCTGATTCGATGTTCATGGCTACAACCCCAACAGGACGGCATTATTGCTCGCGCTTTCGTGACCAACCGAGAAACGCCGCCAGATCAGCAACCCGCTACTCCGGAGGGCAAAATGGCGCCGATTGAGGCGAGACTATCGGCTGGTTCGGCTGATCTGAATGCTACCGAAGGGGACCGGGTAGATCGAATAAAGAGTGCTGAAAAGCTATGTAAAAGAAGGTGGCCGTACGTCGCACGAGCCCTGACCGCCACGGTGGTCACTATCAAAATCGCACGGTCTTTGCCAGCCAGCCCGATTGTTGGTACCCATCGGGGCCGCCATTTGTAGAAGCGTATGGCGATTGTATTATCCTCCATGGCAGCGTTGCTCGCGCGGCCCAATACGGATGTGAAATTCCAGTTCATGGCGTCAGGACAGAACGAGCGCTTTTATGGGCCGACGCCTTCGTCAGTTTGATCGATGCTTTGACCGGACGCAGCTATGGCAGGAATTTGGTTTGCGGTCGGGCGGCCCCACGGTCATCAGTCCGCCCCTTGGCAATTGTGGACACGCGGCAGTTCGGCCTATGTTCTGCAGAATGGGACGCAAGGAGGCAATCACCGGTTCAGCTATTCTGACCGCAGCACAGCTTGCCGTTGGGTCGAATTGAGCCTGGCGCGGCCGGGCGAGCGAAAAACCAACCTCAAATGGGCGCGCGATCCGGTTCCGCCGCCCGGCTCCGGCTGCCTGCTGATGGCGGCGATCTTCCCGACAAACCATTTGGCCCCGGGACACGCGCCAGCGCAGGATGCGGTCCATTGGATAGATCCAGCGCCGCCTCACTGGGCGGTTCGGCTTGAATTCGTCCTTGCCCTCCAGCCCCAGCCAGAGTCTGGCAATCCGCTCCGGCTGCGACCGGATCAGCGACTTCTGTTCAGCGCTCCCTTGCGGAACGGTTCGTGTATTTCGGTGGTCGCGTCCACGTTTGACTGCGGAGCCGTGGAGCTGAGGCTTCCGCAGCGGCCGACCGAGCCAGGTCAGGCGCTCGGTGCTATTCATTTCCCCTCGCATGCCGGAGATGCCGTAGGGCGGCCGATCCGCGCCTTAATGGTAGGCGCCAGTGTCCAGCCACCGGAAATTTGGGAACTGGGAGGTTACGAGGCCACCCGTCAGTAAGCGATGGAGCGCATTCGAGCCGATCGACAAGCCATTCGGGCGAGCGCGATTCGGCCCTATTCCCCGGGGACCGTAGCGAGCGACACGCCGCGTCTGGCGCGCCAGCCCGCAAGCCTTTCCATGTAGAGATAGACCACGGGCGTCGTGAACAACGTCAACGCCTGGGAGAAGATCAGGCCTCCGACAATCGCATAGCCGAGTGACTTCCGCAGTTCGGACCCCGTGCCCGAACCCAACATCAGCGGCAATCCGCCCAGCAAGGCGTACAGGGTCGTCACCAGGATCGGCCGAAAACGCAGCAGACATGCCTCATGAATCGATTGCTCTGGAGTCAACCCGCGTTCCCGCTCGGCGTGAAAGGCGAAGACAATCAACATAATCTCGTTCTCTTTGACAATACCGATCGGCAGAATGATGCCGATGATCCAATCACGTTCGGGCCAAATCCGAATCCCTGAAGCATCAGCAATGCACCGATGCCCGTTGACGGCAGGGTCGATAGGATGGTCAGCGGCAGGATCTGGCTTTCGTAGAGCATGCCCGGGATGACGTAGACGGCAATCAGCGCCGCCAGAATAAGCGGCGGTGTGACGGACAAGGAACTCTGGAACGCCTGGGCGTTCCCTTGAAACGACGCTTGCAGCGTCTGGGGCAGCCTCAGCGCGCCGACCGCCGATTGGACGGTATCGACCGCGTGGCCAAGCGGTACACCGGCTCGTAGATTGGAGTTCAGCATGACGAACGGAAACTGACCTTGATCGTTGACCGAGAGCGGAGCGGTGGTCGAATGCAAAGTGACCAGCTTGTTCAGTAGCACCATGGCGTTGGTCTGCGATCTCACGTATATCCGCCGCAACGCGTCGGGCCCTAATTGCAGTCCAGCCTCTGCCTGCATGATCACATAGTACCTGATTAAGGCCGGCATAGACAGGGGCGCGGATCAAGCTGCGCGCTGACCGGGCGAATCGGCTCTCGATCCTGCATTTTCGACAGACGCCGAAACAGTTCTCCGTTATTTCGAATCACTTCCCCACTCGACATTTTGACTGGATAGGCCCGACATGCCCCAAAGGAAATCCATCCGGCCTTACCAGGAGCCGGCCGGTGGCTGGGGCGCGTTGCGCGCCACCGGCAGGGCGCTGGCGATACAGGGAATTCCCGTCAGTGGCGCCGTCACGCTGTTGCATATGAACCAGCCGCAGGGCTTCGATTGCCCCGGATGCGCGTGGCCCGATCCCAAACACACATCGTCGTTCGAATTCTGCGAGAATGGCGCGAAAGCTGTTGCCTGGGATGCCACGGCAAAGCGATGCACGCCGGAATTCTTCGCCGCCCATAGTGTTTCCGAACTGGAAGGCTGGTCCGACTATGAATTGGAAATGCAAGGCCGCTTGACCCATCCGATGGCCTATGATCCGACGACGGACCACTACGTCCCGATCGGCTGGGACGATGCTTTCGCACTGGCAGGTCGACACCTGCGTGAGCTGCAAAATCCAAACATGGCAGAGTTCTACGTCTCGGGCCGCTCCTCGAACGAAGCAGCGTTCCTTTATCAGCTTTTCGCGCGCGAGTTCGGGACCAACAACTTTCCCGATTGCTCCAACATGTGCCACGAACCGACCAGCGTCGGGCTTCCTGATTCGATTGGTGTCGGCAAGGGTACCGTACTGCTGGAGGATTTCGATTTTGCCGACGCTATCTTCATCTTTGGCCAGAACCCGGGAACGAACAGTCCGCGTATGATGACCACTTTGCGGGCGGCATCACGTCGTGGCGCGCGCATCATTTCGTTCAACCCGTTTCGCGAGCGTGCGCTGGAGCGATTCCAGGCGCCACAGAATCCAATCGAAATGGCGACGCTGACAGCGACCCCAATCAGCACCAGTATCTATCAGGTCCGGGTGGGTGGCGACGTTGCCGCCCTCAAGGGCATAATGAAGGCGGTGCTCGAGGCCGAGTATGCCGCGGTTGCCATCGACCAACCCAGCGTGCTGGATCACGCCTTCATTCGTGGCCACACCGCTGGCTTTGACGCCATGGCGGACGATCTTCGGACCACGTCCTGGGCGGCAATAGAACGTCAATCCGGCTTGAGCCGGGCCGAGATTTCGGATGCGGCCGACGTGTACTCGCATGCCAGCAACGTCATCCTGGTCTATGGCATGGGCATCACGCAACATCAGCACGGCACCCAGTCGGTGCAGCAAATTGCCAATCTGGCGCTGCTGCGGGGCAATATCGGCCGGCCCGGCGCAGGTATCTGCCCGGTTCGTGGACACTCCAACGTGCAAGGCGATCGCACGGTCGGAATTACGGAAAAACCGACGCAGGAATTTCTGGATCGCCTGGAACAAACATTCAGGTTCAAGCCGCCCTCTGCACATGGCCACAACGTAGTCACGGCACTACAGGCCATGCAGCGCCAAGAGTTCGCGCGTATTTATCGGTCTCGGTGGTAATTTCGCTGCCGCGATACCGGACTGGCAGGCCACGCGCACTGTTTTGCGTGCGCTTGATCTGACTGTGCACATTTCCACCCGGCTGAATCGCAGCCATCTTGTGCACGGCCGCGCGGCACTGATTCTACCGTGCCTGGGCCGTACCGAGGTGGATATGCAGATGGGCGGGCCGCAATCCGTCACGGTCGAGGATTCGATGTCGATGGTGCACGCTTCGGCAGGGCGCAACGCACCGGCGTCGCCGCATCTGCGCAGTGAACCCGCCATCGTGGCGGGACTCGCGCGCGCCACATTGGGTGCCAGTTCCAAGGTTGATTGGGAGAACATGATCGCCGACTACGACCGGATTCGCGATGCGATCGAGGCAGTGTTTCCGATCTTCCAGGGCTTCAACGCCCGGATCCGGGTACCTGGCGGCTTCCACCTTGCCTCCACGGCGCGTGAGCGTATCTGGGAAACGCCGTCGAAGCGCGCCAACTTCCTGGTCTATCCGGGGCTGTTGGAGGATCCGCACCAGAACGATCCCGACGTGCTGTGGCTGACGACAATGCGCAGCCACGACCAGTACAACACCACACTCTACTCACTATCGGACCGTTACCGCGGGGTGTTCGGACAACGCGATGTGGTGTTTGTGAATTCGAAGGAAATGGCCACCCGTGGGCTCGCCGCCGGCGACCGCGTAGACTTGGTAACCGCATCCACCGACGGTGTAGAGCGTGCGGTCCACGGACTGAAGGTGGTCGAGTATCGCATTCCGGATCGCTGCTGCGGCGCCTATTATCCCGAGGTCAATCCTTTGGTGCCACTCTATGCGCATGACGAGCGCAGCTTCACACCTTCGTCGAAGTCGGTACCGGTTCGTCTGGTGCGGTCCACTGTGCAGGATGCCCTCGCCGCCGAATGAACCGCGCTAGCGGGGCGCACGCGCCGGATGGCCGCGACTTCATAGCGTCCTCCGATGAATTGAGCAGAGCCTAATTCAGGCTTGAAACAGTCGTGCAATTTGGGAGGACCAGCGAGGTAAAAACAGGCACCTTTCGGTCTGGCACGGAGAATAACAATGATCAGCGCAACCAGCTACCAATCGGTGTCGAAACTCGATCATGCTGCTCCATCATGCCACTCGGAGTTCTCGGCTGCGTCGGATAGCTGGACGACAGGCTCGCAGATGTCTCGGTTCGAGAGCATCGGGGCATTTGCCAGACTGCTCTCCCCGCAACGCGCGCGCGTCCTTGGTATTTTGGTGAAGGCGAGCGAGGAATGCGGTGGCTGCGATGCCTTGCGGCCGATATGGCGGGCGGAGATAATCCATCGCGCGGAACGACTGGCGGAATTGACCTCGCTGCTCGAGTGCGATGCGGACCATCGGGCACTCACTCAGTTGGATTCCGACATGGAATGCCGGCTCGCGACCTACCTCGCTGCATGCTACCGTGCTTTGACAATCCAGCACGATTTGGAAATGCGACCCTGCGCGACCTTGCTGCGCGATATAGGGATCAACCTTAATCGCCTGTTCTCGCCAATCGCGAACCCGGGGAATAACCCGTTAAACTGTAGCATCGAACGGATCGCATTGCCTGCTTTCAAGCAACGTGCATTGGTCTTGCTTGCCAGCACCCTGATCATGGATGTGCTTGTCTCGACAGAGCACGGTAATGGTGCCGCCTCGATGGAGCTCGCGCTGTGGACCCTCGAGCCCGGGTTGTTTCAGTTCACCATCACCGACTACCGCGGCGCGCTGATGCCACCGTCGCATTCGCCCCTGGTGAACGATCTGGCGGACCTGCTCGAAGCCGAGACGGCCTTTCATTCGTCCCGCGTTCGCCCTCTGTCACGACTGGACATCGTTTTTCCGAGCCGGCCCTGACGCAAGGTTTTGTGATGCTCCGGGCAGTATTGAGGTGTTCGCGCCAGAAGCGACCGAAATATCCATGCTCGTCGATTGGTGTCAGCGATCGTGCGGCCTTGATACAAATCAGTACAATCTTGCAAGACCTGGCTGGCGCTGCCGGAGTAGATGAGGCGCTTCCGCACCTGAAGGACCATATCGCATGATGGCACAAGGGCAAATGGCCGGCGCTCGGGCAGGGCGACCGAGCGGCCTGACGGATCTTCCAGAAAACGCAACCCGCGACATCAGCGCGGCCCTCAAAGGTCTGTTGGCGGATGTGTTCGCTCTTTACGTCAAGACGAAGAACTTCCATTGGCACATGAGCGGGCCGCATTTTCGCGACTATCACCTGCTGCTTGATGAACAGTCAGACCAGATTTTCGCAATGAGCGATCCAATCGCCGAGAGAGCGCGTAAGCTCGGCGGCACCACGATTCGCTCGATCGGACAGATCGGGAGGCTCCAACGGATCACCGATAACGACGCGGACTTCGTTGAACCACAGGATATGCTCGCAGAGTTGCGCGCGGACAATCTTCATCTCACGTCGGCGATGCGACAAGTTCACGATACTTGCGACGAATACGGCGATGTGGCCACCGCCAGCCTGCTTGAAGTATGGATTGACGAAACCGAGAGACGGAGCTGGTTCCTCTACGAAGCATCGCACCTGCCCCCTGGGTCAAATAGTTGAGACCGCAGCACCACAAACTTCCACGCGGGCAATCGATGATGAAGCCCGTTCGTGTGCTTTGTTCCGTGCAGACTGATCAAAACACGAGGGTCGAATGACTGAGCCCCGTCGATCGCCGGTTCCATCCGTGTTCGGATCGCTGGCGCTGATCACTGTCGTCGTTGCCGGCAGTGCCGCTGCTTTTGCCTACACGGGGGGATGGTTCTCACCCGAGCGCGTCACGCCGCACAAAGTGGTAGATGCCCTTGGGGCACCTCCGGGCGTGGATCTTGGCCATCGCCGGAACCACGCCAAGGGCATCTGCTTCACCGGGATGTTCGAAGCGAACGGGGCTGGATCTGCCCTGTCGCGGGCCGAGGTCTTCACACGCGGCCAATATCCGGCCCTCGGTCGGTTCAATCTTGGCAGCCCGGATCCGGATGCTCCGGATTCGACGGTCAGGGTGCGAGGCATGGGACTGCGAATTGCCAGTCCGGATGGCCAGGAATGGCGTGCGGCCATGATCAACGCACCGATTTTCCCGGTATCCACGCCACAAGCGTTCTACGATCTGCTGCTCGCGTCGGCGAGCAAGGACCCGAACGCGATGAAAATGTTCGCGGAAGCGCATCCAGAGATCGCGGCGTTCGGCGCATGGGACAAGAATGGTCCCTGGACAGGCAGCTTTGCGGAAGAGCGGTTCAACGGTCTCGACAGCTTCATCTTCACCGATGGTTCCGGCGCAGAGCATGTCGTACGATGGTCGCTTCTACCGGCGACGCAACCCGTCCCTATCACCCAGGATGAACTCGCAAAGCGCGGCCCTGATTTCCTCGAACAAGAGATTGCGGAGAGGGTCCATGGTGGGCCTGTGCGCTGGAGCATGGTCGTAACGGTCGCCGACACGGGCGATCCCACCGTAGATCCAAGCAAGGCCTGGCCGGGTGAACGTCGCACAATTGAGGTCGGTACACTCAATGTGCAGCAGATCGAAGCCGAGCGGGACGGCCCTTGCCGGGATATCAATTTCGATCCGACCGTCCTGCCGACCGGTATCCGAACATCGGACGACCCGTTCCCGGCAGCGCGCTCATCGGCCTACCGGGTTTCATACGACCTGCGCACGGCAGAAGCCAGGGATTATCCCCGAACAGCAACGGGAACCAAGCCATGATCACCATTCGCCAACGTTTCACTCCGCTCCAGCGCCTGTTGCATTGGTTCATGGCAGCCTGCATCCTGGCGATGCTGTTCATCGGCGTGGGCATGGTATCCACTATCATGCCCAAATATCTGCCGCTCATTTCCATTCACAAATCTCTGGGCATCGGCATTCTTGCTCTTGCACTGATCCGCTTGGCTGTTCGCATACGCTACGGCACACCACCGCTGCCGTCCGACCTCCCCGAGCCGATGAAGCTCGCGGCGCACCTGTCGCATTACGCCCTGTATGTTCTCATGATCGGCTTGCCGCTGCTGGGCTGGGCCATGCTGTCGGCCGCCGCTTATCCAGTGGTGCTGTTAGGAGGTGTGTACCTTCCGGCGATCCTGCCGCAGAGCGACAGTCTGCATACCGTTCTCTGGAACGCCCACTTCTACTTGGCCTTTGTGTTCTTTGCCGTGATCCTGATGCATGTCGCGGCGGCGCTGTTCCATGCACTCGTCCGACGTGACGGTGTATTCGAATTTATGGCGCCCGAATTGATCCACGACCATGCAGCCGCGACCAGGAAGGAGGCGTTCTGAACGCCCCTGCCGACCGGATGCGAGCGCCCGTGCACGTATGAAGGGGCGTTCGACCAGCTCGGAGGATTATTCGTCCAATGCATCGGGGACGGCAGTTCGGTCCAATCCCGATGAACCTGCACGGTTTCGCTGGAGCTCCTCCGCGAGATCAATCTCCCGCATCAATCGCCTCTGCACCACCTGTTCAATGGCATGAATTCGGCCAAGGTGCAGAATGGCGTCTCGCTCCGCCTTCAGAGCCGCGAGTCCAAGGGCGCGCGCTATCTCGCCGTTGCGCTCTGTTTTTGGTTCCCGCGTTCCCTCTCGGGTGAGCTCGTGCAAGCGATCCTTATAAAACGCTACGATGCGAGTTGCCGTCTCCGAGAGGTCTTTACCATTCAGGTCCGGCAAATGGAGCCTTCGTTGAGCGTCTTCAACCGCCTGAATTGCAGCCGCTGCCGCGACGGCTCTAGCATTCCTTTCTTGAGCACGGGACGCGCTATCGCTCGGGACGTCCATGGCGCCCAGCAAACGTGGCAGCATCACATGCGCGAGCAGGAGTGAGAAGATGATGACGCCGGCGGCTACACAGATTGCCAGATCTCGGCCTGGAAGCGGAGCCCCGTCTGGCAACCCGGTAGGTAGTGTCAGAACTGCCGCAAACGTGATGGCGCCGCGAACGCCGCCGACCGTGCCGACAGTGACCGATCGCCAGTCAGTAGAGGAGAGTGTTGGTTTGGACTCCCGGCGCCGCGCGTTGGCCTGCCACGGCGATGCCCATACCCACAGGAAGCGTACGAGATGGAGTCCGACACCGACAGCAACAATGCAAGCCAGCAGCCACCAGCGGCTGGGATGTCCCGCCTCTGCCGCGGTATACGCAGCCCCTTCAACGACACCGGGGAGTTGCTCGCCCAGCAGAACGAAAATCATGCCATTCAGTGTCGCCTGAACGGTGTCCCACACCACTCGCCGCCGCACTCGCGTCAAGGCCAGAGCGCGTCCCTGCGACTCGACATAGCTCATTGTCAGTCCTGCAGCCACGGCCGCGAGCACCCCGGAAACGCCGAACTCCTCCGACGCAAGGTATGCTATGAATGGCATCAGCAGGCTGATGAGAATTTGGTTGGTGGGATCCTCTCTAAAGCGGTAAGCGATGGCGTACTTCACTATGGCTACGAGGAGAGTGGTCGCAATGCCTATGGCGATCCCCCCGATCGCAAGAGCAAAGAAACTCGTAAATGCGTGCGTGATCGAGAACCTTCCCGTCAGCGCCGCGACGATTGCGAGATGAAGACATACCAGGCTGGAGGCATCATTCAGCAAAGCCTCTCCTTTTAGAATTGTCAGCAAGCGTGGAGGCATTGCCCAGCGTTCTGTGATCGCGCTCACTGCGACGGCATCAGTCGGCGATAGGACGGCGGCCAAAGCGAACGCAACCGCCAGAGGCACAAACGACATCGTCCAATGAATGGCAAATCCGACGCCGAGTACGGAGAAGATTACGAGGCCGACAGCCAGTTGAAAGATCGGCAGCCCTTCCTGGAGAAGAGCGTCTCTCGGACTGCGCCAGGCATCCACGAAGAGTAGCGGTGGCAGGAACAGGAGAAAGAACACATCGGGTGCGAGGGTAACCCGATATGTGGCGGTCAGCCCGATGAGGGCACCGAGACCGATCTGGATGAGCGGAAGTGGCAGCAAGGACGGCAAAATCCGAGCCACCCAACTGCTCGCGATCACCGCCAGAAGCATCACAAGTGAGATGATGATGAAATCCATTGGATGGTACCATTATGCAGAAAGATGCCTCGGCCCCGACATGCGGCCTGTCCCTTGTCTCATCGTGACACCGGACCATAAGTCATGCTGCGCCAGGCGTCGGACGAGCGCGGTTTTGGCGCTTCTCGTTCTATGTCCCAAATATCGACTTGTGCCGCGAGAGTTGTCGGCGGTGGAAAGGCCATCCGCCGCTCCTGTGCCATCGCGACACGAGAGAGAACGGCCGGGGGCGAAGGTCTAAGGTACTGCGTCAGCCGAGACCCACTTTATCATCGACGGAGTATTTGCCAGCACCTGTCAAATAGAGCAGCCAAAAGCCGGAAATGATACTTATATTCTTGAAGAAGTTGATCTTGGCCTCAAATTGAGCGAGACCGGACATCGTCCAATAGTGATGACCCAGAAGCGCGGTTGCCAGAGTATAGAGTGCAAGCAGAACAGCCACAGGGCGAGTGACGATACCCAGCAGAATGGCAATCCCACCGCCGAGTTCCGCGATGATCGCGATTACAGCGGACAGAGCAGGCATCGGCACGTCACCTTGGACGAAGTATGCGACTGTGCCGCCGTAATTGGTAAGCTCCTGCCAACCGAAGATCACGAACAGCAGTGCCATCAGGATGCGTGCGGTCAAGAGCAGGATGTCCCTGTGGCTTTCCGCGTAGAATGTCTTGTCCATGGCCTTCCTACTTGCTCAGGTAGTCTTTCAACGCGTCAGTCCACGGCGAACCGCCTCGCGCGATAATCGCACGAGGCGATTACCGTTGATGTTGGCGCAATTGTCGCTCGGCCCGACGTTGCGGGACACGATGTTCAGCACCTTGGCGGCAGCCGGATGGCACACATGAGCCTTTGCTTCCTTCCGAGCCGGTCGGTGCCACCCCGTCGCGCTTCATATGGGAGCCCGCTGCACTCGGCTTTCGAGATTCGGCATCCCGACATCGCGTTCGCACGTTGTCAATTCTATCCAAGGTCGCTTCTGCCCTGCTGCAGCCCTCGCAAGCCCTTCGACGACAATCAGGGGAGGTCGAATCGATCGAGATTCATCACCTTGGTCCACGTCGCCACAAAATCCTTCACGAACTTCTTCTTCGAATCCGCACACGCATAGACTTCCGCGAGGGCGCGCAACTGGGAGTGCGAGCCAAAGATCAGGTCAACGCGGGTACCGGTCCACCTGACCTCGTCCGTCTTCCGGTCGCGCCCCTCGAACACGCCCTCGGACCCGGCAGACGGCTGCCATTGCGTGCCCATATCCAGCAGGTTCACAAAGAAGTCGTTCGTCAGCGTCTCGGGCCGCTTGGTGAAGACACCATGCGTGGACTGCCCGACATTTGCGCCCAGGACGCGCAGGCCGCCGACGAGAACCGTCATCTCAGGCGCGGTCAGCGTCAGCAATTGCGCCCGATCCACCAAGAGCTCCTCAGGCGACATGCGCTGCGTGCCGCGCACATAGTTGCGGAAGCCGTCAGCGGTCGGCTCGAGCGGCTCGAAGGAGTCGATGTCGGTTTGCTCCTGCGAGGCATCCATACGCCCCGGCGTGAAGGGAACCTTAACATCTTTCGCGGCTTGCTCGATCGCCGCGCACCCGCCCAGGACGATCAGGTCGGCAAGTGAGACTTTCTTTCCGTCCGACCGAGAAACGTTGAACTCCTTTTGGATTGCTTCGAGTTTCTGAAGAACGGTTGCCAGTTGGGCCGGCTGGTTGATCTCCCAATCCTTTTGCGGCGCGAGCCGAATACGCGCGCCGTTCGCACCGCCGCGC
This sequence comes from uncultured Alphaproteobacteria bacterium, assembly GCA_963762885.1. Classification (GTDB taxonomy): domain Bacteria; phylum Pseudomonadota; class Alphaproteobacteria; order Acetobacterales; family Acetobacteraceae; genus JASHVB01. The sequence continues at coordinate 39,360 of CAVXNH010000083.1, forward strand.
TTATCGCCGCCGCGGAACGTCGACGCCGACGCCCAGGCCGTCGAGACGAGTTCGGAAACCGTCAGGCCGGACGCAAGGATTTTCGCCTTAAGCGCATAGATCTCCGCCTCTCCGATCAGCGGATGTTCCACGGCAGGGATGGGGTCTTGCCACGGCAGTTCCTCCTTCGGAACGAGCGGACCGAGGTAACGCGCGATCGGCCCCATATCGCGGTGCGTCAGCTTGAACCATGCCCGGGCGAACGCGTCAGCGAACTGATCGGGATGCTCGTAGAAGTGCCTTGATATTTTTTCGTACGCAGGGTCGAGCCGCAACGAGAGGTCCGTGGTCAGCATGGTCGGCACGTGCCTCTTCGACGGGTCTTGGGCGTCCGGAATCGTGGCAGCGACGCCTTTCGCCTTCCATTGCCAGGCGCCGGCAGGCTCTTCGTCAGCTCCCATTCGTTATTGAACAAATTGTTGAAGAAGTGGTTGCTCCACTGCGTCGGTGTCTGCGACCAGGTAACCTCGGGTCCGCCCGTAATCGCATCGTCGCCTTTGCCGGTCCCGTAGTGGCTGATCCAGCCCAGGCCCTGCTCCTCGATGCCGGCGGCTTCCGGCTCGGGGCCCACCAGTGCCACATCGCCGGCGCCGTGCGCCTTGCCGAAGGTGTGACCGCCGGCAATCAGCGCCACGGTCTCCTCATCGTTCATCGCCATGCGCTTGAACGTTTCGCGAATATCGCGCGCCGCGGCGACCGGATCCGGCTTGCCGTTCGGCCCTTCGGGATTCACGTAGATCAGACCCATCTGGACGGCGCCAAGTGGCTTCTGAAGATCACGATCGCCACTGTAGCGCTCATCGCCCAGCCACGTGCCTTCGGGACCCCAGTAGATGTCCGCGTCCGGCTCCCAGCTATCCTCGCGTCCGCCACCGAAACCGAACGTCTTGAAGCCCATCGACTCGAGCGCGACGTTGCCCGTAAGGACAATAAGATCGGCCCAGGAGAGCTTCCGGCCGTATTTTTGCTTGATCGGCCATAGTAGTCGACGCGCCTTGTCGAGGTTCGCATTATCCGGCCAGCTATTAAGCGGTGCGAAGCGCTGCTGGCCGCGTCCCGCGCCGCCGCGGCCGTCGTCGACGCGGTACGTGCCCGCGCTGTGCCACGCCATCCGAATGAACAGTCCGCCGTAGTGACCGAAGTCGGCCGGCCACCAATCCTGCGAGTCCGTCATCAAGGCATGCAGGTCCTTGATCACGGCATTCAGGTCGAGGCTCTTGAACGCCGTGGCGTAGTCGAACGCCTCGCCCAGCGGATTGGACAGGGACGAGTGCTGATGGAGAACCTGAAGACTCAACTGGTTCGGCCACCAGTCTCGGTTCGTGCGTGCGTGGACTTCGCTTGTGAGCGGGCACTTGCCTTCCGTTGCCATGTTGGCCTCCCTCATGTTCGTTCGATCATCGAGGCGATGCGGAGCCCGGGAGGGCGGACCGCCGTCACCCATCAAGGGGTGCGTCGGGCGCCCACGTCCCTACGCGAGCTTATAGGATCGGACACCAGCCTCAGCCAGCCCTCCGGCGTCGGAGATGAGATACTCGTTTCGCAAAGGAAGCCTAGGCGTGGCTTGCTCCAGCGGCATGGTGGTCTCCGAGCGTTGGCCTGAAAACACGGACGCCACTTTAGATAAACTCCGCCGGTCGTAGCCTTCACAATCGGCCTTATCTTGTAACATCGCACGGTGCGCCGTGAGATATCAGCCTAAACAATGGGATCAGGAATTCCTATAGGTACGAACGTGGGTGCCACCGGGGCCTGGAGAGCAAACACGACATAGCACCGTTCGCACCGTGCGCTTTCGGAAAACGCCCCTGAAAGCCGCAAGACCAGAAGGCCTTCTTTCAACACAAATCATAGCACAACTCCGGGAAACTGCCGGTTTCGGACATTCATTTACGTTGGAGACGGACCATGTCAGAGCAGCGCCCACCATTGCCTCCGTTCACGCGCGAGACGGCAATCCAAAAGGTGCGTGGCGCCGAGAACGCGTGGAACACGTGTGATCCGTCGCGGGCGGCGCTCGGCTATTCCATGGACAGTTGTTGGAGGAACCGAGCCGAATTCGTCCAGGGCCGATCGGAGATCATCGCCTTTCTCACGCGGAAATGGGCGCGGGAGCTCGACTACCGTCTCATCAAGGAACTTTGGGCATTCGATGGCAACCGGATCGCGGTTCGCTTTGCGTACGAATGGCACGATGACTCCCGCAATTGGTTTCGCTCGTATGGGAACGAAAACTGGGAGTTTGACGAAGACGGCTTGAACCGACTGCGCTACGCTTGCATCAACGATCTCCCGATCAAGGAAAGCGACCGGAAATACCATTGGGATCGTTCCGGCCCGCGCCCAGCCGACCATCCCGGCCTTTCGGAGTTGGGACTCTGAGCGGAAGATCTATTAGCAACCAGTGGAGCTCGCCGATTGGCACCGCATCCGGGTCTGAGGCCAATCTCCTGTAGCGTGCTTGCGATGGTTCGGTTTCTCCTCAGGTACCGACCCAATGGCGGCGACCGGCGGTCGGAGTTCGAGCCCGCGCATGCCAATCGGCTGGACGGCATGAACCGCGCGGACGCGGCCCCGGGGGGCAGGCATGGAGCGGCGGGCCATGTCGGACGCCGTGGTGCACTGCAATACAGCCGGTGATACCGGTCCGGTCGACCGCGGCGCGCCCGCCCTGTCGCCCGTCTCCGTGTCGGCGCAGGTGCGCGAGAATAGTTTCGCGCCGGCTCGCGAATCCGCGCCTGGCCACGCAGCGCCGTCGTTGACACGGTCAGTCAGCGCACACCGAAATCGGCACAGGTGGTCATGATCAGGGCCGACGGCGGCTGACGATATTTGGGCAGACCTGTTCGATAAGCATCTTCGGAAGGATCAGTCCGAGAGTCATCGCCAGCATGATGAGTGTCGCCGTCGAGCCGTCCGCGATGGTCGCCAGAAGCAGCTCGGGGGGCGCCTTCCCACCCAGCGCAGCCAGTGCGACGAGGCCACCACCCATCCGGAAGAGGAACACCCCGGGGATCAATGACGCCACGGAGGAAAAGGCCAATGCCACGAATGGCAACCGCAAACGATCGGCGACCGGCGTGATCACGGTCCCGACGAACAGGCAGGCCACCAGCGCTCCCATCTCGGCGCTGCCCCCGACGAGCGAAATCGTCGCCCAGCGCACGGCATGCGCGATCATTCGTGTCACGATGGGAATTGGCAGCATAAGCCACGTCATCGAAAAGAATGTGCGATACGCGGCAACGGCAACGCCGGCCGCGATCACGTCATATGGCAGAGGCACCGCAACAGATGTCCCGGACATTGGGAGCGAAACTTCGCCGAGTGCAAGCCCTACCAACAGGCCGGTACAGATCATGACAACGATCTCGTGCTGAGGTGAAGATCAGCCACAATCGCCCCCACCACACCCGCCAGCAAAGCGGCGCAGAGCGGTTGAACGAACGGGTTGTGGCTGATCCCCGCCAACCATCGTCTCAGCACCGCCCCGGTACCGGCGCTGCGCGCGATCAGGATGAGGCTGAGCAAGTGAGCTGTCCCGAAAATTACGCCGAGCGCCGCGGCACCGGAAGCAGCCAGCGATGCGAAGCGCGCCAGCGCAATGGGTGGCCGGTGCTGAATCGCTTGCAGCGCCCCTCGCGCCGTTTCGGTGTCGATGCGGCCGTCGCAGCGCTGGTCGATCACGCTCAACGTGGCGGCAACCTTGCCCATGTCCACGCCCAGCGGGCTGGCGGCAACAACCTTGGCCTGCGAGCAATCACCGGGACCGTGACGGTCAGCTCACCCCAGCGTGGCAGCAGATCGGCACGAAAGCCGAGCGCGCTGTCCAGTTGCACCGTCGCGTCGATCGTCCGTTCCGTGGTCTGGCCGTTCGTGAACAGCAACGTGGTCGCGAGCAGCATCAGATCGAGGGCTGCCGCCGCCTCACTCTGCGTGGGGGTGGGAGATTGCGTCGTCGCTTCGCTCGTCGCAGTGACAAATGGCCCATCCGGACCGCGCGTTACTAATAGCCGATATTTCCCGCAATCCCCACCGTCATTCCCGCGAAAGCGGGGATGACGAATCTTGATGACGTTTGCTACATAATGCCGAATATCACCCGGCAGCGGCGACATAAGGCCTGACCATCTTGGCGGGATCAACCACGCGATCGAATTCGGCTTCCGACACAAAACCAAGCTGCAACGCGGCCTCCTTCAAGGTCCGGTCGTGGTCCATCACGTGGTGCGCGATCTTCGAGGCCCGGTCGTAACCGATCACCGGAGCAAGCGCCGTGACCGCCTCGGCGAAACCCGGCACGGCGTTGATGCCGGTGTCGACGGCGGTGCCGCCCAGCGCCAGCCGATAGACGCCCTTCAGCGCATCGTCGAGCCGCTGCAAATCGTACGCCAGCATGCCGGCATAGCCCGACCATTCCTGGCCGAGCGTGATCGGCGTCGCATCCTGCATATGAGTGCGGCCAATCTTCACAATATCGTCCCATTCCGCGGCCTTGGCCGCGATCGTATCATGCAGCGCCTGCACCGCCGGAACCAGCCGCTTGGTCACGTTGACTGCGGCCGCGATATACATCGCCGAAGGAAAGAGTTGTTCGACGACTGCGACATATTGACGTGATCGTTCGGATGCACCGGGGGTCTTGCTGCCGAGCTACGTGCCGGCGAGCTGGCAGCATCGGTTGGAGATCACCTCGTTCACGTTCATGTTGAACTGGGTGCCGCTGCCGGTCATCCAGACGTGCAGGGGAAACATGTCGTGACGCTGGCCGTCCAGGATCTCGTCGCAGACCTGGAGGATCAGTTTGTACGCCGTGTCGTTCGGCCGCTTGCCCGCATGGTTGGCATTGGCCGCCGCCTTCTTCAACACAACGTAGCCGGTGATCATTTCCCGCGGGATCAGATCCTGCCGGATGCTGAAGTGTTCGAGCGAGAGCTGGGTCTGCGCGCCCCAGAGTTTGTCGGCGGGAACACGGACTTCACCGAGGCTGTCGGTCTCGATCCGGACGTCGTTCCTCGCATGTTTCATTGATTGGCGCGCACTCCGTCGAGGGTGAATTGCGGGATGATTTCAAGCCGATTGGCGCTTTGGGAACCAGTGCCTGGCGTGCAACCGACATGCACTATCCAAGGTGCTCCGCGACGATGATCGCCAGAGATATAGTAACGACCGCACCGACGGTGCTGACCAGCGTGGAGGCGGCCGCCTCGTCGGGATAGGTGCGGTAGCGCAGCGCAAGCATGGAGGCCGCGGTCGCGGTCGGAATCGCACCGGTCAAGAACAACTCGCATGCCGGCGCGCCATGGATTCCGAGCAGCAGCGTCAACCCAAGAAAAATGGCCGGTTGCCCCACGTTCTTTAACAAGGCGTTGAGCGCAATGTCGCGATCCACGCGCAGGCGCTGGCCGTAGAGGATCAGCCCAAGTGTGAACAGCGCGACGCCCGCTGCCGACTTGCCGATCAGGTCGAACGACAGCGCCAGCACCTGGGGCATATGCACGCCGGCAAGCGCCAGGACCGCGCCGGCCACCGGCAGCCACACTAGCGGTTGCTTCACCGCGTCGAGAAGGCTGTTGGCGACAAGCATCGCCGCGCCGCATTGTCTCTTGTCGCCGCCGAGCTCGATATGCACCAGCACAAGGGTCAGCGGGACCATGATCAGGCTCGTGACAAGATTGCCCACAACGACTGCTAACACGCCTTGCGGCCCCACCACGGCCTCCAGCACCGGCAATCCGGAATACGCCATGCTTGGGAACGCCGACACCAGCCCCTGCAAGGCGCATTCACCCAGACTGTGGCGGAAGATCACCTTGCCGACGCCGAATGCCACCGCGTAGGGGAGCATCAGTCCCAACACCATGGCGAATAGATAGGGAATGTTCTCGATCGCGGCCGGAGAGATTTGCAGTACCCCGCCGAACAGCGCGAGAGGCAGCGCGAAGCGGACGACGAAATCGGCAAACACCGACGACGATGCCTTTTGGATGATGTCGAGCTGAGCTGCGAGATACCCGAGAGCAACGACGAAGACAACCGGCAGCAGCGCCGCCAAAATGGTCAGTGTCACGGACTGGCCTCCTTCGGTGCCGCGCAGCTTACAGCGTCGCCGCAGGGCCGTGAACCTCCAACAGTATCGCGTATTGATCGCCCGATTGATCTCCCGTTTCTTCCTGGATCGCACTACCGCTTGTCACGTGGCCCGATCGCGCACGAGTCCGTCACGTCCCTCGCGCTTCAAATTTGCTTTCGATAGGGCAGATAGCGGGGCTGCCACATAGCGGCCGCGATGCGTGCATCGAGTGTCGCGGCGTCGCTCGTTTCCGCCACGCCGTCGGCCTGCGCCTGGCGAGCGACGACGGTCTCGATGGCGGCGGCGATCGTGCGCATCTGGCTCACGGGCGACAGAAGTCGTCCCTGTTTGTCCGTCGCGGTCGGCGACATTCGGGCAAGCGTCGTGGCGGCCACCATGAACATCGCATCGGTGACCCGTCGTGCGCCGGACGCGAGGATGCAAAGTCCCATGCCGGGAAAGATGTAGGAGTTGTTGGTCTGGTCGATCGGAATGTTCTTGCCTTTCCATTCGACAGGCGCGAACGGGCTGCCAAGTCCCGATCAGCGCTCGGCCCTCGGTCCAGACAATAAGCTGCTCGGCCGTTGCCTCGCTCCGCGTGGTGGGGTTGGAAAGTGGAAATATGACAGGGCGATCGACATGTTGGGCCATGGTGCGAACGGCCGCTTCCGCGAAGGCACCAGCGATGCCCGAAACGTCGATCAGCACGGTCGGCCTGGCGTTGACCACCACGTCGAACAGGCCGATCTCGTCTGGCATTTTCAGGGTCCAACCGGTGACGGCTGCCTTGCTCTGCACGAAGGGGCGTCGCGCCGGAGTGATGTCGGCCATGCCATCGACTAGCAGCCCGTAACGGTCGACCGCGAAGAATCGGCGCCGTGCCTCGTCCTCGCTCAGCCCCTGTTCGATCATCGCGCGCAGCAGCAGCCTGGCTATCGCCCTGGCGCGAGGCGCGTTCTTCTGTGTTGTTCCTATGGGCACGCTCTGGAATCAAGGAATCGGTGTACTAGCGGATGGGCGGGTTCGTGCGCGGCAAGTTGCCCGACGAGGGCAACGCCTCGCGCAGACACCGTTCGGCAAAATAGGCGGCGCGCAAGACTGCTTGCTCATCGCCTGGCCTTCCCACGATCTGAAGCCCGATCGGACCTACGGCCAACTCGCGGGCGCAAGGGATCGTGATGGCCGGCACGCCCATGACATTCATCGCACCGGTGTACAACCCATGAGTCCGGATGCGCCGGCCGCGATAGAGACCGACTGCTCGTCGATGAGGGGCGGCGGAACGCACAGTGTGGGTGTGATCATGACGTCGGCGCCTTCGACGGCTCGGAAGAATTGATCGAGCAGGTGCCGCCGGATGCGTTGCGCCTTTAGATAATCCGTCGCCTGCACGAACAATCCCGCTTCCAGACGCGCACGCAAGTCCTCTCCCAAGTCGTGGCCGTGCGCTTCCAGGAACGCGAGATACGCATCGGTCGCCTCCGGACCGACGGTCATGAAATGTGCCGCCGGTGCGAGTGCTATATCCGGAATCGCAGCGGTGTGCGATCGGCAGCCCGCCTGCGCCAACACGTCCAGCGCGTGCATCATCCAGCGCGCCACGTCATCCTGCAGACCATCGAAGAAAAAATTCGCCGGCTTGAGAAAAGTGAAAGTGCCGATGCGATCCGTCGCACTCAAGAGGCTGCCGGCCAGCCGGTCGGCCATGACTTCCCACGCCAAGGCCGTGTCGGCAACCGACCGCGCCATAGGTCCAACCACATCAAGCGTGGGCGACCGCATCGAATAGCCGGCCAGGTCGATGGCGCCGATCGTGGGCTTGAGGCCGACGAGCCCACAGCATGAGGCCGGTACGCGCAGAGCACCGCCGGTGTCCGTCCCGAGTGCCACCGGTGACAAGCCGGCGGCGACGGCAGCAGCCGAGCCGCAACTAGAGCCGCCCGCGATGCGTGAGGGCGCAGCGGGATTTCGCACGCGGCCATAGGGGCAGTCCAATCCGGTCGCGGCGTAACCGAGTTCGTCGACGTTGGTCTTGCCGAACAACAGTGCGCCGGCCCGCCGCAGCCGTTGTACAAGGGCGGCGTCCGCGGTGGCTGGCGCCGTCGTAACCACCTTGGTCCCATTGGTCGTGGGATAGCCACAGACCGAGATAACATCGGCAACCGCAAACGGCACGCCTGCAAGCGGCAGACGCTCGCCGCCACTGGCCAGCATTGCTTCAATCGCTCGCGCGTCACGCATCAGCAGGTCTTCGTCTAGTGAAATGAAAGCCTTCAGCTCGGAACTGGAAGCGGCGCGTGCATAGAAACTCTTGGCGACGTCCGACGGAGACAGGTGGCCGCTTTGAACCTCTTGCGCGATTTGCCGAGCGCTCATGTGCGCGAGTTCACCATCCGATTCGCATGGCCTGTGCTGTTGCTCCACCGCCGTCGGCACCAAAGCTGCCGCGGGTCTGCGTTCAAGCGTACCGATGTTAAAATATGCGATGGAAAGCGTTTCCGCGGCTTGGACGATGCGTTCGCTTAACGGGTCGTTCAGGATCAGACGATCAACCGCTTTCGACAATCCACACGGTGCTATGTAGCCTTTGAATGCGGCGATAGTATCGGCGAGTATTGCATAGTCCTTGGTCATCGTGCGGGTCCATATTTACATAAAGCCATCGCAGGGATATCGTTCTTGCACGAGGCTGGCGGTCACACGGCCGCCGGTTCGGCGACATTTCGCTCGAACAACCGCCGAACAACGAGCATCAGCGAACCGCCTACCATCAGCTGCAGAATAGACAGTCCGGCTAGGGTCGAGAAATCGCCGTTGTTCCACGTCTCAAACGAGAGAATCGAAAAGGTCCGCGTGTCTGCGGTATACAGCAATACGACCATCGAGAGCTCCGTGAGGAAGATGCTGAGCAAGAGCGTCCAACTGGAAATCGCGCTCCCGCGCAACAACGGCAAGGTAATGCGGAAGAAGGTGCCTATCCAATTGCAACCCGACACTCGCGCGCACTCCTCAAGTTCCGGGTGTACCTGCATCAACGCCGCCATCAGAGGTTTGACGGCGTAGGAGGTGAACCTTCCTACTAGCGCGAACGCCATGATCCATATAGTTCCATATACGTCGATGGGGATATGCAGCCAGAACTCCGCGACACCGACGCCAAATGCAATACCGGGTATCGAGACCGGCAGCAGCACCAGCGCTTCGATGATTCGGCGGCCAAATATGCGAGTTCGCGTTGACATCCAGGCAACGCTGAACCCGAGCGCCAGTGCCAATGTCGCCGCCGTGACCGAAAGAACGAGGCTGTTCCTAAGCGTGTTCCAAGTGTCGTTCGAGCTCAGGATGTTCGCCATGTTGTCGGGCGTGAATTTTCCAGACCAAGTGTAGGTCGAGAACGCGGCGCCGACCAGCACACCCAGCGGCGCGAAAACCGACACGATGATATACAGCCACATGAACGCGACAAAAACCGGCCGCCAGAGACCAAGTTCTACCGTTCGGGGCTGGAACCCTTTGCCGGTCACCGTGGTATAGCCTTTCTTCCCAATCACCAGCGTTTGGACGAGCGTCGCGATCCCAGCCAGCGCGATCAGAAATATCGCTAACACCGCCATTTCGCCGTAGGCTGGAGGCACCGCCTGATAGGCAATCCATATCCGCGAGGTGATCAGCAAAATCTGTTTGGACCAACCGAGCACAATGGGCGTGCCGAAAAGCCCGATAGAGATTGAGAACGAGAGCACGGCGCCTGAAAGAATCGCCGGCACCACCAACGGCAGGGTGATGCTGAAGGCCGTACGCTTGGCGCTCAAGCCCGATACGCGAGCAGCTTCTTCCAAGCTGGGGTCCATGCTGCGTAGTGCGCTCGCCACCATCATCATGACATACGGCGAAAGGTAGACGCCGATCACCCATCCCATTCCTGAATAGGTATAAATGTCAAGAAAACCGGGTACCTTCAGCTTTTGCGAGCGCCACGTTGATGAGCCCGATACCCGGCGCGGCCAGCAAGGTCCATGCAACGGCTCCAACGAACGGCGGAATGAAAATCGGCAGTGTCGCAAGGCGCTCGAGCCAGCGGAAAGCGTCGCCGGTACGCCCAAATATCCAGCCGAGCAAGACGCCCAACACGACCGCAACGAACGTTGCAATAGTCGATATTACGACGGTGTTGAAGAGGGCTCTCCAATAAATTTCCTGAGTTGCCACCTGTTCGACAAAATTGAGCGTGAGGCGACGCGACCCGTGGATGGTTTCGCTGAAGCCGTCTCGCAGCAAGCTGGCGACCGGGGCCGCGATGAGTAAGAGCAAGACCACCAATATGCATATGGTACCGAGCAGGCGCAGCGGTCGAATGCGCAGGTGGAGCGCCTGTACGCCGGTCTTCGGCATCGTCAGGACCCTCATGACATCTGCTCGCGCTGCAGAAGATATACCTTTTCCGGGTCTGCAGCCAAGGTGACATGGTCGCCTGCTCGATGGCGTGAGAGCCCCAGTGTGGTGACCAGCATGTCACCGTGTGAGGTCTGGACGCGAAGTTCCTCGCGCTCTCCGAGGAAGGCGGTGGTAGCGATGCAGCCCGCGATACCCTCGTCGCCAGGCGCGCCAATCATCCAATCCTGTGGCCGCACCATGCACACTGCGTCGGGACCGGACCCGACAGGACGACGCAGCCCTGCGGCCAACCTAACGCCCTTCATCGTGTACAAATCAATCGCGCCGTCTGCGCCGGGCGTCGCGCGAACATCAATAAAATTGGCGGCGCCAAGAAACTCTGCGACGTAACGGCTGTCCGGGCGGCAATACAGCTCGGACGGTTCGCCTTGCTGCGCGATTTGCCCCGCGTTAAAGAGATAGATACGGTCAGAGATCGACATCGCCTCCGCTTGGTCGTGAGTTACAAAGATCATGGTCAGATTCAGCGATTGTTGCAGTGCTCTCAGTTCCTGCCGCATTTGAATGCGCAATCGTGCATCGAGATTGCTTAGGGGCTCATCCAGCAGCACCACACTGCACGGATGCACGATACTGCGCGCCAGCGCGACACGTTGTTGCTGTCCGCCGGAAAGCTGCGTCGCCGGCCGGCTTTCAAGCTGGGTCAATCCGACTAGCTCCAAAGCGCGATGGACCAGATCGCGCCGCTTGCTTCGGGGAACACCACGCGCCTTGAGCGGCAGCGCGACGTTGGCGCCGACTGTCATGTGGGGCCAGATGGCATAGGATTGAAAGACCATCGAAAGGTCGCGTTGCTCGGGCGGCAGATTTATGCCTTTCGCGGCGCCAAAGACCTGACGATCATTGATCCAGATTTCGCCGCCACTCGGCGTTTCCAGGCCGGCGATACAGCGCAGCGTGGTCGTCTTTCCGCAGCCCGACGCCCCGAGCAGGATGGAAAGCTTGCCGCGCGGGAAGGTCGTGGATAAATCGCGGATGACCTCGTTGGCGCCGAAGCGCTTGGAAAGATCCTGCAGACGGACACTCATCGCGACGCTATTGGATGCCGGTGCGTTCTTGCCAACTGGAAATCAGCGCCTTCTGCTGATTTAGTGCGGCGCGAATATCCGTCGGCAGGATTTTTATCGATACGAGCGGCGGCATGCCGCCCGGAGGTCTGATGCCGATGCGCAGACCGTATTCGCCGTGCTCGGTGACGACTTGCTGCCCTTCGTTGAGCATATAGTCGATGAAGAGTTCGGCTGCGTTGGGATGCGTCGCGGTCTTCAGGACGCCCAGGCCGAGACCCATGCTCACCGCCCCAGACGCTGGAATCGTGAACTTGACCGGCGTTCCTTTCGCGATGAGCGCCCCAGCCTGATTGCTCAAAATATAAAACATGATCGGCTTTTCACCTGACAGCATCTTGGCGACGCCCGCGGGGGTAGTGGCACTCAGTTCCGCTCCGGAGGCACGCAGCCCGGCGTAGATTTTCCCCGCGCCGTCGGAACCGAACTTCTGATACAGTGTCGCCAGGACATTGAACGCAGCCGAAGAGGTTCGTGGATCGTAGAATGAGATCCTGTCTTTCCACTCCGGATGGTCGACCCCGAAATCTGTCCAATCGGTCGGCGTCTTGATCCCTTTGACGACGTCGGTGTTGTATCCGAAACCGGCGATGATCTTCTTGTAGAGGATGTAGTTCTCACCGGTGGGTTTCGCATCCGGCGGAAACTCCTTCAGCGCCGGCGGGCCGTAATCCACTAGCGCGCGGTCGTCGTCCAATTTAGACAGCACATCCTCCGTAGCTTGCATAAGGTCGGCGACCGGGCGTCCCGACGACGATTCGTTTGCATTACGGTTATAAGTCTGCCAGCAACCGGCGACGTACGATGAAATCTTGATTTTCGGATATAGCTTCTCGAAATTCTTGATTTGCAGCGGAGTTTCACCAACGTCGCAGGCGTAGAGCATCAGCCTCCCCTCTTTCTCCGCCGCGCCGACGAGCGCGGGGTCCGCCGCCTCGACGTTAGTTCGGAACAGCGCAAATGGTGCCGTCAATAACAATGCAATCAGCAATTTGTATTTGCGCATGATTATTATCTCCGTTCACATGGCGTGCTAACTCGTCGTGGACTGCGGTCCGGGGGCGGTCGCGATTTCTTCGGCATAGCATCGCAGGGCATCGGAAATAGCCGGTCGATTCCCATACGATGCGCTCCGTCGGAGTGGCGAGCGACCATGCCGGCCATGCCTCGCCTTGCGCGTGGCGAATGGGGACCGCCCCAGGTCGTACGCGTCGTATCCTGGCAACCGACCGTAAGATGTTGTGCCAACGGCAGCCACCGCCACGGTGTTTTGGCCCATTCATGCGTCTCCGGAATCAAGTCGCTCCGCCGCGCGAAACCAAGGTGGCTCCGCCGCGATCAAGTTAGGCCGGGATGGGATCGGGGGGTAGTGCGGGACCGTTACGGACATGGCCTGGGTCACGACTGAACTAACCGAAATCCTGTTGGAGACAGCTGAATAGCTGGGCGGGCACGCTATCCACATAGCAGTTATGGTGGCAGCGCGATCTTGACCCTGACGCCGATCCCGCGCAGTAAAAAACCATACACCGCGAGTCTGCGGATTGATTGACCGATGGCCCGAAAGCTCGCGCTATCCGAAAGTCGCTCCTGACCCTTTCGGCCAGAGTAGATCTCGACCAAGGATCGGCCATGATCGCCACGGACCCGCAGGTGCGTCAAACCTACATGGGACTTTGAAACAGGACGATGGCACGTTCGAACAAGACTTTGCGCATTGGCGCCGGCGCGGGCTTCGCGGATGACCGCATCGATCCGGCACTCGACCTGGTGGAGCAGGGCGCGTTGGATGTCCTGGTGTTCGAGTGCCTTGCAGAGCGCACGATCGCGCGCAAGAACCTCACCCGGCAGAAATCACCGGAGCGCGGCTACAGCCCGCGGCTGGTCGAGCGAATGACGCCCGTCCTGGGTCCAGCCCTGCAGCGCGGCACCCGGATCGTGACGAACATGGGCGCTGCCAACCCGGAGGCGGCCGGCCGCGAGGTATGCCGCATCGCCGACGAGGCCGGGCTGGGGCGCATACGCTGCGCCGTCGTGTCCGGCGATGATGTCGCCGAGTTGGTGCGCAACAGGCCCGATCTCGCTTTGATGGAGACGGGCGAGCCGGTCAAATCGCTGCTGCCGCGCATGGTTTCGGCGAATGCCTACCTGGGGTCGGACGTGATCTGCGAGGCGCTGGCGACCGAGGCGCCGGTGGTCATGACCGGCCGCGTCGCCGACCCGGCGCTATTCCTGGCGCCGGCGATGCACCACTTCGGCTGGGCCTACGACGATTATCCGAAGCTGGCCGCGGGTACTGTCGCCGGGCACCTGCTGGAATGCGGCTCCTCCCTCACCGGTGGCTGCTTCGCCGATCCTGGCATGAACGATGTGACGGACCTGGCCAATGTCGGCTTCCCAATCGCGGAGGTCGGCGCGGACGGGTCGGTGATCGTCACCAAGCTGCCGGGCACGGGCGGCCGGGTGGACCTGGCTACCTGCAAGGAGCAGTTGCTTTACGAGATCCACGATCCGGCGCGCTACATCACCGCCGACTGCGTGCTGGACATCACCGGTGTGGAGCTGACTGAAGTGGGGCCCGACCGGGTAAGCGTGCAGGGCGTGCGGGCGACCCCGCGCACCGACAGCTACAAGGTCACCGTGGGCTACCATGACGGCTTCATCGGCGAGGGCCAGGTGTCCTATGCCGGTACCAACTGCGTTGCCCGCGCGCGGCTGGCCAGCGAGATCATCAAGCAACGGTTGGCCAAGCGCGGCTTCAGCTACTCCGAGATCCGCGTCGACCTGATCGGCATGAACAGCGTCCACGCGACGGCGCCGCAAGGGTGGCCGGAGCCCTACGAGGTGCGCCTTCGCATCGCCATCCGCACGACGGATCGGCGCGCGGCCGAGGCGGTCGGGTTCGAGGTGCGGGCGCTGCACGTGAACGGCCCCGGCGGCGGTGGCGGCGGCTCGGACCCAATGGTGCGCGAAATCCTCGCCGTGCAGTCCGTGCTGATCCCGCGCAACCTCGTGCATCCGAAGGTCATCGTGAAGGAGCTCGCCTGATGCCCCGCGTCTACGATCTCGCGCATGGCCGCGCCGGCGACAAGGGCAACACCTCCAACATTTCGGTCATCGCCCGCGACGAGGCCGGTTGGGACACGCTGCGCACCCGGCTGACGACGGAGCGGGTGGCACAGGCCTTCGCACACATCACCGCCGGGCCGATCCACCGGTATGAGTTGCCACGACTGCGCGCGCTGAACTTCGTCATCGAGGGTGCGCTGGGTGGCGGCGTTACCCGCTCGCTGGCGCTGGACATGCACGGCAAAAGCCTGAGCAGTCTCATGCTCGGGATCGATCTGTCCGACACCTGGCCCGCCAACACGGAGCCCGGCCGATGACGCTGAGCCGCCGCCAACTCGGCCTGGTCCTGGGCGGCGCCGTCCTGCCCGTGGTTGGGCGGGCGCGGGCCGACAGCTATCCGCAACGCCCCATCAAAATCGTTGTCCCGTTCGGCCCGGGCTCGGCGGTGGACGTGGTCGCGCGCATTACCGCGCCTCACATGTCGCAGTCCCTGGGCCAGCCGCTGGTGATCGACGACCGGCCGGGCGCCACCGGGGCGATCGGCGCCGACTACGTCGCCAAGTCGCCGCCCAATGGCTACACGCTGGTGCTTGGCACGGTGGCCTCGCACGCCACCCTCGCGGCCACCCAGCCGGACCTGCCCTACAACATCGAGCGGGATTTCGAACCGATCGCGCTGCTGACCAACTCCTGGACGATCGTGGTGGTCAATCCGTCGGTTCCGGCCGCGAATCTGAAGGAGTTCGCCGCCTGGACCAAGGCGCAATCCAAGCCTGTCAACTACGCCTCGGCCGGCATCGGCGGGGTGACCCATCTGGCGGCCGAGTTGGTCCGGCTGCGGACCGGCGCCAACCTCAACCACATTCCCTACCGCGACGCGGCGCAGGGGATCACCGACACGATCGCCGGGCAGGTGTCGATGATGATCTACCCGGCTGCGGTGATCCCGCACATCCGCTCCGGCGAGCTGCGCGCGCTGGCGGTGTTGGCGCCGAAGCGCCTGCCGGCGCTGCCCGACGTGTCGACCGGGGTCGAACAGGGCTTTCCCGACTTGCTCGCATCGGGCTGGCAGGGGTTGTTCGCGCCAGCCAAGACGCCGATCCCGGTGCGCGACCGGGTCTTCGCGGCGATCCACGACACCGTTACGGACCCAGAGATTGCCGCCAAGCTGGTGGCGCAGGGCTTCGACCCGGACCCGGATTCGACCCCGGCCAACTTCGCCAGGTTCGTTGCGGATGAGATCGTCAAGTGGCAGCACATCGTCCACTCGCCCGGCGTGCAAATCTAGTGCCTCACGTCATTCATTCTGCAGCGGCTTGTGCGCCCTTTCGTCATCCACGCAAAAGCGGGGATGACGAAGTACGGGTCACGTGGCCTGAACCCCGCAATATTAAAGACTCGACGCACTAGCAGTGACTACCCCGTCCAGCGCGCTGAAGGACAGGCTCGGCGGCGCGCTGCTGTTAGTGATGGGCCTGTTCGCCGTGGCGGTGGGCCGCACCTATCCGATGGGCACCGCCGGTCGCCTCGGTCCCGGCGCCTTCCCGGTGGGGTTGGGCGCGATCCTTGCCGTGATCGGGTTGGGGCTGATGGTCACCGCGCGCCGGTCCGCGCCTGCGCCGGGCCCGCGCACGGCGTTCGCGCCGGAGTGGCGGGGCTGGATCGGCATCATGCTCAGCCTGGTCGCCTTTGTGGAACTGGGCAGCCGCGCCGGGCTGATCCCGGCCACGGTCGCCGTCGTGTTCATCGCCGCGCTGGCCGACCGGCAGAACACCGTTAAATCCGCAGCGCTGCTGGCGCTGGCCATGCTTGCCATTTGCCTGGTGGTGTTCCGGTGGGCGCTCGGCGTGCAGTTCCCGCTGCTGGGCACCGAGCAATGATAGCGCAATCGTTGGCCGACCTCTGGTACGGGTTCGGGATCGCGCTCCAGCCGCACAACCTGATGTGGTCGTTCTTCGGCGTGCTGGTCGGCAACATGATTGGCGTGCTGCCCGGCATGGGTGCGCTGACGGCCATGTCGATCCTGCTGCCGCTGACCTACGCGATGTCGCCAGTGCCGGCGATCCTGATGCTGGCCGGCATCTTCTACGGCTCCCAATACGGCGGCGCGATCGGCGCGATCTTGCTCAACATGCCGTCGCATCCGCCGCATGCCGTCACCTGCCTGGACGGCTACCCGATGACCCGGCAGGGCAAGGGCGGCACGGCGCTCGGCATCACCATGATCGCGTCGTTCTTCGCCGCATCGTTTGGCATCCTGGTCATGGTGTTCGCCTCTCCGCTGCTGGTCCGCGTCGCCTTTCAGTTCGGCCCGCCGGAGATCTTCTCCATCATGTTGCTCGGGCTGTTGGCCGGCGCCACGATGACGCGCGGCGCGCCGCTCAAAGGCGTGGGCATGACCGTGGTGGGCCTGCTGTTCGGCATGGTCGGCACAGACGTGAACAGCGGCGTCCGCCGGTTCACCTTCGGCCTGTATACCCTGTCGGACCGGATCGAACTGGTGGCGTTGGCGATGGGGCTGTTCGGCGTCGCCGAGTTCCTGCTGACGGTGAACCGGCTGCGCGCGCCCGCCATCGAGGGATCGCTTCGGTGGCGCGACATGCGGCCGAGCAGGGCGGAGCTGCGACAATCCTTCATGCCAATGGTGCGCGGCACGCTGGTCGGCACCCTGTTCGGTGCGCTGCCCGGCACCGGCCCCACCATCACCACCTTCATCGCCTATGCGCTCGAACGGCGGGTCAGCCGCACGCCGGAACGGTTTGGCCACGGCGCGCTCGAGGGCGTGGCGGCACCCGAAGCGGCCTCGCACTCCAAGACACAGATCGACTTCATCCCGACCATGACCATGGGAATCCCCGGTGACGCGGTCATGGCGATGCTGCTGGGCGCGCTGGTGATCCAGGGCGTGCAGCCCGGCCCGCAACTGATGCGCGACCACGCCGACCTGTTCTGGGGCCTCATCGCCAGCTTCTGGATCGGCAACGTGCTGCTGATCGTGCTGAATGTGCCGCTGATCGGCCTGTGGGTACGGCTGCTACGGGTGCCGCACCGGCTCATGTTCCCGGCCGCGCTGTTCTTCATCGCCATCGGCGTCTACAGCAACAACAACGAGTTCGGGCAGGTCTACGAGGTGCTGTTCTTCGGGGCATTTGGCGCGGTGTTCTCGTTGCTGGGCTTCCCGCTGGCGCCAATCCTGCTGGGCTTCGGTACTTGGGCCGCTGGTGGAGGAGAATTTCCGCCGCTCCGCACTGTTGTCGCAGGGCGACATGTCGATCTTCATAACACGACCGATCAGCGCGTGCGTGCTCGCCCTATGCGCGGCCCTGGTGCTGGCTCAGGTGGTGCTCGTCATGCTCGGCACCCGGCGAAAGATCGGCGACGCGCCTGCGATGGTCGGTAACGCCGACCCTTAGGACGCCTGACCCGACACCGGTGTCCTCCTGCGGCCCCACCCGGTGAGGCTGCCGCATTTCCGGGAATGCCGAAGCGGCTTCGTGCAGATCGTCCATGTGGCAGAATGGCACCCGTAGCGACATGGCGCTCGAAGGACGAAGCCGCGCAAAGCAGCCGGATGACACGCCGGGATCTCTGGGGGGAGCCATGCTTGATCCCCATGTGGAGAGCGGGTGAGCGGTGGCACGCAACTCCCCGGGCCAAATCCTGATGTAGCCGCCGTGATCATCCTACTGCTGCTGCTTTGGATCGGATTCGCATCGATCGAAATGGCGGGTTATACCGACCCGCCGAACGATTGACTCTCGACCGCTTCGCACGGACCGCCCCAACCGTCATGGCCGGCCATGACGGTTAGGGACGGCCGTTGTCGTACGTCAATCGTTTTGCGGGCTGGTATTAGGTCGCAGGATCGAACGGTCAGGGCGACTACACACGCAGCTGATCTCCAGCCTTCCGCAATCGCGTTGTCACCACGGATCGATATACGGATATTTCTTCGTGGCGCGGACGGGCACCGGGGGTAGCCGCCGCAGACTGTTGGCGATCCAGTCGCGCGTATCCGCCGGATCGATGACATCGTCGATTCCGCCGCCGGCAGCCGCGTTCACGGCTTTCGCGCTGTCGTAGGCGATAGCGGTGCGTCGCTCGAACTCCAACCGCCGCGCCTCAGGATCGTCGATCGCCATGAGTTCCTTGCGGTAGCCCAGTTTCACCGCACCCTCGATATTCATCCCGGCGAATTCGGCTGTCGGCCAGGCTACAGCGAAGAACCCGACCAGGGTACCCGCGCCACACATCGCCTGTGCGCCCAGGCCGTAGGCCTTGCGGATCACGACGCTGAACAACGGCGTGGTCATGTTGGCGCCCACGTTGAACAGCCGCGTGCAATGCCGCACCAGCGCCGTCCGCTCGACGTCGGGGCCGACCATGATTCCCGGACAGTCGATCAGGCTGAGCACGGGAATGTCAAAAGCGTCGCATAATTGCAGGAAGCGCGCGCCTTTGTCGGCGCCGTTCGAATCGACCGCGCCGGCCAGGTGATGCGGGTTATTGGCGACAACGCCCATCGGGCGCCCCTCGACGCGGATGAACGCGGTGACCAGCCCAATCCCGAACCTTTCCCGAAGCTCCAGCACCGAGCCGCGGTCGGCGATCGTTTCGATGATTTCGCGCATGTTGTACAATCGCAGCCGGTTTTCCGGCACGACGTGCCGCAACCGTCGCTGGTCGGGCGCCTCCCATGTCGCGATCGGCCCCTGGAAATAGGACAGATATTTCTTCGCCGTTTCGACAGCCGCCACTTCGTCCTGCACCAGGATATCGATCACCCCGTTGGGCACCTGGACCGACATCGGCCCGACTTCCTCCGGCGTGTAAATTCCCAGCCCACCGCCCTCGATCATCGCCGGACCGCCCATGCCGATAGTCGATCCCTCGGTGGCGATGATCACGTCACTGCACGCTACCAACGCCGTATTGCCCGCGAAGGTGCGCCCATTGACCACGGCGATCAGCGGTACCAAGCCGCTGAGTTGCGAGAACGTTGTAAAGGTATGGGTGTCGACCGCGACGCGTGGCCCGATATTGTCCTCGCCAGGGCGCCCGCCGCCGCCCTCACCGAACAGCACCAACGGCAGGCGGAAGCGCTGCGCCAGTTCGAACATCCGGTCCTGTTTGTAGTGGTTGCGGTGACCCTGTGTGCCGGCCAGCACGGTGTAGTCATAGTGCACAAGTACCGCGCGCGAGCGTGTGTCGTCGAACAGCGCCCCGTTGATGGAGCAAGTGCCGGCCACCACGCCATCGGCGGGTGTGTTCGTGCGCAGGGCATCGATCGAATGCCGCTGATGCTGACGCGCAACGATCAGCGGCCAGTATTCCTTGAACGATCCGGGATCGACCAATTGCTCGATGTTTTCGCGCGCCATGCGGTGGCCGAGCTTGCGCCGCCGCGCCACCGCCGCGGGCCGATTTTCATCCAGGGTCAGCGCATGCCGGTCGTAGACCTCCTGCAGATCGGGGCGGACGTGATCCAGATCCAGCTCGGCACCGGCCGCGATGGCATCGCCTTCGACCTCCGTCTCTTCGATGAAGACGATGGGGTAGCCTGCGCGGACCACGTCACCGAACACCATGGTGATGCCGCGAACGATGCCGCTGTGCGGTGCGGCGATCTCATGCTCCATCTTCATCGCCTCGACGATGGCGAGGCGCTGGCCTTTCAGCACCATGTCACCGATCGCGACATCGATCGCCGCGATGGTGCCCTGGATTGGTGAGGCGACGCCGACCGAGCCATCCGGTGCCATCAATTCCGGTGCCGCGTCCTCAACTGCCGACGCCGCCGCTGCGTCCTTCACCTGCGCATCATACGCAAACAACGCCAGTGGATCATTGCTCTTCACCCTGGCGCCTGCGAATCCGCTTTCGCTCGCGGTCGGACGCGGCGTGACGGCGTGGCGCGCGTGTCGATCCGTGGCGGCTGCCGCGAGTGACACCACGTGGTCGTCAACCCAACGTGTATGGATGTTCGCAGCGACGAAGTCGGGGTGCGCCAGGATGGCCTGCAGGAACGGAATGTTTGTGCCGATCCCCTCCAGCCGGAACTCGCTGAGTGCGCGCGCGGCGCGTCCGACCGTGGCGGCGAAGTCGGGCGAGGGGGACTGCGCGATCACCTTGGCGAGCAACGAGTCGAATGCGCCGCTGGTGCGATAGCCGGCATAACCGAAGCCATCCGTCCGCACGCCCGGCCCACTCGGCGCTTCATACACCGTCACTATGCCGCCCGTCGGGTGCAGCGAACCATCCGCCCCGATGGTTTCCATATTGACGCGCGCCTGGATCGCGTAACCACGCGGTATCGCGATGTCATTTCGATCCAGACCCAGCTCTGCCAGAGTCGCTCCTTGTGCAAGCCGGATCTGGGTCTGCACCAGATCGACGCCCGTCACCGCCTCAGTCACGGTATGCTCTACCTGAAGCCGAGCATTGGCCTCAATGAACACGAATGGTGGCGTATCCCGCCGGCCGGAGGTGTCGACCAGGAATTCAAATGTTCCAAGATTGCGGTAACCGACGCTGCGCGCGAACCGTACAGCAGCGTCGATGATCTGGTGGCGGAGGCCGTCATCCAGATTCGGCGCGGGCGCGATCTCCACGATCTTCTGGAAGCGGCGCTGGACACTGCACTCGCGCTCGCCAAGATGCACGATGTGGCCGGTGTGATCGCCAAGGACCTGCACCTCGACATGGCGAGCGCGGGCAATAAACTCTTCGACGTAGACATCGGATCGGTCGAACGAAGCGGCTGCTTCGGACCGGCAACGTTCGAAGGCCGGTGCGATCTCGTCTGCCGTGAATACGGCGCGCGTGCCGCGGCCACCGCCGCCAGCGACAGCCTTGATGATCATAGCGCTGCCAGCGCCCAGGGACGCGAAGAATGATTGCGCCTCGTCCAACGTCACCGCGTGATCCAGGCCGCGGATGACCGGCACCGATGCGGCGACGGCGGCGGCACGGGCACGTGCCTTGTCGCCGAACAGCTCCAGGGTCGCCACGTCCGGTCCTACGAAGTTCAGTCCGGATGCGGCGCAGCGCCGCGCGAAATCGGCCCGTTCGGCCAGGAAGCCGTAGCCCGGGTGGATTGCATCGCAGCCCGAATCTGTCGCTGCCACGAGAATCGCGTCCACATCCAAATAGGCCGCTGCGCCCCGTCCCGGCAGCGCCCGGCATTCATCGGCCATGCGCAGATGCAGGCTGTGCGAATCGTCCTCGGAAGCCACGGCGACACAGGGCATCCCCATGTCGGCGGCAGCGCGGGCGACACGGATGGCGATCTCGCCCCGATTGGCAATCAGCAGTTTGGTTACAGTCATGTTGGCTTCTTATGCGAATGCCAGGTCTTGGCAAATCAGCGAATCGTCATGGCGCCGCCTAGCCGGAGGCATGCCGGCTGAGGATCATGGTGGAATGATAATTCAAGATGCCGCCATTCCCACTGACCAGAACGAAATCGTTACGCGGGACCTGGCGGGTGCCGCCCTGGCCGCGCGCCTGCACCACGGCCTCCGACAGTGGCGTGAACGCCCACATGTAATAGCCGGAGAGTTGGCCACCGCCGGTATTCGTCGGCAGCGAACCGCCAGGTCCAAGCTTGCCATCCGAAACGAATGGACCGCCCTCACCTTTCGCGCAGAAGCCGTAGTCCTCCAGGGTGACCAGCACGGTGTAGGTGTAGCAATCGTAAAGCTGGCAGGTGCCGATATCCTCGCGGGTAATGCCGGCCATGTGGAACGCAATTTCGCCTGACCTTCTCGCCCCGGTCTCGACCGCGGGATGGCGGTCGGTACTCAGATTGTCGCCCGGTGCGCACTGCGCATAACCGAGCACGTTGACCGGCGGCTGGCGCAGATCGCGCGCCCGTTCCGCGGAGGTTACGATCACCGCGACGGCACCGTTCGAAACCAGGCAGCAATCCAGCAGGCGCAGCGGCTCGGCGATGAAGCGGGAGGCATGATGATCTTCCAGCGTCATCGGCGATCTCATCTGCGCCCAGGGGCTGAGCTGCGCCCATTTGCGCTGACCCACAGCGATGATGCCGAACTGTTCCGTTGTGGTACCGTAGAGGTGCATGTGCCGCTGCGCTGCCATGGCATACGCAGGATTGGCGCCGAAATTTCCATAGGCGGCGCGCAGCCCATCCATGCCACCCAGCGGGAAACGATGCGGACCGGCATAGGACTGACCGGCGCCGCGGGTCGGCGATAGCGGCGCGTCCGCGTAGACCAGGACGACAACATTCGCCAGGCCTTCGCGGATTGCCATGCAGGCATACTGCATCATGCTGCCGGCCGTAGAGCCGTAGGCGCTCATGACGTTCACCAACGTCAGGTTCTCGAATCCGAGCACCATCTGCGAGCGGACGTCCATGTCGCCGGGGATGTTGGCGTTGATCAGCAGTCCATCGACGTCGTTCTTGGTAAGGCCGGCATCGTCGAGCGCGAGCCCGATAGCCTCAGCGGCAAAATCGACGGCGCGCCGGCCATAAATCTTGCCCATCGGCGTGACGCCGAGGCCCACAATGGCACCCTTTGGCTGGTTCGGCATGATAGCTCTCACTTGCTCAACCGGCGACTGGCCGGAATTTCGGGATGCTGACGTTGTCGCCGACTTGTTCGAACATGACTTCGAGCAGCATGCCGACGCGAAGAGCGTCGTTGGGGATACCGACGACGTTGGACGTCATCCGTACGCCCTCGACGAGATCGACCTGGGCAACGTTGTAGGGCACGGCAGAGGCAAATCCTGGGTTCATCACCTGATGCATGATGGTGAACGTGTAGAGGCTGCCTCGCCCGCTGGCCTGCCGCCATTCGAGTTTCGCCGCGAAGCAATGCGGACATCGTTCACGCACCGGGAAGCTCCACGCGTCGCAGGCGGTACAATGTTGCAGCATGAGCCGGCCCGCGCGCGCGCCATCGAAGAACGGGGCGCTAATATCGTCCGGAATTGGGGCGGGCTTGGTTGCAGACTGAGACATTGTCACATTCTCCCTGGTAGCGGACACTACTGGCGGGACACCGAGGGGTCCAGAGACCGGCCAGCAAAGCTCGGCCCCGATCGCACCCACGGAAGGCAACGAAGAACCAGACGGGGAACATCCAATGAGTCTCGCAAGCGCGGAACGCGATCTCTCCACCATGCTGCGCCCGCGATCGATCGCTCTGGTCGGTGCGACGGATCGGTCCACCTGGTCGAAGGCAACATTCGCGAATCTCACAACCCGCCGATATGATGGCACGCTGCATCTCGTTGCCCGTCGGGGCGGCACCGTGCACGGCCGGGCCGCCGCGACCTCATGCGCCGCGCTCGGTGAAAAGGTCGATCTCGGCTTGCTCATGGTCCCGGCGTCGGGGATCGAGGAGGCGCTCGCCGATCTCGGTGCGGCCGGCGCGCGCAACGCGGTAATCCTCACGTCCGGCTTTGCCGAAACCGGCTATGACGGACTTGCGCAGCAGCGAAAACTGGCCGAGTTGGCCCGCCGGTTCGGTATGTCATTGCTCGGGCCGAATTGCCTGGGCTTCGTAAACTTTCTCGACGACGTGCCGCTATGGACCGGCGCCATCCGCGCGCCCAGCCGGCCTGGACCAATCGCCGTCATTTCGCAGAGCGGCGCGACCGGCGGCTTCATTGCCAGCCTGGCGCAACAGCAGGAAATCGGACTCAGCCACCTGATCTCGACCGGCAACGAGGCCGATCTCGACGGTACCACTTTCGCGGATCACCTGCTGGACGACGAACGGGTGCGCGCCGTGGCGATGTTCATCGAATCGATCCGCGATCCGCACCATTTTGCCGCGGTCGCGCAGAAGGCGCGCGCTGCGCACAAGCCGATCATCGCACTAAAAATCGGCTTGTCCGACGTCACCGCGCGATCGGCGCAGGCGCATACCGGATCGCTGGTCGGCGACGACCGCGTGTTCGAGGGCGTATGCCGCCAGTTCGGCATCGTGCGCGTGAACGCGATCGAGGACTTGCTGTTCACCGCCGATGTGATCGCGCGCACCGGCGTCATCGGCGCAAAGGGCCTCGGGCTGGTGTCGGTCTCCGGCGGAGCCTGCGAGATCGCCGCGGATCGTTTGCAGCTCGACGGCGTGCCGTTGCCGGTGCTGCCGGATGCGACCGCGACGGCGCTGCGCGAGGTGCTGCCGAGCTTCGGCACGCCGCATAACCCGCTGGACATCACTGGTGGCGCGGTGCTGGAGCCTGAGCTGTTCGCCAAGGCCCTGAAGATCATGGGTAACGAGCCAGCGTTCTCGGCACTGGCGTGCCTGTTCGAAGTCCCGGCGACAGATGCGCAGGCGTCGGAGTTCATCGTTGCGGCGTTGCGACAAATTTCGCTGGGGCTGAGGGACCAGCCGCTGCCGGCGCTGATGATCAGTCATACCTTGAAGCCGGTGACGGAAGTGACGCAGCGCATCGTGTCGGAACTGGGCCTGCCCTACGTGCCGGCGGGAATCCATCACGGGCTCCTGGCGCTCGGCCGCGCCTGGTGGTGGTCGGCACAGCAGCGGCGTGCAACGGCGGATTGGGCGGCGCCGGCAGCTTCCAAGGGGCAGGCCGCATGGCCGCGCACAGAGCGGCAGGTACTCGACCATCTGGCGCGGCATGGCGTGCCGGTGGTGCCGGCGACCTTGGCAATCGACGAAACAACGGCGGTCGCGGCGGCACGCGCGATTTATGGCCGGGTCGTGCTGAAGATTGCCTCGGCCGATATCCAGCACAAAAGCGACATCGGCGGTGTGGCGCTCAACGTCGAGGGTGACGAGGCCGTCGCTGCCGCTTTCCATCGCGTGATGGCGGCCGCACCTGCCGGCACAAAGATTGACGGCGTACTGGTTTCGCCGATGCGCGAACGGGGGCTGGAGCTGTTCGTCGGCTGCACGCGCGACCCGCAATGGGGGGCCGTCCTGGCGGTCGGTCTCGGCGGCATCTTCGTCGAGGTGTTGCAGGACGTGGCGCTACGCGTTCTACCCGTCACACCGGCCGAAGTGCTGTGTATGCTGAGCGAGCTGAAGGGTACGAAAATGCTTGAAGGACAGCGCGGAGTGCCGGCCGCCGACCTCGATTGCGTCGCGCTGGCAATCTCCCGCATCGGCGACGCGGCGGTGGCACTGGGCAACACGCTCGACGCGCTGGACGTCAATCCGCTGTGGGTTCGCGGCTCCCATGTGGAGGCGCTGGACGGGCTGGCAGTCGCCCGTGCGGCGTAATGCCGGGACCGGAGCGACATCCCTGCATTAGGGCGGTAAAATGGAACGTCTAAATCGTCGAGCGGGTGGACGCCGACATCGCTCGGGCCAGACGAGGGGAATGAGGTCGGGCATGGCGGTCCGGCCGCCTCCGCTGAAAACCAAGAAGCTGGAAACCGCACAGGCTACGCTTGTCGAGGGTCAGAACATCCGCGAGCGCGGCGCTGGCTGCCGGGATCGGCACAGGAACGGTGGTAGCACTGGAGAAAGGGATGGCGACGGGATCAGCCGTAATGTCTCGAAAATTGCGGAGCGGTTCACCCTGGTGCCGGTCCGGCGAATTCGCGACACACCACGTGGCAGCGCGGAGCCCAGGCCTGGCGGACCGCTGATGATCGTGGACATTCGCAACGCATCGCGTTTCGGTCTGTTTGACTCCCTGAGCAGCCCGCGGACCACTATTGTGACGCGCGGTCTGACGGCGCGGTGAACGCGCGGCACGAGAACCCGGCCACGGGTCGGGACGCACCGATGTCATTGCCGTGATGGGACCTAAGGCCGGTCCCTCAAGCCAAACCGCGACGGAGGAACGGCGATGGCGATCTCGGTAATGATCATTGCCAGCTTCAGCGGCACGGACGGTTCCGGTCCGGACGGGCCACTACTGCTCGACTCTAAGGGCGATTTGTTCGGCATGACGCTTGGCGGCGGCGACGCGGCCAACCCGCTGGCACCCTTCGCCGCGGCCGAGGGCACCCTTCTGCCGTCCGCCGCCAACAGTTTCGCCAGCGGCGTAACCATCAAGGCCAGGATACTGGAGATCGCGGTGGGCGCCTCGGCCGCGCCGGGTGCAGCGTAATTCCGGCGTCCCCCACATCGACCCGCGCTTCGGGATAGGCTTTGGAGGCGGCCCTCGGTACCTCCAGGAAGTTCGGCTTGCAATGTTTGACGGCCGCGAGCCGGCACCGAACTGCGCGAGCACAGCCAGCCAGGGGATTGCTGTGGGCTTTGCGTTCGCGTTGGCACGACAGTATTAACGGCAATGAACAGCGTTTTTCGCTCACCGGCGCGGTCCCCGGCTTGGGTGCCACCTCGCAGAGCCGCGTGCGCCGGGCCGCCAAGCGAAAAACGCTCTTCATTCTCCGCGACGCATTCCAGACTCCCACCTTTCGAATAAGCCTGCATCGGAGCGCCAACCAAGCCGCATGGCGCTGTGCGGCCAAATTTGCACTGCCAACGACACTCGCCGGCCGCAAATTAGCTTTTAGTGTTCCAAGGACGGTTCCCCCGTAGAGCAGCGTGAGGGGATCGGCGCCGATTCGTCCCTGGGTCGCGCGATTCGCCGTAACTCTGGTGGATAACAGTCCGAGAGCGACATGATTCCGTCCAGTTTTCTGTCTGATCTCGCTCTGGCGGATGATTTACAAAAATATATCGTCGCGCTACGAGATTGGCTTGACCGAGGCGCCAACGTTACATTACGATACCCGGATCGTCTCGCAAGCGGAGAAAGTTCCGATAATTAGGGAGGAAGCCTCTGACAGGAGCCTTGCTGTAACGGTTTATAGTGATCTCCTTGCCACCGTCCTGCGCGGCGGCCAGGACGTTTGCTATTTCACCGATTTTCACCCGCAACGCTCCCAGTTGTAGCTAATTCATTTCGTAACTGAATATAATACGGATCCGATCATGCTCGTTTAGCCCAATACCGACGCAATTGCCAAATTTATCGCTCGTCCGCCATCCCAAGACGGACCTGAATTACAACGTTACGATACCGTAACATATATGCTTACTCAACGCCACCCACTCCCAAGAATTGGACCACAACGCCCATGAGCTCAACCATCGTGTCGGCCGCGCAGATCGCTCAGCTTCAGACGGGGCTCAACTCGCTCCTGAGTTCAATCAAGGGAGCACTACAGACCAAGGTCTGGGGCGAGAACCTGCCGATCGTCGGCAGCCTGATCCAGTCCGCCGCCAGTCAGGGCGAAGCGTACCTGGCGCAGTTCGGAACGCTCGAAACCAAGGTGTACAACGCGCTCAACTCGTTCAACAACGTGAGCGCCGACTATCACGCCGTCCAAACCGCGATCAACAACGCCCTGGTCGCTGCCGGCTTCCCCAGTGGCGGCGTCGTCGTTGGCCTGGACCCCAGCGGCGTACTCACCGTCGCGCTGAACGACACGCTGCAAAACAATTTCAGCGCCGGATTGAGCAGCGACTTCGGCCTGCCAGGCCTGGACTTCCAGACCAGCGGCACGGCGGGGATCCAACTGGCCACGACGCTCGATGTCACGGGCACGGTCGATGCGGCGGGCGACTTTTTCTCGGCCACCGGGCCGAACGGCTCCGCCCTCACGGTGGGCGTCGACGTGACCGCTCCGACATTCACCGCCGACGCAATCCTCGGCGACCTGCGGTTCGGCGTCGCCAACAATACCGCTTTGGTCAACGGCGTGGAAAACGCCACGTCATTGCAGGGCACCTTCTCGCTCGATATCAACGGCGGCGCGACGTTCATCGGCGACGCCAACCTCAACCTCAACCTCACAACCGACATGGGCACCGCGGCGTTGCCCTCGGCCACCGCAAACCTCGTCGGCGACTGGTCGTTCGACGGCAACAACGGCGTCGTCGATCCCAACAACCCCCAATCGTTCGGCGGCACGCCGAGCATCGCGCTGGACAACGTCACCTTCCAGCTCGGCAGCTTCGTCGACAACGTCATCGACCCCGTGATCGACGACGTGAATGCGGTGCTGCAAAGCGCGCCGCTGAAGACCATCGAGGCGCTGTTCGATACACCGCTGTCGTTCCTGGGTGGCGATACGCACCTCAACTCGCAGGGCCAGTCAGATCCGAACGGCGGTTTGCTCGGCCAGTACTGGCAGAACCTCGACGTCGGCGGTTCGATCGATGCCAGCGGCATGGATGTCGGGGACGGCACGATCACCCTGGTGGACTTCCTACAGTTGGCGGAAAACCTCGGCGCCCCGATCGACGTCACGCCGCTGGTGCAATTCCTGACGGCGATCCAGCAGGTGCAGAGTTGGGTCAGCGCCCTTGCCAGCGCCGGCACGGACTTCGGCAGCTACGACCTCGGGTCGTTCACCATCCCGGACGACATCCGCAGCGCCGCCCAACTGATCAGCCAGGTCACGCCGGAACTGATCCCCGGCTCGCAGCCGATCGACCTCGACGCGCTGTTGCAGAACCTGGTGAACAACGGCGGTTCCGGTGGCGGCGCCGACGTGACCGATGGTTCGGCCGGGGGTTCGGGCTCCGCCGCGCAGAATCCGTTCCAGGCGGTCCAATCGCTGCTGACCAGCAACATCTTTGCCTTCCCAATCATAACCAACCCGGTTGAGGCCGTACAATTCCTGCTTGGCGGCACAGCCGACCTGTTCGATGCCAACCTGCCACAGGCGACCTTCAACTTCGGCTCGATCAACGCCGCCGGCCAACCGATATCCACGTTCCCGCTGCTGAATGTTCCGATACCGATCTTCCCAGCCGTCACCCTCGACCTGGGGCTGAACGCCGCATTCCAGGGCAGTGCGGATATTGCTTTCGGCTACGACACGTCGGGCATCTCCGGCTTCGAAAAAAGCGGCTTCACCAACTACACGGACCTCCTCGACGGGCTGTTTGTCCAGGCCGCGACGATCGGCGGCACGGTGGAGCCGCTGGTGCAGCTCGCGGGGGACGTGCAGGCCGCTGCCGCCCTGATCGTGCCGGGCGCTTCCGCCAGCGCCAGCGGCGATATCGGCGGCGTGCTGGACCTGAACTTCACGCAACCCGGCAAGAACTACATTAACAACCTGCTAACCGAATTCCAGAACGCGCCGTTCAGCATCTTCACCGCCACCGGCAAAGTCACTGCCGGGTTCGAACTGGTGGCGAGGGCGCTGTGGTTTTCGCCCTATGTCTTCCCGTCGCAACGCCTCGTCCTGGCAAATTTCGGCGGCGCCAGCACCGCTGGCATATCGTCCGGCCCGACGATTCCGACCAGCACCACATGGGTTGGCGGCGCCAGCGGCGACTTCGAGACCTCCGGCAACTGGAACCCCACCTTCGCGGCGATCAGCGGCACCGACTATTACGGTGACGCCACGATCGGCGCCGGCAGCTCGGTGACGTTCCAGGGCACCGCTGCGGCCGACCTTACGTCGCTGACGCTCGCTTCCAATAGCGTGCTGACGCTGACGAACGGCCAACTGACCATCGAGGACTCCACGATCAATTCGCCTAGCAGCGGCACCATCGTTGTTGGTGGCACCGCCGACCTGATCATCATGGGCGGCTTCGATAACACTGGCACCATCGCGTTGACCGGCGGCACGCTGATCGCCTCCGGGCTGATGGATCTGACCGGCGGCGGCAAAATCCTGCTGCCCAACACCAAAGGCAGCTTCATCCAGAGCAGTGACCCGAATGCTCTGCTGTGGAATGAGAATAATACGGTCAGCGGGGGTGGCACGGTCGGTGCGGCCCTGCTGAACGATGGCACGGTCAATGCCAATGTCAGCACGCCGATGGTGCTCGCGGCTCTCGACACCAACGATGGATTGCTGGAGGCAACCGGCAATGGCGGCGCCTCCGGCACGCCGATCACCGGCGGTCTCGACATCGACCAGTCGCTGGACAACTCCGGCGGCACGCTGGCAGCGTTCAAACATGGCGTCGTCATTCTCGAAGCTGGCGTCACCGTCACCGGCGGCACGCTGGAAACCGGCAGCATCGCGGACGCGAGCCTGATCCTGACGGAAGGTTCGGTGACGCTGGACGGTGGTACCATCGGGCTGGCGGTTGACGGCGCTGTTCTCGCCGACTCCGGCTCGACGCTGACGCTGACCGGACTGATCAATAGCAGCGCGTACAAGACGACCCTGGGCCAAAGCGAGGTTGCCAGCGGCAGCACGACCGTGTTGCTGCAAGGGGCAACGATCCACAACGGCTTCCTGAACGCGCTACCGCCAACGAGCGGCCCTGCTGGCACGATAGCGGTCAGCGGCGCCGCGACGTTGGACGGTTCGGCCGGCGACGGCAGCATCGGCATCGACGGTATGCTTCAGGTCGATGCCGGCGACACGTTGGTGGTCGACGGCTTGGTCAATCCCGGCCTCAGCGGCGGCGGCATCGATCTGGCCGGCGGCACGCTGGTGATCGGCAACGGCATCACCGACGCAGCCACCCTGGGCACCAGCCTGCCCGGTTCGACCAGCGGCACCGGCGGTACGCTGACATTTGTGATCAACACCGACGGCGTGGTGACGGGTGCCGATGCCGGATCGTCGCTGACCAACAACTGGTACATCCAGGGCGCCGGCAACCTCGGCAACGGCCAACTCGCGATTATCAACACCGCGAACGGCACGATCGCAGCCGGCTTTGGCGAACTGGTCATCAACGGCGGCGTGCCGCTGATCAATGCCGGCCTGATCCAGGCGGCGCTCGGCTCGCTCGACCTCAAGAGTGACATCGCCAATGCCGGCGGCACGATCCTGTCGCTGGCACTTGATTCGATCGGCATCGACGGGGTGACCATCGCGGGAGGTGTGCTCTCCGGCGGCGGCCTGATCTTCGGCAGCCTCAGCGATTTCAATGTCACCGGCAACGCGATGCTGGATGGCACCGCGAGCCCGGTCACCTTGGAGGAAGCAGCGAATCTCCTGGTGAGTGCGGGCGCCACGCTCACGCTCGCCGGTTCGATCGACAACGGCGGGCCCTCCAACGACACCACCATCGCGGTGCAGGGTGATGCCAGCACCGGCGCGGTCGCGGTGCTACAGGCGTCCGGCAGCGTAACGCTCAGCGGCGGCGGCCAGGTGACGCTGTCAGAGACATCGAGCGCCGGTACCGGCTACACCCAGGAGATCACCGGCACCAGCGGCGGCGGCACGCTGGACAATATCGACAACCAGATCACCGGCTACGGCAGCATTGGTGTCGGCGACAACACGCTGACGCTGATCAACGAGGCGGCCGGCACGATCGACGCCAATGTCAGCGGCGATACGCTGGTGCTGAACACCGGCACCAACACGGCGACCAACCGCGGCCTGCTGGAGGCTACCAACGGCGGCACGCTGGATCTGCACGGCGATATCGCCAACGCCGGCGCCACATTGCTCGCTTCCAACGGCATCGTCTTGCTGGATGGCGCCACGCTGCTTGGCGGCACGATCGTGTCGTCTGGCACCGGCTCGGTCCGCGCGATCGGCGCTGCAACGCTGGACGGCAGGACGAGCGCCATCACTGTTGCCACCGGCGCCGAGGTCGCGGTCGATGCGGGCGATACGCTGACCGCGCTCGGCACCATCTTCAACAACGGCGACATGCACGCCACCGGCGGCACGCTGGCGGTGGCGACCGGGGCTGTTGCGGTCACCAACCTCGGCCGGCTCGGCGCAGACGACGGTGGCGTGCTCGACCTGCGTTCCAACGTCAGCAACGCCGGCGGCACGATCGCCGTGACCACGGGCGACGTGTTGCTGGACGGCATGACCGTGACCAACGGTTTGCTGGCCGGCAAGTCGCCCGATACCGGCTTCATCGACGTGGCGGGCAGCGCCACGGTGATCGGCACCGGCACGGTCGCGGCCGGCGTCAACACGTCGCCCACCACCGGCCTGCTGAATACCGCCGATCTGCGCGTGCAGGGCGGCGATACGCTGACGCTGCAAGGCACCATCACCAACCGCGGCATCATCAGTCTGGCCGGCAATGCCAGCGCCAGCGAGACCGCGACGCTGCACACCACCGGAACGGTCACCCTGACCGGCGGCGGCGTGCTCTCGATGCAGGACAGCTCCGCGGCCGAGTCGCCGGAGTCGCAGCTCATCACCGGTACCGCCGCCACCAGCACGCTGGACAATATCGACAACACCATCAGCGGCGAGGGCCTGCTGGGCAACGCCGACGGCTTGCTCACCTTCATCAACGAGACCGCCGGCACCGTCGATGCCGTTGGGACATCGCTGCTCGTCAACACCGGCACCCATGTGATCGTCAACAAGGGTCTGCTGGAGTCCACCACCGGCGACCTCTATCTGACCGGCACGGTGGCAAACACCGGCACCATCGCCGCCAACGGCGGCGGTGTCGTGCTCGACGCCGTGACGGTGAACGGCGGCGTACTCGCCACATCGGCGAGCGGTGTCATTTCCGCCGACGGCAGCGCCACGCTGAACGGCATAGCCTCCGCGGTCACGCTGGCTTCGGGCGCACAGGTGATCACCGGTGAAGCCAGCACGCTCACGCTCGAAGGCAGCATCGTCAACCACGGTGTCCTGGGCCTGGAGGGCGACAGCGCCAACGACCAGACCGCGACGTTGCGCGTGTCCGGAACTGTGGCGCTGTCCGGCGGCGGCAGGGTGTCGCTGACCTCGGTCGGCGGCGGGCCGTCATCGAGCTACCAGGTCATCACCGACCCGGTCGCCAGCGACACGCTCGACAACATCGACAACACGATCGTCGGCTACGGCCAGATCGGCGCCGGTGCGCTGATCCTGCACAACGAGTTCCGCCGGCATCGTCGAGGCCAGCGGCGGCACGCTGATCGTCAACACCGGCACTAACACCGTCATCAACAAGGGCCTGCTCGCCGCGGTCGGCGGCACGCTGGACCTGCACGGCGTGGTGGACAGCACCGCCGGCGGCACGTTGCAGGCGCTCGATCTCGGCGCCGGCGGCGCGCCCGGGGTCATCGTGCTGGATGGCGCCACACTGCGCGGCGGCACCGTGCTCACCGACCTGACCGACACCGCATCGCAGCTCACCGTCAGCGTCAACGGCGGCACGCTCGACGGCAGCGCGGGCGCGGTGACGCTGGCGACCGGCGCGCAGGCGGTGGTCGGCGCCGGAACGACACTGACGCTGACGGGGTCGCTCACCAACCACGGCACTCTGAGCGTGGTTGGCGACAGCTACAACAACATCGTCGCGACCGTCCAAGTCGCCGGCACGACGACGCTGTCCGGTGGCGGCGACGTGTCGCTCTACGCGGTGGCCGGGGGGCCGACCTCCGCGAACCAGATCGTCACCGGCGCCAGCCCAACGGCAGAGCTGGACAATGTCGACAACACGATCGGCGGCTATGGCTCCATCGAGGCCGGCCAGTTCAAGCTGATCAACGAAACCGCCGGCACCATCGCGGCCGCAGGCGGCGCGCTGGTGCTCAACACCGGCACCAACACCGTCAGCAACCATGGCTTGCTCGAGGGTGTCGGCGGCACGCTGGTGGTGCAGGGCGTGATCGACAGCACCTCGGGCGGCACCGTCGCCACACTGAACAGCGGCGGCGTGTCCGGCATCGTGCAGCTCGACGGCGGCACGCTGCGCGGCGGCACGCTGCGCACCGACCCGACCGACCCCGCTTCGCAGATCCAGATCACCGGCGCCGGCGGCACGCTGGACGGCTCGGCCGGCACATTGACGGTGACCGCCAGCTCCCAGGTGGTCGTAGTCCCGAACAGCACACTGACTGTCGAGGGCGCGATCGCCAACCACGGCACAATGGCGGTGGAGGGCTACGGCGCCTACGGTTACGTTGCCGAAATGCTGGTGGCCGGCACGTTGGGCCTGTCCGGCGGTGGATTGCTCGCGCTGGAGGATGGCTCGGGCGCCGGGGCGATCGACACCCAGGTGGTGACCGGTACCGCCGGCTCCGACACGCTCGACAACATCGACAACACGATCGTTGGCTACGGCTCGCTTGGCGCCGGGCGGATGACGCTGATCAACGCGCCCGGCGGCAAGATCGAGGCGACTGGCGGCGTGCTGCTGGTGGACACCGGCGCAAACGTCATCACCAACAAGGGCCTGATGGAGGCGGTCGGCGGCACGCTGGAGCTGCGCGGCGTGGTGGACAACACCAGCGGCGGCGCGATCGCCGCGCTGAACCAGGGCGGCTCAATCTCCGGCATCGTGCAACTGGACGGTGCGACGCTGCGCGGCGGCACGATCGTCACCGATCTGCAAGACCCCGCGTCGGTGCTGACGCTCACCCACAATGGCGGCACGCTCGACGGTACCGCGACCGCCGTCACGATCGCCGCGGGCGCCCATGTCCAGGTGAGCAACCTGACCACCCTGACCGTTGCCGGTAGTCTCACCAACCACGGCATGCTGGATGTGTTCGGCTACGGCGCCTACGCCTATCCGGCCGAAATGCTGCTGGCCGCGAACGTGACGCTGACCGGCGGCGGCACCGTTTCGCTGGTGGATATCTCGGGCGCCGCCTCGACCGTCACTCAGGTGATCACCGGCGCCACCGGCTCCGACACACTGGACAACGTGGACAACGCGATCGTTGGCGTCGGCTCGCTCGGGGCCGGCCAGATGACGCTGATCAACGCGTCCGGCGGCAAGATCGAGGCGGCCGGCGGAGAGCTGGTGGTGGACACCTGGCGCGAATGTCGTCACCAACAAGGGCCTGATGGAGGCCGTCGGCGGCACGCTCTTGCTGCGTGGCGTGGTGGACAACACCAACGGCGGCACGCTCGCCGCGCTGAACCAAGGCGGCACAATATCTGGCGTCTGCGTCCTGCTGGACGGGGCGACGCTGCGTGGCGGCACGATCGTCACCGATCTGCAAGACGACGCGTCGATGCTGACGGTCACCGGCAACGGCGGCACGCTCGACGGCACCGCGGCCACGGTCACATTCGCCGCCGGGGTCCATGCCCAGGTGGCTTGGCTCCAGACCCTGACCGTGGAGGGCAAGCTCGCCAACCACGGCGTGCTGGATGTGCTGGGTTACGGCGCCTACGCCTACGTCTCCGAGTTGGCGGTGTCCGGCGATGTGACGCTGAGCGGCGGCGGCACTGTTTCGCTGCAGGATGTTTCGGGCGCCGCCTCGGCCGTCACCCAGGTGATCGCCGGCGTCACCGGCTCCGACACGCTGGACAACGTGGACAATACGATTATCGGCCTTGGCTCGCTCGGGGCCGGCGCGATGACGCTGATCAACGAAGCGAAAGGCACGATCGAGGCGACCGGCGGCACGCTGCGAGTGGATGCCGGGCCCAACACGGTGACCAACCATGGCCTGCTGGCGGCGGTCGGCGGCACGCTGGAACTGGACGGCGCCGTAACCAATACCGGCACCGCCATCGCCGGCGCTGGTGGCGACCTCGCCATTGTCGGCACGGTCGCCAATACCGGACTGATCACGACGGCCAGCGGCGGAACCGTTACGTTGCTTGGCAGCATCATCGGCGCGAGCAGCGTAACCGATATCGCCAGCGGCGCCACGCTGGTGATGGACGGCGGCATGCTGCAAGGCGGCACGCTGAACAATGCGGCCGGCGGCACGATCGATGTCCTCTACAACGCTGGGGCATCGTTCGCGGCGATGTCGGTCGTCAACGCCGGCTCGATGACCCTCGCCGGCTACGGCGCCTACGCCTACATCTCAAAGTTGACGGTATCCGGCGATGTGACCTTGAGCGGCGGCGGCACTGTGTCGCTGGTGGATATCTCGGGCGCCGACTCAACGGTCACTCAGGTGATCACCGGCGCCACCGCGTCCGACACACTGGACAACGTTGACAACACGATCATCGGCTACGGCTCGCTCGGGGCCGGCCAGATGACCCTGAGCAACGAAGCGAAAGGCACGATCGAGGCGGCCGGCGGCACACTGCGGGTGGACACCGGGACCAACGTCATCACCAACAAGGGCCTGCTGGCGGCGGCCGGTGGCACGCTGGAACTCGACAGCGCCGTGACCAATTCCGGCACTGCCATCGCCGGCGCGGGCGGCGACGTCGACATTCTCGGCACGGTCGCCAATACCGGCCTGGTCGCCGCGGGCAGCGGCGGAACCGTTACCTTGACTGGTGGCATCACCGGCGCCGGCAGTGCAACCGACATCGCCAGCGGCGGCACCCTGCTGATGGACGGCGGCATGCTGCAAGGCGGCACGCTGAACAACGCGGCCGGCGGCGCGATCGATATCCTCTACAACACTAACGGAACGTTCGCCGCGATCGCGGTTGTCAACGCCGGCTCGATGACCCTCGCCGGCTACGGCGCTTACGCCTACATCTCAGAGTTGACGGTATCCGGCGATGTGACTTTGAGCGGCGGCGGCACTGTTTCGCTGCTGGATGTCTCGGGCGCCGAACTCGACGGTCACTCAGGTCATCACCGGCGCCACCGGCTCCGACACACTGGACAACGTTGACAACACGATCATCGGCTACGGCTCGCTCGGGGCCGGCCAGATGACGCTGATCAACGAAGCGAAAGGCACGATCGAGGCGGCCGGCGGCACGCTCCTGGTGGATACCGGGACCAACGTCATCACCAACAAGGGCCTGATGGAGGCCGTCGGCGGCACGCTCGAACTGCGCGGCGTGGTGGATAACACCAACGGTGGCACGATCGCCGCGCTGAACAAAGGCGGCACTGCGCCTGGCGTCGTCCTGCTGGACGGTGCGACGCTGCGCGGCGGCACGATCGTGACCGATCTGCGAGACCCCGCGTCGATGCTGATGCTCACCGGCAATGGCGGCACGCTCGACGGCACCGGGGCCACGGTCAAATTCGCTGCCGGACTCCATGCCCAGGTGTCCTGGTTGCAGACCCTGACCGTGGCGGGCAAGCTCGCCAACTCGGGCGTGCTGGATATGCTCGGCTACGGCGCCTACGCCTACGTCTCAGAGTTGGCGGTCTCTGGCGACGTCACGCTAAGCGGCGGCGGCACGGTTTCGCTGCTGGATGCCTCGGGCGCCGACTCGCCCGTCACTCAGGTGATCACTGGCGCCACCGGCTCCGACACGTTGGATAACGTGAACAACACGATCATCGGCTACGGCTCGCTCGGGGCCGGCCAGATGGCGCTGATCAACGAAACGGCCGGCACGATCGACGCTTACGGCGGAGATCTGATCGTCAACACCGGCGCCGGCACGCTGACCAATGCCGGACTGATGCAGGCGCCGACGGGCACGCTCGACGTCGCGAGCAATCTGGTCAACACCGGGATGGTGCTGGTCAACGGCGGCACGGTCGTGCTGGAGGGGGCGGTCGCCGGCGCCGGCAAGCTCGGGCTGGAGAGCTCCGACCTCGTGCTGGACGGTGGCGTAGCCGCCAGCCAGACGATTGGGTTCTACAATTTCGGCACCGCCGAAACGCTCGATCTCGGCAATCCGGGATCCATCGCCGCAACGGTCAGCGGATTCGCGTCGAAGGACACCATCGTCGTCGAGGGCACCATCCTCACCGGGGTGTCCTATCACGCGACCAGCGGCTCTCTCGGCGTGCTCTCCTTGCTCGACGGCGGCACCACCGTCGGCACCCTGACCCTGGCCGGCACCTATACAAACGCGCAATTCGAGCTGACCAATGTCACTGGCGATCCGTCGATCATCACCACGACGGCGGCCGCCGGCCAGCTTTACAACCACGCCACGGCGAGCACGGCGACACCGACTATCGAGGACTTCGGCACGCACCACGTCGGCGACACGCTGACCCAGGCTCTGACTATCGAGAACACCGCTGCGACCGGGAGTTTCACCGAAAAGCTCGACGTCGGCTTCGTTGCTACGACGGGTGCGGCGATCGACAGCGGCTCGATCACGGGGCTCGCCGCGGGGGTCACCAACAGCACCAGCCTGTCGGTGGGTCTGTCCACAGTTTTGGACGGCGCGCAAAGCGGCACGGCGATCCTGACGCCGAGTACGGACGGCACCGGTGTCGACGGCTTCGGCGCCACCCCGCTGACCTCGCAAACCATCGCCGTCAGCGGTGTGCTGTACAACTACGCGACGGCCAGCGCGGCGCCGGTCGACTTCGGCGAGGCCCATCTCAACGACACGCTCAGCCAGAACCTGAGCGTCATCAACACGGGCACCGCCGACGGCTTCACCGAGAACCTCGACGCGAGCCTCGGCGGCGCAACCGGCGCCGCTACCGGCAGTGGCACGTTCACCGCGCTGGGCGCACAAATCACCAACGCCACCAGCCTGACGATCGGGGTCGACGCGACCAAGGACGGCCTGCGCACCGGCAACGTGGTTCTGACGCTGCACTCGGATGGCGCCGGCATCGACAGCCTGGGTAGCACGCTGCTGACGGCACAAACGATCGCCGCGACCGGCACGATCTTCAACTACGCGACGGCAGGCGTTGCATCGGACTCGCTGAACCTTGGCGCCCGTCACATCGGCACCGCGCTGACCGGGGCGCTGAGTGTTACCAACACCGGCACGGCCGACGGCTTCACCGAGAAACTGAACGTTGGCATTGCGAGCACGACCGGAGCGCTGACCGCGGCCGGTACGATCGCCGGGCTCGGCGCAGGCAAGTCCGACACGAGCAGCGTGACACTCGGCCTGCCCAATACCACCGACGGCGTGCAGAGCGGCACCGCGGTGCTGTCGCTGATCTCGGACGGCAGTGGCATCGACAATCTCGGCACCACGGTGCTGACCGCGCAAACGATTACCGCGACTGGCACGCTGTATAATTACGCGACGGCGAGCGCGGCGACACCGGGCGCGGTGAATTTCGGTACCCACCACGTCGGCGACACGCTAAGCCAGGCGCTGAGCATTACCAATACCGGCGTTGCCGACGGCTTCACCGAGAACCTCGATGCCAGCATCGGCAGTGCAACCGATGCTGCCATCGCGGACACGTCGTTTACCGGACTGATCGCGGGGAGCACCGACAGCAGCAGCGTTGCGATCGGATTAAAGACCACTCAGGACGGCGTGCGGGGCGGCACGGGCGTGTTGACGCTGAGTTCGGACGGCGCGGGCGTCGACGGCCTCGGCACCACGATCCTGACGACGCAAACCATCGCCGCCACCGGCACGCTGTACAACTACGCCACGGCGAGCACGGCCACCCAGGTGAACCTGGGCAAACACCATATCGGCGACACCATCAGCCAGGTGCTGAACGTCACCAACACCGGCACCGCCGACGGCTTCACCGAGAACCTCGACGCCAGCCTTGGCGGAGCGACCGGGGCCGCGACGGCGAACGGCTCGTTCACCGGTCTGGGCGCGGCAAAGACCGACAGCAGCGGCCTGACGATTGGCGTGACCACGACGAAGGACGGCGTCCAATCCGGCAACGCGGTGCTGACGCTGAACTCAGACGGCACAGGCATCGACGGTCTCGGCACCACGGTGCTGACGGCACAGACGATCGCGGCCACCGGCACGATCTACAACTATGCCACCGCGAAAGCGGTCGCCCCGGTGAGCTTCGGCAACCGCCATGTCGGCGACGTGTTGAGCCAATCGCTCAGCATCGCCAATATCGGC
This sequence comes from uncultured Alphaproteobacteria bacterium, assembly GCA_963762885.1. Taxonomy (GTDB): domain Bacteria; phylum Pseudomonadota; class Alphaproteobacteria; order Acetobacterales; family Acetobacteraceae; genus JASHVB01. Next base: position 79,558 of record CAVXNH010000083.1, read on the forward strand.
ACCGCCGACGGCTTCACCGAGAACCTCGATGCCAGTATCGGCAACGCCAGCGGCGCAGTGACCGCGACCGGTACGCTCAACGGACTGGCTGCCGGCATCACCAACAGCAGCAGCGTGACGCTCGGACTGTCATCCGTCCTGGATGGCGTGCATGCCGGCTCGGCCGTGCTGAGTTTGAAGTCGGACGGCACCGACGTGGACGGGTTGGACACCACGGGTACTGACCGCGCAAACCATCGCCGCGACCGGCACGCTGTACAACTACGCGACGGCGAGCGCCGCGACGCCGAGCACGGTGAATTTCGGCGTCCACCATGTCGGCGACACGCTGAGCAAGACGCTGACCATCGGCAACCTCGGCACCGCGGATGGCTTTACCGAGAATTTCGACGCCAGCATTGGCGCAACGACCGGCGCCGGCACCGGGAGCGGCTCGTTCACCGGCCTGGTCGCGGGCAGCGGCAACGGCACCGCCGTCGCGGTCGGATTATCCACCGCGCATGACGGCGTGCAGTCCGGCACGACGGCGCTGACGCTGCGTTCGGACGGCGCCGGCATCGACAATCTCGGCACCACGGTCCTGACCGCACAAACGATCGCCGTTACGGGTACGCTGTATAACTACGCGACGGCGAGCGTGGTCGGGGTGGTGAACCTTGGCACCCACCATGTCGGCGATGCGATCGACAAGGCGTTGAGCATCACCAACACCGGCCCGGTCGATGCGTATACGGAAGAACTCGATGCCAGCCTTGGCAGCGCGAGCACCGGGGCGTTCGCCAGCGGTTCGCTGAACCTGGACGCCCCGGGCCACACTGCATCCGGCAGTCTGTCGATTGGGCTGACCAGCACGACGGAGGGCAACCACTCCGGCACCGCGAGTTTGACGCTGGCGTCCGACGGCAGCCTGGTCGACGGCCTGGGCAAGACGACGCTGGTCGCGCAAACGGTGACGATGACCGCGGCGGTGTTCGGCTACGCTACGCCGATCCTGTCCGCCACCACGCTCGACTTCGGTGCGGTCCGCGTAGGCGGCACCGTGGCGGCGAAGTCGCTGACGATTTCCAACGGCAGCACGGCGGACGCGTTCAAGGAGAACCTGGGCTACGCGCTGGAAACGCCATCGGCTGGTTTCACGATTGCCAACGGCGGCACCGGCATCGTGGCAGCCGGCGCGGCGGGCGCCACCCCAAGCTGGAACCTCGTCACCTCGACGTCCGGTCTGTTCAACACCGGCACCGATGTGGTGGACCTGACCTCGTTGGGTGCCGGCACCAGCGGACTGGCGAACACCACACTGACAAGCCAGAAGGTCACGCTGCTGGGCAAAGTCTACGCACCGGCCGTGGCGAAGTTGGCCACCACCGGTTTCGGTGTCGTGCATGTCGGCGACGAGATCACCATCGGCGACGCAATCGCCAATGTCGCCACCGGTGCGCTGACCGACGTATTGATCGGCGGGGTCGGCACGGTCACGGGTAGCGCATTCCGGGTGCAAACCTACGACGGCCTCAGCCTGGGCACGATTTCGGCAGGCGGCATCGCGGTGGGGGCCGGCGATCAGGAACTCGAATTCACCATGAACACCGGCACCGCCGGGACGTTCAGCGGCTCCGCCAGCCTGGTGCTGGAGAGCCACGACACCGCCCTGGCGGACATCGCCGTCAACGCTGGTCCGATCATTCTCACCGGCACGGTGGACAACTACGCCACCGCGACACTGGAGAAAGTATCCGGCAGCGGCACGTTGTCCGTGGTCGGCAACGCCTACACGCTTGATTTCGGCACCGTCGCGGCCGGGTCAGCGGCACTGACGGTCGACCTTGGCGCGCTGAACGCTGCGTCAGGGCTGGCGGATCTGCTGTCCGGCAGCTTCCAGGTCTCGAGCAACAGCGCGTTCCTCAACAGCGGCATGACGGCGTTCAGCGGCCTGGGCTACGGCCAAGCTGACACGGCGCCAACGGTGTCTTTGCTCACTTCCAACCAGGGGACCTTCACCGAGTCGATCACCTTGGTGGGTACCGGCAGCAACAGCAGCGGCTACATAGCGACGCTGGCGCCCGAAGTCCTCACGGTCACCGGAACCGTAGTGGCTCCGGCTCGCACTCTGGACTGGACCGGCGCGACCAGCACGAACTTCTCCACTGCGTCCAACTGGGACGACACGACGCTTGGGCTCGATCCGGCAACGACGGCCCCCACCGCGAACGATACGGTCGCGTTCGACAGCATCGGCGGCGGCATCACCGGAGCCGGCTCCGCGGCGGCGCTGTCGATCAACGGTGGCGCCTGGCATCTGGCTTCCGGCGCGACTTTGGCGACAATCGGATCGGCGGTCATCGGATCCAGCAACGCCGGCGACTTGTTGATCGATGGGGGAAGCAGCCTGACCGATGGCAGCACCGCCGTCATCGCCGACCAGTCCGGCGCCGACGGCTCCTCGGTGAACGTCAGCGGAGCGTCCTCCGCGTGGGACGTCACCGGCGCGCTGGACGTCGGCGACGCTGCCACCGGATTGCTCGCCGTCACCAACGGCGCCACGGTCTCCGCCGCCACGCTCGACGACGGCGTCGGCGCGACCGGCGCCGGCATCGTCACCGTCTCTGGCCCCAACGCTGATCTCATCACGACCGGCACCGTCTCGGTCGGCAACTCAGGCTCCGGCGAACTCTCCATCCTCAACGGCGCCAACGTCACCATCGGCGGCGACCTCAACATCGCCAACGCCGGCAGCGGCACCGGCAACGTCGACATCGAGGACACCACCGGCACCATCACCTTCGACGGCAACATCTGGGTCGGCTTCAACGGCTTCGGCGTGCTCAATATCGGCTACGGCGTCGACTACATCCAGAACAACGGCGGCATCAGTTTCGGCCCCAACTCCTCCGGCGCCATCAACAGCTTCGCCGATCCGTCGCCCTTCCTCAGCAACGCCGACAGCAACCCGCTGCCGATCGGCGCCACCGGCGTCGATCAACTCGCCGCGTATCTGTTCAACTCCGGCGAGTTGGTCATTCCCAACAGCCATACGCTGACCTTCGATACGCCGATCATCTCCGGCGGCGGCTCGTTCAGCCTCGGCTCCAACGACAGCCTGACCCTGAACGCCGGCACGGTCAGCGGCCAGACCTTCACGCTGGGCAGCGACGACAAGCTGACGATCGGCATCGACGCGTTGCAGACGATCGACACGCCGGACAGCGGGACCAGCTTCGTCACGAGCACGAACACCAATTACGGCACTCCGTCGATCGACAATTTCAACGGGGTGATCGCGAACTTCACGGCCGGCGACAGGATCGCGGTGGACACCGACGGGGCGGCGACGTTCAGCATCGACGGCTCGATCGTGTCGGTGATCCAGAACGGCAACACCGTGGGCACGCTGACGGTCGATGTCGCTGCGGGCACGACACTGACGACGGCGGACTTCGTGGACACCAACGAGCTATGTTTCTGCGCGGGTTCGCTGATCCGCACGCCCGGCGGCGAAGTGCCGGTCGAGCGTTTGGCCGTTGGCGATACGGTGCTGACCTGGGATGGCGGCACGCGCCCGATCACCTGGATCGGCGTCGGCAAGGTGCTGGCGACGCGCGGCCGGCGCAGCGCGGCGACTCCGGTCATCGTGCGCAAGGGCGCACTGGCGGACAATGTGCCGGCGCGCGACCTGCACGTGACCAAGGGACACTCGCTGTATCTGGACGGCGTGCTGATCCCGGTGGAGTTCCTGGTCAATCACCGCTCGATCCTGTGGGACGACCGCGCGCAGGAGGTCTCGCTGTACCATGTCGAGTTGGACCGCCACGATGTGATGGTGGCGAACGGGGCGCCGGCAGAGAGCTACCGCGACGATGGCAATCGCTGGCTGTTCCAGAACGCCAATAGCGGCTGGGACCAGCCGCCACAGGCGACGTGCGCGAAGGTTCTGACCGGTGGGCCGATCGTCGATGCGGTGTGGCGGCGGCTGCTGGAGCGGGCGGGTCCGCGCAAGGGGCTGCCGCTGACTGACGATCCCGATCTGCATCTGTTGGCGGATGGCATGCGGATCGATGCAATCGAACGCCGCGACGACGTCTACGTGTTCCGCCTGCCCAGACGCCCACGCACCGTGCGGATAGGTTCTCGCGCCGCGGTGCCGCAGGAGATCGGGATTGCGCGGGATGCCCGACAGCTTGGGGTGGCGGTGCGCCGGATCATGCTGGCAGAGGTCCGGCGTCGGCAAACTATCGAGGCGGACGCAGTGTCGCTGTCGGACGGTTTTCACGCCTTCGAAGCAGACAGCGCGATCCGCTGGACCGACGGCGATGCGGCAGTGCCGACGGAGCTGTTCGCCAAAATGAGCGGCCCTGGCATGCTGTTGGTGCACCTCGGCGGAGCCACGCAATATCGCGAGGATGGGACGGCAGTGCGGGTGGCTTGAGAGTTGCTAGTTGCACAGCGGAAACTCTGCTCTGGGTCGATGGACTAAACCGCTGTCGCGGTAAGCATTCGCCGCAGGTGATAGCGGCACGATAGCCGGAAGGCGCGTCCTGTCTTGGGATGGAGGGGCTGCACAACCTCACCCAAGACAGGAGCCCCCAAGACCGACACGGCCATCAGCCCGCTACGCCAGCGCTTGATCGACGATATGACCATCCGCAAGCTCGAAGCAAAGACCCAGTCTGGCTACATCCGGGCGGTCAAGAACTTCGCCGCGTTCCTCGGACGTTCGCCCGATCGGGCAGGCATCGAAGACATCCGCCGTTATCGGTTGCATCTTGCATCCAGCGGCCTCGGCGTTCCCAGCGTGAACGCCACCATGACGGCGCTACGCTTCTTCTTCAAGGTCACGCTGCGAAGGGGCGACGTCGTCGAGGACATCGTGTTCGCGCGTGAGCCACGACGGCTGCCGGTGGTGTTGAGTCCGGAAGAGGTGGCCCGGCTGTTGGCGGCGGCTCCAAGCCTCAAGTACTACTACATCCCTTCGGAATTCGAAACCCCGTTCAGCCTGTCTCTCACGGTGAGAGGCCGGCCCTTCATGGTCCAACGGAACGGCTTGGCCGAGGTTTCGTTGAAATAGCCGATGAACGCCTCGATCCGCTGCTTGAGATGCGCCTTGGAGGTGAAGTTGCCGCGGCGGAGCAGCTTGCGCACCAGAATGGAGAACCAGATCTCGATCTGATTGATCCAGGACGCGTGCTTCGGCGTGAAGTGGAAGCTGATGCGATGGCTGGCGTCGCGCAGAAACGCCTCGCGCGTCGCCATCGAGGCGAGAATGCCGGACTTGCCCTTCTCGCCCAGATCGTCGGTGATGCCGCATAACGGCGCCACCAGCCGGACGACGCGTTCGGAGAGATGGGTGTTGAGGTTGTCGCACATCGCGTGCCACGTCGCTGTTGAGCCGGCGGTGGCGAACAAGCCTTCCAGGAACGTCACGTAGTCCGCCTCGGTGCGGCTCTCGCCAATGGTGCCGAGGACCTTGCCGTTGGCGACATCGAACGCCGCCATCAGGCACTGGGTGCCATGCCGGACATACTCGAACTCACGCCGCACGACATGTCCGGGCTTCATCGGTAGGGCCGGGGCGGCGCGCTCCAGCGCCTGAATGCCGGTCATCTCGTCGATCGACACGGTGTGCACGTCTTGTTCGGCGGCGGCCGGCGCCGCCTGGTAGACCGCGCAGATGTCGGCGCACCTGGCATCGAATTCGGGGTCAGGCTTGGGCGTCAGCCAATAGCGGCTGCGATGCGGTTTGAGGTCCGCTCCTTTTTTAAAAAGCGCCCGACGGAGCCGTGCGAGATACTCTTGACGATGCCCCGGCTCACCGCCTGACGGGCCAGTTCGCTCTGGCTCCAGTGGCTGATCGGAACGTCAAGCCGTTCGGGGTCTTCGCAGGCAAGCGCCATGATCTGGCAGATCTGCTCCGGCGTGAAGCTGGCTGGCGCACCGCAACGTGGCGCATCGCTCAACCGCTCGGCCGCGTTCGTGGCAGCTTCCCCCGCCAGCCAGCGGCGGCGCCAGTGACCCGCCGTCTTGCGCCAGATACCGAGTTCCTCGGCCGTCTCGCTCACGCCCCAGCCATCTGCAGCGAGCAGGATGATGCGCGCCCGCTCGGCCAGCTTTTGCGGAGTGGAATGCGCCCGGACCAGTGCCTTCAGTTGGCGCTCATGGTCGGGCGAAAGTTCGATCGGTAGCGCCTTGGCTGCCGGCATGGGTCTCCCTCCACTTCGAGGCGAGGAGCGGATTCCGCATAGCGAATCGAGACCTGACTCCCCCCGCCACGGCCGGGGCGCCGATTTCGGCAGTGTGTTGCATTTTCGACTTGCCCCAGCGGGGAACCGAGTCGCCACTTTCGGCGAGTGTAGTAGTACGCCACCCCCAATGCCTGCCGGCTGGCGAACACCGTGCCGCCGCTCGCTGGCAGGTGCAACACCCGTGCGCGCCGACCGGAGAACGGGCAGAGGAAGCACCACCGCAAAGCTCGGCGTTGCCGTAGAAACGTCGGAGTGCAAACAGCCGTCGACCGCAGAGCCGCAGGGAGTGACAGACGGTACCCTGGTCATCGCCACCTCTGCGCCTTCGGTCGACAACTCGGCCTTCACTCGCTGCACAGTCCTGACTCCCGAGCCAGCGGCTTCCTCGGCCATCGGCGTTGGCTCCCCGGGGCGGGTCGTCCAAAGGGCTCGACGTCGGGTTCCGCTTCGTGAGAATTGAGCTGGACCGCGTGGCCGTCTGGAAAATCCGGCACGCGCCACCGCAGTGGCTGGCGCGACGGCCCTCCCGGTTGGACAATTGACGGGCTGCGACAATCGAATATAACGCTCACACATGCAGAAAATGCCGTTCACCAATGCGGAACGCCCCCTCTCCGGGGTTGCCCACGCTCTCGCCGCGCTGGAACTACTTGCAGCAGCGGCAAGCGACGTGCCCCTGGCGTCGATCGCGGACTCGCTGCGCATGTCGAAACCCGGCGCGCATCGTCTGCTGGCGACCCTCGTCGCGCATGGTTACGCGGAACATCGTGTCGGCGGGCTGTACCGTCTCGGGTTGCGTGCGTGGGAACTGGGTCGCGCGGTGCCGGAACTCAGCATCGTCGCCATCGCCGCACCGGTCATGCAGGACCTCACGCGCGAGACGGATGAAAGTACCATTCTCGGCGTGCTGTCGGCCTGCGAGACGGTCTACCTGCATCGTGTCGATGCCGGACAGGCTGTGCGCGTGCACACCGACGTCGGCTCCCGCCTGCCGGCGCACTGCACTTCGACCGGCATCGCGCTGTTGGCGGCACTGCCGGACCCTGATCTCGCCGCCATCCTGCCGGCGACGCTGGAGGCCATCAGCGCCGACAGCATCACGTCGCACGAGGCGCTGCATCAGGAACTCGCCCGGACCCGCGCCCGGGGCTATGCGATGAACTTCGGCGGGTGGCGCATCGACGTCGCTGGTGTCGCGGCGTCGTTTGTGGACCGCGCCGGTCATGCCGCGGGCGCACTTTGTATCGCGGTGCCACGTTACCGCGTGACGCAAGTCAAGCTGCACACACTTGGCCGCAAGGTGCGCGCTGCCGCCGGGGCCATTACCGCCGCATTGGCGGGCGAAGGCGCTGCTCCACATGTCGGTCGCGCGCGATGACCGAAGCTGGCATGCAGTTCCGCATAGGCGTCGATATCGGCGGCACGTTCACCGATCTGGTGCTGGCGACCTCCACAGGCTCAGTAACGGTATTCAAGGTCGCATCGGTTCCGTCGGACCCCGCGGCCGGCGTCATGCGCGCGGTGGATGCCGCCGCAGCGGCCAACGGCATGACCACGCCGGAACTGCTGGCGCGCTGCAGCCAGTTCGTGCACGGCTCGACCATCGCGACCAACACCTTGCTTGAGCGCAAGGGCGCCCGCGTCGGCTGCCTGGTCACCAACGGATTTCGCGACAGCCTGGAGATCCGCCGAGGGCTGCGGCCGGATCCGTGGGACCATCGCACGCCGTATCAGCCGGTCCTGGTGCCCCGCTATCTGCGGGTTCCCGTGCGCGGCCGCATCGATCCGCGCGGCGCCGAGGAAACCACGCTGTCCGAAGACGACATCGCCATCGCCACCGCAACTTTCGCGCGTGAGGGTGTGCAGTCGGTCGCCGTCTGCCTGTTCAACAGCTATCTCAACGACGCGCATGAACGCCGCGCCGCCGCCCTGCTGCGGCGCGACGCGCCCGGCTTGCACGTCTCCGTCTCCAGTGAGGTCGCGCCCATCATGGGCGAGTACAGCGCGGGTCGACCACCGTGCTCAACGCCTATGTCGGGCCTCGCTCACTGGCTTATTTGCGCGACCTCGATCAGCGGCTACGCACGCTGGGCCTGCCCAACCGATTGCTGCTGATCCAGAACAACAGCGGCGCGGTATCGGTGGATGAAATCGCCGGCCGGCCTGTGGCGTTGTTGCTGTCTGGCCCCGCGGCGGGCGTCGGCGCCATGCGCTATTACAGCCGCGCCCTCGGTTCCGACCATCTGATCTCGATGGAGATCGGCGGCACCAGTTGCGACGTAATGCTGATAAGTCATGGCGTCATCGCGCAGACCGATCGGCTCGAGGTCGATGGCTACGACGTCGTGTCGCCGTCGATCGACATCCAGACGATCGGCGCGGGTGGCGGAACGATCGCCGGTGTGGACAGCGCCGGCCTGCTGTTCGTCGGGCCGCAAGGCGCGGGGGCAAGGCCGGGGCCGGCCTGCTATGGCCTGGGCGGCACGGCGCCGACCGTCACCGACGCGCAGGTCGTGCTCGGGCGCCTGGCGCCGGCAACCTTTGCCGCGGGCGCTATCGCCATCGACGCCAGCCTGGCGCACCGGGCGGTGGAAGCTGTCGTGGCACGGCCGCTTGGCCTCGACACCGAAGCCGCGGCGATCGGCATCATCCGCTTGCTCGAGCAAAAGCTGCTGCATGCGGTGCAGCGCATCAGCATCGAGCGTGGCCACGATCCCCGCCGCTTCACTTTAGTGGCCGGCGGCGGCGCCGGTGCGCTGCATGGTGCCGGCGTGGCCCGCGCGCTGGGCTGCCGGCGCGTCTATGTGCCGCGCCTCGCGGGGGCGTTCTGCGCGCTGGGTATGCTGAACTCCGATGTGCGCCACGATTTCCTGCGCGTGCATTTCGGCGAACTCGATTGCCTGGATCAAACCGCGATTGCCCGCGACTTCAGCCGGCTGGAAACCATCGCGATGGAGACGTTGGCCCGCGAGGGGTTTGCCGCCGATGCAGTGGCACTGCAGCGTTCGGTCGATCTGCGCTATGTCGGCCAGCAATGGGACGTCACGGTCGGCCTGCCGGCGGGACCTGTCGAACCGGCCAGCGTGCGACGAGACTTCGAGGCCGAACATCAACGGCTGTTCGGCCACATCCAGCCCGGCGGATTGATCGAAATGACCAAGCTGCGGGTGGCCGGCATCGGCCACCTGCCGCCGCTTGCCGCCGCCGCGCCACCACGCGCCGATGGGCCGGCAATAGCGGCGGAAGATCGCCGCGTCTGGGTGGACGCGCGGCGCGGCTGGGCGGACGTGCCGATCTATCGCGGCGCCACGCTGGGGCCTGGCCACGGCTTCGCGGGTCCCGCCATCATCGAGGAGCAAACCACGACAGTATTGGTGGGCGCCGGCGACATGCTCGCGGTCGATGCGTCCGGCAACTTCGTCATCGATCTGGCGCGGGAGGATTGACGGCAATGTCCGGCGCAACGGCTTTGCATGGCGTCGATCCGGTAACCCTCGCCCTGGTGCAGAACCGGCTGGACCATATCGCACGGCAGATGGGCTGGGTGATGGTGCGCACTTCGCGTAGCCCGATCTTCAACCAGTCGCACGACTTCAGTTGCTTCGTCACCGACCGCAACGGCACGCTGGTGTCGCAGGCCGACGGCATTCCGATCCATACCGGCGGCGGCGGCTTCGCCATCCGTGCAGTGCTGAAAAGCTTCGCCGGCAACATCGCCGACGGCGACGTGTTCTTGCTCAACGATCCTTATGTGGCCGGCGGCAACCATCTGCCGGACTGGGTGATTGCCCGGCCGGTCTTCGCCGGCGGCGCACTGACCGCCTTCGCCTGCAACCGGGCACACCAGTCGGATATCGGTGGCGGCGCGGCCGGCACCTACAATCCCGAGGCGACCGAGATCTTCCACGAAGGCATCCGCCTGCCGGTGCTGAAACTGATCGAGCATGGCGTGACACGCGATGATCTTTGGCAGCTTCTGCTGCTGAACACGCGCTGCCCGGATTTGCTCGATGGCGACCTGCGGGCGATGCTTGGCTCGACCCAGATCGGCGCCGAACAGATCGCCGATCTGGTGGAGGAACTGATCGAGGACCTGGGCAGCGATGCTGCCGAGCGGTGTTTCGCCGCCATCCTCGATCACGGCGAACAGCGGTTGCGCATCGCGCTGGCGGCGCTGCCGCATGGCACGTATCGCGCCGAGGAAAGCTACGACAACGACTGCTTCGCGCCGGCCGACATTCGCATCCGGGTCGCCGTGACGCTGGACGCCGACGGCGCCACGGTCGATTTCACCGGGACCGATCCGCAAATTCGCGGCTTCAAGAACTCCTCGCTCGCCAACACGCATTCAGCGGTCTACGCCGCCATTGCCGCGTTCTTCGAAACGGACATTCCGCGCAATGAGGGAACGTTTCGGGCAATCCGTATCATCGCGCCGGAGGGCAGCCTGGTGAACGCGCGGGCGCCGGCGCCGCTGACCATGTGCACGGTGTTTCCGGCGCACGAGATCATGCATATCTGCTGGTGGGCACTCGGGCAGGCCGATCCTGCGCGCAACATCGCCGGTTGGGGCAAGAACGCCTTTCCCGTGTCATCGGGAACCCGGCCATCGGGCGCGACCTGGGTGCTGTATCACTGGGGCGGCGGCTCCGGCGCGGGAGCGGTGGCCGGGCGCGATGGCTTCAACCAGATGGGGCCGATGATCACGCTCGGCGGCCTGGTCATTCCGAACGCGGAAACCTATCGAGCAACTCTATCCCGTGCGTGTGCATCGGCAGGAGTTTCGCTGCGACGCGGCTGGTCCGGGCGCCTGGCGCGGCGGCACCGGCGTCGATTACGAAGCCGAGATCGACACCGAGGCGGTTTATTCGTTTCGTGGCGAGGGCGTCGGCCGCACAACCGGCAAAGGCGTGGAGCGCGCGGGCGACGGCGCCGGCGGGACCCTGACGATGCATGGTCGTGACGGGTCCGTCCTGACGCCACCGCAATACGCGCTGCTGCGCCTGGGCGCGTCGCGCCTCGTCATGCAATCGCCCGGCGGCGGCGGCTTCGGCGACCCGCTGGATCGGGATCCGGCCCTGGTTGCCCGCGACGTGCGCGATGGCGTGGTCAGCCATGCCGCGGCGGTCGCGGTCTATGCGGTGCAGCTTGCGGCGGACGGCATGGCCGATCTGGTCGCGACGGAACAACTGCGCCAGGCGCGGCGCAAGAATCGCTGACACCCGGCGCACAAAACGGGCTGACAGCAAAAATACAGGCGGGGCAAAGGAGAATAACATGGGCAAGCGGGGTTTCGACAGCACACGACGAATAACCTGGGCGATCGCCCTCACGCTGACCGTTACGGTAGGCATATTCGGCACCACGGCACGCGCCGACGAACTGCCGGTGACCAGCGACATCCCGCCGGCCGGCACCAAAATCCGTGTCATGGTCTACAACGGCGCCTACACCTCGTTGCCGGTGTTCGTCGCCAAGGACATGGGCTTCTATGCGAAATACCACCTCGACCCGGAGCAAACCGTGGTCGCCTCCGGTCCGGCCGGCGTCGCCGCCTTGCTCGGCGGCAGCCTCGACTTCATCGAGCCGCCGACCGACCAGATCATCGAGAACCAGGTGCACGGCTCTGACCTGCGCATCGTGGTCGGCAACGAGGTGCGTAATTTCTTCGACCTGGTCGCCAGCAGTAAACTCAAGCTGCCGCATGAAACCGCGGGCTATCCTGCCATCATGCAGGACCTGAAAGGGCTGCGGATCGGCGTCAATGCGTTGGGGGCATCGACGCACCTGATGATGAATGCCCTGCTGAAGGGCGCCGGCATGACGCCGGACGACGTAACCTATGTTGCGGACGGTTCCTCGAACACGGCGCTCGCCGCCTGGCAGGCTGACCGGATCGATGCGCAGATGGCCTTCACCCCGTTCCCGGAGATCATCCAGGCACTGGGCAGCGGCAAATCGATCATCAACATCAGCGCCGGCCAGGGCCCCGCTCAACTGCAAAAACTTGGCGGCGCGTTCGAGGACTGGTCCTGCAAGGCGTCGTACATCCGCGAGCACCCGGACATCGTCAATGCCTTCATCAAGGCACATGCCGATGCGATCGCCTGGATCAAGGATCCGGCCAACCGCCCGAAGCTGACCAGTCTGATCGGCAAATATGTCAACACGTCGATCATTCCGGAAGATGAGCGCGCCCAAACCGTTGCGTTGATGATCGACAACTACAACCACTATTTCGGCTCCACCGTCGATCGTGGCGCGATCGATGCGTGGAACCAGTACTTGCTCGACAACAAGCTGATTCCGCATGCGGTTCCGGCCGCCGACGTGATCTACGCGGGCGCCCCGAAGCCGTAGGCCACACGACATGACCGCAAGCCCTTGTGCATGGCGGCGACATCGTGCTGGATGGCGTCGTGCATGCGTTCCGGCGGCACGCCCACACGCTGCGCGTGTTGGACGGGCTGTCGCTGGCGATCGGCAAGGGCGAGTTCGTGTCGTTGGTCGGTCCGAGTGGCTGCGGCAAGACCACAGTGCTCGACCTCATGAGCGGCCTGCTGCCGCTGCAACGCGGCACGCTGCTGGTCGCCGATCAGCCGCCTGCCGCCGGCCGGCGCGACACCGCGCGGATGTTCGCACGCGACGCACTGCTGCCGTGGCGCACGGCGTACGGCAACATCGACTTCGCCGTCGCAACGCGACAGCCGGACTCCGAACGACGCGACGCGCTGATCCGCTCGCTGCTGGCCGATGTCGGCCTCGCGGGCTTCGAGCATGCCTATCCGCGCCAACTCTCGCAGGGCATGCGCCAACGCGTTGCCCTGGCGCGCACCTTCTCGCTGGAAAGCGCGCACATTTTCCTGGACGAACCGTTCGGCGCGCTCGACGCGCAGACCAAGCTGCTGTTGCAGGATCAGCTTCTGAAGCTGTGGGAGCGCGTGCACAGCACCGTGGTCCTGGTCAGTCACGATCTCGCCGAGGCGGTGGCGTTGTCCGATCGCGTCATTGTCATGTCGGCGCGCCCCGGACGGATCATCGCCGACGTGCCGATCCCGCTGCCGCGACCGCGCTCTGCCAGCAAGATGCAGGCGATGCGCGAATTCCACGAACTATGCGCGCAACTTTGGCGCGAGCTGGAGCGTGCGGTGGAACCGGCATGACGAGGGCGCTATCCGATGTGCCGGAGGACGCGGCGGGCCTGTCCGATACCGATAGCAACGTCGATATCGATACCGATGTCGATACCGACATGGAACGCGATGCAGCGCGCCGCCACCGTTCGGTGGTTTTCGCCGGACGCGTGCTCCTGCTGCTGGTGACCGCGGGCGCATGGGAAGCGATGGCACGGCTCAACCTGATCCCCGCCGCCTTCATCGGTCAGCCCTCGGAATTCCTGCCGATGATGGTGCAGGAATTGCTCGGCGGCAGCATCCTGCACGCCATCACCGACACACTGTCGGCGACATTGGCGGCGTTCGTTCTGGGCGGTGCGCTGGCGTTACTGACCGCGCTGATACTGCACGCATCGCCACTGCTGAAGGCGATCGTCGATCCCTACCTCAACGCACTGAACGCCTTGCCGCGCGTCGCGCTGGTGCCGCTGTTCATCATCTGGTTCGGTCTCGGCGCCCTCTCCAAGATCGTCTCCGGCATTTCCTTGATGTATTTCATATTGCTCTACAACACGATGGCCGGCGCCCAATCAGTCGATCCCGACCATATATTGCTTGCACGCAGCCTCGGCCTGACACGACGCCACATCTTCCTGCACATTGTCGTGCCGACCGCGGCGCCGGCGATCTTCGCCGGCCTGCGCCTGGGCCTGGTTTACACATTGCTCGGCGTCGTTACCGCGGAACTGATCGCCGGCGGCAAGGGCCTGGGCAGCCTGATCAGCTACTATTCGAACACCTTCAATGCCAACGGCGTGTTCGCCGTGCTGCTGGTGCTGGTGATCCTGGCCGATCTGCTGTCCGGGGTGATGACCCGCATCGAGCGCTATCTCACGCGCTGGAAAGGATGACGCCATGACGGCGGCCGTGAACGCCGATCGCGTGTTCCATCGCGAGATCGACCGCAGCTATCCCATGGTCGATCGCGGCGAGGGCATCTACGTCTTCAATTCCGCCGGCCGGCGCTACATAGACGGCGCGGGCGGCGTGTTCGTTGTGAATATCGGCCACGGTTCTCCGGCGGTTGAGCAAGCGATCGCAAAGCAGATGCGCCGCATCGCCTTCGCCCATACCGGAAATTTCACCAGCGAGGCTGAGCAACGGTTCTCGGCACAGTTGCTGGCGCTGGCGCCGGCCGGTTTTTCCAAGGTCTGGATGTCCACCTCGGGGTCGGCGGCGAACGAGACGGCGTTGAAACTGGCGCGCCATTTCCATCTGCTGTCCGGCAAGCCGGAGAAAACCAAGGTCGTCTCGCGCTGGAACAGTTATCATGGCAGTTCGCTCGGCGCCTTGTCGATGACCGGGCAGACCAGGCGGCGCGAGCCCTACGAACCTTATCTGTTGAACTTCCCGCATATCGAGCCGCCGTATTGCTATCGCTGTCCGTTCGGCAAGACACCCAACTCCTGTGCGATCGACTGCGCTGAGGAACTGGATCGGATGATCCGCCGCATCGGCGCGCAGTATGTGTCGGCGTTCATTGTCGAGCCGGTGTCGGGCGGTCCCCTTGGGGCATTGTCCGCTCCGGACGGGTACTTTGCCAAAGTTCGCGAGATCTGCGACCGGCATGATGTACTGCTGATCGTCGATGAAGTCGTCAGCGGCCCCGGCCGAACCGGCCGCAAGCTGGGGATCGACCATTGGGGTGTGGTGCCCGATCTCATCACCATGGCCAAAGGCATCGGTGGCGGCTACGTGCCGATCGGAGCGACACTGGTGCATGAACGCATCTATGCCGCGTTCGAAGCCAGTGGCACGTCGTTCCGGCACGGCGAAACCTTCGCCGGGCACACGTTGACCGCGGCGATCGGCAGTGCGGTGCTGGATGAGATCGAACGGCTGGACCTCGTCGCACGCGCCGCCTCGATGGGCGAAATGCTCGGGACGCAACTCGAAGCGCTGCGCGATCTGCCGATCGTCGGCGACGTGCGCGGCAAGGGGTTGCTGCGTGGCATCGAACTGGTGCGCGACAAGACGACCAAGGCGCCGTTCGACCGGCAGCGCCATGTGTCTGAGCAAGTCGCGGACGAGGCAATGGCGATGGGGTTGCTGGTGATCGCGGGCGGCGGCTGTGTCGATGGCGTCGATGGCGACACAATCGCGCTGGCGCCGCCCTACATCGTCGAGCCCGCCGAAATCCAGACGATCGCCGACATCCTGCGTTCGGCGATTACGACCGTCGCCGAACGCGAACTGGCAGCCTGAGGAGAATCGAGACATGCCGGAATTGCCACGCCAGGGCGTCAGTCCCGAAATGCTAAAAGAGCAGATGGAAGCTGCGCGCGGGGGTGATGTCGATTGGCGGAATGGCCGTATCGGCGTCTATATCCATTATGCCGGCGAGGACGTTCTGGCGGTCGCCAAGCAGGCGTATCTGCAATTGTTTTCCGAAAACGGACTTGGTCCGAAAGCGTTTCCCAGCCTGGCGCGCTTCGAGACAGATGTGATTGAGATGACACTTGGGTTGTTGCATGGCGGTCCGGAGGCGCGCGGCGCGATGACCACCGGTGGCACCGAGAGCATCTTTCTGGCGGTGAAGTCGGCGCGCGACTACGCTCGGGCGGAACGTCCCTACATCGAGCCTCCCACTATCGTCGTGCCACAGACCGCGCATCCAGCGTTCAACAAGGCGGCACACTTCATGGGGCTGGAAGTCATTCGCGTCCCGGTCGGCGCCGATTTTCGTGCTGATGTCGCTGCTATGGCCGAGGCGTGCGGGCCGGATACCGTGATGCTGGTCGGTTCCGCGCCGGCCTATCCGCACGGCGTGGTCGATCCGATACCGGAACTGGGAGAGTTCGCCGCGAGTCGAGGGCTGTGGCTGCATGTCGATGCCTGTGTCGGCGGGTTTATCGCGCCGTTCGCCAAATCGCTCGGCGTCGCCATCCCTGATTTCGACTTCGGTGTTCCCGGCGTAACCTCGATCAGCGCCGACCTGCACAAATACGGCTATACAGCGAAGGGCGCATCGACCGTATTGTACCGTGACGAGGCCGCATTCAACTACCAGAAATACGAATTTTCCGACTGGCCGCGCGGCTTGTATGCGACACAGACCCTGGTCGGCACGCGGGCCGGCGGGGCGATTGCGGCAGCCTGGGCGGTCATGAACTATCTGGGTCACGAGGGCTATTGCGACCGCACCAGCCGAATCCTGGCGGTGCGCGCGCGGCTGGAGGAGGGCGTCCGCAAGCTCGGCCTGGAGGTCTGGGGCCGTCCGCAGTTGAGCATTTTCAGCTACGGGTCGCGCAAGCTGGACATCTTCGCCGTTGCGGAACGCATGACGGAGCGGGGTTGGTTTGTCGGCCGGCTCGTCGATCCGCCGGGTATTCATCTGATGTTGAACCTGACGCACGAACCGGCCGTCGACGCCTATCTCGCCGATCTTGCCTGGGCGGTCGACGTCGTGGCGGGCTCGCGGCAGGTTTCCGCGGCTCAGGCCGCAACATACTGAAGGTTGCGCCGGTGTTCCCCTCGCCTCGGCTGTCATTGCGAGGGGCGGAGTGGCGAAGCTCTTGCGTGCATGACGTATCATGGACGGCTCGTCAGGCAGGGGCGTGCCTCGGCGCTGCGCGCCTCGCTGTGACAGGGCGGAGCGGGCGCTGCGGGTCCGGCGCGATGCGAATTGCCACTTCGATCGACGGGTTGACGTTGCCCGGGCACTCGGGTCACTGCACCGTGCGACCCAGGATCGCGCCAACCCGAGGACTTCTCTGCATGCTGCCTTTCCCCACCGTGCGATGATCGCGACCGCGCAACGCCGTGCCCGTCTGGGAGTCGATATCGGTGGCACCTTTACCGATATCGCACTCGATCTCGGTCACCGGGTCGTCACCGCGAAGGTGCTGACCACGCAGCAGGCTCCGGCCGAAGGTGTCATGGCGGGCATTCGCGCAGCGCTCGACGATGCCGCGATCCTGCCGAACGCCGTCGGCCTGATCATCCATGGCACCACGCTTGCCACCAACGCGCTGATCGAGCGCAAGGGCGCACGCACGGCGGTGATCGCGACCGAAGGCCATCGCGATACGCTGGAGTTGGGATACGAGGACCGGTTCGCGGAATACGACATCTTCATCGAGAAATCCGCGCCGCTGGTGCCGCGAGACCGGCGCTTCACCGTGCCGGAGCGCTGCGGCGTGAACGGTCAGGTCCTGCGCCCACTGGACACGCAGGCGGTCGAGCGTCTGGTGCCGCAGTTGCGCGCGCACCGGATCGAAAGCGTCGCCGTCTGCTTCATCCACAGCTACGCCAATCCGGCGCACGAGCAAGCGGTGCGCGGCATACTCGCAGCGGCGCTGCCGGATGTTGCCATCAGCTTGTCCTCGGACGTGTGCCCGGAGATCCGCGAATACGACCGTGTCTCCACCACGGTCTGCAACGCCTATGTGCAGCCATTGATGGCCAGCTACCTGCATCATCTGGCAGCCATGCTGGCGGATGCAGGCTTCGATTGCCCCTTGCTGATGATGCTGTCCGGCGGCGGCCTCGCCACACTGGAGACAGCCGTCCAGTTTCCCATCCGCCTGGTTGAATCAGGACCGGCCGGTGGCGCCATCATCGCGGGGCAGATCGCGGCCGAGTGCGGCCTGTCGCAAGTGCTGTCGTTCGACATGGGCGGCACCACCGCGAAGATCTGCCTGATCGACGATTTCCGGCCGCCGACCTCGCGCAACTTCGAGGTCGATCGGGCCTATCGCTTTCTCAAAGGCAGCGGGCTGCCAGTGCGAGTGCCGGTGATCGAGATGGTGGAGATCGGCGCCGGCGGCGGGTCGATCGCCGGCATCGACCGGATGCAGAGGCTCCAGGTCGGGCCGCACAGCGCGGGTGCCGAGCCGGGTCCGGCCTGCTATGGCCAGGGCGGCACCGAACCGACCGTGACCGATGCCGACCTGTTGCTTGGGCTCATCGACGCCGCGCGCTTTGCCGGCGGACCAGCTGCATCTGGTGCGCGACGCCGCACGGCAGGCGATTGCCTCGCGCATCGCCGCGCCCCTGCACCTGGAGGAGACGCCGGCAGCGCACGGCATCGGCGAGATCGTCGACGAAACGATGGCCAACGCCGCGCGCGTGCACGCGATCGAGCGTGGCAAGGCGCTGGCCGCGCGCACGCTGATCGCATTCGGCGGCGCGGCCCCGTTGCATGCCGCTCGGTTGGCGGAAAAGCTTGGCATCGCTCAGATCATCGTGCCCGCGGCAGCAGGGGTGGCCTCGGCGGTCGGCTTCCTGCGCGCACCGTTCGCGTATGATGTGGTGCGCAGCCGGCACATGCGGCTGGCGGCGTTCGATCCCGAAATTCTCAATCGGCTGTTCCAGGAGATGCAGGCCCAGGCACGGGAGATCGTCGCGCGCGGCGCGCCCGGCGCGGCATTGTCCGAGACACACGTGGTGGAGATGCGCTTCATCGGCCAGGGGCACGAAACCTCGCTGCCGCTGCCGGTGCGCGCGCTGGAAATGGCCGACGCCGCCATGCTGGAACAGGCATTCCACGCGGCTTACGCGGCGCAGTATGGCCGCTCGGTGGGCGGCGTCGAACTGGAGATCCTGACGATCGCCCTGCGAATCGAGGTTGCCCCGCCACCGCCGCGGCATTGGCCGGAGGCGCCACCCCGTCCTGCGCCGGAGCCGATGGGTCGCCGCCCGGTATTCGATGCTGTGGCCGGCCGCCTGATCGAAACGCCGGTGTATTGGCGCCCCGATCTGCCGCCTGGAACCGGGTTGAACGGTCCCGCTGTGATCGCCGAGCAACAGACGTCCACGCTGGTCCCTGGCCAATTCGACGCGCGGATCGATCCCGCGGGCAACATCGTGCTGCAACTTCGACCAGTCGAAGGCACGACGGCCGAAGGAGCAATCGCATGACGACCGCGACGAGGCTGTCGCCGATCGACGTGCAGGTCATGTGGAACCGGCTGGTGTCGATCGTCGAAGAGCAGGCGCAGACGCTGATTCGAATTGCGTTCAGTACCGGCGGTGCGCGAGGCCGGCGACCTGTCGGCCGGCATCTTCGACACGGGCGGAAAGATGATAGCGCAGGCGGTGACGGGGACTCCGGGCCACGTCAACTCGATGGCGCTTTCGGTCGGCCACTTCCTGGCCCGCCATCCCGCCCACACCATGCAGCCGGACGATGTGTTCCTGACCAACGATCCGTGGCTCGCCACCGGTCATCTGTTCGATTTCACCGTGGTCAGCCCGGCGTTTCGCCATGGTCGCCTGGTGGCGCTGTTCGCCTGCACCGCGCATGTGGTTGATGTCGGCGGCATTGGCTTCGGTGCCGACGGCCGCCAGGTGTTCGAGGAGGGCATCTGCATCCCCATCATGCATCTGGCGCGCGCGGGTGTGCTCAACCTGGCGGTGTTCGACATCCTGGAGGTGAATGTCCGCGAACCGTTGCAGGTGCGCGGCGACCTGCACTCTCTGGCGGCGTGCAACGAAATGGGCTGTCGCCGCTTGGTCGAGATGATGGACGAGTTCGAGCTGGATGACCTCGCGGAGCTTGCCGCCGTCGTCCTGGCCAATTCACGCGCGGCGATGCTGGCGGAAATCGCCCGGCTGGCGCCCGGTGAGTACCGCCATAGCATGGTGGTGGACGGGTTCGAGCGTCCGATCACGCTGCACGCCAGCATGCAGGTGCGGCACGACGGCATCCACGTCGACTACACCGGCACGTCGCCTTGCTCTGCGCGCGGCATCAATGTGCCGCTGGCCTACACCACGGCGTATACCGCGTTCGGCATTCGTTGCATGGTCGGCGCGGGTATTTTGAATAATGCCGGCTCGCTCGCGCCCATCACCGTGCACGCGCCGGAGGGCTGCATCCTGAATGCGTCGCGGCCACATGCGGTGTCGGCACGCCAGGTGGTCGGCCAGATGCTGCCGGACCTGCTGTTCGGGTGTCTGCACCGGGTGGTCGCGGGTGGTGCACCGGCGGAGGGCGCGGCGTCGCTGTGGAGCGTGCCGCTGTTCGGCGGCCCCGGCATCGGCGCCGACGCTGACGACGCGACACCGGGCACACCCTTCACCGTGATGGGAATCGTTGCCGGCGGCACCGGCGCGCGACCGCGCCAGGACGGACTGTCCGCCACTGCCTTCCCAAGCCGGGTGCGCGGTATTCCGATCGAGATCCTGGAGACGCTGGCGCCAGTGGTGTTCTGGATCAAGGAGCTGCGCCCGGATTCAGGCGGCGCGGGCGCATATCGAGGCGGCCTGGGGCAGATTGTCGAAATCGGCTGCCTGGAGGATGCATCATTTGCAATGTCGCCCGGCACCTGCGATCGGATCCAGCACCCGGCGCGGGGACGTGAAGGTGGCCTGGCGGGAGGCTGCGGCTGGATCGGTCTGGCCTCGGGCCGGCGCTTCGAAGACAAGTTTCGGCACATGGTTCCGGCCGGCGAAAGGCTGGTGATGAAGCTGCCCGGCGGAGGCGGCTTCGGCCCCCCGGCGCAGCGCGGACCGGAGGCGCTGGCACGGGACGTAGCCTACGGCTTTGTTTCGCCAGAGGCCGCATTGCGAGATTATGGCAGCGTAGCGGAACACCCCGCCGGCGCGAAAATCTGGAAGACGTCGTCATGAAGCGTTTGCTAATCGCCGCTTTGGCCGCTTGCTTTCCGCCGGTGCGGCTGCGCAGCCGGAAACGATCCATACCCGGTCGACGCTGCAGCTAACCGCCAATCTGGCTTTCTTCGAGCAGCGCGAGCCGGGGAAGTGCGTAGATGGTCCGCAGCAGGGTGGACTTTCCGGTGCGTTCGGCCCGATCACTGTGGTAATGCTGCGCTCGGCCGCCCGCAGCGCGATGTCGTGCACGAATCGGTTCGTCGGCATAGCCGGCAGAGCAAGCGCTGCGTTTCTCGGCGAGGGAAGAATGCAAAAGAACACCGGATGGATTCCAGTCATCCCAGACAGGGCGCGGTGTTGATGGTGCCGTGTACGACATATCCGCTATCCCCCCGGGGATGAGGCACCAGGGTTAAGGTTGCCATGTGCACCCTACGTGTCGATCGCCTTCGGCGGGCCTAGTCTCGCGCCGAGCCCTTGCGCCGCGTTCAAAAACCCCCTCGCGGAACCTGCTTGCAGACCCCAGCAATTCCGCCAATTTCGAAGCAGGAAAATATTATTCATAAAATAATCATTTCGGGATGGCCAGCTTTACCGCTTCTTTAGTGCGCGGCGAGGACCACTCCCGGCGGCCTCCATGTGCCGTTGCCGGCGGGCAGGATGGAGGGCGGTGACACCTTCGGCCAATACAGGCGCATCACCAGGTAGGTCGGCCCGGCAGGGGCGGGCAGCCAATTGGCCTCGCGATCTGGACCAGGGGATTTGTTCTGGATGTAGATTGTCAGCGCGCTGTCGGGGTTCTTCGTCATCCCCGACAGCATCGGTGTGTTGATCAGGTAGCGGTCAATCGGGTTCTTGATCAGAACCTGGGTCCTACCGTCATACATGGTCAACGACCGGAACGCATCCACTGGTGGCGGCTGGTCGGCGGGGAAGGTAATTGTGTAGTTGCGCTTGCTACCGTCCAACGTCCTTCCGCCGCCGTCTTTGCATGTGAACGGATATATCGCCTCTTCCGGGCTATTGCCGTAGATGCCAGACCTGTGCCGCGACTGCGCGGAATAGCCAGTGCCCGTTCTAGTGAGCGCTGTCGCCGGGCGCCCCGCTGATATTCCAGCCATTGGCAATGCTGCCAACCTTGACGACGGCGGCGTCAATCTTGTTTTGGCCTTGCTTCATCCCGATGAGAATTTCCGCCTTCTGCTTTAGCGGCAGCTCGCTAAAATTAAACGTCTTACCTGGACCGACGCCAATGCTGGCGAGCTGCGCACGGATCTCAGTCTCGTTCGGCGCGGCGGGTGCGAACTGTAACGCAAAGTCAAGATACTCAAAGAAGTCCTTCTTCGCAAGCTCCTTCTTGATCTTCGGAAATGCGATGGTTGGCGCTGCGGGCGGCGCGGGCTGCTTTAGAAAGGCCGACAACGGCTGACCGTGGTAGCCAGTCTGAACTTGCTTGACGTTGGCGAGATCGTCAGGGCCAAACAGTTGGGTGCGAAAAGCTGCGAGCGAGAATTGCGTGCCGGAACAGAAGACCTTCTTAATGCCCGCATGCCCACTCGGGTGCCCGCGGGACCAGGTCGGCGCACGGCATGGCTCGATGCTGTCGGTGCGAAGTCGGGTTCTTGCGGCGGCGGACCAGGTAGTCGAGCCGACACCGATTTGACGAGCCAGCCAAATACATCGCGATGCCCGGCGCAAGTGAACATTATCGAGGGGCGCGCGATAGATTTGCCAAGCAATTCACGCTTCTTCTGGTCAAGCGATTGGCGACGCACGGAGGTAGGCCCTACCGCTACTTGGGGGAAGGACACAGGCCAAGCGCGCTCTTAACAACTCGTTCGCGACCACGGCTGCCGTAACGCTGAGTTGGGCTGCTGACCTGACGCGGGCATTCCATTCGCCCACCTTTGGCCAGCAACCGGGCGAAGCGGAGGTTTAGGGCGCGCCTCCAGTAGCACAACCTGGCAACCCTTCCACGTAACGTCCGGCTCCCTGTCAATCGCTGGCGTCAACCAGCCGTCTCTGGTTTCAGCCGTTCCGCGTCGCGAAGCACCTGCCGGGCACGTGCGATCATCGCATAATCGATCATTTCCCCCTGGTACTTGACGGCGCCATTACCCCGCGCGTCGGTCTCTTCCATCTTCGCCAGAATGCCTCGGTAGAAACCGATCTCTGCCTCGGTCGGCGTAAACACCTCATGCACGATCGCCAGGTGGCTCGGATGAATTACCAACACGCCCGTGTAGCCGAAGGTCTTGGCGCGCACCGTCAGCTCGCGAACCTTGTCGAGCTTGTCGATTTTCACGCCGTTGACACACGCAATCGGATACATGCCGCCGCCGGCCCTGCTATCAAGCGACAATTTCGACACTATGTAGTTTTGCTCCAGACCGTCTTCCGACGGCCAAATCCCAAGCGCCTGGGCGAAATCGCCTGCAGCACCGCTGCCGAGCACGCCACAGACCGTTCCGCGCACGCGCGGGCTGGCGGCGACGAGTTGCCGCGCGTCCTGCATCCCTTCTGGCGTTTCCGGCAGGATCAGGATGGCCGTCGATTTACGCTGCATTCCAGAGCGGCCTTCGTAATAGGTCAGCAGCTCATCCAGCTCGTGGAGCTGTGCAACCGTCGCCGCTTTCGGCAGCATCACGGCATCAAGATCCTGGTGGACAATCGCCTCGAGGTCATCGGTACCGCCCTCGTCGAGCGGGTTCATGCGAACAATCGTGCCAATGCCATTGGCATGCAGCACCTTGAGAAGCTGCGGAACGCCCTTGCGGGCAGCCGGTTTTTCCAACGGAGTGACCGCATCTTCCAGGTCCAGGACGACGGCTCCCGGGCGATACTGAACAATTTTCTGCACCCACGAATCCTTGTGCGCGGGAATGAAGATCGAACTTCTGACCGGCCAATCCATCACTTTCCTCCTTCAGCAGCAGTGTCGCCGTTAAGGCAATGGGTGAATGCCCTACGCTACCCACGGCAGCCGTTTGAACAACCAGGTGAGGCAGATGTTCAGGGCCCATCCAGCCACCGCCAGCGTCAGTACCAGCCGCGAGTACCTTCGACGTCTCAAGCAACCCGGAATATCTGACGATCAGAAAACCCAGCCCCTTGTTGGAGGAGATCATCTCGCCGACGACGGCAGCGGCAATCGCGTAGGGCGCGCTGATGCGCATGCCGGCAACCAGCCATTGCGTCGTCGCAGGCAGGATCACCTTGGCGTACAATTGGCGCCGCGACACGCCGACAAGCTGGGCAAACCTGACGTGGTTCTTGTCGACGGCATTGGTACCGGAAATCGTGCTGATCAGCATTACGAAGTAAACGACGGAAAACACCAGCACGATCTTGGTCATCGGCGTCAGACCGAAGAATAGCACGAACAGCGGAGCCAGAGCGAAGCGCGGTGTCGAATTCGCCAGGTCGATAAAAGGATGAAACACGCGCCCCCAGAATGGCGACCGCGCTAATGCAATTCCAGTCGGCACCGCCACGATCACGGCAACGACGAATTCGACGGCCGCCTCGTACAGGGTCGTCGCGGTATTGAACGCCAGCGTTCCGTCGAGCGTCCATTCCCTTAACGTCGAGAGGATCTCGATCGGTGTGCCGAAGAAGAACGAACTGATCCAGCCTTGCGATGCCGCGAACTGCCAGACGACGCCGAAGATCGCGATGAGCACCACCTGCGTGGCAAATACCCGGAGGCGGCCCATCGCCTTACGGCGGGCAACGCTCCGACGGCCGTGAGCGCTCTCTGTGACTGGACGACGCATCACCGCTACGCTTCTTCCACTCATGTCAGGGCCTCTAGTTCGGGGCGAAGATCGTCCCAAAGCGACGCGTAAAGCTCATGGAACCGCGGTGTCGTCGGCAATTCCAGCACTGCGCGCGGACGCTCGATGCCAACCTCATAGATCTTCTTGATACGGCCCGGCCGGTGTGACATCACGACAATCCGGTCCGACAGGGTGATGGCCTCGGTCAGATCGTGTGTCACCATCAGGACAGTCTTACTGCTACTTCTCCCAGATCGCGGAAAATTCCGCCTGGACTGCGACACGAGTTTGGGCGTCGAGTGCCCCAAACGGCTCATCCATCAGCAGGATGTCGCTATCGCAGGCAATCATCCGCGCCAACGCCACGCGCTGCCGCATGCCCTGCGACAACTCGTGCGGATATTTCCGTTTGGCCCCGCCAAGGTGCACGAGTTCCAGCAACTCGCCGGCATAGGCCGCGAGGCTCTTGCCGTTTCTCAGCCGCGATCCGCGCCCGCATTCGAGCGGAAACGTTACGTTTTCCAATGCCGTTCTCCAGGGGAACAGGGCATCCTGTGAGAACATGAACCCCACCCTGCCGGTCTGGATGCCGTTCACATCGTTGCCTTCGATCTGCACCGAACCAACGCTGCGCTCGACAAACCCGGCCAGCAGGTTGAGCAGTGTCGTCTTGCCGCACCCGCTAGGCCCGATGATACTGATGAACTCCCCATCAGCGATGCTGAAGGATACATCACGCAGCACATACGGATCGGGTTTGTCGGCCTCGGCCGCCAGATCAGCGGAATCGAAACGATGCGAGACGTGGGCGAACGAAACCTTCGGAGCTGGCGCCATCATGACCTACACTCGCGCACCGGAAAACACGTAGTCTTCGTATGAATAATCCTGCTTGACAATGCCGTTCGCCTTCATCATCGCGATTGCCGTATTCCATTGTTCACGTGAAAACTTCACGCTGCCAATGGCGCGGATGAACGTGTCCATAACGGCATCGAGTTTTGCGGGGTCAACCTTCAACTCTTGCGCAATGATGCCAATGACTTTGTCGCGATTCGCCGGGTCGCGCGCCATATCGGAGGCTTCCTGCACTGACGCAATGTAGGCATTGATGATTTCCGGGTTTTTGTCGGCATAGGTCTTGCGCGCGGCTGGCGCCGCATAAGGCAGCAGCCACAGCTCCTTCGGCCCTTCACCCTTGTAGAAATCCAGGATCGAGACCGCGACGTTGCGCGCTTCCGCCAGTTCGAACAGTGGACTCGGAACCAGCCCGGCGTCGTAAACACCCTTCTCGAGGCCACCCAGCAGCGTCGTGGCGTCGCCCGCAGCCTGCACCGTAATGTCCCGGTCCGGCGTGAGCCCGGCGAGTAACGCGATCCACCGCGCGGTCAGATCGATCTGGGCGCCTGCCACGGTCACCCCCAACGTCTTGCCCTTGAGTTGGGTGAAACTGTCCGGCCAGCGATGCGCGGTCTTGGTCAGCGGACTGTCGGGACGCGTGAGCAAGGCAATCGTCGAATGCGGTACGGTTGCAGCGACGAACTCGAAATCCTGCTTGCGGACAATCGCCACCAGGCCCGCGGAACTACCGATTGACGTAATGTCCACGTCGCCAGACAGCAGCGGCAGGATCGGGCTGGTGCTGGAAGTAAATTCCGCCTTGATGCCGTGCCGCGCAAAAATACCAGCACGCTCGGAAATCAAATGCAGATAGTCGGTCTGTATGATTGGATTTTGCACCATGATGCGCAACGTTTGTGGCTCTGCTGCCGCGGCCGCCGTCACACACGACAAGATGGACGGTGCCGCCAACAATCCGCCGGTGAACACCCGGCGCCCCAACGTGCTCCGTCGCGTTGCTGCAGTCATGATACTTTCTCCCGGATCGTTTTTGTCCCGGTTCCGAAGCGGTCCCAGGTCTTGTCGCTCAGCGCACCAACGCGCAATTTCATCTTCTGCGTCTTACCCGTCGGCGTTTTGGGAAGCTCATCGACGAACTCTACAAATCGCGGCACGGCGAAACGCGGCAGCTTGGTCTCGCACCAGGCGATCAGCTCAGCCGCATCGATCGCGGCACCGGGCCGCGGCACGATGCACGCCTTGACCTCATCGTCCTTGATCTCCTCATTGACGCGGACTGGAATGACCGCGCATTCGGCGATCGAGGGATGGGTCAGAAGCTGATATTCTACCTCGAATGACGAGATGTTCTCGCCACGCCGGCGAATGCTGTCCTTGACTTCGATCGACGAAGGCATACCAGCCGTCTGCATTGCGCCGTACTCCGTCGCCGGTGTGGAACCAGAGGTTGCGGTTGGCCGCGACTGTCTCGTTCGGCATGTTTTCATAGCGCAGCATCATGATCGAGGATGCGCGAGGCCGCACCAGAAGCTCGCCAACCACGCCGTCCGGCACTTCTTCGTCGGTTTCCGGGTCGGCGACGCGCGCATCGTACCAGTCGGAAACCAGGCACCCGGCATAGCCCTTCGGTGCCTTCCTTCCGGCCGGCGGGATGATCGGCAGCGCCGTCTCGGTCATCCCAATGACCTCTATCAGCTCCTTGAGGTTGAAGCGAGCCTGGAACTCATCTTGCAATGTGTAGGGCATGGGAATGCAAATGGCGGCCCGCAGCCGGTGCGCACGATCATCCGGCGAAGGCTCCGCGGCGGCGATCATCTGCACCATCGCACCGTGGAACATGGTGATGGTCGCCCTGCTGCGCTTCGCGCGCTCCAGGAACCGCGTGCCGCTGAACTTGTCGTACAGCACGCAAAGACCACCAACCAGCATCATCGGATAGATGCTGTTCTGTCGGCCACTGCCGTGAAACAGCGGGAACGGCGACATGAAGATGTCGTCTTCTGTTAATCGATAAATCGCAGTGATCAACTCAGCGTTGAAGTGCTGGGCTCCATAGGGCAGCAGCACGCCCTTCGATGGCCCGGTCGTGCCGGAGGTATAGAGAATGGTGGTTGGATCCGACGGCGCCACCGCGATAACGGGATTGTCCGTGCGAGACGTGCGGATCTCGTCCAGCGACAGCACCTCGAACCGCGGCAGCTTGGCGCGCGCGGCAGCGGCATTACCAACCACGACGACCTGCTTCAAGTGCGGCAACTCGTCCTGAACGCGAGCCACTTCCTCCACCAGCGCCTCATCGACCAGGGCATAGCGCGCTTTGCACAGATTCATCTGGTGTATCAGAAAGGCCCCGGTGAAATTCGCATTGATCGGCGCATCCACGATGCCGATCTTCGTGCAGGCGAACCAGCAATAGGCGTGCGCCAGCGAGTTTCCCATGAAAAAGACGATGCGGTCGCCCTTCCTCATCCCCAGCTTCAGGAACCCGTGCGCCATTCGATTGCTTTCGGCGTTCACCTCGGCATACGAAACCGGCTGCTGCTCGTGCGTCCATTGCAGAAACGGTGACGCCCCGCGGTCCCGCGCCTGCACTTCGAGCACGGCCGGGAGCGTCCAGAGCGGTCTTTCATAACGCGGTTCGAATGACGTGGTTTCTCTCTTGGACATATCCGCCTCTGTTAGGACATCCGCAGCATCCGATGGGTCGGCATCCCGTCAGTCTGTCTCGATGAAGCGGTCAAGCACGGACGGCACGCGCAGGTCTGGTGGCACCTTGTCGCCAATCAGCCGATCAGCCTGTTCGTGCCACTGATAGATGCGCCGTTCCTGGTAATTCAGCGTGCTGCCCTTGTAGCCGTTAGATTCGAGCGAACGCTGGATTCCCTCCTGGAAAACAACGTCCTCCATCAGAATGCGTTCGAAGTTGCGCAACCTGGTATCCCAGATCGCAGGCCGCGGCCCGTCACCCCAGGACGGCGCGAACCAGTGAATCTCGCACAGCGAGGTGTTGACACCGGTCGGCCAAAACACCATCGCCGGGCTTCCGGCCTCGGCCCAGGCGATGGCGCAGTTGGGATAGAATAGCGTCTGCAAAGTGGAGCGTTTGATGATTTCGTCGGCGGTGGACATGCGTGGCAGGCCGATGGTGCCGGGATCGACCCAGTCGGCGCGCTCCGGTCGCATCGGCGTCACAAGCCGGGAATGTCCGTTCGGCCACATATTGATCACCGCTCCGCGATGATCGAGGAAGCGATCTACGGTATTCTGATGGATAGACTTGATGTGGTACGATTCCAGAAACGCCTCGATCAGCACCTTGACGTTCGAATTGACCGGATAAGCCTTCTTTTCCACCAGCCGCAACGTGTCTGGCTGCTGCTCTTTCAGCAGTCGGCCGGCGTGGCCAAGATATTCCTCGAGCGGCATGCCGTTGTCGTCGAGGTTGATAAAGACGTAGCGGCCGATGCTCTCGCAGCGGATGGGTAACAGGGATCGGCACGCCGTATCCAGGCCAACAAAGTCGCGCCGGTCCCGCAGATTGACGAGGTTGCCGGTCAGGTCATAGGTCCAGCCATGGTAGCCACAGATCAGCCATTTCGCGGTACCGCTCTCGTCCGCGGCTACCGGCGCGCCACGGTGACGGCAGGTATTGTAAAAGCAGCGGACAACGTCGTCCTCGCCGCGCACAAACAACAGCGGCTCGCCCATCCGGCTCCAGCGCACGAAGCTGCCACGCTCCGGCACCTCGTCGCCGTGGATCGCGTAGAGCCAAGCCTTGCGCCAGACATGGGCCAGCTCAAGATCATAGAATGCCGTGTCGGTGTAGCGCCGTGGTGGAATCACGGGAAGTTGCGGGAACGCCGACGGTGGCGCGTCGCGCCCGCGCTCGTATTCGATCTGGGTCTTGATCTGCTGTATCTCGATGGTGTCCATGTCCTGACCCTTCCAGGTGTCTTCGGCGCAGATGAATCAATGGTCCAGCTTGTAAAGCTTGGCTGAGGTGCCGCTGAAGATCATGGCCTTTTCTCCGATGGTGAGGTCACGGCAGAGATATTTGAAAACGTTCCAGATCTGGCGGTAAGTGATAGAGGATCGATCCTCGGGAAAATTGCTGGTCAGCATGCAACGTTGCGGCCCAAAAGCCTCCAGG
Source organism: uncultured Alphaproteobacteria bacterium (assembly GCA_963762885.1). Lineage (GTDB taxonomy): Bacteria > Pseudomonadota > Alphaproteobacteria > Acetobacterales > Acetobacteraceae > JASHVB01. Next base: position 109,316 of record CAVXNH010000083.1, read on the forward strand.
CACGCGTGCAGGTAAGGCTCCCACGCCGCCGCGAAGTCCTCGATCGTGGGTGGCACTGGGCGCTTGTGAAAGCCAAAGCCGAGCATCTTTGCGCCAAATCCGCCGATATGAACACTCACATTCGGCTGTTCCGCAACGGTCGCCATTCCGCTCCGCCACTCGGCGAACACCTCGCTGCGCCGGTCCTTGTATGGGCCCACGCCGAGTGGACCGCCAAATGCATTGAGCACGATGGTCGTGTCGCTGCACGCGGCCGCAAGTTCGGCGACCTGAGGCAACTGCGGATGGAACACGAAGGTCTCGAACACCAGCCCGTTGCGGCCAAGGCAGGCAATGCCCTCACGCACGGCTGGTTCGGCCAGCAGAGCTGGGTTCGTCACGAACGAGCGTACCAGTGGAGAGTCGACATACGCTGCGATGTTGCGAATACCTTTGAACCGATTGCCGGCGGCCGCTCGATGCGCATCCAGCACGGGCTGCACCCGCGTGCCCAGGATGAGATCGGCGAACATCACCAAGCCGCCGCAGAGGTTCGCCGTCGCGGCGCCGCCCCGCGACATCACGTCGACGAGGAATTCGGTTTCGCCGACCGGGCGTAGTTCCTCCGGCCCGTCCCGACGAAACATGGACTTGCATTCGCAGTAAATGGTTTGGATGATGTTATGGCCGGATCCGACGTCGGCGAGCAGTTCCGGGAGCAGGTAATCGTATTTTCCATGCGCCGCAGTCCAGATGTGGTGGTGCGGGTCGATGATCGGCAGCAGCGGATCGATGATGTCGTCCATTTCCGTCACCTTGTGAAACGCCGCTTGGCTTCAAGAGGCGGAGCGGCGATTTCGGCTCATGCCGCTGCGGTGCGCGTGGCCGCCAGATCGTTGTCTGCGATGCGTGGAATTCTGTGCCGCCGAATGGTCGGCGTAGTTTGGCCCGTTGCTTCCCGGACGAAACATACAGCGTCTCCTTCTTGGACGGCGCCGTACATAACACGCGTTAGGTACGGCGCAAGCCCTATTTTTGCGCACATCAGGTATGCGCTGACAGGAAAACCGACCCCGCCGGCTGGCGGGGTGAGACGCCGGCGAAGCGTGACTTTGCCGGAAAGCACTGTATTTCCTGCATGCGAGGTGCCGCTGGGCTACCATCTTGACGCCGCGCGCCTCTTGGCCTAACAAGCGTTCGGTAAAAAGAGCGTCGGCTACGACAAGGGGATGCCGTGACCAGCCGCATTGCGTTGCCGACCTCCGACCGCACCTCCGGTGCCATCACGACCGGTCCGATCCACCCCGCGTGGCAATCGGATAGAGCAGCACCAGCACGATGGAAGCAGTTGCTTCAACGCGCCAAACAACCTGCAACCGTCTTGTTCCCTTGACAAGGACCATGGCCATGATTGCGAGCTCAACGCAAATCTGGACGCCAACCGCGCAGCGGATCGCCGACGCAAATGTCACCCATCTCGGTCGCCTGCTCGGCTTGGACGATTTCGACGCATTGCAACGTTTTTCGGTCGAGAACCCCGCGGCGTATTGGCAGGCAGTCAACGAGTTCTGCGGCATCGTCTGGTCACGGCCCTATCACACCTATGCGGATTTCAGCCGCGGCAAGGAATTTCCCCGTTGGTTCGTTGGCGGCGAACTGAACTGGGTCGATACCGTCCTCGCCTGGGCCGAGCACGGTGAGAGTGGCGGGCGCCGCGCTGTCGTCGCAGAACGGGAGGATGGTGGAGTTTCACAGCTTACCTACGCGGAACTGAAATACCGCGTGGAGCAATTCGCCGCGGGATTACGCGCCCTGGGCCTGCAACGCGGTGAGCGGATCGGCTTATTGATGGAGAACGGCGTCGAGGCGACGTTGTCGTTGTTGGCGATCGCTTATATTGGCGCGATCGTGGTTCCGTTGTTCAGCGGCTACGGGCCCGATGCGATCGTGTCGCGCCTTGGTTCCTGCGGCGCACGTGCGTTCATCGTGACCGCCGGATTCCGGAGGCGCGGCAAGCTTGTCGATAGGTCGGCGCTGATCGGCGACGTGCGCCAGCGCCTGCCGCAACTGGAGATGCTGATTCTGAAATCTGCGTCAGGACACCAGCCGCATGTTGCCGAGGCCTTGGACTGGGCCATGATTGAATCGCACGGCGCGGTGAGTGCTCCCGCTGCGCGCATGTCATCCGACGATCCCTTCATGGTTATTTATACCTCGGGCACGACGGGACGACCGAAAGGCACCGTGCACACCCATGGTGGATTTCCGCTGAAGATTGCGCATGACGCCGCCGTGCATTTTGACGTGAAGCCTGGCGACGTCTTTTGCTGGCCTGCCGATATGGGCTGGGTCGCAGGTCCGCTGGTAGCCAGCTCCGCACTGATGCGCGGCGCCACCCTGGTCTGCTATGACGGCGCACCCGACTTTCCCGACTGGTCGCGCATGTCCCGCATCGTCGAGCGGTACAAGGTGACGCAGTATGGTTCGTCGCCGACGCTCATTCGCGGGCTGGCCGCCAACGAGGCGATGGCGCTCGCCGGCGATGTTTCGTCCGCTCGCTTGTTGATCACCGCAGGCGAAACCATCGACCCGGAGCATTTCTTGTGGTTCCAGAAGTCATTCGGCTGCGGCCGCCACCCGCTGATCAATTACACCGGGGGAACCGAGGTGTCCGGCGCGTTGCTCTCGAGCGTGATCGTCAGGCCTATCGAACCCTCGGTGTTCAATTCCGCCTCCCCCGGCATCGACGCTGACGTGGTCGATTCCGAGGGCCAGTCGAGCCGCGACAGCGTCGGCGAGCTTGCTATTCGCGAGCCGTTCGTCGGCATGACGCAATCGTTCTGGCGGGATGACGAACGCTACGTTGAGACTTACTGGCGAACCCTGCCCGGCATGTGGTTGCATGGCGACCTTGCCATACACTTGAGCAATGGTGGATTCCTGCTGCGTGGTCGTTCGGACGATACGCTGAAGGTTGCCGGCAAGCGCCTTGGCCCTGCGGAAGTCGAAGAGATTTTGCTCGATCTGCCGGCGGTCAGCGAAGTAGCGGCGATTGGGGTTGACGATCCGGTGAAGGGACAGAAGCTGGTTGTGTTCGTGATTCCGACGCCCGGAACCAACGAGCTGGAGCTTGAGGCCCTGGTAGGATCGCGCATCGAGGAGCGGCTGGGGCGGCCGTTCAGGCCAGCCAATGTCCACGTCGTTACGCAACTTCCCAAAACCAAAAGCCTGAAGGTGATGCGACGTGTAATTCGGAGCATATACACCGGCCTGCCACCCGGCGACCTCTCGTCGCTCGACAACGAAACGGCACTGGACGAGATCAGGCGGGTAAGACTTGGGCATATCGCGTGAACGGATGGGCGTGCAGAGTGCGCAAAAGCGCCAAACCGGCAACAGTGCAGCGATGAAGGCTTCGAATTCGACCAGGATGGAAATTCTGAACGCCGGCGCCAGGCTTATCGTGGAGCGCGGCTATGAAGCATTCACCATGCGGGCCGTGGCTTCGCTTGTGAATGTCAAAGCCGGAAGTATTTACTATCATTTCGCGTCGAAAAACGAGATTGTTAAGGAGATACTGAATACGGGCATCGCACGTTTGCTCGACTACGTGCAGCGTGTTCTTGGCGAACTGCCCAGCGACGCACCGTTGGAGACAAGGCTCAAAGCTGCGGTTATGGCTCATGTCTCGTGCATGGTTGGCCTGCATCGGGACCTCATGCAGATCTATGAGCACCTGCCTCCCGTTATGAAGCGCAGCAGCCGGAAGATGCGGGAGAAATATGCCCGGCTTTGGTACGACCTCCTCGCGGATGGCGCACGGCGCGGCGAACTTGATAATGCAGTCGAACTACACTTGCTGGTGCCGTTCTTCCTAGGTGCGCTCAATCGAATTCCTGAATGGCTGCGGACGACCGGCGCCACAGCCGAAGACATTGCCGTGCTCGCAACCCGGCTATTGCTCCAGGGCGTGCGGTCCAGAGCCGCGGCCGAATCCTCGCCGTCGCCGGTGAAAGCCCGAAGATCAAACGACCGGCAGGCCGGGTCACCCGCGCAAGCTCCGGATCTGGTTGCCTGGGCGGGTGATCCGTAAGGGGTGGCACCGCCCGTCAAACTTCGCTGGTACCAGGAAAAACTGGCGGCCGCTTCTCGAGATGGGATTGCAACCCTTCTTTTACCTCGGGTCCGCCGAACCCCATGAACTCCAGCGCCAACGAGGCGTCGAAGGTGGGGCCTGCCACCCGTAGCCAGTTGTTCAGCGAATATTTGGTCCAACGGATTGCGCTCTGCGCCCCGTCAGCCAGACGCGAAGCGATGTCCAGCGCCTTGCCATCAAGCTCCGCATCCTCGACCGCCAGGGATATCAGACCGATGCGTTCGGCCTCGGCACCATTCAGAATGTCGCAGGTCAGCAGATAGTACTTTGCCTTCGCCATTCCGCAGAGCAAAGGCCAGACGATTGCCGCATGGTCGCCCGCCGCCACGCCAAGGCGGGTATGGCCGTCGGTGATGCGGCAGTCCTTGGTGGCGATCGATATGTCGGCAAGCATGCCACAGACGAGGCCTGCCCCCACCGCAACGCCGCGCATAGCGCTTACGACCGGCTTCCGACAATTCAAAATATTATAAACGAGATCCCGAGCTTCCCGCCAGACCCGCGTGCGAGCCTCGGAATTCTCAGTCATTTCCTGGACCATCGCGAAATCGCCCCCGGCAGAGAAGTGCCTGCCCGCCCCGGTGATGATACAGCAGTTCGCTTGCTCGTCTGCATCGACGTCGCGCCACACGCGCACAAGTTCGGCGTGCATGATCGCGTCGGTGGTGTTCATCCGGCCGTTGTCCATTGTAATGCGCAGGACACGCGGATGTGGCCAGTCGAACCGGAGCCGGCAGTAGCTGTCATACGTATTGGGCATACCTGATGCCTCTTCTTTGTTAAACACTAAGGAACGAAGTCCGTTGCCGTGATAGGAGGATTTTATCGCACACAGTGTCAAGCGGTAGGCGACTACTTCCGCAGCCCGGAAGCTGGTTGGCGATCCCATTGCACAGGAGACGCTCCAGCAGCCTCACTCACCGCGATACTCCGCGTGGGCAGGCCGTAACCGGCTCATGAGCGGGCGGAGTGCCTGGCAGCGCCGCATCCGCACGACCGCAGTCGCCCTTTTGTTAGTGGCGCTACGTCGACACACAACCAGAATCGTCCAATATCCGACAAAACTAACGGTTGTTTTAATGGCTCGACCTACTATGATGTCATGGTCACTTATGTGGTTCAGGCCGCCAAGCAGTCCGAATTGAAGTCAGAGAAACGGGAGAGATCGTCCAATGAAACCTACTATAGTTTTGCGCGCAGTAGTGGCGCTCTGTCTGATCTGCACGGTTGCGACTGCATCAGCCCAGCAAGGCGACCGGACTGTGCGTATCGGAGTGCTGACTGACATGGAGGGCGCGTATGGCGACGTGTCAGGCAAGGGATCAGTCGTTGCAGCCCAGATGGCGATCGAGGATTTCGGCGGACATGCGTTTGGCAACCCAATCAAGCTGGAAACCGCTGATCACCAGAACAAGCCTGACGTCGCAGTGGCCATTGCCCGCCAATGGTTCGGAAAGGACGGGATTGACATGATCGTGGACCTGCCGAATTCGGGGGTCGCTTTGGCTGTCCAACATCTAGCGCAAGAGATGAATAAGATATCGATCATTTCCGCGGCCTCGACCGATGCTTCGACCAATAAGCAATGCTCGCCCAATGGCGCACATTGGACCTACGACAGCTACTCGGCAGGAAAAGTCGTGGCGAAAGCGCTGGGCAAGCCAGGATCGACGTGGTTTTTCCTCACGGTTGACTACGCGGGCGGGATCGGACTGCAAAACTCCCTTTCTCAATTCCTCGAACCTGCCGGCGCAAAGGTTATCGGCAGCGCGCGGTATCCGCTTGACACCCTCGATATGTCGTCTTTCCTGTTGCAGGCACAGGCTTCCGGGGCGCAGGTCACGTTGCATTAGCTACCGCGGGCACCGGTCTTGTAACCACGATAAAGCAGGCGCGCGAGTTTGGCCTGACATCGCAGGGGCAAACGATGGTCGGGATTGTCGTCTTCCTGTCAGATTTGAAAGCAATAGGCCTGGAAGCGGCGGACGGACTCTTGTTTTCGACCGGTTTCTGGTCGGAGGCGAGCCCAGAGGCAGCAGCCTGGTCCAAGCGGTTCTTCGAGCGCCATGGCGCCATGCCTAACAACTCCCAAGCCGGGGTCTATTCGGCAACTTTGCACTACCTCAAGAGCGTCGAGGCGGCTAATACGACTGATGCGTCGGCCGTCATGGAGAAAATGCGCGAACTCCCGATCAACGACATGTTCGCCAGGAACGGCAAGCTCCGGAGGGACGGCCGCATGGTTCACGACATGTATGTCGTACAGGCGAAGAAGCCGAACAAATCTTCAGGTCCGTGGGATCTCGTCAAGCTCGTGCAGACTATCCCGGGGGATGAGGCGTTTCGTCCCTTGGCACAGAGTGAATGCCCTCTTGTGAAGGACGGCAAGTAACTGCCTGTCCTTGGACAGTTCACGCCTCTGGGCATGAAGCCTGAAGCAAAAAAGGGGGACGTTCTGGTCGGCTGTCCCTATAACCAACCGGGAAGGAACGTGCCAATGAGCGATGTCGTGAATATAGGGTTTCTTGGTCTGGGCCAAATGGGCGGCGCGATCGCGGAGCGGCTTCTGGGCGAGGATTGGGATTTACACGTTTATGACCCGCGACCGGAGGCGATGGAAACTCTTGTCGCTGCCGGCGCGACGGCGCACGGCTCGCCCGCGTCCGTCGCGGACGTCGCGACCGTCGTCTTCTCGAGCCTGCCGAGTCAGGATGTGTCGCTTGCGGTCGCGCTCGGGCCGAACGGCATCGTCAACGGTAAGGCGCTTCGGGTCTATGTCGAGATGTCGACTATTGGGGGCGAAACGCTGGACCGTATTGCCAGCGGATTATCTGCCAACGGCATCCAGACCATCGATGCCCCGGTTACCGGGGGGCCGCCAGCGGCGCGCGCCGGCACTCTGACCATCTTGGTATCGGGGGAAGCAGCGGCGCTGGCGACCGTCCAGCCAATCCTCGCAATGACGGGCGAAAAGGTAATTCACGTGGGCGGGCGCTGCGGCATGGCGCAGACGATGAAAGTGATCAACAACCTGATCATGGCGGCCAACATGGTCACAGCCTGCGAAGGACTGGCGATGGGTGTTAAGGCGGGCCTCGACGTCGATACCATGCTGGACGTGCTGCGGGCAGGAACCGGACAGAGTTTCGCGGGCTGCGAGATCCTGCGGCGCGCCGTGGCCGGCAGCTTCGACTTCGGGGCAAAGCTGTCGATCGTCAGCAAGGACATGGCGCTCGGCCTCCACGAATCCGCTTCACTGCAAGCCACAACGCCAGTGATCGATCTGGCCGGCGCGGTCTGGATCGAGGCGGGGAAAACCGGCCTGCGCGATGAGGACTTCACAGCGATTATGAAGTTCATCGAAATCTTGCAGCGACGTGGTTGTACGCGTTCGCGAATGAAGCGGGGCGAGGACGGTTCACGGCCCCGGGCGGAGCCCGCCATCTGTCGCAACCGCGGCCATCCGCACTCAACGCAGGCTGCATTCGCGGCCGCATTTCCCTCTTGACAACATAACACCCCGGACTGACAAAATAACCGTTTGGTTGTGCGGATGGCAGATCCGACTAAACGCTGTTGAACAGAATTCTCAAACCTCATCGGGCTTGACATGAACGAAGCAGTGAAGCAACTCATCGACAAAGATCAAATTCGCGATCTGATGGCGCGCTATGCGCGCGCCGTCGATCGTGCCGACTGGACGGGTCTGCGCGCAACCTATCATCCGGATGCGTTCGACGATCACGGCGACTACAAGGGCGGCGTCGACGGCTTCATCGGGCACGCCCAATCGCGGACCGGAAGCGCGCCGCAGGTCATGCATTTTCTGGGCTCATGCCTGATCGAGTTCGCCGGTGACGACATCGCGATTGTCGAGACCTATTTCTTCACGGCACACACTCTCGGTCCCGAAGCACAAAAGCTTTATGGCGCCGAAGGTACGGGTGGTCCTGTCCAGATCTCGCAGTACGGACGCTATGTCGACCGCGTGGAACGGCGCAATGGCGAGTGGCGCACCGCACATCGCATCGTGGTCTTCGAATCGACACGACTGGCCCTCGGCGAAGTTCCACCGATCAAACCCGACTGGGCTCATCATCATCGTAGTGACAGTGATCCAATATTCCAGGTGCGCAGGGAGGCCGGGCTCTGAGGGACAACTGCCGGAACTCGACCCGGGCGACAAGAGTCGACGTGATGGTCGCCTAGGAAAGGTTTGAACAAGCCAGCACTCCGGACTGTACAGACCCCGATTGAACCCGCCTGGGCGACAACAGTCCGCGCGGCCATTTCCAGCAGCTGTGGACAGGAATCACAGCCCCGGAACACCGACGGTCCCCCGAGCGTTACGGATTGATTCGACCTAGCGTTTGTTTTTTGGTATTCACCTGCGTACTAGGCTCGATCGAACTTGGCACGAAAAGCATGGATAGGGGCGGGGCTAGGCATCTTGCTCTCTGCCGCGCACACCATGCGTTCATCTTCAGGGTCTTGTGTTGGGGGTGGCTTATTCCCCTACGTAAAAGATGTTATCTCAAACGATGTCGAGCAGGGGCTTCATGAACCGCAAGCCGGACAGTCGAGCAAAAGGGGCAACGATCCGTCACCGAGCCGAGCCCCGGCCGAGGTCGCGCGGAGACCATGCCTCCCCCAACGCGACGAGGGCGGGCATCCTGGACGCAGCGGCCAGGTTGATCGCCGAGGAGGGATATAACGCCTGCACAATGCGCAACGTGGCGGACAAGGTTCACATTCAAGCTGGGAGTCTATATTATCACTTCTCCTCGAAGGATGAGATCATCGAAGAGATCATGAATTCGGGGATCGTCCTACTGCTCGACAAGGTGCAACGGGAACTTGCCGAATTGCCGCCAAATGCCTCCTTCGCCGAGCAGCTCAGGGTCGCGATCAGCACGCATATCTCATGCATGCTGAGCGAGAGCACGGCGTTCCTGCATGTTTACGAATATGTCCCGCCGGTGCTCAAGCGCAGAAGCAGAGCCATGCGCGAGAAATACGCATCGTTATGGGTCCGCATTTTCGAGCAAGGCGTCGTGGCCGGAGACGTGGAAACGGATGTCGACCTGTCGATCCTGATTCCTTATCTTTTAGGCGGCATCAACCGAATCCCAGAATGGTTTCGCCGCAGCAAGTTCGCGATGTCGGATGTCGTGGAAACGGCCACCGACACGCTGCTACACGGCATCATGAAGGCGCGTGTCATCGCTTGAAACGTCACCCGGCAAGCCCTATTCATGGCGACAGCCGCTGAGGAAGAAGCTTCCACCCCGAACGGTTAAGCGCCTGTAGAAACCGCGATGTCACCATCCCAGAACCTGAAGGGCCGCGTGGCGGTCGTCATCGGAAGCGCTACCGGTATCGGCGCTGCGTCGGCGCGTCAGCTCGCGCTGCGGGGCAGTCGTGTCGTGTTGGGCGATCTCAATGAGGAAGCCGTCGCGAGCACGACCGCCGAGATCGTCGCAGCGGGAGGCGACGCAAGATCCATCCGCTGCGATGTTCAGGATGAGGCCCAAGTCGCCGCAACGATGCAGCTCGCGGTCCAGACATTTGGCCGGCTGGACATTCTGCACAACAACGCCGCCGCCATGAACCTGGTGGCCGATGACAAGGACATCCAACAGGCGACGACGGCGCATTGGGACATAACGATGGCGGTCAACTTGCGCGGGCAGATGCTCGGCTGCAAGCACGCGATTGCGCATATGCTCGCCTCCGGTCGTGGCAGCATCATCAACACGTCATCGGCCTCCGGACTGTCCGGTGAATTGACGTCCACCGCTTATGGAGCGTCGAAGGCCGCGGTCAACCAGCTCACGCGTGCCGTCGCCACTCAATACGGGAAACATGGAATCCGCTGTAACGCGGTGGTGCCCGGACTGATCAAGGTCGATCGGCCACCAGGCCGCGGCCTTCCCGGAACGTTGCGTGAGACGCTCCGGCGGCATCAGCTTCTGCCGTATCCCGGCGAGGCCGATGACGTCGCGCATGCCGTCGCTTTCCTCGCCAGCGACGAGGCCAGGTTCATAACCGGACATCTCCTGGTGATCGATGGCGGCATGATGGCGCATCAGCCCTACTACGCAGATATGCTCGACGTGCTCCAAACAACTTGAACCTTTGTCGGATTCTTGCCGTTCAGACCTCTCTCATTTCGCCGCCAGGCTCATCCGCCCACCCGCGAGCCGAACCTCCTCGCCTTCATCCTCATCGCCGTCCAGGCGGAGCGCCATGCGCCGGGAGACGCGCGTCCTAATATCCCTTCGGGTCGAATAGCCATCAGTAGAACCGCGATGGCTCCGAATATCACGAGGCGCCAAGTACCTGGCGAAGCGCAACAGTTCGGGAAGCAGCGTCCAGATCGCTGCTCCCAGCAGAGGGCCGCGCCATGACTGCGTGCCACCGATCACGACCATCAAGAGCAAGGCGAGGCTTTGCTCGAACCCGCCATCGGCTGGGGTGATAATGGTCGTGTTACCGACGTAAAGAACGCCGGACACTCCTGCAAGGCCCGCTCCCACCGCAAATGCCGCCCGGCGTATCCGCCGTACGTCAATGCCCAGCACCACGGCGACGTCCTGGTCCGATCTCGTGACGGCCGCGAGGAGATAGACGAGGGATCGATCCCATTGCCAGACAATGAATGTCACGAAAGCCAATACGCCAAGCGCGAACGGCAGCGAGGTGAACATTGGCACGCCGCCGAGACCGAAGGGACCGTTGAACAGGCTCACATGCTGGATCAGCTCGATGGTCGCTCCGCCGAATCCGTAGGTTGCCACAGCGAAGTACAGATCACGTAGCCGGGCAGTCGCGATCGCCAGCAGATAGCCGGGGACCGCCGCCGCGACAAAGCCGGCAAGCAAATACACGAATGTCGGCAGCTCCAAATGGATCGCGACCAGGCCGCCGACATAGGCGCCGAGCGAATACAGCGCCCCATGGCCGACCGAGAACTGACCGCTGGACAAGGTGATGTAGTAGCCCAGAGCACCGATCGCGTTGATCGCTGTCAGGATCATCAGATGGTCCCAATCGATGAACTCGAACATGTCAGCCAGCCCGCCGATATGCGCGCTTGAAGATGCCTTCCGGCAAGACGAGCAGGATGGCCAGAAACAGCGAGAAGCTGACAAGATTTGTATAGTCGGCGCCAATATAGGCCGTCGTCATCGTGTTCGCGATCGCCAGACCATAGGAGACAATGACCGCCCCTTCGACCCGGCTGGCGCCTCCGATGATGGCGGCATTCAAAGCTATCAGGCTGAAGTCGACGCCGAGGTTCGAGGTAAGGTTGCCGTATTTCAGCCCCAGAAGCACGGCGGCGAACCCGGCCAGCGTACATCCGACGGCAAACGTCATCGCGCGGACGAGGCGGACATTAACGCCCATCATCGATGCGGTTTCGCTATCTTCCGCGACGGCGCGGACGAGGGAGCCGAGCCGCGTTCGTTCGGTGAAGTATTTCAACGCGCCAAAGCCCAGGGCGAGGATCACCACGGAGGCGACCGCAATGCGCGTGATCGACACGCCAGCGACCTGGAACAAGGGCGCGACAGCAAAATCGTTCGGCACGAGTTGCGCGTCGGGCCCCGCCAGTATCTGAACGCCATTTGATAAGATCAGCCCGACGCCGACGGTGGTGATCAGGGTGGCGCGGTGGCCACCATGCAGGGCCGGCTGAACGGCGACCACCTCGGTGACGAGGCCGATCACGAACGAAGCGGTGACCACCACGATGGAGCAAAGGACCAGGTTCTGGGATACGTTGTGGTAGAACCAGACGAAGCCGATATAGGCCGCGGTGATGAAGATCTGGCCCTGCGCGATGCTCATGACGTCGAGCACGGAGAATATGACGACGATACCCAACGCTACGAGCGCGTAGGTCGAGCCGATCGTGAGGCCGTTGATCAACTGGCCAAGAAAGAGCTCCATCTCGTCGATCTCCAGGCGCGGGCCGCTAACCGAAACCCAGATAGGCGTCGGCCACCGCCGAGGTGGCAGCCAGCTCTGCCGCGGATCCGGACGCGACCACCCGTCCGGTCTGCAGGTACATAGGCTCGATCGGCCACCTCGAGAGCCATGGCTGCGTTCTGTTCGACCAAAAGGATCGTGACGCCGGATTGTCGCAGTTCGGCTATGACCTTGAAGACCTCGTTGATCAGCAGCGGCGCAAGGCCGAGTGACGGTTCATCCATCAGCAACACCTTAGGCTCGATCATCAACGCCCGCCCGAGGGCCACCATTTGCTGCTGTCCCCCGCTGAGAAGTGAGCCGGATGCATCGAGTCGCGTCTGAAGAGCCGGAAATCGATTGAGGACGCTGTCGAAGCGTTCGGCTTCGGTCGCTTTCGTGGATCGCGCCAGGCGGCTCCCCATCAGGAGATTTTCACGGACGGTCAACCGCCCGTAGACGCGCCTGCCCTCCGGCACGAGGCCGATTCCGGCGCGCGCCACCATGTGAGGCGCAAGACCGTCAAGTCGGCGCCCCTCGAGCTCGATCCGTCCACCCGAGAGCGGCGCCAACCCCATGATGGCTCGCATGACAGTCGTTTTGCCTGCGCCGTTCGCCCCGAGGATGGTCACGGTCTCGCCTCGGCACAGATCAATCGACACCGAATCGAGCGCCTGGACAGCCCCGTATCGAACGCTGACATTGGAGAGGCGCAGGCAGATGTCGGACTTCATTGCAGATGGGCCCGATCGAGACTTCGTCTGCCATGCGCGGATCGCGTTCCCAGATACGCCTCGATGACGACCGGGTCGTTGCGTACCTCCGCGGCCGTGCCGCTGGCGATGCACACGCCACGATTGATGACGGTTATGCGTTGGGCGACGCGCATCACAAGATCCATGTTGTGCTCGATCAGCACAATCGCCACGCGTAGCTCCCGGTTGGCGACCGAAAGAATCGCGCCCAGATCGACCACTTCCGCAGGGTTCATGCCCGCCGCCGGCTCATCGAGCAGGACCACCTTGGGGGAGGCTACGAGCGCGCGCGCGATCTCCGTGCGCCGCTGAATCGTGAACGGCACTTCCTTCGGCAGCCGCGAGCGACTCGCTGTCGGCACCTCCATGAGATCGAGGGCCAACTCGGCCGCGGCTAGCGCGGCTCTGCGCGTCACTCCGATGTCGGCCCACAGCCGGGTCAACGCGCCAACGGCACGCTGATGCCGAAACAGGAGCCCGGCCGCCACGTTCTCACGCATGGTGAGCTCTTTGGTCAGTCGGATGTGCTGATAGGTGCGCGTCAGTCCGATATCGGCCACGAGATTCGGCCTGAGCTGCAAGATTTCGACGCCGCTCAACATTACGCTGCCCGAATCGGCATCGACCATCCGAGTGATGACATTGACGAGCGTGCTCTTTCCCGAGCCGTTGGGTCCGATCAGGCCGGCAAACTCGCCCGCTTCGACATCGAAGGCCACGCCGGCGAGTGCCCTCACTCCGCCGAAGCGACGCTCTACGTTCTTGACGATGAGCGCGGGGGACCGCACGGGCGCAATCACGGGTGTCGTCACTATTTGACGGGGATATCGCCGATTTTCGTCAGGCCCCCGCCATCCGTGATCTGTACGAGCGGCACGGTCTGTCGCACGGCGTCGCCACTATTATGATAAGTGACGGTCCCGGTGATCCCCCGATAGTCCCTGATTGCTCCGAGTCCATCGCGAAGGCTCTGGCGCGAGACAGACTTCTCTGACATCAGCGCGCTGGCGACGAGCTTGATCGTCTCATAGCCGTAGGCGACGATCGCGCTCGGATCGGTGCCATAGACTTTCTTGTAGGCGTCGACGAACTCAGCCGTGCCGGTCCCTTCGCCGACCATGTAGCTGCTATAGGCGTAGGCCCCTTTGGTCCCACCTTGCGACACCGTGTAGACCGCGGACGCGATCATGCTCGCATCGCCGACGATGGTGCCCGTGAAGCCGGACTGCCTTATCGCGCGCACCAGGGCCCCGTCGGTAGCGGACAACGCTCCAATCGCGATGATATCGACTGGCTTGTGGATCTCCGTGACAATTGCGGAATAGTCCTGCGTCGCCGTCGGGAATTGAATTCGCTGCACGGTCGCGCCGGCATCCGAGGCCGCTTTCTGCCAAAGATCTCCGACAGTGACATAGGCCGAATTGTCGCTATAGTTGAGGATCGTTACCGACTTGGCCTTCGTCATATCGATCACCTTGGTGATCAAGGGACCCATGACCGTGGGTTGAGCCTGGTTGAGGCGAAAGGTCCAATCATTGAACTTGAGGTCGGGGATGCCGGGTACTGCTCCCGCGGACGCGGGCGCGAAAACCACCAGCTTTCTGCTCGCTGCGAGATTGCTCACGGCACCAACTTCCGGCGCGTTGACCGGCCCAAAGATGACCATGACGTTGGGATTTTGCGCGAAGGAGTTGAACACCTGAACGGCCTGAGCTGGCGCGCCGGTCGTGTCCTGCGCTTCGAATTTCAGCTTCCTGCCGAGCACCCCGCCGGCGGCGTTGATTTCATCGATTGCGAGTTGCGCTCCGCGCTGAAGCTCCACCCCAACCGCCCCGGCGGGTCCCGTCAGCGCCAAATCGCCCGCGATGATGATCGGCTCGGAAGCTGACTGACTCTTGGCAGGCTGAGAGAGCAATGCTCCGACCGCAAAGGTGAGCACAAGGGCCGAAACGACGGCGCTGCGCAGGCACAGCCGGGCAAAGATGCGCATTGTATGATTCCTCCCTTCGATATTTTTGAGCCAATCACGACGGCACGAGCCGCAAGCGACTGATTGGGCGGATCGTGATGTGGACACGGCAGCGAGTTCAATAGCCTAACGGTCGTTCGATCGCCCTTAATGCCGGTGTCCCCGGCCGGCATGCACCACTACCGTCTGTCGGATTCGACGATGCTCCTAGCGTCTCGGATCCGAAGAACGCAGGTGCCATTTCGACGACCGAGAAAACAGGCACATGCGTGATTGAAATCAAGCAGCCCCCGAAAATGCCGCTATCATGGACCCTCGGTTGACCGAAGATGGAACGCGGAGGAGACGATGTTGCTTGACCCTGAGATCGCGGCCGTTCTGGAGACGCTTCGAAATGCCCCGCCGATGGATTCGATGGAGATCGGCGCATTGCGGGCGAATATGGCGCCGGTGCCATTGGCGGCTCGACCACCGGTCGGGAGCGTAGAAGACCGCGTCTTACCTGACGGCCTCCCGATCCGCATTTACCAACCGGCCGAACGCCGGTGCATGAGCCTCATAGTCTTCTTCCACGGGGGCGGCTTCGTGTTGGGTTCGATCGATACCCATGATCACGTAGCGCGTGGATTTTGCAGTTCGGCCGGCTGTGCGGTCGTTTCCCTCGGGTACCGACTGGCTCCGGAGCATCGCTTTCCGGCCGCCACGGAAGACTGCTTGTCGGCCGCTCGATGGGCCCGGAACAACGCTTCCTTACTCGGCGCGTCGCCGCACAGGATCGTTCTCGCGGGGGATAGTGCGGGAGGCAACCTCGCTGCCGTGACGGCGCTGCGGCTTCGCGACGAAGGTTACCCGCAGGCGAGCGGCCAGATTCTCGCTTATCCGGTCACCGATTATCATACGCCGCCCACCCAATCCTACCTCGACAACGCGTCGGGCTATTCACTGACGCGAGCCGCGATGATCCGCTTCTGGCGCGACTACGTTTCGAACGAGGCGCAGGCGCTGCATCCTTACGCATCCCCCTTGCGAGCACCCGATCTTTCTCACCTTCCACCGGCTTTGATTTTGACGGCGCAATTCGATCCTCTGCGCGACGAAGGAGAGGCCTATGCGGCAAGGCTCAAGGACGCTGGCGTTTCGATTGCGTTGATCCGCTACGAAGGCTTGATCGACGGATTTCTGCGGATGGCGGCGGTGAGCTCCAAGGCGCGGCAGGCCTTCGCCGAGATCGGAGCTTGGGTCCGGGACTTGCCGCCGAGCGCATGACGAGGAAGCGCACCAAAACGGTGCGCGGACAGCAACCGGACGACGCCATCGATTATCTCATCCAGCGAAGTTGAGGCGCAGGCCGGGTCTCGGCCAGTCGAATGCAACCAGCCTGCTGGTCGACGATAACGTCACGTAGGCGATTTGATTATTCTTGCCACCGAAACAGATATTCGTCGTGAACTCGTCGGGCAGCGGGTGGAATTCCACGGTCTTCCCATCGGGGGAGGCAGCGGTGATGCCACCTGTGATAAGGGTTGCGACACACACCCATCCTTCGCCGTCGACGGCCAGCGAGTTCGAGCCATTGATAGCCGCCGAGGCCAACGAGCAGCTTGCCCTTCTTGCCGAGCTCCGCGCTGGCGGACTTCTCTATAACGCCTGGCGCCGACAGATCGAAGGCCCAGATGCGTGCCGCCGGCGTCTCGGCGATGTAGACGCGCGTTCCGAAGGGTGAGAGGCCGACGCCGTTCGGACCGAGCAAAGGAAAGACCATGCGCTTGATGTAAGAGCCGTCGCTCTTGCAATAATACAGCGCGCCGTGATCGCGGTTCTGCTTGCGGACCTTGCCGTGATCGGTGAACCAGATGCCGCCGGTCGCATCCAGCACGAGATCGTTCGGCGCCCGCAGCGGCTCGCCATCGCATTCGGTGTAGAGCGTCTCGATCTTGCCAGTCGACAGGTTGGCGCGCTGGATGCTGCCACGCGGCGGCTCGTCCTCGGCGAAATGCGGCAGGATTCGCCCGTCCCGCTCGTGGAAGTCGGGCGTGCCGGCATTGCAGAAATAGCAATGTCCACCGGGCCCAAGCGCCGCACCGGCCGGCGCACCATCGATCTTGGCCGCGATGCTCACGCGGCCGTCGGGCGCGATACGCAACAGCCGGCAGCCGGCGACATCGGAGACGATGAGCGATCCGTCGTCGAACACGATCGGACCTTCCGGAAAGCCCAAACCCGAGGCAACCTCTCGAAACTTCGTCATCTGTGCGCCCTCACGCTTCGCATCTTCCCTTCAGCGCCGAACCGCGTAACCTGCCTTCTCGCGATCCCATGCGGTGGGCGTCACCCCGCGCTCCTTCAAGGCCAGATGCTGGACTTTTTGCGTCCCAGTCTTCGGGATCTCGCTCACGATGTCGATGAAGCGCGGCATCGCGTAATAGGCAAGCCGTCCCTGACAGAAATCGAGGATGTCCTCCGGCCGGATCGTCGCGCCCTCGAGCGGCACGATGACGGCCATCACCTCGTCCTCGCCCATCTCGGACGCGACGGCGAAGACCGCGCTCTCCTGCACCTTTGGATGCGCGTCGATGATAGTCGCGACCTCCCACGCCGAGATGTTCTCGCCACGCCGCCGGATCGCTTCCTTGATGCGGCCACAGAAATAGAGCTGGCCATCCGCCGACATCTTGCCGAGGTCGCCGGTGTGGAACCAGCCGCCGCGGTTCGCCTCTTCGGTAAGCTCGGGAAGGTTATGGTAGTGCGTCACCCGTCCCGCGGCATGGCGCATGGTGATCTCGCCGAGCTTGTCGGGTTGGAGCACCGTGTCGCCATCCATGATGCGGAATTCAGTGCCGGGTCCCGGCAGGCCGGCCGAGCCGAGCGTGCGATCGAGGTTGAGCGACATTCCGACGGTGTCCGACAACGAATAGGATTCGATGATCTGGAGACCGAAACGGTCCTCAAATTCGCGCCAGACCCCGACCGGGCAACCGACCGACAGCACACGGCGGATCGGATTGTCCGCATCCTTCGGTGATGGCGGCTGCTTCAGCAGGATCGGGAACATGGAGCTGAAGATGTGGGTCGCGACTGCATTGTAGCGGCGCGTGTCGTTCCAGAAGCCCGACGCGCTGAAGCTTTCCCCCATTGCATAGGAGGCGCCGAGCCGGATCGAGCCGCACGTCGCAACATACAGACCGGAGCCATGAAACAGCGGCATGCAGCTATAAAGCGTTTCCCCCGGCTTCACGCCCATCGCGTTCCGCATCGGCCCGAGAAAGGTTTCAAACCGGCCGGCGAACACCCCCTTCGGCACGCCGGTCGTGCCGCTCGTGTAGATGATACCCACAGCGTTGCTCGGTTCCGTGACCTCGACCTTGGGCTCCTGATCGGGCGCAGACATCAAGGTCACGTAGTCCGTATCGGCGCCATCATCCGCCAGGCCGTCGAGGATGACGCCGGTTGTCAGCGTGGGACAGGTTTCCCGCAGTGGATTGATGAACTCACTAGAGGCGCGGTCGTAGATCACCGCGCGCACACCGGCGTCCTTGATCATGTGCTCCAGCGCAGGGCCGCGCTGCCAGCGGTTCAGCGGAACGAACAGGCCGCCCATGAACAAGATACCAAGATACGTCCAGATGAACTCGGGACGGTTCGCGGCCATGATCGATATCGGATCGCCGGGCTGCGCGTCGAGGCGCAGCAGGCCATTGGCCGCGCGCTGCGCGAAGGAGATGGCGTCGTCCCAGGTATATTCCTCGTCCCTGAACTTCAGCCAGGTCTGCCGGGGATTGTCGCGCGCAAGCTGCCGCAGGCGCTGCTCGATTTCAGACTGGAGGCGCATGGCCGTCGCGATCCCTTCTCAGGTCATCGACAGGGTAAAGCGCTGCGTCTCGGCGCGCGCCGCTCTCATTCGAGGCGTAGTCCTTCGTAGCCGTTGGCAACAACCTCTTCGCACTTCTTGATGTAGGCCGGAATCCCTCCCACATACGGCATGAATATGCGCGGCTTTCCTGGAATATTGGCGCCGGTGTACCAGGAGTCCGCCAAAGTATAGAGCGTGCCGTTGGCAACCTCGTTCACATGCTCCACCCATCTTGCCTCATAGTTCTCCTCAGCCTCGATATACGACTTCTGCCTGCCCCTCATGTATTCCAGGCAGTCCGCGATCCAGTTCACATGCTGCTCTATCGAAACGAACATGTTCGCCTTCACAGATGGACTTCCGGGCCCCGTGACGATGAACATGTTGGGAAAGCCAGCCACCATGATTCCAAGATATGTCAGGGGACCGTGCGACCATCGGTCCGTCAGACGCACTCCATCCTTCCCTTGAATATCGATGGAGAGCAACGCGCCAGTCATGGCGTCGAAGCCAGTGGCGAACACGATGGTGTCGACCTCGTATTCGGTGCCACGTGTCCGAACTCCGGTGGCGGTAATCTCCTGGATCGGATCGCTTCTCACATCGACCAGCGACACGTTAGGACGATTGAACGTCTCGTAGTAATCCGTGTCCAGACACAAGCGCTTTGAGCCGATCGGATGGTCCTTGGGACAGAGAAGTTCGGCCGTCTTCTGATCCTTCACGGTCGAACGGACCTTGGCGCGGACGAACTCCGCCGCCGAATCATTCGATACCGTATTCAACAGCGCATCGTTGTAGGCCGATAGGAAGTTGATGCTGCCGCCGAGCTGCCACCGCTCTTCATACAGACGGTTGCGCTCTTCGGCCGTCGCCTCCAGCGCCGACTTGGTCGGCTGCGGAAAGGTCGCCATCCCGAAGCCGGTCTTGAGCGCTGCCCGCCGCAGGTCCGGATAGTGTTCTTTATGGCGGCGATCCGCCTCGTCGCTGAGCGGGCCATTGGCGGCTGGAACGCTGAAATTCGCAGTCCGCTGCAACACGTAGAGATGCTTCGCTTGCGGCGCGATCTTGGGGACCATCTGCACGCCGGTGGCGCCAGTTCCAATGAGGGCGACCCTCTGGCCGACGAAATCCACGTTTTTGTGCGGCCACAGTCCAGAATGGTACCAGCGGCCCTGAAAGTTCTCCAACCCTTTAAAGTCTGGCACACGAGGAGTAGACAAGTTGCCGCTCGCCATCACGCAGAATCGCGCGGATATCGTCTGGCCACCCTCGGTCTTCAAGCGCCAAAGATTAGCCGACCGGTCGTACGTCTGGGCAACGATCCTGGTGTTGAGCTGAATGTCCGGACGTAGATCGAATGGATCGGCCACATGGTTGAGGTATTTCAAGATATCGGACTGGACCGCATATCTGTCCGGCCACCGCCATTCCTGCTGGAGCTCGTTCGAGAACGAATAGGAATATTCAAGGCTCTCCACGTCGCAGCGCGCGCCGGGATAACGGTTCCAGAACCAGGTTCCGCCGATGCCACTTCCCGCCTCGAAAGCGCGGACGCGAAGGCCCAAGGCGCGGAGACGATGAAGTGCGTACAGCCCCGCGACACCCGCCCCGACAATGATGCCATCATAGTCGGGTACGCGGTCGCTGACTTCCCCTTTGCTTGCGGCAGCCATCACGATTGCTCCAGCTTCGGGCCGTCCAGAGAATGGATTCAGCGCGGCGAGCTCTGTGCGGCAGGTCGAAACGCATCCGGGTGAGATTCGCCGACAGTGTCACCGCGAGACGCTGACGCGGTCTTTATGCTGCGCCTCATGGGCTTCCTCCTCATTGTTATCCTTACCTGGTAGCTTAGGTGTTTCCGCGCAGCAAAACAAGTGTTAGTTTGGGCGCCGCGAAAACGCGTATCCGGGTTTGGATCGAGATGGAACTCTCAGGCGCTTCTGGCGGCGACCGCCCGCTGGGTTTCTTTCCCGAGCCCGTCGAGCTTTCAGATCGAGCGGCGCGATGTCAGGCCACCATCGATGGTGACGATGGTTCCGGACGTGTAGGCCGAACGCGGCGAGGCAAGGAATGCGAACAGGTCGGCGACCTCCTGTACGCTCGCGGCGCGGCCAAGCGGGTAGGCGGCCAGAAGGTCCGTGTAACGGTTCTCGTCGTCCCACTGCTCCCTGGCGCGGGTCTTCATGATTTTGACGATGCGCTCGGTGGCGACCGGACCTGGATTGATGCCGAGCACGCGGATTCCGTCGTCGAGGCTGCGTCCGCCGAGCGCGCGCGTGAATGCCATCAATGCAGCATTGCCCGTCGATCCGGCGATGTAGCGGAAATCGAAATTCTCCCCGCCATTGCCAATGTTGTTGAGGATCACGCCCCCGCCTGCGGTCTTCATGGAGGCATAGAAGGCTCGGCAAATGTCGATGTAGCCGAAGACTTTGACCTCCCACCCCTTTCGCCAAGCTGCCTCGTTGACCTGCCACAGATCGCCGCCGGGAATGGCGCCGGCATTGTTGACGAGGATATCGATCCGCCCCGCGGCCTTGTGAATTGCTTCGGCGGCCCCGGCCGCGGCGATGTCCTGCTCTTGGACCGCCACCTGAATGCCATGCTCCTTGTGCAGGCTTTCCGCCAAGGCCTGCATCTTGCCGCCGGAACGGGCGACGAGATGAAGGTCGGAGCCTTCTTCGGCGAAGACTCTCGCGAGACCCTCGCCAATACCTTGGGAGGCTCCCGTAATCAGGACTTCTTGCCGCGCAACTGAAGATCCATGGGTTCGTACCCTACACTTGGCGAATGGTCCGCTCAATGTCCGCGATGGCCTCCGGGTTGACAAGCGGGGAGAGGCCACGGGAGGCGTGTCGGAATAGTCTCTGCGGACGGCGCGATGCACGATCTTGGAACTGCGCGTCTTCGGAAGCTGCGGCACGTCGAAGACGCTAAGGGCCTGCAAGACGTTCCAATGGCCGCAGCCTCCAGAAGCCCGTCGATCTCGACGAGGATTTGCTCGACCTTCGCCGGTCGGACGCGCTTGCCAGAGACCTTGACATAGCATGGTCTCGCCAATGTGGAGGGTCGCCGATCAGCATCGGCCTTGGCAACAGAATTGGCGATCTCAACCCTCGCGCGCGTTTCCAGTCGGCGCGAAACTCCGTTAGCTTGTCCGGAAATAGCCCGGCACCAAAGCCGGGACATCAGGGAGAAGTCCGATCATGCCACCGACCCGACGCGCCGTGCTCGGCGCTGCCGCTGCCGCTGCCATCGTGCCTGTTCGTCGGCCAAGAGCCCAGACCCGTCCGGTGATCCGCATCGGTGTCATCAACGACCAATCGGGCGTCTATCGCGACGTCAACGGCCCCACCAGCGTCGCCTGCACCCGGCAGGCGATCCAGGAATTCGCCGCCGGAAGTTTCGACGTGGAGGTTCTGACTGCGGACCACCAGAACAAGCCGGATATCGGCGCGGCGATCGCGCGGCAGTGGCTCGATCAGCAGGGCGTGGATTTCATCCAGGACGGCGCATCCTCGGCGGTGGCGCTGGCGATCAGTGCGATCTGCAAGGAGCGCAACAAGGTCTTCGTGCCGACCAGCACAGCGACCTCTGACCTGACCGGCAAGGCCTGCACGCCGAACACCATTCACTGGGTGTATGACACCTATATGGAGGCGCGATCGACCGGCGGTGCCATGGTGAAGGCGGGTGGGGATACATGGTATTTCATTACGCCCAACTACGCCGCCGGCCTCGCCTTCCAGCGCGATACCACGAAGTTCGTGGCGGATGCCGGGGGCACGATCCTCGGCGCCCATCTGTATCCGTTTCCCGAGACCACCGACTTTTCCACGGCGCTGCTGGAGGCGAAGGCGTCGGGGGCGAAGATCCTGGGCATCGCCGGGGCTGGCGGCGACCTGATCAACATCGTCAAGCAGGCGCACGAGTTCGGCGTGCAGCAAACGATGAACCTGGCCGCGCTCATCGCCTATTCCACCGACGTGCACGCGATCGGGTTGGAGACCGCGCAGGGGCTGCGGCTTTCAGAGACCTACTATTGGGATCTGAACGACCGTACGCGGTCCTTCCAGAACCGCATCAAGGACAAGGTCACGCTGTGGCCCAATATGTCGCAAGCCGGGAACTACTCCTGCACGTTGCACTATCTGAAGGCGGTGCAGAGTATGGGCGCCGCGGCGGCCAAGGCGGATGGCGCGGCGACGGTGGTTCGCATGAAGGCGATGCCCACGGACGACGATTGCTTCGGGCAGGGGCGTATTCGCGAGGACGGACGTAAGATCCACCCGGTCTTCCTGTTCGAAGTGAAGCAGCCGTCCGAAAGCAGTCAGGCTTGGGATTTGTACAAGCTGATCGCGACAACGCCGGCAGAGGACGCGTGGCGGCCGCTGTCGGAACAAGCCTGTCCAATGCTGAAGGTGTAGCGGCGTGGGTCGCATTCGCGGAACGCGGCCAGCTCCCTGCGATCTTTCAGACACTTGGTCCTGACACTGCTCTCATGATCGGATTGGATCATCTGAAGATTGGAAATGGACTGTGTCGTTTCCACAGTTTCAAGAGCCGTCCATACAAAGGATTTTATTGATCGTTGGTCAGGTCCGGGTCGGTCGCTTTCATCAAGCCACAGCGCGTGTTCCCTGGCGGAACCGTGTGGCGTTGCAGATGAGAGAGCGCACAGACGACCAATCGCCTCAGCCCTGCATCCGCCGGTTGGCAAAAAACGGCTCGCCCAACCGTGCGGAGCCAACCAGGGATGCAGATTTTGCCAACCGGATATTGGAATCAACGAATAACCCAAGAACTTCTAAGCTGCGGGTCGAACGTTCGAGTCCTTTAGGGCGCGCCATATTTCAATCGGTTGGGCGAAGGGCGGTTGTCACAGTCGTCATAGGTTGTCAGAACGCCGATGGGATGACTGGCGGATCACTTTGCCGGCTATCCTAAAAGGGGGATCCCATGGCGGCAACACGAGAGGGTGCGATTGCGCGCGCCCGAACAGGCTTCGACGACGGCAGTTTCATCGAGCGCCTGCGCACGCTCGTGGCGGTTCCCACCGAGAGCCAGCCGCCGCTACGCAAGCAGGAGCTGGAACGCTATTGCCATGACGTCTGCGGGCCGATGATCACGGAGCTGGGTTTCACCACCCAGATTCTCGACAATCCCGATCCCATCCACGGTCCCGTGCTGATCGGCACACGCATCGAGGATGCCGCGCTCCCGACTGTGCTGATCTACGGCCACGGCGACGTGGTGCGCGCCATGCCGGAACGCTGGCGGCCAGGCCTCGACCCCTGGACCCTCACCATCGAGGGCGACCGTATCTACGGCCGCGGCGTGGTCGATAACAAGGGCCAGCATTTGCTCGCCTTCGAGGCCCTGCGCGCCGTCCTGGCAGAACGCGGCCGGCTCGGCTTCAACGCCAAGATCATGGTCGAGACCGGCGAGGAAGCCGGCTCCCCCGGATTGCTGCCATTCCTGCGCCAGCATCGCGACCTCTGCGCCGCCGATGTATTCATCGCCCTGGACGGACCACGCCAGAGCATCTCGGTTCCGGACATTACGTTGGGCACCCGCGGCGCCGTCGCCATCGACCTTGTCGTCGATCTTCGCGAGGGCAGCCATCACTCCGGTCACTGGGGCGGCTTGCTCGCCGATCCAGGCGTCATCCTGGCGCACACCATCGCCAGTATCGTCTCGCAGGACGGGCGCATCCTGGTGCCGGGCTGGACCCCCGCCGTCATCTCCAATTCCGTCCGGCAAGCCAG
Organism: uncultured Alphaproteobacteria bacterium; assembly: GCA_963762885.1. GTDB lineage: Bacteria > Pseudomonadota > Alphaproteobacteria > Acetobacterales > Acetobacteraceae > JASHVB01. The sequence goes on from CAVXNH010000083.1 coordinate 133,770, forward strand.
CCACAACGTCGTCATCGAAGACCAGCCGGGCACACCGGTGCCGGACCCCGGCTGGGGTGAGCCGGGCCTGTCGCGTTCCGAGCGCATCTACATGTGGAGCAGCGTCATCGTGCTCGCCAGCATCTCGGGGCAACCGGAGGGACCAGTGAACGCCGTCGCCGGCAACGCCCGCGCCCGAATGCAGATCCGGCACACCGTGGACGTGAAGGCCGAGACCATCGTGCCGGCACTGCGCGCGCATCTGGACGCCCAGGGCCTCGGCGTCGTGCAGATCGTGCAGGTGACCGAGCGCGACGCGTTCCCCGCCTCGCGCACCGACCCCGACGATCCGTGGGTACGGCTTGTCGCATGCTCCATGCAACAGACCGCCGGCCGGCCGCCGAACATCATCCCCAACATCGGCGCTTCGGGACCATCGGAATACTTCAAGCAGGTGCTTGGCGTTCCCGTGATGTGGATACCGCACTCCTACGGCGGCTGCGGCCAGCACGGACCTGATGAGCATGGGTTGGGATCGCTGTTCCGGGACGGCCTCGGGCTGATGGCCGGCGTGTTCTGGGACATCGGAGAGCAAGGCCGCCCCGCATGACGCGCCGCCCGCGCGAACACCCCTGGAGGGAAATTCTCACGTAGCGGTTCGATCAAGACCGTCCCGTGCTTTGGGTCCATCGTCTGACCTGGCGGAGCAACTCCGCCATGCCGCGGGTGCTGCCAGTCATCATTTGCAGCGGTGCATTGCCACCGAAGAACGGACCTGGATTTGCAGTTTTGATCCAGTGCGCAATGCCAAACCTGGGGTTCAGCTCATGCAATGCTTTGTCCAGCTCAATCAGGTAACCAACCCGCGTCAAACGGTCCTCTGACCATTCTAGCATAGTGAAGTCGCCTGCCTCCGCGGCGATCAGGGAAGCTGCATCATATCGATCAAGCTCCCATGCGCCCGCGATCCGGCGGAGCGCCGCCACAGCCACCTCGGCGGTCGGCCGAACAGACACTCCCTGAGCAGCCAATGGTTCATTCATCGCAGGAGCTCACAAGTGTGTGATCAGCGTCGTATGCGGCGCCTGGTCTGATTGTGCCATCGCCTGCGTACACTGCCAACGTGACCAAGCATCGGTAGCGGCAAGGAAGATAGCGACATCATCAGACACATTCCGGCTTAGGACCCGGGCCAAAATTAGCAGGTCGTCGGTTCTGTTCTCATCCGGAATCGAGGGATGGTGAGATCGTATAATTCCATTCGCCGTGGAATTTGTCGCACCTCAGGTTGAGGGCCTCGATCTCGTCGTCGCTGACGGTCACGCCCTTCGGGTAGAGGTTGTCATCGATGCGACAGGCAACGCTCAATCCAGTCTTGGTGGTCGTGGCGCCGATCAGTTGCACGATCACCTGATGGCTGACCAACGGCTTGCCGCGCCAGTTCTGGGTGATGAAGGCGAACAGCCGGTGCTCGATCCGGTTCCACTTGCTGGTGCCAGGGGGCAGATGTGCCACGGTGATCGCCACGCCGATCTCATTGGCCAGCTTCTGCAACTCCCACTTCCACAGCCGGACACGGACGCCGTTGCTGCCGCCGCAGTCAGCCGTGATGAGCAGGCGCTTTGCGTGTGGATAGCGCGACTGGCCAAGTTCGTGCCACCACCGCCGGATGCTCTCGACGGCAAAGGCTGCGGTGTCATGATCGATCCCCACGCTGACCCAGCCGGCATTGGCGGCGATATCGTAGACGCCATAGGGCACGGCCTTGCCAAGCTCCGGGATCTTGAAGTCATGCACCCGCACCAGCTCGGGATTGCCCTTGGGCCGCAGTTCCCGGCCACCGTTCTTGAAGTCGCCAACAAGCTCTTTCTTCTTGGTGTCTACCGAAATCGCCGGCTGCTTCTTGGCCTGGAACGCTTTGATCCGGGCATTGATGTGCTCAAACTGGGCATCGCGGTCCGGGTGATGGCTCCCCTCACGCGTCTTACGGTTGGCCTGCAGGCTGAAACCGAGCCCTGCCAGCAATCGGCCGACCAGTTTGTGGCTGACCTGGAAGCCGCGCCCGCTCAACGCTTCCGCTAAATGGCGTTGGCTCCGGCTCACCCACAGCAGCGCCGCCTCAGGGTCACCGCGGATGGCCGAGGTCACCAAGTCCTGCAATGCCGCCAGCAGACCGGGTTGCTTCGTCGTCGCCGGCTTGCGCCCGGCACCGGAGCGGCGCACACGCCCAGGCCGGTCATCGTGCCGCGTGGTCAGTTCGGCCAAACCTCGGCCGATCGTGCTGCGGGCCACGCCAGTGGCCACCGACGCCGCGGCTATGCCACCATGTCCTGCCGCCTTCGCCTCGCTGGCCGCAACCAGCCGACGCGCGCGCTCGTCAAGAAACGGCGACAGCGCGACAAACCGGGATCGGATGGCTGCAACGTCGATCACCTGGCGATGCTAGCGCCCCCTCAGGCCGCGCCGCATCCGCTATCATGGAGTTGATCCTTGCGAATACGGCCCCGTCCTGATTTTTTCGTGACGCGATTCGGCTATTTCGTCCCAGGCCCTTAGCTTGCTGACAATCCCGAGAGCCGGAGTGGACATGGGATCGAAGCGGCGGTGCGCAGATGTGTGGCTGTTCCCGCCGAGCCTCGACCTTTCCGAGAAGCGGCGTTGGTGGCTGATGCACGCCTATGAGGCATGGGGAGGCGAAAGCCGCGGCCGGTGTATTCCGAGCTCTTCATCGCCTCACCTAGCGCGGTCTGCAAGCCTCAGCAGGCGTTGCGCCAGCGCTTGGCCGGTGACTGGCATCGCCATGTTCGTTTGACGCAGGCCTGGCAGTCAAAGACGGTCTCCGCCAATTCGCGGCATAGGCATGACTCGTATACAGATTCCAAAAGGCCGGGGCCGGTATGGCGGTGCACCTTGATCGCCAGTCCGATCAATGGCTCCGGCACAAGCATAGAACTGGCTCCGTGAACACCGTGTTCTCCGCACGTCCTCCGTGCTGCAAATCAACGAAACGTTCTTGCACCGGCATTGCGGGGCCGGCCAAACACGATCCCCAGGGCACATGTCTTGCATACTCTATCCGGGCAATGAACCATAGCTTCACCATGGCCGCCTTCCGCGATACTTCGCCGCCTGCCGTCACGCTGGCCGGGGTCAGCAAATCCTATGGTTCCTATCGCGCCGTAGCCGCCCTCGAGCTCTCGATTGCAAAAGGCGAATTCGTCGGCCTCGTGGGCCCCTCCGGCTGTGGCAAATCGACCCTGCTGAACATGATCGCGGGCTTCATGCCGCCCTGTTCGGGCGACCTTCGCGTCGAAGGCCAGGTGTTCGGCGGCCCCGCCCCCTTCGTCGGCTACATGTTCCAGAAAGACACGGTGCTCCCGTGGTATTCCGTTCGCCGCAACATCGGCCTGGGGCCGCGCTACCGGAAGCAGAAGCGGGCCGAGGTCGAGCGTCGCACCGACCGCCTGCTGGCACTCGGTCGGCTGGAAAAGTTCGCCGATGCCTACCCGCATCAGCTCTCCGGCGGCATGCGCCGGCGCGTTGCCTTGCTCATGAGCCTTGCCCGCGATCCACGCATTCTAATGCTCGATGAGCCATTCGGCGCGCCGGACGCGCATACGCGCACGTCGCTGCACGCCGAGCTCGTGCGCAAGCCCCATTCCTTCAACGTCGAGAGTATCTCGATTGGTGTGCCGAAGAAGAACGAACTGATCCAACCTTGCGTTGCTGCGAACTGCCAGATGACGCCGAAGATCGCGATGAGCACGAGTTGCGTGGAAAACACCCGGAGGCGGCTCATCGCCTTGCGGCGGGCTGCGCTCGGACGACCGCGAACGTTCTCTGTGACTGGATGACTCAAAACCGCTACGGTTCTTCCACTCATGTCAAGGTGTCTAGTTCGGAGCGAAGATCGTCCCAAAGCGACGCGTAAAGCTCATGGAACCGCGGTGTCGTCGGCAATGCGGTACATGCCCGATAGACGGAAACGCATCAAGGGTTTCAGATCATTACTCCCATCCGGTTAACGCAGGGGGACCTATGTGCCGACCGTTCCGCGCCGCCGTCAGCCGCCGGATGCCATCCGCGTCCCGAGGAAGCCAAGAAACGCCTCGCTCACCGGCAACAGCTTGCGAGACGTGCGTGTCAGCACCTCGATGGTCCCCATGTTCAGGATTTCGCTGCGTACCGGCACCGCGGCCAGCGTCCGGTTGCGAATGCCATGCGCCGCGGACAGCCGCAGCAGGAACGTCACGGTATCGCTGCGCTCCACCAGGCCGGTGAGCAATTCGACCGAATTGGTTTCCAGCACCGGAGACAACGCTACGCCGGCCTTCCAACACGCGGTGTCGATCAGGTTGCGGCTGCGCGAACCGCTGGTCGTCAGCGCGGTGGGGAACCCCGCCACGTCGCGCAACGAGACACGCTGCTGCGTCGCCAACGCATGCCCAGCGGCGACGATCGCCACCAGCGGCTCGCGCGCGCTGACCCGCACTTCGAGATCGCTCGCCGGCTGCGAGTAGTAGGTCATGCCGATATCCGTATCGATCTCGCGCACCGCCTCGATGATGCGTTCCGAGCCATCCATCTTCACGTCGAACCCGACGCCCGGATGCTGTTCGCGAAACCCGGCGATCAGCCCCGGCAGCAGCGATTGCGCCAGGCTCTCGATCGCCGCAATCCGCACCGTCCCCCGATGGACCCCGCTCAGCGCATGCAATTCCGCGCGCATATGTTCCGATTGCGCAATCTGCTCTCGGGCATAGCGCAAATACACCTCGCCCGCCGCGGTAAGAGCCACGCCGCGCGGATGCCGTTCGAACAGCGCCACGCCAAAATCCTGTTCCAGCTTCAGGATCTGCCTGCTCAGCGCGGACTGCGCAACGTTCAGCGCATCGGCGGCGTCGCGGATCGAGGCGTGCTGGGCAATCGCAGCGAAATAACGCGAGGTGCGGATGTCCATGGGCGTCCAACGGCGCGAGGATGCCGGAGTGTGATGCCGAATGGGCATCAATGCAATCGATCTTTTGCACTTGTGCGATCGGTGCCGGCGGCATGAGGATTGCTTCGAACCTGATGCTTTGCACGCAAGGAGGGCGCCATGCCGGATCATGTCGGCGAGGCCGTGGACAAGTTGATTTCGATGGAAATCAAGAATCGCGGCATGCCGCACGGCATTTTGCAGCCGCTCTACGACGCGGCGCGCAAGGCCGCCGGCGGCCGTCCGCTGACCATGCTGGCCGCCGAGGGCCTGCACAAAAACCTGCATCGCGGCGACACCGTGCTGGTGCTGACCGGCGCCGGCTACGGCCCCACCATGCCGAAGGGCGAGAGCGACGGGCCGCCCGGCGCCGCCGCCCTGGCGCGCATACTGTATCGCGGCCTGCGCGCGGTGCCGGTCTTCGTGTGCGAGGCCTGCCACGTCGATCCGATCGTCGCGGCCAGCGAAGCCGGCGGCCTGATGGTCAAGCCGTTCGCACAGGCGCGGGATCGGCATCTGGGCGCCGCACTCGCCGTCGCGCCAACCGACCAATCCAAGGTCAGCGACTGGGTCGCGGCGCTCTACGCCGAGACGAAACCGCGTGCCGTGATCAGCACCGAGCGCCTGGGTCCCGGCGCCGACGGCGTGATCCACACCGCCACCGCCCTGCCGTTGCAAGGCCCGGAATCGCAATTCGACCCCTGCATCGATATCTCCGCCGTGGTGGACCGCGCCAATGCCGATGGCATCTTCTCGGTCGGCATCGGCGATCACGGCAACGAACTCGGCTTCGGCACCATCTACGACGCCGTCGTGCGCACCATGCCGAAGGGCGACCGCATGGCGACCGTCACCCGCACCGACATCGTGGTTCCGGCGATGATGTCGAACTGGGGTTGTTACGGCATCGAGGCCTGCCTCGCGTTTCTGCTGCAGCGCCCCGAATTGATGCACAGCCCGGCCCTCGAGGAACGCATCGTGCGCGCCTGCCTGGATGCCGGTGGGCTGGAAGCGATGTTCTGCACAACGGATTTTTCGGTGGACGGGTTGGACGGCGAAACCTCCATGGCCTGTGTCCAGATTTTGGGCAACATCGTGCGCAAGAACCTGGAACCGCCGGATCTCGGCCTGACGCATTGAACCGGAGCCATAACGATGCCCATTGACGAGATCGTCGGCGATTGCCTGGACCGCGCCGTATCAATCGAAATGCGCTTCGCCACCGGCCTGCCGCGGGGCGTGGTGACACCGCTCTACGACGCTGCCCGCGCGGTCGCCGGCGGGTCGATGAGCTTCCGTGCAGCGGAGGCGATCAAGCAGCATGTAAAGCGCGGCGATCATGTGCTGGTGGTCACCGGGGCGGGCACGCCACCCTGGCTGCCGAAGGGCGAGACCGACGGACCGCTCGGCGCCGCGGCGTTGGCGCGTGCATTGGAACTCGGCCTCGGCGCCAGGCCCATCTTGCTCGGAGAGGAGCGCAACCTGCCCTCCACCATCGGCGCGACCGAGGCGGCGGGGCTCGTCGTCGTGGATGCGGCGACATTTGCCCAGCGCAACGGCTGCGGGCTGGCGCTGCCTTTGCCTTTGGGGATCGAACCCGGGCAGCGCATGGCGGAGGAACTGTTCGCCCGGTTCTCACCCACCTGCGTCGTCTTCGTGGAAAAAGCGGGTCCCAACGAAAAGGGCGTGTTTCACAGCATCCTTGGCACCGGCCGGCAGCCGGAGACGATGGCCAACGCGCATCTCCTGGCGGAACTCGCCAGCCGGCGCGGCGTGCTGTCGATCGGCATCGGCGACGGCGGCAACGAGATCGGCTGCGGCGCGATCCTGGAGGCGGTGCAGCGCGTGCAGCCATTCGGCCGCACCTGCATCTGTCCGTGCGGCGCTGGCGTCGCCACGGTGTCGCGTTGCGACCACCTGGTGTTCGCCTCGATTTCGAACTGGGGCGCTTACGCGGTCGCGGCGGCGTTGGCCGGATTGCTCGAGCGTCCCGACGTTCTGCACGATGTCGAAACAGAGCATCGGATGTTGGCCGCCAGTTTGGCCGGCGGCGCGATGGACGGGGCCTATGCCAGGCTGGTGCCATACGTCGATGGCACCAGCGCGGCGGTGCAAGCCAGCATCATCACGCTGCTGCACCAGATCGTCGCCAACGGACTGACCAGCTACGAACGCGGCTTCTAAGGCCGCGAGCAAAACGCAGATACGCAGGGCAATGGAGGCTTTATCGTGATCGGGGCAAAACACAACCGGGGACTGACAAGGCGCGCTCTGGGACGCGGGCTTGCCGCGGCGGCCGGAACCGGATTGGTCTATGGCACTGGCGTCGCACCATCGATCGCGCAGGGCAAGCGGGACATCCGTGTCGGCATGTTCGGCAGCGATTTCGGCAACCTAAGATCCGGTGATCCGCACCGATATCCAGGGCGGACTGATCCAGTACAACATCATCGATCCCCTGGTGTCGATCGATTACAGCAATCGCAAGATCATGCCGCTGGTCGCCGAGGCGTGGAGCAATCCCGACCCGCTGACCTGGCGCATCAAAATCCGCGAGGGCACCAAGTGGCAGAAGGGCTACGGCGAGGTCACCGCGGCGGACCTGTTATATACCTGGAACTACCACATCCAGTCGAAGAGTTTCCAGGTTGCCACGGCGTTGTTCCCGATCGATACGATGCAGCAGGACGGCAAGTACGTACTGGAAGTGAAGACCAAGCAGCCGTTCGGCGCCTTCCCCGGCATCACCATGGGCTATGGCGGCCTGATGGTCTCGGAAAAGGCCCACAAGGAGATGGGCAACGACGCCTACAGCGCCACGCCGGTCGGCAACGGCTCGTTCATGATCGAATCGAAGCGCGGATCGGAGATCGTGCTGGCGCGTAACCCGGACTATTGGCAACCCAACCTGCCGAAGCTGGATCGCGTGGTCTATCGCGTGGTGCCGGACTCCCTGACCCGCCTTGAGGCCTTGGAGAAAGGCGAGTTCGACTTCGTCACCCACCCCGATCCGCAGCATATCGCCGACACCAAAAAGAACACCGACCTCACAATCAGTTCGACGCCAGGTTGGGAATGGGATTACCAGTGCTTCAACCTGACCAAGCGCCCGAACGCGCCGTTCCAGCAAAAGGCCCTGCGCCAGGCGATCTCCTGGGCCATCGACCGCCAGGCGATCGTGGATGAAATCTACTATGGCCAGGCGCTCGCCACCGACAACCAGATCCCCGCCGGCTTCATCGGCCATCGCGGCCAGTTCGTGCGCTACACGCCGCATGGCGACCTGCAAAAGGCGAAAGACCTGATCGCCAAGGCCGGGCTGCACGGCTACACGGTGGAGGTGATCACCAGCGACAAGGACTGGCTGCGCAAGGAGCTGGAACTGGTGGCCGCCATGGTCAGCCAGATCGGCATCAACTACACCATCAAGAACATGGATATGGGCGGCTACAACAATCTGTGGCTGAACCAGCGCTTCGACCAATTGCTCGAGGACATCACTATCGTTGCGCCGGACGCCGACGCCACATCATGGTGGTTCCTGCACACCGGCGGCTCCGCCTCGGCGTATAGCGACCCGAAGATGGACGCCTTGCTCGACGGCGCGCGCAGCGAACTGGACACCGCGAAGCGCGAGACGATGTATCACGAGATCGTCGACATGACGCTGGAGGAGTGTCCGATCATCTACCATTCCAATTCGAACAACATCCGGGTGTTCAACAAGAAGCTGACCGGGTTCAGTCCATCGCCGCAGGAGTTCATGGAGAAATTCGACACCGTCTCCTGGACCTGAAGCGGCGGGCGAGGCACAGCCATGCTGCGTAACCTGGCCAAGCGGCTGGCGCAGATCCCACTGGTCCTGCTGGTGGTGTCGCTGACGATCTTCGCGGTCACCCGGGCGACGCCCGGCGACCCGGTACAGATCATGCTGGGCATGCAGAGTTCGCCGGAAGCGGCTGCGGCGATGCGGCAGGAGTTCAACCTCGACCGGCCGGTGCCGATCCAATACCTGCTATGGGTGGACAAGCTGCTGCACGGCGATCTCGGCCGATCGATCAGACTCAACCAGAGCGTCACCAGCCTGCTGGCCGAGACACTGCCCGTCAGCCTCAAACTCGCCAGCGCGGCGATGCTGTTCGCGCTTTGCGTGTCGATGCCGCTGGGGATCATGGCGGCGTTGTGGCGCAATACCGTGGTCGATTATCTTTGCACCGGCTACAGCGTCGCCGGTTTCGCCATACCGAACTTCGCGCTGGCGATGATCCTGATCTACGTCTTCTCGATCAAGCTCGACTGGCTGCCGATCACCGGCATCGGCTCGCATGAGAATGTCGGGCTGTGGGCCAATCTCAGTCCGTTCATCGTACCGGCGGTCGCGCTTGGTACGTTGCAGACCGCGGTGCTGGCGCGATTGCTCCGCGCCAGCATGATCGACGTGCTGGGCCAGGAATACGTGCGGGTCGCCCGTGCCAAGGGGCTGCTGCCGCGCACGGTGATCCTGGTGCACGCGCTGAAGAACGCGCTGATCCCGTTCGTCACCATGGCGGCGATTCAATTCGGCTACATGATCGGCATCCAGGTGACCATCGAATATATCTTCGCCATCCCGGGGGTCGGTTCGGCGGTGCTGAACGCGGTGGTCAACCGCGACTTTCCCGTCATCCAGGGCTTCACCCTGGTCGTCGCCGGCTTCTTCTTGCTCGCCAATATCGTTGCGGATTTGCTGTATGCCGTGCTCGATCCGCGGATTCGGTACTAAGCCGATGAGCATGCGCCACTCCCGGTCATTGCGAGGCGCGCAGCGCCGCGGCAATCCCCCGCCCGACGAGCCGAACAACGCTCGTCACGCTGGGGATCGCTGCGGCGCTCCGCGCCTCGCAATGACAGTTGGAGCCTGAGCCATGACACCCGCAGCCGACCCGGGACGATCGCGCCCTCCAACCGCCACGCTCTCGCTCGCGGCGCGGCAGTTCTGCCGCAATCGCGCGGCGACCGCCGGGCTGATCTGCCTGGCCACGCTTTGCCTCGCGGTAGCGCTGGCGCCAATCGTTGCGCCGTACGACCCGATCCGCATCAGCCTGGCGGCGAAGCTGCAACCGCCCAGCGCCGCGCACTGGCTCGGCACCGATTATTTCGGCCGCGACGTGTTTTCCCGCGCGCTGTTCGGCGGCCGGCTGTCGCTGACGGTCGGGCTGTCGGTGGTGGTCTTCGCCTTCACGCTCGGGGTGCCGATCGGCCTGTTGTCCGGCTTCATCGGCGGCCGGCTCGACAATCTCATCATGCGCCTGACCGATGCCTTCCTCACCTTCCCGCCGCTCTTGCTGGCCGTCGCCATCGTCGGCTTGCTCGGGCCCGATATGGAAAACGTGGTGCTCGCACTCGGCGTCGTGCAGGCGCCGGTGCTGGCACGCATGGTGCGCGGCAGCACGCTCTCGGTGCGCGAGGAGGTCTATATCCGCGCCTCCCGCGCACTCGGCGCCGGACCAGTGCGCATCATGTTCTCCGACATCCTGCGCAACATCATGTCGCCGATCGTGGTGCAACTCACCATCGTCTTCTCCGCCGCGGTGGTGGCCGAGGCATCGTTGAGCTTCCTCGGCCTCGGCGCGCCGCCGCCGCAGCCAAGCTGGGGCCGCGACCTCAGCGACGCGCGCAACTACCTGGGCAGCGCGCCGTGGATGTTCCTGACCCCCTCCGGCGCGATCATGCTGTGCGTGCTGAGCATCAACTTCGTCGGCGACGGACTGCGCGACGCGCTGGATCCGCGCTCGTGGCGGGTGCGCGCGCAGCCGGTGGCGCAAGCCGCGCTGACCTCCATGTTGAGCGAAGACGCGGCATGACCCTGCTGCGCGTCCGCGACCTGCAAGTCGCCTTCGCCTCCGACCGCGGCATGGTCCGCGCGGTGCAAGGCATCTCGTTCGATCTCGACGAGGGCGAAGTGCTCGGCGTGGTCGGCGAAAGCGGCAGCGGCAAGAGCGTCGCGGCGCTGTCGATCATGCGCATGATCCCGCAGCCGCCCGGCCAGGTCTCGGCCAGCGAACTCACCCTGGACGGCGAGGACTTGCTCAGCCTGAGCGAGGCCCGCGCGCGTGAATTGCGCGGCGCCCGCATGGCGATGGTGTTTCAGGATCCGATGCGCTCGCTCAATCCGGTGCTGACCATCGGCCGCCAGATCGTCGAGGTGCTGCAACGCCACCTCCGCCTCGGTCGCTGGGATGCGCGCACCCGCGCCGTCGAATTGCTGGAGATGGTCGGCATCCCGCGCGCCGCGCGGCGCCTGTCGGCCTATCCGCACGAATTCTCCGGCGGCATGCGCCAGCGCGTGATGATCGCCATCGCGCTGGCATGCAATCCGAAATTGCTGATCGCCGACGAGGCGACCACCGCGCTCGACGTCACCATCCAGGCGCAGATCGTCGAATTGGTAAAGCGGCTGACTCGCGAGCTTGGCACTGCGGTGATCTGGATCAGCCATGATCTCGGCGTGGTCGCCGGCATGTGCGACCGGGTCAACGTGATGTATGCCGGCCGCATCGTCGAGACCGGCAAAGTGGACGATCTGTTCCGCCACCCGAGCCACGGCTACACGCTCGGCTTGCTCGGATCGACGCCGCGGGTGGACGGCGCAGCGCAGGACCGGCTGACCCCGATCGACGGATTGCCGCCGGACTTGATCGGGCAATCCACGCTGTGTCCCTTCCTGCCACGCTGCCAGGTGGCGGTGCCGGCGTGCCAGGACAGCATGCCGCCGATGCGCGGCTTCGGCGCGCGTCACCAGGCCGCCTGCTTCGCGGACCTGGCATGACGACGGCGCAGCACATTCCCCGTCACCGTGTCATGGCCGGCGAAGGCGGGTCACCCACGTCTTTTCATGTTGCCAGCAGCACAGCCGCGGGTGGCCGGGCCAAGCCCGGCCATGACACGGGTGCAGCGCAGCCCCCGGTAGCACCAACTGAGTTAAGCGCCCAATCCATCCTGCGCGTCGAAAACCTCTCCGTGCATTTCCCGGTGCGGCACGGCGCGTTCGGCACGCGCATCGTCAAGGCGCTGGACGACGTCAGCTTCGATGTGCCGCGCGGCATCACGCTGGGCATCGCCGGCGAGTCGGGATGCGGCAAATCGACGCTCGGATTTGCCGTGACGATGTTGCAAAAGCTCACCGCCGGCCGGGTGATTTTCGACGGCAACGAGCTTGGGCAACTGGGCCGGCGCGCGGTGCGGCAGATGCGCCGGCGCATGCAGATCGTGTTCCAGGATTCCGCCGCGTCGCTCAATCCGCGCACCCAGATCGGCGCCATTCTCGGCCAGGCGCTGGACATCCACGGCTTGTGTCCCGGCCGCGAGCGGGCGCCGCGCATCCGGGCCTTGCTCGACATGGTGGGCCTCGCCGCGAACTTCGCTGAACGCTTCCCGCACCAGCTCAGCGGCGGCCAGGCGCAACGCGTCGCCATCGCCCGCGCGCTCGCCGTCGGCGCCGAGTTGATCGTCTACGACGAGCCGGTCTCGGCGCTCGACGTCTCGATCCAGGCGCAGATCGTCAACCTGCTGCAGAACCTGCAACGCGAGCTTGGCCTGACCTACCTGTTCATCTCGCACGATCTGAGCATTGTGCGGCACATCAGCGATATCGTTGCGGTGATGTATCTCGGCCGCATCGTCGAGTTCGCACCCAAGCCATCGCTTTACGCGCGTCCGTCGCATCCCTACAGCCAGGCGCTGCTGTCCGCGGTGCCGGTGCCGGACCCGGCGCTGGAACGCGCGCGGCGGCGGATCATCCTGAAGGGCGATCTGCCGGATCCGACAAATCCTCCATCCGGCTGTGGCTTCCGCACCCGCTGTCCGATCGCCATCGCGGCCTGCGCTGACATCGCACCGCCGCCGTTTCCCATCGCCGACGCTCACTGGGCGCGTTGCATCCGCGTCGGCGAACCCGCAACCGCAGCAGCACCAGGATTGCCGCCATGACCTACACCGTTCTCGCCCGTTGTCCGCGCACCGGCCATGTCGGCATCGGCATCGCGACCTACTCCATCTGCGTCGGCCAGTACTGCGACGGATTGCGCAGCCGCGTGGGGGCGACGATGACGCAGGCGTTCGTCAACCAGGGGAATAATGGGTTGGCTGTGCGCCTGCTGACGCAGGGCTTTGCGCCGGCGCGGATCATCGATGAACTGGGGCTGAACGATCCGTACCACGACTACCGGCAGATCGCGGTGATCGACCGCGAGGGCGGCGTGGCGGCGTTTACCGGACCGAAGACCCGCGGCTGGGCCGGGCATGCGATCGGCGAGGGCTGCGTCGCGTTCGGCAATGTGCTGGCTGGGCGCGAGGTGGTGGATGCGATCGCCGCGGGCTACGCAGAGGACCCCGACGCTCCTCTGGAGCACCGCATGCTGCGTGCGCTGGAACGCGGACGCGACGCCGGCGGCCAGCGCGGCAATGAAGGGCATCTGACCGAGCGTTCCGCGGCATTGCGCGTGTTCAGCGATTTCGACTACGCCGATCTCGATCTGCGGGTCGATCTGCACGACCACGCGGTGGACGAATTGCGCCGCTGTTTCGAGGAATACGAGCCGTATCGCGTCTATTACCGCGACCGCGGCCGCAATCCGCACGATGCCGTGCCGCAGGATGTGTTCGTCGCCCGGCTGAACGCGCGCAAGGCGGAGGCGCGGCAAGCGGGGGCGCAGCTGTGACGTTTTCCATCATCGGCCGCTGCGCTCGTACCGGGCGGCTGGGGCTCGGCATCACCACGTTCTCGCTCGCCGTGGGTGGCCGCTGCGAGGGCGTCAGGGCCAGCGTCGGCATCTGCAAGACCCAGGCGTTTCCCAACCGCGGCAACGATCCGCTGGGCGTGGAATTGCTGGCCGGCGGCTATACGCCCGCGCGGGTGATGGCGCTGCTGGCGGCGAACGATCCCGATCACGACTGGCGGCAGATCGCCATCATGGATCGCGAGGGCGGCGTCGCGGCGCATACCGGTTCGCATACGCGGGGCTGGTCCGGCCATGCGACGGGCGCCGATTGCGTGGCGTTCGGCAACGGGCTGGTCGGGCCGGCGGTGCTGGACGGGTTGATCGCCGGCTTCCTCGCGGAACCGGAGGCGCCGCTGGAGTTTCGGCTGATGCGCGCGCTGGAAGGCGGGCGGGACGCCGGCGGCCAGGGCAGCGCCACCCAGCACAAGCCGGAACGCTCGGCGGCGATCAAGGTGGTGGACCGGCTGGACTATCCGGACATCGACGTGCGCGTCGATGTGCATCCGGCCGCGGTGCAGGAGCTGCGCCGCGTGCTGGAAGAATATAAACGTTACGAAGCGTTCTACCGCGCGCGCGGGCGCGACCCGGCGCACGCAATCCCGCAGGACGTGTTCGCCGCGCAACTCGAAGCAGCCCAGCGATAGGAGAACATTATGACATTCACGGTGATCGGCCATTGTCCGCGAACCGGACGGCTGGGGATCGGCATCGCCACCTTCTCCATCACGGTCGGCATGTATTGCAACGGGGTCAAGTCGCGCACCGGTGTGACCATCAGCCAAGCCTTCGTGAACCAGCGTAACAACGCGCTGGCTTTGCGGCTGCTGGAGCAAGGGTTCTCGCCCGCGGCCGCAATGGCGCAACTGGCGGGGAATGATCCGGACCACGAGTATCGCCAGATCGGCATCATCGACCGCGACGGTGTCGCCGCCGCCCATACCGGCCCAAAGACCCGCGGCTGGTCGGGCCATAAGGTCGGGCCCGGCATGGTCGCCTGCGGCAACGGCCTGGTCGGGCCGCACGTGGTCGATGCCATCGCCGACGGCTTCATGGCGGAGCCCGAAGCCGACCTGGAGCACCGGTTGCTGCTGGGCATCGAAGCCGGCCGCGCGGCGGGCGGCCAGGGCACGCCGCAGCGTGGCAAGACCGAGCGCTCGGCCGCACTGATCGTCTATAGCCGTTACACCTATGCCGACATCGATCTGCGCGTGGATCTGCATGCATCGGCGATCGAGGAACTCCGGCGCATCTGGCTTGAATACAAGAAATACGAAGATTTCTACCGCGAACGATCGCGCCATCCGCGCGCGGCGGTGCCGCAGGAGGTATTCGCGGCGCGGCTGCAACAGACCGCGGGAGCAATGCCATGACCTACTCGATCATCGCGCGCTGCGCCTCCACCGGCCGGCTGGGGATCGGCATCACCACCTACTCCATCGCGGTCGGCGGACGCTCCGAAGGCATTCGCGCCGATGCCGGCATCTGCAAGACGCAGGCATTCACCAATCGCGCCAACGATCCGATCGCCGTCGGCTTGTTAGCGCAGGGCTATACGCCCGGCTATGTCATGCGCGTGCTGGCGGAGAACGATCCCGACCACGACTACCGGCAGATCGCCATCCTGGATCGCGACGGCAATGCGGCGGCCCATACCGGCAGTGGGACCCGGTCCTGGTCCGGGCATCGTATCGGTCCCGGCTTCGTCGCGTTCGGCAATGTACTGGCCGGCGCCCAGGTGGTGGAGGCGATTGCCGACGGTTTCGCATCCGACCCCGACGCGCCACTCGAATTCCGATTGCTCGCGGCATTGGAGGCTGGCCGCGATGCCGGCGGTCAGGTCGGCGGCGAAGGTCACCTGCCGGAACGATCCGCCGCGATCCGCGTGGTGGCGGATCCGGACTATCCCGACATCGACGTGCGCGTCGATCTGCATCCGCAGGCGCTGACCGAACTGCGGCGCGTGCTTGAAGAGTTCAAACTGTATGAAGTGTTCTATCGCGAGCGCGGCCGCAAACCGCGCGAAGCGGTGACGCAGGACGAATTCGTCGCACAGTTGGAAAAGGCCCGCGCGGAGGGAAAGGTCTGAGGGATGGACTGCCAACTTCTCCAGATCCCCTTGAGGGGAGAAGGAGAAAGCAATCTTTTGCCTGCAACCGGCGTTCAGAACGCGCGCGTGCGCGGCGGCTGCAGCGCGCGCTCGACGATCGTGCGCATGAGCAATACCAACGCCGCGCTGGCGCGCGACGGGATGCCGTCGCAGGCGGCGATGCTGCCGCCACCACCGCCGTCGGACAGACCCAGCCCGACACCGACATGATGCAGCGCCTCCTCCTCATCCGGATCGTGGCAGAGCGTCAGGTCGTTGCGCAGCAGCGCCAGCGCGGCGCAGACGCCGTAGGCGCCGAGATTCGACGTGCTGCCAACCACCAGCCGCGTGGCCGGCACCACCGAAAACACGCCGCCGCCGCACGGTGTGCGATCGGCCTGGTTGATCCGTGGCAGTCGCTGCGCCAGCGCATCGCGATACGCTCCGAAACCGATCTCGTTGCCGCCATCACCGATAGCGAGCAACTTCGCGCCCGAGCGCCGCATGGGTGCGGAACAGATGATCCACATTGGTGCGGAACGCATCGCGGCTGACCGCGGTCATGCCGTAGAGATGCCCGTGCACATTGCCACCCAGCCGCTCGATCGCAATCAGCAGATCGCTGGCCGCAGCGACAGCCTCCTGCTGGGGCAGATCGCCATAGCGCAGCTCGACCAGGCCGGCGGCGCGCCCCGAGCGCCGCAGCAGGGCGGTGATCGCCGGCGCGCATGCCGGATCGGTATAGATCGTGACCTGGTGGCCCAATTGCTCCAACACACGCGTCAGCACCACCGCGCCGAACGGCCCGTCGTTTTCCCCCGCCGGCATGTGATCGGGCACCGCGGCGCCGGTGACGATACCGATCCGCGCCGGCGCACGATCGAGCAAGCGCGCGGCGCCGAGCACCAGCGCTTCGTCGGCATCGCCGCGCACCGTGTCTTGCAGCACCGACTTAAATCCACGCACCACGCCGGGGCGGCGGATCTCGATGGTCAGCAGGCGGTCGATATTGTCCGCGGCGATCAGGTCCATGCGCATGCTCTTTCCGGTTCGGAGCGGCCGATTGTAGCGCCGCATCGCCTCGGCACGCACGCCGACAATGCAAGCCACAGCATCAGCAACAGGAGGAAGCGATGGACAAGACCCCGGCACTGCTGAACGTGCCTCGACTGCAAGCGATGATGGACCGCCGTGGCGTTGACCTGCTGATCCTGCGCGGGGTCGAGAACTCGAAATACATGAGCGACTTCTTCCATAATGGCGGCAGCCTTGGCTATCGCCCGTTCACCGTGTTCTATTTCCGCGATCCGGCGCGCGCGCCGGCGCTGGTGGTGCCGGCGGTGGACCTGCACCTGGCCATGTCGCAGAGCTGGATCGGCGATGTGCGCGCCTACGCGATGGCGGAATTCTTCACCGATATGCCTGGGCCGTTTCACGCCGATTTCTTTGCTGCCGCCAAGGCGATCCTGGCGGAACGCGGCGTGCGCGGAATGACGATCGGCACCGAGGGCGACCAGCTTACCTCTGGCTTCCGGCCGCGGCTGGAAGCGTTGCTGGAGGGCAACCGCATCGTCGATGTCGCCCTGGACATGGACCTGGTGCGCATGGTGAAGACGCCGGAGGAGATCCGCCGCCTGCATCGTGCAACCGATATCACCATCGCGGCACATGCCAGCTTCCGCGCGGCGATCAAGCCTGGCAACAGCGACGACGACCTGCTGCGCGCCATCCTGGGGCGCATGGCCGCGGAGGGCGCGCATGGCATCAACTTCATCAATATCGGCTGCGGCCCGGAAACTTCGTTTGCCGCGCACGCGCCGTTTCCGACCGGGCACGTGATGGCACCGGGGGACTTTGTGAAAGTCGATATGGGCGCGAGCTACATGGGCTATCCGGCCGATTTCGTGCGTTCCTACTTCGTCGGCCACGCCAGCGAGCGGCAGCGCGATATCTGGAAGTGGCTGAACGAGGTGCAGATCGAGACCGGGCTGGGCTTGCGGCCGGGGATGACAGGCGGCGAGATCTTCGACGCCAGCTATGCCCGCATCAGCCGCCATCTCAACAACTTCCCACGCGAGTTCATTGGCCACGGGCTGGGGTTGAGCTCGCACGAGGAGCCGCGGATGAACCACGTGAACCGCACCGTGTTGGAGCCCAACACGGTGGTGTGCCTGGAGTTCAGCTACTATCACGATGGGGTTCGCCACCACACGGAGGACACGTTCCTCGTGCGTGACGATGGCGTGGAGTTCTGGACGCGCGACTGTCCGCGCGAGTTGATCGTGCCCATTTGAACCTGCGCTGGCTCAATACGGCCTCTCGGCCGAGCGAGAACGGCAGATCGAGCCGCGCCACAATCCTCTGTGTCGTGGCCGGCCTTCGCCGGCGATGACACAGGGAGCCCTGAACCGTCGGCAGTTGATTCGATTATTTCCGCGCAAATCCTTACCTACGGGGCAAGCGCCTCCAGGCTCAATCCGTTCGTGCGTGGCCCGAACACACCGACTGCGACGACGATGATCGCCATCGCGCCGCCGATCATGACAAAGACCCCACTGACGCCATAAAGCGCCAGGATCTCGGCGACCCAATAGCCGACGAACATCGCGCTCAGCCGACTCCAGCAGAAGGTGAAGCCCAGTGCCTGGGCGCGGATGCGGGTCGGAAACAACTCGGCCGCGTAGGCGTGGAACACGCTGATCAGCCAGTTATTGCCGAGGACAATCATCGCTCCGCTGAGGATGACCAAGGGAATGATGCCGACCAGGGCGAACGCGAACCCGAATACGCCGATCCCCAGGCATGCTGCCGCAATTTGCAGCTTCCGCTCGAAGCGCTCCGACAACCAGGTGCCGATCAAGCCGCCGAGCGGCGTGAGCAATACAACCATGAAGGTGTATTGCAGCGAGTGCACAACGGTGATGCCCTGCTTTGCGAGCAGGATGGGCACCCAGGCGGTGAACCCGAAGACACCAATGGTCTGGCAGAACTGGAACAGGGAGATGATCACGGTGCGCGGAAGATAGCGCGCGGAAAAAATCTCCTGCCAACGGCCCGTTTTCTGTATGGGCGGGGTGTCCGTTCGCTCGATCCCGGGCAGCTCCATGCCGCGCTCGGCACGGATTTCCTGTTCGATGGCAGCAACCACCACGCTTGCCTCACGGTCACGGCCATGGGCAGCCAGCCAGCGCGGCGATTCGGGCAGGCCACGCTGAACGAACCAAACGGCCATGCCACCCAGCGAACCGACAGCAACGACCCATCGCCACCCGGAAAATTCAAGCGGATGGTGTGGGACCAACAGCATCGAAAGAAATGCCGTGAACGGGACCGCGGAGAGCACCATCGTCCAGGCGAGTGCCATGTAATGCCCGCGTTGCGGCCTCGGTGTGATCTCAGATATGAAGCTGTCATTGTTGATGAGTTGAACGCCGACCGCGAGACCTGCGAGAAAGCGCCACAAATCGATCATGCCCGGCGTCGTGCTGAGCGCGATCAGCAGATTGAACGCCGAGTAGATGCACATGGACCAAATGAAGATCGCGCGGCGCCCGAACCGGTCCGAGAGCCAGCCAAAGACGAGCGTGCTCAGGAACATGCCGGCAAAAAACGAAGCGAGAAAGCTTGGGAAGCTGTGGAAGTCGAGAAGTCCCTTCGTGGTGACCGTGTAGACGCCATCGCCGATCAGGCCGACAGAGATGAACCCCGGCATGAAGAGCTCATAAGCTTCGAACCAGTTCCCAACGGCAATTCGCAGCACAAGGCGAAATAGATGGCGCGATGGCGGCAGCCGATCGATGCGGGCTGCGATCTCCTGCGCGGCGAGATCGGTAAGGGCTGCCTCACTCAATTTGCATTTCCTCGCCAGCCAGGACGGCTCTAGGCTAAGAGAACGAATGCAAGTCCGTCAAGCGGCGCATCGGGTGACGCAATGGGATTCGAGGAGAACTCAGCCATGAGCAAGGTGACGCAGGAAATTGCAAAGTATGTCTCGGAACAGCGCGCGGACCAGCTTGATCCGGCCGTGCGCCACGAGGCCGGGCGTGCCCTGCTCAATTTCTTCGCCTGCGCTATCGGGGCATCGCGGCATGCAACGGTGGAAGCTGCCCTCAGCGCCGTGCAACCATTTGCCGGGCTGCCGCAGACCCCGATATATGGCCGTGTGGAGCGCCTGGATGCACTCAACGCGGCACTGATCAATGGCACCAGCTCCCATGTGTTCGACTTCGACGATACGATTCTGTCCTGCGCGTTTCATCCGACCGGGCCCATCGCGGCAGCACAATTAGCATTGCTCGGACATCGGCCCACGACCGGCAGCGAATTCGTCCTGTCATTCGTACTCGGCGTCGAGGTTGCGGCGCGCATTGCCGAAGCGATCTACGCTCCGCATTTCGCGGCCGGTTGGCATATCACCGGTACGGTTGGCATCCTCGGCGCCACAGTCGCTTGCGGGCGCATGCTCCACCTAGGTCCAGACAAGCTGGCTTATGCTCTCGGCATCGCATCAAGCCAGGCGAGCGGCATACGGGCAGCGTTCGGCAGCATGTGCAAGCCGTTTCATGTCGGTCATGCCGCGCAGTGCGGACTGACGGCCGCGTTGCTGGCAGAGCGCGGCTTCACCGGCTCGCCCCAGGCGCTGGAAGGGCCGCGCGGTTTCGCGGAGGTCCTTGGCTGTGGCGCCAGCCTTGATGACGTGCCGCGAAGCCTCGGCGACGGTTTCGCGCTCATGCGCAATTCCTACAAGCCTTACGCCTGCGGGTTGGTGCTGCATCCGGTCATCGACGGCTGCATCGCCTTGCGTGAAGCCGGTGCCTTGCATGCATCGCAAGTCGCACGCATCGACGTCAAGGTGAACCCCATTGTGCTGGAGTTGACGGCGAAGCAGGCACCACGTTCGGGACTGGAGGCCAAATTCAGTGTATATCATGCCGCGTCCGTCGCACTGGTGCGCGGCGACGGCAATGAAGACGAATTCAGCGACGATGCGGTGCGCGATGCAGCCGTCATGGCGCTAGGTGGGCGGGTTTTCGCCGAAGCAGTCGAATCCGTGGCCATGGATGAGGCCCATGTGCGCGTGACGCTCAATGACGGAACTGTGCGCGAGCACCACGTAGCCCATGCGACCGGCAGCATTGAGAACCCGATGACCGATCGGCAGCTTGTTCAGAAATTCAGGCGTCTCGCAAATCCGGCACTCTCAGACGCTGCCATGGATCGCCTGATCGATCTTTGCTGGACACTGGACAAACTGCCGCAAGCCGGCGCACTGAACGATGCAGCGGTGGGGAATAACTGATCAAACGTCACATGACGGTCTCAAGCCGCGTGAACCGCACCGGAATGGATTCGCGTATGAGAATCCCGCCATCGGCCTGCTTGCGAACCACCGCCAGAACCTGCGCTTCATCCGCGCCCAAAGGCAACACCATCAACCCGCCCGGCTTGAGCTGCCGGAGCAGTGCCGGCGGCGGATTGTCGGCCGCCGCAGTCACCAGGATCTTGTCGTATGGAGCATAGTCTGCCCACCCGCGCGAGCCGTCGCCGACCCGGATGTCGACCGTGCGGCAACCGATGCGATGCAGCCGTGCTTCCGCCTCCGCTGCAAATTCCTCGACGATTTCGACACTGTACAGCCGTGCCACAAGCTCTGCCAGTACGGCTGCGTGATAACCCAGCCCGGTTCCGATCTCCAACACGATGTCATCAGGTTGCGGCGCCAGCAGATCCGTCATCAGCGCGGTGATGAACGGCTGCGAGATCGTCTTGTTGAAACCGATCGGCAGCGGTGCATCCTCGTAGGCGACATGGGTCAGGGGCTCAGGCACAAAGAGGTGCCGCGGCACTTTCAGCATCGCTGCCAACACCCGTTCGTCGAGCGAGGCCTTGCCGAGTTCTTCGTCCATAAGGTCGCTGTGAATGCCGATCGTCTCGACCATATGCCGGCGCAGAATTGCGAAATGCTTTTCATTCATCGGTTTCATGCGAGGCCGCCTTTCTCCCGACGACGCCCAACGGATCGCTCGGCTTCTTAATTCGCAAAGATTTCGCGCAGCCAGGCGCAGCTTTCAGCCATGGCCGCGCCGGCCTTATCGACGATGCCCACCCAGAAGAAAAAGCCGTGGTTCATCCCGGCCCACCGCGACAGGCGAACCGGCACGCCGGCCGCGCGCAGCCGCGCCGCATAATCCTCCCCTTCGTCGCAAAGCGGATCGAACTCGGCGGTCACCACCAGGGCCGGCGGCAACCGAGCGACGGTGGGCGCGCGCAATGGCGACGCATAGGGATCTGCGGCATCCGCCGGATTGGCAAGGTAGTGGTTCCAGAACCAGATCATCGTATCGCGGGTCAACCCATAGCCTTCCGCGTTGTCGCGATAGGATGGCGTGCCCGGCGTGTGGTAATCGGTGACGGGATAGATCAGCAACTGGCCCCGCAACACGGGTCCGCCTTCGTCGCGCAAACGCAGTGCGGCCGCCGCCGCAAAATTGCCCCCTGCACTGTCTCCCGCAAGCACGACGCGGCCACCATCCGCCGACAGTTCGTCGGCATGTTGTACCGCCCAACGCGTTGCGAACACGCAATCGTCGAGCGGCGCCGGAAATTTATGTTCGGGCGCCAGGCGGTAATCGACCGACACCACGACGCAGCCTGCACCGGCACATAGATTGCGGCACATGCCGTCATGGGTATCCAGGCTACACAACACAAAGCCGCTGCCGTGGAAAAACACCAGCAGCGGAAACGGTCCAGAACCGTGCGGCTGATAGACGCGCAACCGCATTGGACCTCCCGGCCCGGCGATGCTGCGTTCATCGACCGCGGCGACCGAGGCGGGAGGCGCCATCAACGCCACGCGCGCTTCGTATTGCGCGCGCGCTTCCGGCACCGAGAGCGTGTGGGTTGCCGGCACTCCCGTACCCTTGTCCAGCAATACCTGGATCTGCGGATCGACCGGCATGGATTTTCTCCCCCCTCGCGCCTGCGCCCGGTCTGGCGCTCGGCTGCGCGCGCTGTTGCGCTTTACTGCATCGACCGCACGGCCATCAAGGGCGGCGACCGGACTTGCCGGTCGGGCGCTACGGGATGACACTGCGTCAACCAGACAAGGAGCCCAGGACATGGCCAGCGAATTCGACGTCGTCATCCGCGGCGGTACTATCATGGATGGCAACGGTGGCGCGCCTTTCGTCGGCGACGTCGCGGTCAAGGGCGGCAAGATTGCCGAGATCGGCAAAGTCTCGGGTGCCGGCGTGGAAGAATTCGATGCGGATGGGTTGTCGGTCACGCCGGGCTTCGTCGATATCCACACCCATTACGACGGCCAGGCGATGTGGGATTCCTGCCTGGCGCCATCGTCCTGGCACGGCGTAACCACGGTGGTGATGGGCAATTGCGGCGTCGGCTTCGCGCCGGTTCGCAAGAATACGCAGGACGCGGTCATCGCCTTGATGGAAGGCGTGGAGGACATTCCCGGGCCCTGCCTGCACGAAGGCCTCGATTGGAGTTGGGAAAGCTTCGGCGATTATCTCACCGCGTTGGAACGCCGCAGCCACGACATCGATTTCTGCGCTCTGTTGCCGCATGCGCCGATGCGCGTCTACGTAATGCGCGAGCGCGCGCTGAACCTGGAGGACGCCAACCAGGAAGACATCCAGCAGATGCGCGAAATCACCGCCGATGCGGTACGGGCCGGCGCGTTCGGTTTTTCCACGTCTCGCACCATTGCGCACAAGACCCTCGCCGGCGACGCCACGCCGACGCTGCGGGCGCAAGAGAATGAACTCATGGGCATCGCGATGGGGCTGAAGGATGCCGGGAAGGGGTTCATCGAGATGACCTCCGACTGGAACACCCCCGATCCGAAGACCGAGTTCGCCATGATGCGCCGCGTCTTGCAATCCTGTGGCCGGCCGATGGTGTTCTCTTTGACCCAGCGGCACGACCGCACCACCGCCTGGAAGGATCTATTGGAACTGTCGACCCAGGCCGCGGCCGACGGTTTGCCGGTGCGCTGCGTCGCCCCACCGCGTCCGATCGGCGCATTGCTCGGCTTGACCGGGAGCCAGAACCCGTTCGCCGGCACGCGCACCTATCGTTCCATTGCCCATCTGCCGCTGGCGCAACGGGTCGCGGCGATGCGGGATCCGGAGGTCAGGGCGCGGATCACCACGGAAGATCCGGCGGAATTCAATACCTGGTCGTTGCTGACCCGCATTGGGTATGCGCGGATGTTCCGCTTCACCGATCCTTTGAACTACACGCCGTCACGCGAGGATTCGATCACCGCGATCGCCGCGCGCGAGGGCCGCTCGCCGCAGGAGGTCGCCTACGACATGCTGATCGACGATGACGGCAAGGCCTTCATCTTCGCCTGCATCGTCAACTATGCGAACTATGACCTGGAAGCGGTGAAGGAGATGTATGGCCGCCAGCATGTCATTCCAGGGTTGAGCGACGGCGGCGCGCATGTCGCGTTCATCTCGGACGCGTCGTTCCCTACCTTCCTGTTCAGCTATTGGGGCCGCGACCGAGGCGACGACCGGATGGAACTGCACGATCTCGTGCGCCGCCAGACTCGGGAGCCGGCGCGCTTCGCCGGGCTGCACGATCGCGGCGTGCTGGCTCCCGGGATGAAGGCGGACATCAACGTGATCGATTTCACAAACCTGGCGTTGGAGCGGCCTGAAATGATCGTCGATCTGCCGGCCGGCGGACGCCGCCTGTTGCAAAAGGCGCGCGGTTATGCCGCGACGATGAAGGCCGGGCAGATCACCTATCGCAACGGCGTGGCGACCGGAGCGTTGCCGGGAGGGTTGGTGCGCAGTTCGTTGCCGGCGTGAGTGGCGACGGCCTGCCGGCCGCGCGGTCGGCGGGCCTTCGGTAGTTTGCTCAGCCGACGTGGTGCGGTGATGGAACAATTGCCCGGACTGCCCGATGCAGCGTTCGACAAAGCGGACCGGTCGGCGGATGCGGAGTTTTATCTTGAGCCGCGGTTCGTCACCCACATCGATGACGGCGCGATTGCCGCGGTGACGCAGGCGTATCGCGAGACGTTGCCGCCGGGCGGCGCGGTGCTGGATTTAATGAGCAGTTGGGTAAGTCATCTGCCGGAGGGGGTTGAGTACGGAGCGGTGGTCGGCCACGGCATGAACGCGGAGGAACTGGCAGCAAATCCGCGCCTGTCGCGATGGTTCGTGCAAGACCTGAACATCGAGCCTACGCTGCCGTTGGGTGACGGATCGTTCGATGCCGCGTGCCTGTGCGTATCGGTGCAGTATCTGCAACGGCCGGTGGACGTCTTCCGCGACGTTCGTCGTGTGCTGCGGCCTGGGGCTCCTTTCGTGGTGTCGTTCTCAAATCGTTGTTTCCCGACCAAGGCGGTGGCGATCTGGCAGGCATTCTCGGGCGGGGACCAGCAGCGGCTGGTGGGGGCCTATATGGAGGCGGCGGGTTTCAACGACGTCGCCCGGCAAGCTTCAATGCCGCAGCAAGGCGATCCGCTGTGGGTGGTGATTGGGGTCGCCTGAAGCGGACACGTTGTCATTGCGAGACCCGGAGGGTCGATGCAATCGCCTGCCTGGCGGGCCGACCAGCGCTCGTCAGGCGGGAGATCGCTTCGGCCCTTCGGGCCTCGCAATGACAGGTCACCCCGCGCTAAAACACCCTGGAATTTCGTAGCAACATAGGGCCCGCGCCATGCCAGCACCGCTCGAATTCGGATGGTTCCTGCCAACTTCCGGCGACACGACCTGCTATGGCGACCGGCCCGGTTCATCGAGCCCTCGGCAGCGATGTTCGATCGCGTGGTGCTCGCCGCCGAGACGGCGGGCTTCGAATATTTCCTGGTTCCGGTTTCCGCCACGTGCTGGGAAGCCTGGATCAGCAGCGCCATGGCGGTGGCGAAGACGAAGCGCATCAAGGCGCTGGTCGCCGCGCGGCCCGGCTATGTCAGCCCGGTGCAGTTGGCCAAGATGGGCGCCACCTTCGATCAGCTTTCCGGCGGCCGCCTCGCCGTCAACCTGATTGCCGGGCAGAGCGATGCCGAGGCCCAGGCCGAGGGCATCGTGCTCACCAAGGAAGACCGCTACGCGCTGATGGACGAGGACGTTGCCATCATGAAGGCGCTGTGGACTGCCGTGGCCCGGTCGATTTTGCGGGCCGCTTTCACACGCTGAAGGGCGCGCGCATCTCGCCGCGGCCGTTACAGCAGCCGCATCCGCGCTTCTATCTTGGTGGCGGTTCGGCCGAAGCCTGGGAGCTTTCGGCGAAGCACTCCGACATCCATCTGTTCTGGGGCGACACGCCGAAGCGCATTGCCGATAACATGGTAACGATCCGCGGCATGGCGGCTCGTCATTGCAGGGCGGCGACGATCGGCTTCGGCATGCGGTTGCAGATCCTCTGCCGCGAGACCGAAGTCGAGGCCTGGGATGCGGCGCATGAACTGGTGCGCGATGTGACCGAGGCGCAGACTCGTTTCATCCGTACCCATTACGCCAGTTCGGTCGCCAACCAACGCGTGCAGCAGCTTGCGCGCGAGCATGGCGAGCTGATCGGCCCGCATCTCTGGACCGGCGTGACGCGGGTGCGGCCGGGCGCCGGGATCGTCGTGGTGGGCAACCCGCAACAATGCGCCGCTACGTTGCAGCAATTCATCGACCTGGGGTGCACCTCGTTCTGCCTGTCGGGCTATCTGCACGATGAGGAAGCGACGCGCTTCGGCCGCTGGGTGCGGCCGCTGCTGGCGGAGCGTAACCAGGGCCGCATGCTGGCGGCGTAGACACGCCGGCATGGTCGTCGAGCCATGATGCGACGGATCAGCTCAGAGGCCCGGGTGCTTCGTCTAATCTCTCCCCCTCCGCGCTGAACAGATGCACGCGCGCGGGATCGATGCCGATTTGCACCGCCTGTCCCTCGCGGAACCGCACACCTGAGAAGATGCGCGCCTTCAGCGCTGCACTGCCGAACCGCAGATCGACGATGACGCTTTCTCCCTGTGGCTCAGCCAGCTCCACCGTCGCCGGCAACCCCGTCTCACGGATTGTGATGTCGCCAGGACGAATGCCCGCAACGACGACCCGATCCTCGCCATGGCGGGGGCGTGGCAGCGTCAGGCTATGCTGCTCGATCTCCAACACGGCGCCGCGCAGCCGCGCCGGCAGCAAGTTCATAGGCGGGCTGCCAAGGAATCCGGCCACGGCGATCGAGGCCGGCTTGCCGAACACCTCCTCTGGCGTGCCGATCTGCACGATCCGGCCGTCTACGAAGATCGCCATCCGATCGGACAGCGACATCGCCTCCTCCTGGTCATGCGTCACGTAGATTGTGGTCACACCCAGTGCGCGCTGAAGCTGCTTCACCTCGGTGCGGGTTTGTACCCGGAGCTTCGCATCCAAATTCGACAGCGGTTCGTCCAGCAGGAACAGCCGGGGCGAGCGCACAATGGCGCGGGCGAGCGCGACGCGCTGCTGCTGGCCGCCGCTGAGCTGCCCTGGCCGGCGTGAGAGCAAAGGCTCGATGCCGACGCGCCGCGCCGCTTGCGCCACCAGGTGCTCAATCTCGGCACGGGCGGTGCCAACCATGCGCAGCGGGAATCCGATGTTGCCGGCGACAGTCATGTGCGGATAAAGCGCGTAGCTCTGGAACACCATCGCGGCGTCGCGCTCGCCCGGCGACATGTCGGTGATGTCCCGCCCGTCGACATGCACGCGCCCAGAGTCCGGCGCCTCCAGACCGGCGATGATGCGCAGCGTCGTCGTCTTGCCGCAACCGGACGGCCCGAGCAGGGAAAAGAATTCGCCGGGTTCGATTGAGAGATCGATGCCGTGGAGAACGGCCGTGTCGCCGAAGCGTTTGGCGATGCCGTGCAGTTCAATCCGAGCGCTACTGCTCATCGGCGCGACGCTCCCTTGACTGCGCCAAGGGTCAGTCCCTTCACGATGTGCTTCTGTGCGGCCAGGCCAAGCAGCAACACCGGCGCCATCGCAATCATGGCGGCGGCGGATACCCGGCCCCATTGCGTTTGCTCCAGCGAAATGAAATTGAACATTGCCACGGTGACCGGACGAACCACCCGGCCGCCGAGCACAACGGCGAACAGGAACTCGTTCCAGACATTCAGGAACACGAACACCACAGTCACCGCGATGCCGCCGCGTACCTGCGGCAGGATGACATACCACAAAGCCCTGACTCGGCCGGCACGGTCGATCAGGGCCGCTTCCTCCATCTCGCGGGGAATTTCCTCGAAATACGACACCAGCAGCCAGATGGCGAAGGGCAGGGACAGCGTGAGATCGATCAGGATCAGGCCGTGATAGGTGTTGAGCAAGCCGATACGACTGAAGATCATGAAGTACGGGATCACCAGCCCGATCGGCGGCAGCATCTGCGTCGCCAGGATGTAGAAGCCGATCGATGCGCGCGCCCGCAGCCGCAGCCGCGCCAGGGCATAGGCCGCCGGTATCGCCAGCGCGATCGTGACCGCCGTCGTCAGCACGCTGACGATCGGTCCTGCTCCACAGGTTGGGCAGTATGCTGTCGTGGCTCGTCAGTACTTCCAGGTAATTGCTCAGGATCGGATGGAACGGCGCGATCGGCGGATAGACCAGCACGTCGCGGTCATTCTTCAGCGACGTGACAACGCCCCACAGCACCGGGAAGCTCCACACCACAAGCACAATGGCGAGCACGATGGACAGAACCGGTTGGCGGCCACGACGCGGGGTCATCGGCGGCTACGCAGCCGGAACATGCAGGCGGAGATCACCAGCGTGATTGCCATCAAGGTCACCGCAAGCGCCGAGCCATAGCCGATATTCAGCTCGTTGAATGAGGTGCGGTAGGCATAAAGATTGAGGATTTCGGTCGCGCTGCCTGGCCCGCCGCCGGTGGCGGCAAAAATCGCAGCGAAGGCCGACAATGCCACCGTCATCCGCAGAATAACCAGGATCATGATCGCCGGCCGCAACATCGGCAGGGTGATGTGCCAGAACCGCTTCAAGGCATTGGCCCGGTCCAGCCGCGCCGCCTCGTAAATATCCGCCGGCAAAGCAGCGATCGCCGCCAGCAGGACCAGGAATGAGAATGGCGTCCATTGCCAGGTGTGGATGGCGATCACCGAAATCAGCGCCAGTTGCGGATCTCCGAGCCAGTTATGCGAGCCGAGACCCAGCGATATCGCCAGAAAATCCACGATCCCGAACGTCGGCGTCAGCATCAGCGAGCGAAAGAACAACCCCACCACCACCGGCGCCAGCACGATCGGCAGGATCGCCACCATGCGTGCCAGCCATTGTCCATGCCGCAACTCACTGATCGCCAGCGCCAGCGCCAAGCCGATGGCGATCTGTAGCGTCACCGTGGCGCTGGTATATTCCACTGTCAGCACCAGAGAATTCCAGAACCGGTTGTCCTCCGTCATGGCTGCGTAATTAGCAATTCCCGCATAGCCATCCATAAACGACATGCCAAGATTGATCCGCTGCGTACTGCTCCAGACCAGGTAGCAAAGCGGCAGTGTCGTGGTGACGGCCAGCACCAGCAGGCTCGGCATCGCCAGGCCGAGTGCGAAGCGTTGCTCCGAGAGAGCCTGGCGATGCCGCGATGCGCGTCTTGCGAACATGTTGGGCAGTCGCGCTCAGCCTTTCATCCCTTGCTCTATGCGCTTCTGTGCGGCATCGAGTGCGGCCTTGGGTTTGGCCTGGCCCGACACGGCCTGCTGGATCGCGACCGCCATGGTCTCGCCAATCAGTGGCCATTGCGGCACGCGCGGGCGCCAATCGATGTCGATATCGTCAGCGATCGTATGCTGCGACGCAGAGAGAAAGTCGCGCCCGATCGCGCTCAGCGTTTTCTGGTATTCCGGCAGCTTGAGGATCGACAACCGGATGACGTCATCGCGCGCCGTGGGGCCGGACATCTTGTAGGACATCCGCGCCATGGTCTCGCGCGACGTTGCCCAGGCGATATACAGCCAGGTCGCCCGTTTGGCCCGCGGCGAAATCGCGGCATTGACCGGGAAGCCCCAATTCCACAACGCGGTCACCCGCTTGCCCGATGGTCCAGCCGGCCAGCGAGCGAAGCCGAGCTTGCCGACGACCTTGGACTTCTGCGGATCAGCCAGCACCGGGGCCGAGGCGAAGCCATCGATGAAGGAGGCCAGGGTGCCCTGGCCGAAAGCATCGGCGATATCGGGCCAGTTCCAATTCTCAACCCCTTTCGGGGCGAATTTATTGTCGAGATCGGCGTACCATTGCAGCGCTGCCTCGGCGTCCGGCCCGTTCACCGTCACCTTGCCGCTGGCATCGAACCACTTACCGCCGAAGGCACGGAAGATCGATGGATAGATGAACATATTCTGGCCCGGCCCGGGGAAGCCTCGCAGCGCCGCGCCCCAGACCCGGTTGGCCGGATCGTGCAGCGCAGCGGCATTGGCCACGTACTCGTCGAACGTCGCCGCCGGCTTCAACCCGCGCGCATCGTAGAGATCGGTGCGATAGACCTGCAGCGTGGCGTCACCCTGGAACGGCACGCCGTACAACTTGTTGTCGATCGAGTTGGCCGAACGCCAGGCGGGGACGATGTCCTCGTAATCGTACCACGCCGGATCGGTCAGGCTGGGGTCCTGGATATACTGATCCAGCGGCTCGATCCACCGGTTCGAGACATAGAGCGGGTAGTACATCGGATCGGCGGCATGCGTGCTGTACGCGCCTGCCTTGGTGTTCAGATCCAGCACCGTCTTGTTGCGTATCTGTCCCGGCGGGATGCTCTCGTAGCTGACCTTGATGCCGGTCAGCGCTTCGAATTGCGGCGTGAAGGTCAGTAGCCCGGCAAAGAAGTTGGCCGGGATGACGGCGACGTTGATCGCTTCCCCCTCGGTCTGCCGCCAGTTGATTTTGGCCTCAAGATAGGACGCCAGCACGGCATCCTCGGCATGGGCTGGAGAGCAGCGGATCGCGGGCGCGGCCAGCGTCGCCGCCAGTGCTGCGGTGCCGCGAATGAAACCCCGGCGCCCCGCATCCCAGCGCTGCCCGTACCCGGGCATTTTTGACGTCATTGCATCCCTCCCTGTTTCGTGGGCCGCCCGCCCTTATCCGCATAGCGCCACAGTTTCCCGCCAGTGTGAACCTGCCCGGTCACGGCGGGTGCACGCCCCACGCGGTTGCACAATGTGATCCGCCGGCTTTTTTCCCGGCAAGCCCGAATGGGACGTGGTGTGCGCTCTGCCATGCCACGCTTGTTGTGCATCGCTGATCGGGAAGATCGTCGCTGGTTACGCCACCGCAGCGGGACTACAGCGACTCCCTGTCCAGCCGGCGCAACGGCATCGATGAGGGAGAAACAGGCAATGACTTTTCGCGTGACGCGACGCGGGGCGCTGGTCGGTGCTTCCGTGTTTGCCATCGCCGGGCACGCCCGGGCGGCGACGGTCATCCGCTGGGCCACCGTAGTGGCGAGCAATCACCCCGAGGTCGCCATGATGAACAAGGTGGCGGCCGACATGAAGGAACAGACCGGCGGGGCAATCGAGATCCAGGTCTTCCCAAGCGGCCAGCTCGGCTCATCGCGCGACATCATCGAGGCGACTTCGTCCGGAGCCATCCAGATGGTGGTCGAAGGCGCAGCACAGTTCGGTCAGTTCGTCGCCCCGTTTTCGATCCTCGAAGCGCCGTATGTGTGGCGCGACGTGGCGCATATGCGCCGCGCGCTGGCGGCGCCGCTGATGGACGGCATGATCGAACAGCTTGTGAAACAGCGCGACATGCGGATGATCGGCGCGAACTATTACGGCACGCGGCAACTGACCTCCGGCACCCGCGCGGTGCATACGGTGGAGGATATGAAAGGCTTCAAGCTGCGCATCCCCGAGGTCGATACCTATCGCGCCATGGCGGAAGCCTGGGGCGCGCGGCCGACTCCGCTGAATATCGGCGAGCTCTATTTGGCATTGAGCCAGGGCGCCGTGGACGGGGAAGAGAACCCGTTGCCGACGATCCAGACCAGCAAGTTCTACGAGGTGCAAAAATACCTGGTGCTGACTGCGCACATCATGTCGCCGCGGCCGATCGTCATCAACGAGACGACCTGGAAGAGCCTCGACGCCAACCAGCAAGGGATGCTGAAGACGTCGCTGGTCAAACACTCCCGCGAACAGGACGATGAGATTCTCGGCCAGGAGAAGGGGTTGGCAGACACCTTTGCGAAGGGCGGCATGACGGTGATCACGCCTGACATCGAAGGCTTCCGTCAGCCGGTGATCGCCAAGATGCCGGTGCTGTTCGAAGCGAAGTGGGGGAAAGGTTTGTGGGAAGCGGTGCTCTCGGCCTGACCGTGCTGCGTGGCTTCGACAACGCGCTGCGCGTCCTCGCCTGCGTGCTGCTGACGTCGCTGCTGTGCTGCGTGATGTGGGGCATTGTGACGCGGGCCTGGGGCAATCCGAGCATCTATACCGACGAAGGCACCCGCTTCCTGATGGCGTGGCTTGCGGCGACCGGCTGGATGATCGCCGGCCGGTCGCGCGCGCATGTGCGCATCCGCTTCTTCCATAACCTGATGCCGGCGCGATTGTGGGAGGCGGCCGAGCTGGCGATCCAGCTCGCGATCGTGGTGTTCGGCGTGGCGGTCGCCGGGTTCGGAGTCGTGCTGTTCCGGCGGAACCTGGACCTTCAGGCGACGTCGCTGCCGGTCTCGATGGTGTGGTTGTACATGCCGTTGATCCCGGCGGCGTTGCTGATGGCGTTGCAGGCCGCGGCCGACGCGGTGTGGCGCCGCGAAGCGGGCTGACGCCCCGGACGTTGCGGGCGACGCCGGATGACCAACCTGATGTTCGAAATCGGCGCGGTGTGGCTGCTTGGCATCCTCACCGGGGTGCCGCTGTTCGTCGCCATGGGGTTGGCGTCGCTGGCCTTCGTGATGCTGTCCGGGCTGTCGCCCACCATCGTGCCGCAGAAGATGTCGCAGACGATGAACTCGTTTCCGTTCGTGGCGGCGCCGCTGTTCATCTTCATGGGCAACGTGATGAGCGCGGCGCGCATCACCGACCGCATCGTGCGGTTCGCCACGGCGGTGATGGGCTCGCTGCGCGGCGGGTACGCGCAGGCCAGCATCCTGTCGAGCCTGATCTTTGCGGGCATGGCCGGCTCGGCGGTTGCCGACGCGGCCGGGACCGGCGCGGTGGAGATCCGCGCGATGAAGCGGGCCGGCTACCGGCCGGAAACCGCGGCGGCGATCAATGCGTCCGCTTCGACCGTGGGCGCCATCATGCCGCCGAGCATGCCAGTGGTGATCTACGGCGTGACGTCGGATACCTCGGTCGGGCGGCTGTTCCTGGCCGGCATCATTCCGGGCGTGTTGATGGCGGCCTCGCTGATGACGATGGTGGTGGTGATCGGCAAGCGGCAGGGGTTTCCGAGCCAGCACTTCCCCGGCTGGGCGGAGCTGTGGCGCGCGTTGCGCGATGGGTTCCTGGCGATGATGACGCCGGCGATCCTGCTGGCCGGCATGTTCAGCGGCCTGTTCACCCCGACCGAGGCCGCCGCGGTCGCGTCATCCTACGCGCTGCTGCTGGGGCTGGTAATCTATCGCACGCTGCATCCGCGGGAGATCGTGCAACATCCTCATCGATACCGTCGAGACGGTCGGCGTGGTGACGGCGCTGGTGATGGCGGCGGGCGCGCTGGGCTGGTGCATGTCGATCTCCCGGGTGCCGCAGACGCTGGCGCCGATGATGGTCGCCTCGATCCACAGTCCGGCGCTGTTCCTGCTGATGTGCAATGCGATCCTGCTGATCATCGGATGCTTCCTGGAGACGCTGGCGGGGATGCTGATCCTGATCCCCATCCTGCTGCCGGTGGCAGTGGCGTTCGGCGTGTCGCCGGTGCAGTTCGGCATCCTGATGATCTTCAATCTGGTGCTCGGGGCGATCCATCCGCCGATCGGGGTGGTGCTGTTCGTCGCCTCGCGGATTGCCGAGATCAGCTACGAGTCACTGGCGCGAGCGGTGTTGCCGTGGCTGATCCCGCTGCTGACGGTGCTGCTGATGGTCACGCTGTGGCCGCCGATCACGATGTTCCTGCCGACGCTGGTGATGGGGAAATAGCGCCGGCGGTGCGGGCGCCCGCGCCTCGCCGGTGATCAGTGCAGTTCGCTGCCGCAGGGCGGCGGCAAGGCGAACTCCAGCGGTGGCACGGCGCCTCCGGCGGCCGCACCGGTCAGGTCGCCGACACCGACGTCGCTAGCGATGCGCGCAAAGCGCATCGAGGTTAATCTCTACGCCCCACGCCCAGAACTTTCCGGACAGGGCTGACGTCTGCCGCGTCGCCAGCCAAGTCGTACAGGCGTCTGCTTGAATCGCTCTGGCATCGCTGACTGCGCCTGCCGCCAATAGATCCATAAACCTACCAACCGGATTGGTGAAATCCGAATATCCGTGCCTTTGAGCCAGTTCGACGGGAATTTGTCCGCGCTGGAGCATCAGGTCGATCTGGTCCTCGGCCTTGGCGAGAGAACGGCTCGCCCAATATGTAATAGGGGCAAAACCCCGGGCATGCAGTGCATTTGGTGCTTGCCCCGACGCGGGCGACTCGGATTCAAGCTATGTGTGAGCCAGCCGGATAACTTTGATGGCCTGTCGTCTGCCCAGCTCCGGGAGTTGGTGGGCAATCTATTGGCGAAGGTTGACCGAACTGGAGCGAACAGTGGCGGCGCAACGTGAGGAGATCGCCCGGCTGAAAGGCCTGAAAGGGCCGTCCTGACATCAAGCCAAGCGGCATGGACAAGGCCACCGAACCATCCAAGCCTGGCAGCCGGGAACCGGCGCGTCGACGCGGCAAGGTGCAGCCCGCGGGTCGAACGTTGAGGACCGTGTGCTGAAAGTCGCGGCACCGGCAGGGTCGCGCTTCAAGGGCTACGAGACCTATCTGGTCCAGGAGCTTGTGCTGTCGGTGCATGCGATCCGCTACCGCCGCGAGCGTTGGGCCACACCGGACGGTCAGACCATCGTCGCGCCGCTGCCAGAGGGGACCGAGGGACATTTCGGACCTGACCTGCGCCGCTTCGTGTTGATGCAGTACCATCAAGGTCAATCCACGTTGCCGCGGCTGACTGCCCTGCTGCAGTCGGTTGGCCTGTCGATCTCCAAGCGTGAGGTCCAGCGCCTGCTGACCGAGAAGCATGGACGGCTTTCTCGCCGAAGCCCGCGACGTGCTGCGCGCGGGATTGCAAACATCGCCTTGGATATCGGTCGACGACACTGGCGCACGACACAAAATGGCGAACAGCTTCTGCACTCAAATCGGCAATGACCGGTTCACCTGGTTCGGCACGCGGCCATCGAAGAGCCGGCTGAACTTCCTCGACCTACTGCGTGCCGGCCATACCGACTTCGTGCTCAACGCCGCAGCGTTCGATTATATGCGCAGCCGCGCTTTATCCGCTCCCCTGATCGCCCAACTGGCCGAGCAGCCGGAAGCAGCCTTTGCTGACCAAGCCGCATGGCAGGCGCATCTCGACCGGCTTGGCTTCGCTGCCCTGACCATGGCACCAAATCCGGTGCAGATCGCCACCGAAGGAGCGATCTGGGGCAGCATCCACGCGCACGAATTCCTGCGCGATGGCGTCGTGTTAAGCGATGATGCCGGGCAGTTTGCCGTCGGCCGGCATGCGCTGTGCTGGGTGCATGCTGAACGGCTGGTGCACAAGCTGGACGCCTTCACCGACCACAACCGTGCCGCTCAGCAGAAGGTGCGCAAGCTGATCCTGGACTTCTACGCCGCTCTCAAGGCGTACCGCGCCGATCCCGAGAAACACCGCCGTCTTGCACTGCGGGCACGGTTCAATCGCATCTTCCGCCGCCGCACCGGCTTCATCACGTTGGATCGTCTGTTGGCACGCCTGCTCGCCAACAAGGACGAACTGCTGGCGGTGCTCGACCGACCCGAGACACCGCTGAATACTAATGGCTCCGAGAACGACATCCGCTGTCAGGTTACCCGTCGCAAGGTCAGCGCCGGAACCCGCAGCGACCTCGGTCGCGACTGCCGTGACGCCTTTCTCGGTTTAGGCAAGACATGCGCAAAGCTCGGCGTCGCGTTCTGGGACTATCTCGGCAGCCGGCTTCGCGTTCCCGGTCACCTTGTCGTTGCGCAACTGCCGGGACTAGTCCGCTGCCGGCGGGCAGCCCGCCTGAACGGTGGGCTGCCCGGGGTTTTGCCCCTATTACCCCAATAGCAGGCAAGCTGCGACGGCAATTACCATCGTTTGACGGATCGATTGATCATCCACAAGGAGTCCTCCTCTTGCCGCCGGCGGTTGCTATTCAATCCAGGTTGGCACCGAGCATCAGTCCTGGAGGCAGCGGCTCGCCATACAGGGCGGTGCTGTCCGTGCGTCCGGCTGGCGTGAACGCCTTGATCGTTGCGGTGCGGATGGGTGCGATACCGGCGCCCTCAAGCTTGCGGGCGATCTGGTTGCGAAGTGACTTTGGGAACATCCAGGTTGCGGTCGTCCACGACGCGCGCCGCCCGCAGGAAAAGAGTGTGGACCTCCAACAACTCGGGCTCGGCCCAATCGAACACCTGCAAATGCCGCGTAGGCGCGCGCGACGAATTCCGCGGCGACAACCGTCTCCGGCCCCGCATAGAGCGGCGCCCGGTTCAGCAGACAGGCCAAGTGCGGCAAGGTACGGCGCACAATGCTGCTTGAGCTCCACCCGGTGCAGCACCTGGGCGATGAATGTCTGGATCAGGTCCGCCTTCGTCTCGCGCGACAGGCGTTCGAGCGAACCGGCAAGGCGGACCAGTTCCGGCGGCGCCTTGCCGGCGCGGATACTGGCTTGCTCGCCCGCCAACAGCTTCTCCTGACGCTCCGCCGAAAGCCCGCCGGCCACCCGACGCCAGAGGATGCATTCCTGGACCTTGCTGCGTTTGCCGGGAAAACACAGTCCTCGCATCGCGCAGCCGCCACAGCTCGTCCATGCGAAGCCCGTCATGGGCAAAGCCGAACCCGGGACGCAGCAGAAACCCGGCCAAAGTGAGCCAGGCCTCTTCATGCTCCACCGAAAGCTTACGGCCCATCGTCCGTTCGTTCAGAGCCGGCCAAAGAGCGCGAAAAGGGCCGCATTCCACTCATGCCGGGGCAGCCCGATGACGCGTTCCAGGTGCTTCAGGACGGTATTGGCGGTCAGCCGATCGGATTTCGGCGGCGGACGGGTGAAGATGGTCGTGATGTGATCTCGCGCCGCCTGCTGGGAATTCGCTCGTTGCGTTCGGCGCGACGGGCGCGGTAGCGGGCGTACCGCGCACCGCTGCGCTGCCATGCTCGTGCGGACGCAGATTGAACTCGAGCGGCCAGGATTGCGGCGCTTGCAGGTCTGTCCCGACGCAGGAAATCTGCAGCAGTCCCAACACATTCATCTTCGCGGCCAGTCGGACAGGCACGGTCCGGTCCGGTTTGGCATCGGCCCCCTGCTGCGTTCGGATGATCGTTTGCAGCGGCGGCAGCAGGTGGAAGGCGTCCGCGTCCCACGGCAGCACGTCCCCCGCCCGACAACGTCCATGACGGGTCGAGGAACAGGCCTGAAAGCTCACCAAGTGGTCGGTGCGCAGCTCAAGACCCGGCAGGTTGATGTCGAACACTTGCTCGGCTGCCGCGTTACGTGGCAGCACGCAGACCAGCGCCGGCACAGCCGCCAGGTCCGTCGCCGCAGGTGCTGTTTGAACCTGGAGGAACACCGCGTGGGCAGCACCCGCCGCGATGCGACCGGCGTGGCTGTGCAGCAGCTTGCCGAAGCGAGCAGCGCCGCGCGCGACGGCAAGGTGGGGTTCGGCATTTTCCAGCTCGATCGGGCGGGCGCCGCCTTGCCAGGCCGCGATTTGGTCGAGCAAGCGCTGACGCAACACCGCGGCGTGGAGCGAACCGCCGTTGAACAACACGGCATCCACGCGTGGGCGGTCGCGGAGGAAATCGGCCAGATGGTGGGTGACCGCGCTGTCGGCCGCGTAGGGCAGGCCCCAGTCGCGCAAACCTGACTGGGTGCGATAGGGCCGGGTGCCCGCCGCGCAGAGTGGAAAAAACCCATCTAGCACCAGGTGCTCTACCTCGTCGCGGGTCAGCGTTGCGGTCTGTGCCCCGGCCACCAGGCCGGACCCACGCCCCGCCAAAGCCACAACGTATTGCTCTTGCGCCGAGCCGACACCTGAAAGCGCTTGCTCCTTCAGATCGCGGCACGACGCGACGAGGTGATCCCATTGTGGGCCGGACATCCGGCCGCGTTCCAGCACGAGCCGAGGTTCCAGCAGGACCGCGAGGGCCAGATCGATATTGTCGCCGCCCAGCAGGATATGTTCGCTGACCGCCACCCGCCTTATGCCGGGGGTCGCGCCCGACGCGCCGGGCCGCAGCTCGATCATGCTGAAATCCGAGGTGCCGCCGCCGACATCGACGATCAGGACGTGCCGTTGCTCCACGATGTGAGGGTCCAGGCCCTGCCACAATGGCTCGGCCGCGCCGTGTTGTTCGAGCCAGCAATAGAAGGCCGCCTGCGGCTCCTCCAGCAGCCGCACGCTGTCGGGGAAACCGGCTTGCTTCGCGGCATCCAGCGTGAGGCGTTGCGCGGCGGCGTCGAACGAGGCCGGCACCGTGATGGTGATTTCCTGCGCATCGAACGCATCGCCGGATTGGCCGAAGCGGCTGTCCCAGGCGCCGCGCAGATAGTTCAGGACGAACGCGGCGGCACGCACGGGCGAGATCTTCTGCGCCGGCGCAAGCTCCTCCGATCCCCAGGGCAAGATCGGTGCCGACCGGTCGGCCGAGTGGTGACATAGCCAGGACTTTGCCGACCGCACGACCCGCCCGGGCGTTTCGCCTGCCCTGCGGCGGGCGAGGCGGCCGGCAATCCAGCCCTCGGTTCCCGGAACTTTGCCGCGCAAGTCGACCGCAAGCGCGTCCTCCGGCAGATAGAGGAACGAGGGCAGCGTCGGCGTGTCCACCAGCGTGGTTGGGCTGCCCCATTGCGCGACAGAGAGCACCTCGGGCTGTGCGTCGCCGCTGAGCGGGACGTAAGCAAGTGCCGAGTTGGTGGTGCCGAGATCGACGCCGATGGAAAAACGGGCTGCCATCACTGCCGGGCCGTGTCGCGTGCACCGAGGCCGGCGCTACTGCGTGCGGACCTGAAACTCAATCTTCCATCTCCGGTCGGAGTTGGTGTGCTTCATCCAGAGTTCCAGCGTGCCAAGTTCCGTGACGGCGGCCTCGATGCGCACCGGGACGACTTGCCCTGGCGGGACGTCGGGCAAGGCAGGAAGTTCGACTTCCAGCAGGCTGGTCTCTTCCAGTTCGCGTTCGGCGTCCGGCAGGATCTGGCCCGGTGTGTCGCCGCTGCGCACCGCGGACGAGAAGAACCGGAACGCCGCGGCCTCGCCGGTCACCAGGCCGAACGTGCGGTCCTCGATCAATTGCTCGGTTCCCTCCTGCATGCCCTGCGGCACGACACAGAGCGCCTTGACCGGCGGCCGGAACCCGGGAATCGCCGGCATCGAGGTTTCCAGGCCGACATAGTACGAGCGCGCGGCGCCGGCCTTGATGCGCATGCCTTTGCCGGTGGCGCGGTGCTGGCCGTAGATGGCAGCGCCCTGGGCGACCGCGAGGTCCGGCTCGAAGCCTTCGAGTTCCCGGACCGTCTGTCCGCCGTTCCAGGATGCCAGCAGGCCCAGCACCCGGGCGCGAATCGGCGCGGCCTTGAACACGCCGCCGTTGAACAACACGGCGGTCGGCATCAGCGCTGGCCCGCCGGCCCGCGCCCCAACCAGCGCGCCTAGCTGTTCGCTGGCCTGCACGTTTTGCAGGCTGCGGGTGAGGAAGCGGGCGAGATGCTTGCTGATCACTGGGTCGGACGCGTAGGGCAGGCCGAATTCCTGCAATCCGGCCCGCCGTGCCTCGCGCGGCAGGTCGTCGAGCGCGGTCTGCGCGAAGAACCCGTCGAGGATGACCTGCGACAGCGTCGCGCGATCGAGCACCGTGCCAATCGTCTTGGCGAACAGGCTGGAACCGCGCGAGGGCACCGAAATCGGCGCTTCCGCCAGGCCGGGGTCCTCGAACAAGGAGATCTTCGCGCGTTCCACGGCATGCACCAGCGCCAGGAACTGCCAGGCATCCAGCGATTTCCCCTCGGCCTCCAGCCGGGCCTGAAGCGTATAGGCCAGCGCCAGGTCCATGTTGTCGCCGCCGAGCAGTATGTGCTCGCCGACACTGATACGCTCGAGTTCCAGGTTGCCGGCGACGTCGGTCACGGCGATCAGGCTGAAGTCAGCGGTGCCGCCCCCGACGTCGCACACCAGGACGATGTCGCCCGGCGTCACCGCATGGCGCCATTCCCGGCCCGCCCGCGCGGCCCAGGCGTAGAAGGCGGCCTGCGGTTCCTCCAGCAACGTGACGTGGCCCAGCCCGGCGGCCTCGGCAGCCGCGGCGGTCAGACTACGCGCCACCTCGTCGAACGAGGCAGGCACCGTCAGCACGATCTGGCCGTCGCCGAGGTCCCACTGCCGGCCCTGGGCCTGCACGGCGTGGACGAAGGCGCCCTTGAGGTGCTGCAAGTAGCGGCGGGAACAATCGAACGCCGAGAGTTTTTCCTCCGCGCTGTCGGACCGCCAGGGCAGCGTGCGTTGCTTCGGATCGATGTGCGGGTTGGACAGCCAGGACTTGGCTGACGTCACCAGGCGATCGGGCACCAGGGCGCCATGGTCGCGGGCGAATTGCCCGACGACCCCGGACTGCTGGCTGTCGTCCCACGGCAGCGGGAACGTCCCCGGCCGGAACTCCTCCGGATGAGGCAGATACAGCGCGGAGGCCAGCGTCGGCTTCTCGCCCAACTGGCTCGGCGCGACGATCTGGGGGATCGGGACAATTTCGGTTTGCTCGGTGTCGAGATCGGTCAGCGCCATCGCGCAGTTGCTGGTGCCGAGGTCGATCCCGAGGCTGAAGCGAACACTCATGGAAGTTGGCGTCCTGATGATGCGGGTCCAGATGGTTGGCTAAGCCGGGCCGCCTTCCGCGGGGTGTTCATTTTACTTCCACCTCGGCGGGAGCGATGGCGGGCAACGGGTCGGCAGCGCCGCCCAGCAACTGTGGCAGTTTCACCGTATCCGTCTTCCAGCCACGGTGGACAAGCACACCGGAGAACGGCGCTGCTCCTGCGATCTTGCCAACCAGCCGATACTCGTTGGCGGAATACCCGGCGGGAACCTGCACCATCGATCCCTCCGGGTCGGTGCGTACCGGCGTGATCATGAAATGCTCCTTCAAG
Organism: uncultured Alphaproteobacteria bacterium; assembly: GCA_963762885.1. Lineage (GTDB taxonomy): Bacteria > Pseudomonadota > Alphaproteobacteria > Acetobacterales > Acetobacteraceae > JASHVB01. The sequence goes on from CAVXNH010000083.1 coordinate 174,878, forward strand.
ACGCCCTTGCATCCGGCGTGAACGACCCGGGCGGCTGCCCCGACCTGGGCATCGCTATAGGCGTTGATGTCGTCCATCAGGAAATCGACCAGTCGACCCTTTTCCTGGAGCATCGCCAGGAAGTGGACGATTTCGGCGTCTGCACGGCTGGCTTGAGGCGGTATCGGCGCCGGGCGGGCCGGTTCGGCTGCGGGCGTTCGCTCCGGCATCGCTTGGCGCGGCTGGGCAACCACCCCGATCAGAACCAGAACCGCCAACGCCAGCGTGGCTGACGGCAGATATTGCCGGACCAGATCGGCACCCGGCACCACGCCGGCCGCGCTCACTGCCACGAGGAGCAGTACGGCGATAATCAAGACCAGTCTCATTGCAGATGCCCCTCCGGCAGCGAGTACGCTAAATGCCTGACCAAGTGACTATAATGCTAGTCTTGGCCAAAGCCGCTGGCCCCAGCGTGCCCGCCAGGACGTCGTGCGCCGTCCGGCACAGCGCCAGTCCTTGCTTTGCTCATTCGGTTCCGCGGTCATGGCATCGACGCGCGTCCGGAAAATAGCCGTGGGTGGGCCTCGGATCACGCATTGCGTGTGTGGTTGGAGGGGGGAGAGGGACACGGCGTGTGCCGACCCGATCACCCTAACCCTCGACGCTTCGCACCCCGACCCCCGGGTCAAGCGCCCTGGGGCAGGCTCTCTCCCGCTCCCGCGGGAGAGGTTACGTTGCGGGGTGGATGTGCGGTATTGTGGAGTCCCACAGCTTGGATGGAACGCCGTGTCGCGCATCACTCTCGCGCTCTGCCTTACGCTGCTGCTGCCGATCAGCGCAGGAGCGCAGACGATCGACCAGGACGGCGCCCGGACGTTGCAGCAGAACCTGCAATCGTGGTTCGCCGGATTGCTCGGTCCCAACATAGGCGCGACGGCACAGAAGCTGCGGGTGACCGCGGAAGACGACCATTTCCGGGTGGCGCTGCCGTTCGCCGATGCGAGCGGGGACAACGAGGTCAACGCCAACGTGCGGCCGTTGGACGGCGGGCGCTGGGGGATCGACGCGCTGCACCTTCCCGCCGCTGCGCGCTTCACCCTGCAAATGCCGGAGGCCGGCGCGCCAACCGGCGACAAAGTGCCGACCGAGTTCAAGCTCAGCATCGGCACGCAGGCGTCGCATGCCGTGCTGGACCCGGCGTTCGCAACGCCGTCGAGCCTGGATATGGACCTGGGCAATCTCGGGCTGGTCACCGACAGCCCCCGGCAGCACCAGGAGCAACACATCGATCGGTATTTGGCACGGGGCACGCTGACGCCGCATGACGGGCGGATGGATCTGGTGCAGCAGGGCACGATCACCGGATGGCGCAGCGCCTCGCGGGTCGGCGACACGCCGGCGATGGCGTTCGGCGCGGATCGGATCGATGCGAGTGGCCGGATCGACGGTATCGATCGCGACCATGCGGCTGCCCTGCTGACGGCGGTCGGCGGGCTGCTGGCGACGCTGCCTCCGGCGGCTGCGGCGCAACCCGGCGACGCAGCGCTGTCCGCGCCGGGGCGTGCGGCGCTGCGCGCTCTGATCCAGTCGGTGCGCGGCGTCATCAACGGGATGCACGGCGAGGAGACGATCAGCGGCCTGCATATCGCCGTCGCCGGGCAAGGCGAGGCGGCGGTGAAGCAAATGCGGTTCGGGATCGAAGGCGCGGCGCCCGACGGGATGCTGCACGGGAGCCTGGACATCGCGTTCGATGGGGTGGCGGTGGAGAACATGGCATCGGAGGTGACGACGCTGATGCCGCACCATCTGGAGCTGCGGCCGAGCATCTCCGGCGTATCGCTCGCCGACGCGACGGCTTTGGCGCTGGACGCGACGGACCAGGATGCGGACCCGGCCCGGCTACAGGCCAAGGCCTTGACGATGCTGGCCCACGGCGGCGTGACGTTCGGCATGGACACGCTGGATTTCGATGTCGGGCCGGCCGACCTGCATGGGCACGGGCAGGTGCTGGTGCGCGGGCCGGACGACTACCAGGCGAAGGCGCATATCACCGCCAAGGGGCTGGATGAGCTGATGAAGCAGGCGCAGGGCAATCCGAGCCTTCAGCAGGCGCTGCCGTTCGTCGCAATGGCGCGGGGGTTCGGGCGGCCGGAAGGCGATCACCTCGTGTGGGACATTGTCGCCGGCAAGGATGGGCTGACGGTGAACGGGGTGCCGCTTGGTGGGTCGCCTGGCAAGGGCGGGCATCAGCCGGACAAGCGGTAGAGCGTCACGAGGCGCTCGGTGCGGTCTTCCAGTTCCAGCGAGGTCGGGACGCGGTAGGTGGCGAAGGCGGCCAAGCCATCGGCCGGTAGATAGGCGCGGCCGGGATCGGCGATCCAGACCTCCGCCTGGCGGGACATGGCGCGTAGCCAGGGCAGGATGTGGGCGGTCATCGGGGCCTCGTAGCAGACGTCGCCGCAAAGGATGAGGTCCCAGCGGCAGGGGGCGCCGACCACGTCGCCGGGGGCGGCGGTCAGGGCGACGTTGTTGGCGGCGGCGTTCAGGTGGATGGCGGCGGTCGCCAGCGGGTCGATTTCGGCCGCCTCCACGATGGCGCCGGCTTGCGCGCAGGCGATCGCGGCGATGCCTCCGCCGGCGGCGAAGTCCAGCACGCGGCGGCCGGCGACGAGGGCGGGGTGGTCGAGGATGTGGCGCGCGAGGGCCTGGCCGCCGGGCCAGGCGAACGCCCAGAACGGGGGATCGACATTGCGTTCCGCCAGCCAGTCTTCGGTGGCTTGCCAGATCGGGGTGATCTCGGTGGCGAGGTGAAGGGCGATCTCCGGCACCAGAGGCGCGTGGTCGACGACGGTGTGGGCGAGGACGAAGGTCTGCTCGTTGCGGTTGGCGGTCATAACAGGGAGCGCGCCCGATTGTCGTCGCTTTGCGCGCGGTTGCGGCGTGGGTCGGCTTGGTTAAGCGACCCGCCGCCTGCCGAGACACCATTTTGGCAGTTCACAAAACTGGCGGTTGCTGCCTCGCTGGCTAGCTTGGAGTGACAGCAATCCCGACCGGTCAGCTTCACATGCGCTATTTCGGCAGCAATGAGCGGCGGCGCCGGGGCGCAGGGTCAGGGACGCGGACGTACAGATGCCGGCTCAAATTGCCGCAGTTGCTCTTCGCTAAGCCTGGGCGCGTCAGGACCATAGCCGACCTGGTCGTCCGGCATACCGCCCTCGATCCACGTGAGAGCCTCGAGGGCGTCGCGGTCGAGCGTAGGAGCCGGTCTCGCCCGCCCTACGCCTTGCTTCGCCTGCGAGCGTCGGTTCAGCGGCTTAGCGGAGGAAGATCGAGCGTTCATAGCTGTCTGCGAACCTGACGCTGATGACTTCGATGATGCCATGGTCCTTGGTGTATGCCACGAAATAAACCGCGGTACAGCACGGTGAGGTCACGCCCGACGATTTCACGTCCGACGAGGGCCTGGAAACTGCTCCTACCAAGCTTGGGATGCTCAACGTCAACCCGTTTGTAGATGCGTGTCCAGTCAATCAGTTCGGCGGCCGTGAACCTGGGACGATCCGGATAGTCTGCCTCGTGTCTTGCCCGGTTGTGAGGGTTCCATACGATAGACGTGAAGCTTTCGGATGTGGGACCGCGCCAGGTTCCGGCCAAGGTCTTCTTTCTGGGAGCTATTGGGCTTCACAGCCACCCCAACAGGATCGCCAGGCCGACGGCCAGGCCCGCCTCGCGGTTGGCGCGGAACTGGCGCAGGCAGTTGGCGGGGTCGTCGATGTCCAATGCCACGACCTGGCGTGCCAGGAGCGCCGCCGGCAGGGCCAGCGCGAGGTAGAACCAGGCGTCGAGGCCACGCTCCCAGCCGGCCGCCGCGAGCACCAGCAGCATGCCGGCGTAAGTGGCGGCCAGGAATGGCTTGGTGCGTTCGCCGAGTACCAGCGCGCTGGAGCCGATGCCGAGCAAGGCGTCATCCTCGCGGTCCTGGTGCGCGTAGATGGTGTCGAAGCCGAGGTCCCACAGGATTGTCGCGGCGTAGAGCAATGCCCAGGCGGCATCGATGCGGTTGGCTCCGGCGGCGTAGCCGAGCGGGGCGCCGAAGCCGAAGGTGAAGCCCATGGCGAGTTGCGGCCACCAGGTGACTCGCTTGGCCAGCGGGTAGAGCGCTACCAGCAGCAGGGAGGCGACGCCCAGCGCCTGCGCCAGGCGGTTGAGTTGCAGCAGGATCGCCAGGCCGATCGCCAGCAGGACGGCCAAGAAGATCAGGGCGTGGTGGGGACGCAGCGCTCCCGAGGCGAGCGGGCGGGCGGCGGTGCGGGCGACGCGGCGGTCGATGTCGCGGTCCCACAGGTCGTTGACCACGCAACCGGCGGCCCGCATCACCAGGCTGCCGATGCCGAACAGGACGATCAGGCGGAGGGCGTCGGCGGGGCGCGGGCCGGAGAGCAGGATGCCCCAGAGGCCGGGGAGGAAGAGCAGCCAGGTGCCGATGGGGCGGTCGAGGCGGGCGAGCAAGATGTAGGGCAGCCACGCGCGTGGGAGCCGGGCGACCCAGCCATGCGTGACGATATCGGTGTGCGCCGGCATGGCGGGAGTGTGCGCCGTGGGGCGGGGGGAGTTCAATGTGGGGGTGGGGCGGGGTGTTCGTCGTGGCGGCGAACCTGCCGGCCGCCTGTCAGTGCGAGACGCGGTGAAGAACGATCAATCGCTCTGCACGCTGTGGGTTCCTTCTGTACATTTCCGCGAACACCAAACCATAAGGAGTTCTGGGCATTTCCACCCAACCCATCGTTGTCTGGCCATCGCCGAAAGTTAATTGTCCATAGAGATATCTAACCTCCTGTTTGACGGTAGACGTCCTGATCAGGAGGCGCAGGCCCTGATAATCGACAACAGAAACGTCCGGACCGTTAGCGTCAACCGCGTTTTCCCATGCGATGAAAGGGGGAATATCCGACGTTGGTTGTGGATCAACGGTCGTGATAGCCACCTGCGAGAACTTGCATCCTGCCGCCGTCACACTTTCTTCGTTGTCAAAGACGCTAAGTGGCTGCTCAGCCGCCCACTGCGATTTCCTAGCCTGGTCCTTTGCGGTTGCCAACGTGGGGCAAGCAAACACCTCCATCAAGGGATACGTCTCCGCAGCGTCCGCCACGGCCGGTAGCGTAAGAGCAAAGGTGAAGCAAACAACCTTGACCAACCACTTGCCAAGAGCCGCAACCGTATTCCAAGAGTCACGATCGTATCCCCAGCTCTTCATAACAAACATATCAACGCTCCTGGTCATATCGACGCGTTTGAAATTCTGACGCCGTCTGCGCAGTATGGGAAGCCGCTCCGGTGCGCAACTGACCACCCTTTCGTGGATCGTTTGGTTGAGCCCACCAACGAAACGGCGCGCAATGGACGGCGCGATAGCGCGCTTGCCGAAATTGCCTTACGCGCCGCGCGGGTGGCGACGGCGCGTAAGGCGTGGGTCTCAATCGGTCGGTCCGACCTCGCGGCGCGGTTCGGCTGAAGCAACGTCACGTGAAATCACTGCGCGCGATCAATCGCGATCCTGCACTCTCGTTGCCCCCTCGCTCTGTCGCCGCAAGATGCCTTGGCGAAGTTGCTCGAACAACGATCGCGGCAGCATTCCGTAGTCCCACTGACCGGCTTGCCCGGGCACCGGCCGCATGTCGAAGCCAGGCCAGGTAAACCGGTTGAGTTCCTCGAAGCGCAGCCACTGCCGCGCGGCATCAAGCCCAAGCAGGCGCTTCACGTCCGGTGGCAGTTCGATGGCCGACGCAGGGTCTGGTGGTGGCTCGTGCGTAACCGGCGCCACGATCACCCGGACTTCCTCGCCACCCTGCTGCCGCGCGGCGACCACCACGGCACAGGGCCGGTCCTTGCGAGCCTCATCGGCGCCGCGCGCGGCTTCGTGGCTCCAGAGAAACGCGTAGCGAATGACAAGGCCGACCCGAGGCGGCGGAAGGCTCACTGTGGGCTGGAGCCGGTCCTCGGCGGGATTCGATGTCGGCAACGACATCCGGCGGCAATTCACCGACGCGCAGCACTTCGGCTTCGCGCCGCTTCAGTTGCTCGTAGTGTGCGAGTTCGCGAGCGGACAGGTAGCCCCCCACAACGTGCCCGTCGCGGACGATCTTGACCACATCCGCGCCCGAGGCCTCCGCCTCGTAGCGGGCGAAGTTGGCGGAGAACTCGACTGCGGAAATCAATGGTGTGTCGGGCATTGGCGACGCTCCGCGCTACGAGGAACTTGATTAGGGCGCGTGATGGGGTCACTGCAAGGCTGGAACCGCGTTGAGTAACGGAAGGTGGCCTCCTCGGCCTACGCCAATTGCGCGGCTTTCCATACAGCCTGCACTCCAGTCGGCAGCGGTTGCACGCCAGGCGTGGGCCTCGATCGATCGGCCGGACCTCTTGGCGCGGCTGGACTAATGCGGCCGGCAAAAGTAACGGAGCAGCGGTAACGCTTCGTTCATCGACCCCTGGTACACACGCGGCGTGACGGTATAAATGGGGTCACCACCGTGGGCCGCAAGCCGATACCGACGCCGAGTATCCTGGAAGTCTGCGCGTACCTCGGCTATGTTGAGGGGGAACGGCGTTGGCGCAGCGAGGACGGCAAGGAACTGATGACCTGGGACGGCTTGCCCCGCCGAAGTCGAAGTCTACAACCGACGTGGCAGGCATATCGGGACCAAGGACCCAATCACCGGCGTATGGACCAAGAACGCCGAGCGCGGGCGGAGGATCGATGTCTGAGTTGCACACTCAAGCACGAGCACCAAGCTTCCTCGATCTCTACAGTAGAGGGGAGGCGTCGGCCGACGATATCGACGATTTCGTGGGCGGCTGGCATGACGCCCAGGAGCCCTGGGCCCAAGATTTGGAATTGTACGATACCCTCGGCATGACGCATGAGGAATACGAAGTGTGGCTCTGCGACCCGCTCGCGCTCCCCGCCATCCTGGATGCCAGACGGTCCAGACGAACCCTCGCCGCTGTCATGGCGGACCGTTACGAGGCCTTGCGCGCCGCCAATCGCCCTGCCGATGCCACCATCCTGTTCTCCCTCGGCAACTGGCTGAAGCAGCGCCCCACGCAATAACCGGCCAGGGCGGCAGACACGTCGTGCTTCGAGGCTCGGGTCGGGAACGCGCCCGGTGTGCGACGTTAGCTTCTTGCTGATCTGACCGTGGCAGATTGAGGCAGGAGGCGCGAGCCTCGCGCTACCGACTTCCCCATATTTGGCAATCTCACCGCCATGCCCACGATTGGCCGCATAGGCCCGCTCAACGTGATGATCTTCCGCAATGATCATGACCCGCCCCACTTCCACGTCTTCGGCGCCGACTTCTCGGCGAAGTTCGCGATTGCCGACGCTGCGCTGCTGTCGAGCAATGGACGTCTGCGTCGCTGGGATATCCGCGTCACCGGGTAGTCGGGACAGCGGCACAAGGATGCACTATATTTGAACTGGAACCTGGCCCGCACGGGCCAACCGCCACAAAGGATCGACGACTGATCCATGCTATCCCGGATTACCCACGCAGCCGCACAGCCAGATCACACCGTCACCATCACCTGGTCCGACGGCGCGCAGGCCACCGTCGATCTCACCTCGTTCATCGTCCGTGGCGGCCTGTTCGCGGCGCTTGAGGACTTCGACCTGGTTCGTCCGGGAAATGCGGGTTCTGCCGGGTGGCATCGGGTTGGCGTGGCCGAACGAGCTGGACTTTTCCGCCGATGGCCTGCGGCAGGACGCCTTCCCCCATGAGGAGACCGGCGAGTTCAACCCGCCGGTCGCTGCGGTGTGAGCTGGCCACCCGGAGCAGGTGCCGGGCGTCTCCCCGGATCGGGTAACGCACAGATCGATCCGAAACCGATAGGGGCACAGTATGTGGGTCTGGTCGGGGGAGTGCACCGGCAGTGTGCCGACCCGATCTCCCTCACCCTCGCCGCTTCGCGTCTCGACCTCTCCCGCTCCCGCGGGAGAGGTTCATGACCACCATCCCGCGTCTCCACGTCCCGGACGACCTCGCCGCCGGAGCGACGATCGCCGCCGCCACCGCACAGGCCCACTACCTCGGCACCGTCCTCCGCTGCGGCGCCGGCGACCGGGTGCGGCTGTTCAACGGCCGCGACGGCGAGTGGCACGCCCGCATCGCCCAACTCCGCCGTGACCGCGTAACGTTCGCCGTCGAAACCCAGCTTCGCCCGCAGCAGCCCGACCCCGACCTGTGGCTCGTCTTCGCCCTGCTGAAGCGCGACGCCACCGACCTCGTCGTGCAGAAAGCCACCGAGCTGGGCGTCTCCGCGCTCCTCCCCATCTTCACCGAGCGCACCAACACCGCCCGCATCAACGAAGCTCGCCTGACCGCGATTGCCACGGAAGCCGCCGAACAATGCGAGCGCCTCGACCATCCCCGTCCTGCACCCGCCAACCCGCCTCCCCGACCTGCTCGCAACCTGGCCGGCCGGCCGCGCCCTCTACGCCGCCATCGAACGCGCCCAAGCCGCAAGGCCAATGCCCGCCACACAGCCGGCCGCCCTGCTGGTCGGCCCCGAAGGCGGCTTCACGCCCTCCGAGCTTGACGTCATGCTCCGGCATCCCTTTGTAACGCCGGTGAGCCTCGGTCCACGCGTGCTTCGGGCCGAGACCGCCTGCGTTGCCGGGCTGGCATTGTTGCAGCCCCCCTGGTGCGGCTAAGAAGCTGGTCCTTAACCCCGAAACGTCTGGGAACCGCATGTCCAATCCCGGAGACGGCGACGCGACTCCGATCACCTCGATCCGCCAACTGGCAGAGCACATCGCGACCGGCTGCAAACCGCCGGCCGACTGGCGCATCGGCACGGAACACGAGAAGTTCGGCTTCCGCCGCGATGACCTGGCGACGCCGCCCTATTTGCCGGCGGACGGCCAGCCCGGCTCGATTCGCGACCTGCTGACCGGGATGCAGCGCTACGACGCGAGCCCGATCACCGACCACGGCAATATCATCGGACTGAAACAGGGCGGCGCCGCGATCTCCCTGGAGCCTGCCGGCCAGCTCGAACTTTCCGGCGCCCCGGTGGAGACCTTGCACGACACCAGGACCGAGATGGAGACCCATTTCGCCCAGGTGCGGTCGATCGCCGAGGATCTGCGGATCGATTCGCCCCGCTCGGCTTCCATCCCATGGCAAGGCGGGCCGACATGCCGTGGATGCCGAAGGGCCGCTACGCCATCATGCGGCGCTACATGCCGCTGGTTGGCACGCGCGGCCTCGACATGATGACGCGCACCTGTACGGTGCAGGTGAACCTCGACTACGCCTCGGAAGCGGACATGCGGCGCAAGCTGCGGGTCGGGCTGCTGTTGCAGCCGCTGGCCACGGCGCTGTTCGCCAACTCGCCGTTCACCGAGGGCAAGCCGAACGGCTTCCTCTCCTACCGCGCCCATGTCTGGACAGACACCGACAACCACCGCTCCGGCATCCCCCCGGTGATGTTCGAGGATGGGTTCGGCTTCGAGCGTTATGCGGAATGGTTGGTCGATGACGTGCCGATGTATTTCGTCTACCGAAACGGGGAATACATCGACGTGGCCGGCAGCCGGTTCCGCGACTTCATGATGGGGCGGCTGCACAACCTGGCGGGAACTCAGGCCACCGTGGGCGACTTTGCCGACCACATGACCACGGTGTTCACCGACGTCCGCCTCAAGCAGTTCCTGGAGATGCGCGGTGCCGATGCCGGGACGCCGGAAATGATGTTGGCGCAATCCGCCCTTTGGGTCGGCCTGCTGTATGACGACGCCGCGCTGACCGCCGCCGAAGCGTTGTTGCGCGGTGCCGGCTGGAAGGATGCGGTGGCGATGCGGGAAGCGGTGCCGCTCCAAGGCCTCGCCACGGAGCTCCCATGGACGGACGGCGATTTGCGCGGACTGGCCCGCGAGGTGGTTGCCATTGCCCGCGACGGGCTGCGCGCCCGAGCCCGAACTCGATGCCGAAGGGCGGGATGAAACGGGCTACCTGACGCCCTTGGAACTGATCGCGGACGGGGCGCCGACCCAGGCGGAGCACTGGCTGGGGCGCTTCCACGGCCCTTGGAACGACGATGTCCGAGAAATTTTCGCTGAAGCAGCGATCTGAAGCGATATCATAAGTCTTGGCGTGGTGATCCAATTTGCGATACAACCGAGACGGTGTTGATGACGTGATGATGGCAGGCACGACAATAAGGCCCCCAGGCCCAGCCTCGCAGTCCGCCCCCTCCGGACAGGTGGTGCTACGGCTGCGTTTGATTGGCCAGATGGAAGCCTGGACGATCACCAGCGAGAACGTACTCCCCGCCGGACGCAAGACCCGCGCCCTGCTTGCCGTCGTCGCGCTGTCCGCCCCCCGCCCCGCCCTGCGCGGCCGGCTGGCCGAATTGCTGTGGAGCAGACGGCCGGAAGAACAGGCGCGCGCCTCGCTGCGGCAGGAGATCCACCGGCTGCTGGAGACGCTGTCTCCCGCCGGGGGGGAGATCATGCAGGTCACCCGCGACCATCTGTCGCTGCGGTCCAGTGCAGTCTGGGTGGACGTGGAAGAGGTGATGCGGGCCACCACCGATCAGCCCGCCTCGCTGTCGCTGCTCGACGGCGACCTGTTGGAAGACCTGGACGGCATCGATCCGACCTTTGATGCCTGGCTGACCACCGAACGCGAACGCCTGCGCGACCGCGCCCGCAACGTCGCCGAGGCGCTGCTGCGCGAATCGAGCGAACCCGAATCGGCCATCCCCGCGGCCCAGCGCCTGCTCCAGATCGACCGCGCGCACGAGGGCGCCTGGCGGGCGCTGATGCGGGCGCATGTCGCCCGCGGCGAGCGCGGCATGGCGATCCAGGCCTACGACCGCTGCCGCGCCGTGCTGGCCGATCTGCTGGATGCCGCGCCGTCGCAGGAAACCCAGAAGCTGCTGGCGGAAATCCGCGGCCCCTACGGCAGTCGCGTCCCGGTGCGCGTTTCTCCTCCTCCGGCCCCGCCGGTCCAGGCTGCGCCGCCCCCGCCCCCGCCGCTCGAGGACGAGCATGACGAACCGGTGGCGGTGCTGGAACCGCGGCAGGAGTCTCGCAACGCCCGTGGCGGCGCCCATGTCGGCGTGCTGCCGATGCAGTTCCCTGGCGCATCGGACGAGGACGCTCACCTCGCCCCCGGCCTGGCCGAGGAGATCACCACCGCGCTGTCGCGCTTCCGGTGGATGTTCGTCGTTGCCTCCAGTTCACTCGCTCGCTTTGCCGTGGAGACCCGTGACGAGGGCGCGATCCGCCGCACCTTCGGCATCGACTTTCTGGTCGATGGCTCGATCCAGCGGGTGCGCAACCGGTTGCGCATCACCGTCCGCTTGCTCGATCTGCGTGCCGGCAACCAGGTTGTGTGGGCGCGCCGCTTCGATCGCCAGACTAACGATCTGTTAACGCTCCAGGACGAAATCGCCGCGGAGGTGGTGGCGCAGATCGATCCGGAGATCCTGCTGATCGAGGCACGCCGCAGTTCATCGCGGCCGCCGATCGACGCCACCGCCTACGATCTTGTGCTGCGCGCCATTCCGCTGATGTGGCGGATGGAGCGAGCGCCGTTCATGCAAGCGGGCGAACACCTCGCGCATGCCATCGAACTGGAACCCGATTACGCCGCCGCCTATGCGTGGTATGCCTATTGGCACGTGTTCTTCGTTGGCGAAGGCTGGGCGGACAATCCGCGTGCGACGATCGAAGAGGCCGGGACACTGGCCGAGCGCGCGATCGTGCTGGACCCGTTCGACGCCCGCGGCCTGGCGGTTGCCGGGCATGTCCGGGCCTTCCTGCATCATCGCCTGCGCGAGGCCATCAGCCTGCACGAGCGCGCCCTGTCGCTCAATCCGAACATGGCGATGGCGTGGGCACTGTCAGCCTGTGCCTACGCCTATCTGGGCGAACCCGAGGAAGCCGAGCGCCGCAACAACCACTACAAGAAGCTGTCGCCGCTCGATCCGCATGCGTTCTTCTACGATACGTTCTTCATCTATATCCATCTGCTGAAGCGCGATTTCGAGTCGGCGGTGGCGGCAGGACGCATCGTTAGCGAAATAAATCCGTCATTCTCGGCCAGCCACCGGCTTTATCTCGCGGCGCTTGGCCATACCGGCCGGACCCAGGAGGCGGCGATCATCCGGCGGCGGCTGATGGCGCTGGAGCCGGATTTCACCGTCGAGCGGTTTCTGGCGACGACCCCCCTCCAACGCGAGGTCGATCGCGAGTTGTTCGCGGAGGGCCTGCGGCTGGCCGGCGTGCCGGAGCGGGATGCGGAACTCCAGGCGGCCGCCGCAAACCACGAACTGCGCGGCGTTTCGTAGCGCAACCTGCCACCTCTTCGCCACGCCGACCCCTTCTCGTCATGGCCACCCCGCCCCCCGTCATGGCGGCCCCGCCTCCCGTCATGGCCACCCCGCCCCCCGTCATGGCCACCCCGCCCCCCGTCATGGCCGGCCATGACGGGAGGCGGGGTGGCCATGACGAGAGGCAGGCAGGCCATGACGGGAGGCAGGCCGGCCATGACGGGAGGCGGCCCGGCCATGACGGGGGGCGGGGTGGCCATGACGGGAGGCGGGCAGGCCATGACGGGAGGCGGGGCCGCCATGACGAGAAGCAGCTGCCTACACCAACGCGGTTTGCCCGGCCGGTAGGTCAGTCGGTCGATTTACCGCCGGTCTCGGACGCGCGGCGCTTACGCGCAGCGGCAGCATACTGCCCGCGCGGGCGAACTTCCTGGACATGGGGGCGCACCACCGTGTCGTAATAGTCGTCCCAGTCCTCCGGCGTAAGCTGTTTCAAATCAGGCACCAGCTCGTAATTGTTGAGCGTCGCCTCGTCGTACGCCTGCCGCGGTATCGGCTGCACCTGGAGCATGGGGAAATCGGCGTAGAAATCGATCGGCACGTCGGTCTTGGTCAGGCGAATATTGGTGATCAACGGGCCGAACCAGTGGTCGGTCTCGATAATACCTTCGAATGGCTCATAGGCGGCGCGGCGCGGCTGATTGACCATCGGGCGGACCATCAGGCTCCACCCGGGCGCGGTACGGGCGATGATGCCTGTCCATATCTGCACGAGGCCGGGCTCTTGCAAGGCCACCAGGAAGGGCGGCGCATATTCCTGGATTTCTTTCGGCGCGACCGAGTCGAACAGGTCGCGAAACCCGGGGAACTGGGCGGACTTCAGCGGCAGCCACTCGGGGGCCCCGTCGAACGTCCACATGACGTCATGGCCGTCCCATTTCAGGCTGAAGCCGATCGGCGGGAAGATGTAGTAGCCGTAGCCCGATGCGCTGGTCGAGGGCTCGCAATAGCGAAACGCCCGCGTCGGCAGCGACCCTGCCGCCGACCGGTCCGCGCGCTGCGGCAGGCGGCCGCCCGGCGTGACCTTATGGAAGACGACCAGTGGCGACTTCCGCGGCGTTGTTTGCGGGGCTTCCGGGGACGATGAGACGATGGTCGACACGGGCGCTGATCCTGATGCAGGAGAGCAAACAGCAACGGGCCGGGCAGCGAACTGCCCGGCACACGGTCATTCTAGCGGGTTTGGCGTGAAGCGTCTTTAGCGAGCGACGGCCTTCGGACCGGCCGGCAGCGACGGAGCGCAACCGCCGAGACGCACCTTGCCAGCGTCGGCGGTGGAGAGGGTCGGCGCGCAGCCGCCAAGACGGACCTTACCAGCATCGGCGGTGGAAAGGGTCGGCGCGCAGCCGCCAAGGCGGACCTTGCCGGCGTCAGCGGTGGAAAGGGTCGGCGCACAGCCACCAAGACGGACCTTGCCGGCGTCGACGGTCGAAAGGGTCGGCGCGCAGCCGCCAAGGCGGACCTTGCCGGCGTCAGCGGTGGAAAGGGTCGGCGCACAGCCACCAAGACGGACCTTGCCGGCGTCGACGGTCGAAAGGGTCGGGGCGCAACCGCCAAGCCGAACCTTGCCGGCGTCAGCGGTGGAGAGCGTCGGAGCGCAGCCACCAAGACGGACCTTGCCGGCGTCGACGGTCGAAAGGGTCGGGGCGCAACCGCCGAGGCGAACCTTGCCGGCGTCAGCGGTTGAGAGGGTCGGGGCGCAGCCACCAAGACGGACCTTCCCGGCGTCAGCGGTGGAAAGGGTCGGCGCACAACCGCCGAGCCGAACCTTCCCGGCGTCAGCGGTGGAAAGGGTCGGCGCACAACCGCCAAGACGGACCTTGCCGGCGTCAGCGGTGGCAAGGGTCGGGGCGCAACCTCCCAGCCGGACCTTGCCGGCGTCAGCGGTGGCGAGGCTCGGGGCGCAACCGCCCAGGCGGACCTTGCCGGCGTCAGCGGTCGCGAGGGTCGGGGCGCAACCACCCAGACGAACTTTGCCGGCGTCAGCGGTCGCGAGAGTCGGAGCGCAGCCGCCAAGGCGGACCTTGCCAGAGTCAGCAGTACCAGGCTCGGGGCACAACCACCCAAAAGACTTTGCGGCGTCAGCGATGAGCGCAAGGTTGGCAGGTAGAGAAGCATGGTCCGACCCTTCCTTCGAGTATCTCTGTTTGTTTCATGTGCGGGACCCGCAACCCTCGCATCAGCGTGAGGCCGATGATTCCACATTGAGGATTTTTTATCGTTCATTTAACGTTACCTTGCCGTCAATTCGTGAAACACTGCGTAATTGCCCAAACGGTCCTTTGCGTCGAACGCAAAAAGCGTGAACAGGTCTGCCATCGCTTCGATCCATGGCATTGGCCGCACACGGTTTTCCGAGCATTCCCGCCACGTCCCTGCCACGGCAATTCCAGGCCGGAACACACCCTTGCCGCGCTACAGTTGCCCGACGCACAGCTCGCAAAACCCGCCCACAACGGGTTCACGGCACAATGGCGCACGCCAATGGTTACGGCGGCACTCCAACCTCCGGGCCTTGCATTCACCGCCAGGGTTAATCTGTAGTGAATTCCGGAGGCACCCCGATGGCATACGAATCCGACATCACCGCCTGGCTCGCCACCCAGCAGGACGCCATGCTCGGCATGCTGCGCGAGATGGTCGACACCGACAGCGGCAGCTACAACAAGCCCGGCATCGATGCAGTCGGCGCGGTCGTGCAGCGCTTCCTGACCGAGCACGGCATCCCGGTCGAGACCATCCGCCAGCCGAAGCACGGCGATTGCCTGCGCGCCCGGTCCCCTGGGCGGCCCGGCCGGCAACGCCGGCGGCAACATCGTGCTGATGGGCCACCGCGACACCGTCTTTCCCGATGGCGAGGCGACCCGCCGCCCCTTCACCATCCGCGACGGCATCGCCTATGGCCCGGGCGTCGCCGACATGAAGGCCGGGCTGGTGATGAACTGCTTCGTCCTCGCCGCCTTCGCCAAATTCGGCGGCGCCCCTGCCCCGCTGGTCGGCCTGTTCACCGGCGACGAGGAGATCGGCAGCCCGGAAGGCCGCGCCGTCATCGAGGCCGAGGCCCGCCGCGCCCGCGTGGTGTTCAACAGCGAGCCCGGCCGCGTCTCCGGCAACGTCGTCACCGGCCGCAAGGGCGGCGTGTTCATGGCGTTCCGGGTCACCGGCAAGGCCGCCCACTCCGGCGCCAACTTCGCCGACGGGCATCAGCGCCATCGAGGAACTGGCGCGCAAGGTCCAGGCCATCCATGCGCTGACCGACCTCGATCGCGGCATCACCCTGAATGTCGGGCTGATCAGCGGCGGCCAGAGCGTCAACACGGTGGCGCCCTGGGCCGAGGGCCAGATCGACCTGCGCTACGTCAATCCGCCCGACAAGGACGACATCATGGCGCGGATCGCGCGCGATCATCGAGCGCAGCTTCCTGCCCGGCACCAGCGCGGAACTGACGATAAAAGGCGAGTTCCTGCCAATGACGCAGTCCCCGACGGCCCGAAACGCCTGTTCGAAGTCTATGTCGGTGCCGCCGCCGACACCGGCTTCGCCACCGACGGCGAATTCACCGGCGGTTGCGCCGATTCGGGTTCACCGCCGCGGTGGGGCGCCCACGCTCTGCGCCGTCGGCCCGGTCGGCGGCAAGGCGCACAGCCCGGACGAATTCCTCCGCGTGGACAGCCTGGTGCCCCGCGCCCAAGCCTGCGCGCGGGCCATCCTGCGGCTGGATCACGCGGGGTTGTAGAGGGTCACAGGTAGATCGTCATCCCCGCAAAAGCGTGAACCCATGCCGCTTGGGTCCCGCTTGCGCGGGGATGACGTTGTCAGGCTCAGCGGCGCCTGCTCTCATCGGCCGTGCCAGCCCCGCCCCAACCCCAGCCACCACCGACCGCGACATAGCCCGGCGAATAGCCGTAGCCAGGCCCGTAGCCATAACCGTAGCCCGGATAGGCGGGCGCGACGACGCAGCCGCCCAGCAACGCAGCCAGGCCGAGTGCAGCCAGCGCCGGTAGCACAAGACGGCGGATGGGGC
>CAVXNH010000084.1:0-40245 GCA_963762885.1 uncultured Alphaproteobacteria bacterium
ATGGCAGTTGGCAGTTTCGACGGGAGCCAGATCGGCTCGCGATTCACCGGAACGCCGCGAAGCGCGCCATACATGCTACCACCTCACGATGCACAGGCCGGCCGCACCGGCCGCGCCGTTCTGTGCCGTCGTGCCGCTGACCCGGTGCCCGCGCCACAAGCGCCGCCGCCTGGAAAATAGCCCGCTATCCGACGCCATTCGCCGTGTCGTTGCACCCGCCAGACAAGGCCCATTGCCGCCAAAGCCACCCCGACGCCGCCGACCACCCCGGAATTGCCCTGTCCCGTGCCGCCATTGCCGCCGTCGCCGCCATACAGGTTCACATCTCCGCCGGAACCGACGCCGGCATGATTGCCAAACACCGGAAGCGGTCGATTGAGACGACTGACGACGCCGCCGGTCGCACTGATGGTGGTGAACCCGCTCCCGCGAAGCTGCTGGCGCCACCGGCCCCCGGCGCGGCCGGAGCCGTCATCCCGGCCGTCCCGCCGGCCCCGATCGTAACCGTGATCGACGCGCCCGGCGTCAGGCCAGACAGGCGCTTTCGCGCATAACCACCGCCCGATCCGCCGCCGCCAGCGAATGCCCGAACGGATGCCCAGGACCGAACCACCGGCCCACACCTCGACGTCGAGGGTGGTGACGCCGGTTGGCACGGTGAACGTTCCCGAAGTGGTGATCGTCTGCACCCCATGCGGAACGGCCGCGATCAATGCCTTGATCGAAAGCAGAACCTGATTGAACACGGTGCCCGTGGTGTCGGCGGTGATGCTCGCCGCTGCCAGGATCGACATCAGCTCTTCCTGGAGCATGGTGACGAACCAGTAGCGGACGCGCGTTGCCGGCGAGATGCCCGGCACCGCAGGCCCGAAATACCCGGTCGTTCCGGTCAACGCCGGAGGCGACGGCAGCGTGGCAACCGCCGTCGGGTCAGTGATTCTTTGCATGAAGTGTCCCGATCAGGAGAAAACGAAAAGCACCAACGTCCCGGCCGGCGCGTCTTGCGTGATGCGGCACACCAGCTCGCCGGCGTCATAGGTTTCCAGCGGATCGTCCACGCTGGACTCTTCGACGGAGAAATAGAAAGTCGTGATCTGCGGCGCGTTCACCTGCCAGATGAACGCCCACTCCGGTTCGAGCAGCGGTTCGTCGCAAGGCATGTCCACGGTGTACGGCGAGAACTCGGTAATGGTGATCGTGAACCCGAGCGCCGCCGCCAGCGCGATGAAGTACGCCGTGGTCAGCGCACCCCGCGCGCCGAACTTTGCCCGCACCGCGGCCTGGCGCTGCTCGATCGAGGGGTTCGGCGCCGTGCACGGGTCAGGCAGGCCGAGCGAGTTCTCCCACTCCACCAGCAGGTTCTGCGTCGTTGCCGGGCTGGCGTCGATCAGGACCTGTGCCGCCGCCGCCGTGCTGCGGGTATAGGTCGGCGCCAGCGCCAGCATGACCGCCGACAGCGTGGACGCTGGATCGTGGCGCCAGACGCGGCCCGTCGGCAACAGCCGCAGCATCGCCTGCTGATAGTCGGCATCGCCAAATGCAGGAGGGGTCGGCATCAGGAATAGGTGACCGTTCCGAGGGTGAACAGGTAGCCGGCCGCCGACGTGATCGGCCACGACGAGGGCGTGGTGATCGCGAACGACGGCAGGCCGCCGATGGCGGTGATCGCCGCGGCGCAGTCGCTCTGCTCGATCGACGTGGTTGCGAGCGGGCGTGTCCTTTTGCAGGAACAGCGTGGTCAGCGCGGCCGAGACCTGCGTCTGCTGCGCGCGTCGAAATCCCGGACAGGCCGGCGAGCGTGAACGCTTGCGTCGAGGCCTGCGGCGCGACCGCATAGACCAGCATCGTCACCGCGCGCAGCGCATAGAGGAAATTCGCCACCGCGAGCTGGTCGCCCGTCGCCGCCGTGTCGCGGGTTTCCAGCGCGGCGACGCCATTCGTGCCCTGCGGGAAGCCGCCATACGCGGCCTCCGCCACGTCCATCATGAAGAAGACCGTGACGGTGCCGGCCCCGGCGATCCACGGCGCGCACCATGCGCGGGTGACGCCGGTCACCTGCAACGCCCAGGTCACGAAGTCGGCATGGTTGCCGCCGTGCGGCGGCGCCGCGTAGCTCTCCAGCATGCGGGTCTGCATCGGGCCGTCCAGTCTCCAGGTCGGCGCCGCCCGTGATCGCGGCCGTCGCCGCGCCGGTCGAGTTGATGCCGCCGATCGAGATGCCAAGCTCCAGCGGCGTGCCGCTGTCGGTGTTGCCGTTCGAGCCCGCCACCAGGGCAACCACCGTCACCGCGACCGATCCGCCGCCGCCAACCGTCGCGTCGGCCGCCGTGGCGTACTGGACGCCATCGCCCCGGCTGCAAACCGTCCCGCCCGGCAGGGGCGTGTTGACCACGCCCGGCCAGGACGCCGGGCCGGAGGCGAAGGTCGGCGCCTCGCGCAACACCGGGGTCGGCGCCAGCGCCGCCCAGCCCTCCAGGTATTCGCCGGTCGAGGTGAACGGCGTCGATTGCAGGGAGATCCAGTCGAGGTAGCCGTAATGCAGATAGGCGAGGCCGGCCTGGACCCAGGCCAGCACGCGCAGCACGGCCCTGCGCAGGAACCCGTCGGCGTTCGGCAGATCGGACGCGGTGATGTCCTGCATCGCCTGCGCGCGAAGTGCAGTGAGGGTCGGCCTTGGAAATGGCACGGATCAGGATTCCTGCGACCAGGCGTAGCTGTAGAGGTTCGGCACGCCGTTCGCCGTGATGGTGACGATCGCGCCGATGCCGCCCGGGCCTGTGAAAAACGGTTGCGCGTCCACCGCCGAGGCGACGCCATCGGTGATCATCCAGGCGTGGCATTGGATGATCTGGTCGCGCAGCCAGTTCAGGGTGTCTTGCGTGCGCGGCCGGGCGAAAGCCTGGTAGATTTTCGAGCCGATACGATCGTCCGGGATCACGGCGAGGGTCGGGTCCTCCAGCGCCGCATAGGTGTCGATCCAGCATCCGTGCGGATCGGTGTCGAACACGATGTCGCCGGGATCGACCTGGGCATCGGTGAACATGCTGATGAGGGAGGCCGTCTCCAGGTCGTGCCCCAGCTCCAGCCCGGCGCCGAGCATGTTGAGGTCGCCGGTCCCCGTGGTCGGGTCCCAGACGATGCGAATGTCGCCCACCGTGCTAACCGCCTCTCGACGGATGACGCATCGCGTTCGCTTCGCGGACCGCTTGCAAGATGCGTCATCAGGTGCTGGCCGTCGGCGCGGTGGTGCCCGCGGCAGCGGTGCCCTCGCCGTGCTTGTGCGTCTGCAATCCGACCTGGTCGGCACCGCCATAGCCCGCGATGACCGCGCCGGTGACGTGCAGATCGCCGGTGATCGTCATGGGGTTGCCCGCGCAGGCTACCGAGGGACCGCCGGCGGTCAGCCAGACATAGGCGCCCCGGAGATCGTAGAGCGCGGAATCGCCCACGCCGAGGTTCCGCAGCCGATAGGTCTGGTGACCGCCGGCGATCGCCAGGGACTTCGCCCGGTCGCCGTCGAGGAAAGCCAGATGCAGGTCGGTGCCGATCGGCGGCGAGCCGGTGACGCCGAACCCATAGAGCAGCGGGATGTTGTCGCGCATGGACAGCGCATCGAGCTGCGCCTGCACCGTCTGCACCGGCCCGGTGTCGTTCACTGCCAGCGTCGTGCGGGCCAGCGCGAACGGTGCGCCACGGCGCAGCATCAGCGCACTCACCTGCCGCTCCAGCATGACAACCTGGCGCGCCAGCATGGCGACGGTTGCTTCGAGAGATGTGGACATTCAGGCTCCGGCCGCTAAGGCGGCGTGTTGGTGGACGGCGGCGCAGGGGCCTGCGAGGTCTGCGGCGAGTTGGTCAGCTCAGCGTCGAACAGGTTCAACGGGTTCGGCTCGGGGCTGAACGCATCGGGCGGCATCAGGATCAGGTCGGTGTGCGTGCCGCTCATGTCCTTGCGAAAGGTGAGCGAGCCGATGATCCACGTCGCGTTGGAAATGTCGGCCGCCGGCGCGTCGATCGTCGCCAGCCAGTTCGGCGTCCAGAGGTTGCCGCTGCTGTCGCGCCAGCTATCGCAGGTGATGGAGGCGCCCTGGCTCCGGCCGATGCGCCGGGCCTTTTCCCAATTCGCGCGCTGCTTCGCGATGGCGTCGTTGTCGATCGTCTGCTGCCCGGCCGGGGTCGGCGCGATCTGCTCCGAGACGATGATGCGCAGCCGGTATTCGCCCAGCGTGTCATCCAGGATGGTCGCCCGGCGATTGGCCAGGCCGCCCAGGTCGGCGGTTTGGTCGACGCCCGAGTAGACCACCACGTATGTCGAGAACCGGCCATCGACGGACCGCTCCCCGTTGATCGCCTCGACGTTGCCCGGGAGGGTAAAGCCGGAGGCGTGCTGCGAGGTGCCGATGCGGTCCAGCACGAGCTGCCGAACACGTCCTCGTAGACCAGGTAACCGGCGTAGCGCGCCACGCTCTCGATGATCTGGTAAGGCGTCTCGCCCAGCGGCACCTGAAACGACGGGATCGCGATGCCGAGGTCGGAGACGGCCGACCTGGCCGTGATGCCGTACGCCTTGCAGAGCTTGGCCGCTACGTCGAGGGCGTTCGCGCCGTTGATCTGCCCGCCGCGGATGCCCGGATCGTTCAGCAGATCGGCCGAGCAATCGACCAGGTTGCGGGTGATGCCGCGGCCCGAGAGGGTGACCTGGTGGTTGCGCGCGTCGATCGGGATGGAGCGGCGGTCGATCTTCCCGGTGATGACGAGGTCGGACCCGATATAGATCAGGCACGACTGCCCCGGCCGCGTGCCCGCCAGCGCCGCGCCTTGCAGGAACTCGGCGCTCGCGGTCAGCGACCAGTTGTTCGGCATCGACTCGCAGGAGCGGCTGATGCTCACGTTCTGCCAGCCGACGAAGCGATTGGAGCCGACCTGGATGGTTACGTCATCCGGGCCGGACCCGAGGGAAGCCGCCATAGTTTATCGCTCCGTCGCATTGGAGGGTTTGTGCCGGCGCTGCGGCCGTTTCCGGCCGCCAGGATGGCAAGGGCACAGCTCGGTTTCGCGGCCGTCGCCAGGACGATCGCGGTCCCGGCCATCACGGTCTGAGGCGCGATGCCGGTGCCGCTGGTTGCAGCGTCAGCTACGACCGAGTTGGGCGGTGAGCGGACCCTTGTTGGATCAAACGCCTTGCAAATACCTATGAAGCTCGCCTTGAAGTTCTTCCCGTTCGCTATCGTCGAGAAGCTGCCGCAGATCTTCGTCCGCCTTCTTCGCGTCCCCGTCTAAGGTCAGTATCGCGTCGAAGAATGAACCTATCAGGAGCGTACTCTTGGTCAAGCCTGTGATTGAGAACCTTAGGTGGTTTGGCGGCTTCGAGTTCGCGGCGCTGTGCCCACCACATAGCGTGCCGAAGCCTCAAGTATGCATACCGGAGGACTAGCGGTTTCGAGCGCCCAAAGGCAGGGGCTTTCCCCGGCTCGATACCGAAATCGTGCTCCAGCATCGCATTGGCATGTTCCTGGATGAGACCAAGTTGGGCCTTACGACTCATGCGACCGCCGCGCATGTCTTTCGCCATCCTCTGTCCGCACGCTGCCTCCAGACCCACAACGAGTTGCTCGACGCTTTTCTTCTCGGCAACAGCATCTGCCTCCTTGGCCAGCAGCACCGATCGGAACTCCCCGACGCGCGTTCGAATGTCGTCCAAGTCATTCGAGCCGTCCATAGAGGTCAAAGCACGGATAAGTTTCCGAACACAGGTAGCGAATTCTTGAGGAAGCAGGGAGGCCCGATCTACCGGCTTAAGGCTTGCAAGTTCAGTGCGGATCGCCTCTCCAACAGAAAGGGACACAAACGTCCGATCCGCCGCAGATGCCAGCGCAGCGAACGATCCCCTCATTGTGTCTTCCCAACGTTCGCTCTTCGCCATTTCGACGAATGCCGTGTCGGGCACAACGAAGGACGCAGCTTGCCCCGATTGGATCAGCTCGTGCAGAATGGGCTTGCGCATGACGGTTTGGTCGAGAACGTAATAAATCACTGCTCCGCTCCGTCGCTCCAAAATCGTTTACTGAACCCTCACCGACTATACTGGAGTTTGGCCCACGGGTCCATGGAGCGACGGGTCAGTATCCGGCCGATCCGTCGGCTATATCGGGCAGACACTTGTGCACAATGAAGGTCTGAGGCGGGGCGTTTCCGGGCAAACGCTCCTCGTATGCGGTGTGCAGGGAGTGTCAGTTATCAAGCGTCACTGCGATTAGTTGCGCGCCTATGGCCCAGGCCTCCAATCCGACAGCGGCAAATGTGGCATGAGCCTCCCCGACGGCCTTTGCGCGGAAGACCCTCAAGTCGGAGCACACGGTCAGCATCTAACTGCCGGGGCGAGGGGGATAGCTCCGCTGGCGGTGCGGGCGATCGAACAATTTCGCTGGCGTCGCCCTCTTCCGCTCGTCTATGCCGCCTGAGGTCCCTGCGGTTGGCTAGACTGAGATACACGCTTCGCAACGCTTCGTCAGTGCGCTGCATATGCCGCTCAATGTTACCACGAACCGTGCCAGCCAAGTCCTCTGTCTTCTTCTCCTCTAACGGGATCGGTTCAGAACAGACAAATGCACTTGAACTCATCGTATACAATCCGATGCCACCCGTCTGGCTCACCTTGGTTGGTCAGCTTCATGTCAATCTCGGAAGGAGTGATAAGGAGGGATTGGTACAGCACGCGCTCACCTTCGAACGCCGTCACGTATCTATCCCAATTCGTAAAACGTGGGGCAATGTAGGTACGCTTCAGCCCCTACTTGCTCAGCTTTAAGAAGTAGGTCAAATTGCCCGTTCGGTTCTGCGGTGTCGATATTAAAGCGCCAGAACGGTTTCGTCAAGGATGGCGCTGGCTTGGAGGTGTCATCTCGTCTGAAGCGTTGAAGAGCTTCCCCGAGTTTGAACTGGAGCAGGAGGGCGGTTCCAGGGCGATCGAAAGCAACGTCAAAGCCGAGCTTCGCCTCGTGCAACAAGTTCGGTAGGAACGGCGTTGGGCGAAGGCCAACGGAGCTCAGTTGCCGCTCGACCTCGCGTGTCACCCCGTAGCCGTATGAGAATTCCGACAGGCGTTGGTGCAAATCTACCGGCACTCTAGTCTTTCCTTACTCAAAATGCGGCGGTTACTCGCCGTTCCGCTGCTACCGGCCCCAGTTGGTAGAACGCGGGACCGCAAATCCCCGCGTCGGTAGTTCGACCGTGCCCCCTAGCCGCGCGACTTTCGATCGAGATCCTTGCGCGGTCGCCGGCTTCTTGGCTGGGGCCGGTTTTCGCTCGGCCACCTCCAGGCCCATCACGACCAGCTCGCGCAGAGCCGCGGACTCGCTGTCCAGGCGACGGTCGAAGCGATAGTTGGTCACACGCTCCCACAGCTCGTCGTCGAGGCCGACTTGTCTGCGGTTCGGTGCGGTTGCTGGTCTGCCCATGTGCCGGACCTAGCACGGGCAATCCACGTTTGCAAGTAATTTACTTGTGGCATTGTCGTTGCTTTTATGCAATAGTAAGTCACTGAGAAACGGGACACGCCGCAATGACCAGGTCCGCAGAAATCGCCTTCTCCGCCAGCGAAAACAGGTTCACCAGCGAGGCCGTCGAATACCGGGTCGAGGCCTGGGGCGACACTCCGATCGGGCAACTCTTCGCCTCGATCCGCAGCCAAGCTGCGCCGCAGGAAGGCCGGCCGCGTCCGCCTCTCCGACCCGGAGATCGGCGAGCTGGTCTGGCTGCTCGACAACGTGATCCACCACGACTATCCGGCCGGCACGCTCCGCGCCTTCAAGCGGACGCTCGGCAAGCTGCGCAGCGCCGTGCTGACCGAGGACGCCCCGGTCAGGTGACGGTATAGGGTCCGGTGACAAGCAACCCGATCACCGCGCCGCCCGAGTTCAACGCCTCGATCCACAGGTAGGAATTGCCGGCCGTCGCGATCTCGTCCGGATACGCGCCCCACAGATTGCCGCTGTAATTCGACGCGTTGATCCAGCCCGAGGTCGGCGGCACGGTGGCCGAACTGCCAAATGCCTCCCGCAGGCTGGTCGGCGTCGGCGTCGCAGTGACATTGACACCCGGGCCGGAGCCAGGGGCATACGGTCCGCTCGGCGAGATGTAATTCAACGTCAGCGTCGTGGCGTAGGTTGTCCCGTTCGCCGTCGCCGTGAAGCTGCTCGCGCCCGCGGCGTTCACTGCTGCTACCTGGAAATCATATTCCGTGGCCGAGCTAAGCCCGGTGATCGTCGTCGTGGTGCCGCTAATCCCGGTCACCTGAGTCCAGGAACCGCCGACGCTCGTCACGCGATACTGCGCGGTGTAGCTGGTCGCCGCGTCATGCGTGCCGTCGATCGCCGCCGCCGACCAGGTGATGGCGACGCTCGACGTGGTGATCGCCAGCAGCGTCCCCGCTGCCAGACCCGTGGGCACATTCGGCGCGGCGGCCGTCGTGGTCGCGCTCGCGGAGGATGACGTTGCGGTGCCCGCCGCTGTTGCTGGCGATCACCTGGAAATTGTAGGCCGTCGCGTGCGCCAGTCCGGTGACGCTGACAGAGGTTCCGGCGATCGGCGAACCGAACGTCGTCCAGCCTCCGCCCGACGCCAACTGGTATTGCGGCGTGTAGGTCGCTGCGGCGTTGTGCGTGCCGTCCGTGGCCGAAGCCGTCCACGACAGCGCGACCACGCTATAGGCCGGCGAGCCGGCAGAGGCCGCGAGGCTGGTCGGCGCGTTCGGCGGGTTGAGCGTCGTGGTGGCCGTCGCCAGGATCGACGGGGATCCAACGCCCGAGGCATTGCTCGCAAGCACCTGGAAGTCGTACGCCGTGTTGCTCGATCAGGCCGGTGACCGTGAAGCCGGTCGGCGAAGGCCCGACCGTGCCCGCGGTTGACCAGATGCCGGCCCCATGCGCGCTGACCTGGACGATGTAGCCTGACGCCAGACCGCCAGTCGTCGCCGGCGACCACGACAGCACCGCGGTGGCTCGCTGTCGTGCTGACCACCGTCAGGCCCAGCGGCGCGTTCGGGGAGGGAAGCTGGTAGACGCCAACGCTCGGCGCCGGCGCGATCAGCGGGACGTTCGCGCCCGCCGCCAGGTCATAGCTCGGGTTCACCGTCGGACCGGTGCCCGAGGCCAGCGCCTGAAACGTGGTCGGGCAAAACGCCGGATGGATCGCACCCGATTCCGCCGCGATCTGATCCGACCGGCTAGCGTCGAGGTAGAGGCGGTGCGCGATCACCAGCGACGGGAGAGGAAGCTGCAGGTTGACCGTCACGACGCTCGGCAGGCTCGCGCCGCGCACCGTCAGGTCCTGCACCACGGCAGAGCGCAGCGCCTTCAGGGCGGTATAGCTGGCATCCTCCCCGGCATCGCCGGCAGCGGTGATCTCATTGTCCAGCGCGGCGGCGAGCACCACGCGCAACGCGGCGGCGTCATCGTAGCTGCTCGGCTGGTAGGAGGCCGATGCGCGCGCCAGGCTGACCAGCGCGGCACGCCGGCACGCCGCCGCCATCGCGTCCCGCATCGCCGCCATCGCCGCGCCGATGCCCACCGTCCCGCCGGCACTGTCCGAGAAGGTGAACCCGGCCAGCGCAAGCAGGACCTGCACCTGGTCGGCCGGATCGGTGATCCCGGCCCGCATCGCCTCCACAAGCGCCGCCAGGGCGTCGGGCATGTCGGTGCTGGCGGAATACGAGCCAGCGGCTGCGGCGGCTCCAGACGCAGCCAGGGCCAGCGCGGCACGCTGATTCGCGAGTTGGGCCTGGAGCGTCGCAACCGTGGTGCCGATCGGCAGCATGGTCGAGGCCGAGCCCGCGCCATAGCGGCCGTAGGAGGTATTGGCGTCGGGCGGCGGGAGCGCCGCTGCCATGCCGACGATCGCGGTTGGGTTGGCGCCGCCGGCGATCGTCGCCGCGGCGAAGCTGGTCACCACCGTCTGGCCCTCGCCGGTGACCGCCGGGCCGGCCGCGGCGGCGGGAATAGCCGTGCCGCCCAGGTCGGTGCCCGAGGCCGTCAACGCGCTGTCGGCCGCGGCAAGCACCGCAATGACCGTGGCGATGATGGTGGACGGGAAAACCGGGCTGCCGGCTTCGATGAATTGGAACGCGACCTCGATCACCCGCATCTTGTCGCGGTGGATCGCGGTCGAGGCCGAACCGACAGCCACCTTCACGGCGCCGATCGTCGGGTGGATCAGCAGCCCCGGACCCTTCGTCTCCACCGCGTTGTCGAGCAGAAGCTGCATGACCGGCGCGAGGTCGCCGATCAGGTAGCCGGAAAACGAGTACATCCGCAGCGCGCGGCCCATATCCTCGGGCCAGCCGCCATCGACATAGGGGTATTCGTGGATCGCCTGCCGCCGGCCCTTCTTCGCCTGCGCGGCGATCACCTTGAAGGGCACCCCGCGGAAGCTCGCCGTTTGCAGCAGGCCCATGAAGCCCGCGATGCTGGTCGGCGGCGCGAAGCCGGTGACGCCGGTAAAGCCGCTCATCGGCGCGGGACCCCTTCACACGTGACAGCGGCCATGTCCTGCGATATTTTCACGATATTACCGAATGGGCAGGTGGCGCTTTCGGCAGCGCCAATCGGAAAACCGAGTAGTCGAGCGGCCTACAGGGGCAAGGGGTGACACTGAGATGGCGAAGGCACCGCATTCGGCTCTGCTATTCGTTTGTTCGTGCGTGGTTTTGTTGTCAGGGAGAATTGCGTCAGCGCAGGCTCCGAGCCCCGACCTTACTGGATGTACGTTAAGGGATAGGAATGACCCTCACTATTGCGCACGCTGCGACTGGGACGTCAGTCTCACGCCTCCCCAAGGTACGTTCCCACCCACTTGGGATGATCATGGTGGCGTTGGAGATAAGTTGGGGTGGATCACAAAGAAATGCCCAGGGATTGCTCCGAACAAAGCAATAATAGTCGAATTTGCCGACGGTTCGGTGACTGGCCCACCTGGGACCCATCCGCACAATCCTGATCTCAACTGTTTTTTCGGAGTACAGATCGAATCTGTCAACGAAGACGGAAGTGGTGAGGAAGTTATGCCACCCGTCTCAAGGGACTCGGGAGGATGCGGTGCTGCTGGCATTGCCCGAATGGCTACTACTCTTCCTGTGAGTTACCCCAGCGGGGCTATCAGAGTGGCGTATTGTCGGGATGTAAACATGACCACAATTTACAATAAATGCACGCTCCAGGGTAGACTTTCAATCTACGCAATTGATCTCCCAAAGCGCAACTGACCGGAGGGTAGCGGAGTCAGTGGCAGCAGCGGTCTGGCAGTTGTGCAATTCAGCCTTTCCCCTCTTGTCATCAGATTGCTGGACTAGGCAGGAATCGTGAAGCAAGTACCAGCCATTGATCGGTCGGAACGCTCCAGGTGTACGGGCTCATTCCGCGATCGTCCGGATTGCACTGCTCGCGCTGTTCGTTGGTTCAGGAAGAAACTTCTGTCCGTTGCGTTGCGTCGAGGGCGGTCGTGCCGTTTGCGGCCCCGTTCCGTTTGACCGACGCAAAGCAATCTGCCCGGCAAACCGTCAACATCTCAGCTCAGGGTCCTAACTCCATCCCCCGCCGCCACCAACCATCGGCATGCTGTGCTCGATCCTCGGCGGCGACGCGCTGACCGCGCCGGTGCCGACCGCCGTTGCCGTCGTGCCCTGCGGCGCGCCGTGCAGATGCACGTCCACCTGGACATGCCCGGCCAGGCTCGCGATTGCCGGCGCGCTCACGACATGCCCGGCGCGTTGCGATTCCAAGCCGGCCGCGCCGCCGCTTTCGTAGGGAAAGAACGCATTCGCCGCACCAAAGGCATCGGGCGAACCGCGCACGCCGCTCATCAGGGCGGCGTTCCTGCCGCTGCGGAGATCCTCGACAAGGAAGCCGTAGTTTGCCTCATCCGAGGACGGGTCCAGATGGTGTGCCGCCGCCCATTGCTCGAACTCGACGCGCCGCGGACCTGTCCACTGCGCCCAACCAAATCCGCCGCGCGAGCCTGGGATCAGCGGATGCTCCTCGTTGATCCCTTGCAAGCCGGACTCGGCCATCAGGTTCGACACGATGCCGGCGGCCTGATCCTTGGTGATGCCGAGGTCACTCGCGAGAGCATCGCGAACGCCTGCGGCCCGCTCCTGGTTCGCCTTGTCCAGCAGGCTCCGCGACGCGGCACGGCTGCTGGTGGCACCAAGCCAATGCCAGGCGCGTTCGTACCAAGGCGGGCGATAATCATCCGACGACGGCGCCGGGTTGAACGGGGACCCAAGCGGGGCAAAGGGAAGGTGAACACCGCCCGGCGTGAAGATCGTCCTGGTGTCGTCAAACGTCTTCGCCGGCGGGAGCTGGTTTGCCAGCGCGCCGATACCGGCGGTCACCGCCAGCAGCTCAGTCGGGCCGAGCAGGCCCAGCGCGCGCAATATCCAGACCGCCGGCTTGATCGCCGACAGCGCGGCAACAGCACCGAGTACGGCGCCGGCATTCTTCCCGTAGGAGTCTGCGAGAGGCTTGGTTCCGCTCGATCCAGTGCGAGGTGGTGTCGAGAACCTTGGTCGCGGTGCCCGACCAGCTATCCACGATGCGGTTGCCGACGCCCTCGATCGCCAGGCCGAGTTCGGCCCAGGACGAATTCATTTTCTTCGCGTTGGCTGCCATCTCGGCAGTCATCACGCCGCCGGTCTCCCGCGCCCGGGCCACGAACGCATCGAGGCCCGCCTGCCCTTTCTCCAGCAGCGGCAGCAAATCCTTGTCGACGCCGACAGCGGCGAGCGCACGACCCGCCGTCGCCTTGTCGGTATAGGTGGACGCCTTCTTCGCCAGCTTGCCGAGCGCGTCCTCAGTCTTGGTGATGTTGCCCTGTTCGTCGCGCCAGTCGATGCCAAGCGCCTTCAAGTTCATCTGCGCCGTGGCGTCGCGATTATAGAACGCCGCATGCAACGTTTCGGACAGCCCTTTCAGGCTGCTGTCCATCGCGTCGGCCGAACTGCCGGCCAGCCGCGCGGCACCGCGCAACGCGCTCAGCCGATCGACCGGCGTGTTCAACAGGTTCGCGGTCTTGCTGATCGAATTGCCCGCGTCGGCCCACCTCCGGCTCAGCTCGACCATCCCGCCAAGGCTCGCGGCCGACGTAATTCCGACCATCGGGCCGGCCAGACGCTCCACCGCCCGCGCCGCGCCGAGCGCACGATCGCCGAGCGTCTGCATGCCCTCGGCGGCCCGGTTGATCCCGGTGACATCACCGAATTTCGCCAGGCTCTTGTTGAACCGGTCCGCCGGCGCGGTCAGCGCGGCGATGCGCTTGTTGATCGCATCGAGGCCCGCACTCGCGGCATCGTTGATGCCGACGCCGATTGCGAACCCGGCTGACTTACCCGCCACGTTCGCGCTCCGTGATTCGCGGCATCAGGCTCGCCCAGCGCAGCAGCGCCGAAAGCGGCAGGGCCAACGCCCACCGCAGGCCGTCGCCATAGAACCGACCGACCTTCGCCGCGTGGATCTCCAGCTCGCCCGACCGGGCGAGCAGGATCAGGAGGCCGGCGCCGTTGCTGCCGCCAGCGCGGCGGCGGCCTTCGCCGCTTGCTCGGCCGCCAAAGCCTCGGCCGCGGCCTCGGCGAGCGCCGCCTTGCGCCGCGCGGCCCGC
The DNA here is from genome assembly GCA_963762885.1 of uncultured Alphaproteobacteria bacterium. Taxonomy (GTDB): domain Bacteria; phylum Pseudomonadota; class Alphaproteobacteria; order Acetobacterales; family Acetobacteraceae; genus JASHVB01. The sequence continues at coordinate 13,648 of CAVXNH010000084.1, forward strand.
CAGCTCTCCAAAGGGTCGGGGGCTGGCGCGCCCACGAACTCCTCCAGGTAATCCGCGATCTGCTGGTTGAACCAGTGCGGCTGCACTTTCAGCACGTCGTACGGCACATGCTCGGCCGAAGCCAACTCCAGCATGCGCAGGGTCACGTCGAGGCCGGTCGCGCCGTGAACGGCGGTCGCCTTCAGCACGTCCTCCGAAGTCGGCGCGCCCACGGTCAGCTTCGTGTACTGCATCCCGCCGTGCATCTGCGGCTTCGGCAGCGTCCAGACGATCGGCTCTGGCACCGGCACCCATTCGGTCATGATTTTGCTCCAATTTCCATGATGGTTCCGGCCACCCCCTCAAACCGGAAATCGAATCCCGCGTCGGCACCGTTCACACCGGGGCGGCCGACATACCAAAGGTTGTGCCCGACGATCTGCTTGCCGTTCGCCAGCAGGAAGACGACGGTGGCATTGCTAAGCCCGGTGAATGACGTGACGCTGTTCGTTCCGGTGTCGCGGAACTTGCCCGAAATGTAGGGCGCGACGGGCTTCTGGTCGTAACCGTCAACGCCCGACAGGCTGCTCATCGTCGAGTTCTCGACGTTGGCCGGGTCCCAGATGAATTCAATGACAGAGATCGCGCTGCCGTTGACGCTCGCTGCGGTGATGCCGGCGAGCCGACGATTGGTCGGCGTGCTCGGCGCCAATGTGTGCCTGACATGGATCAGCCCCCTTTACGTGCTCTGCCTGAATTGAATGAGGAGGCCCACGTTGATGACCTGATCGCTGAAATCGAGCGGCAGATACATCAGGACCTGCCCCTTCGTTCCCGGCCCGGCCGTGGCATTTTGTGCGAAGGTCTGCACGTTCTGGACGATGAAGATGCTCGCCAGGTAGGCATAGACTGCGATCACCGCGCCCAGCATCGCGTTCGGCGTGGTGGCGGGCGAACCGGGCGGGATCAGGGTTCCGTTGCTCACCAGGATCTTGCCCGGAACGATGAACTGGCTCGTGATCTGCGTCGCGATGTAGCGCGCCGCGTACATCGCCTGGAACATAATGTTCGTGTTCAGATACGAGTTGTCCGGCTGGCCGCTCGCATTGCTCTGATAGGTGGTGATCGAGCGGTCGATCCGGCAAACCCCGGCTGCATCGACCGTGAAAGTGCTCATCCCGTCGAACAGCAGGGTGTTGCGCTCCCCCGGCGTGTCCTGCGAGGCGATCGGCGGCGGCAGCAGGTTGAGCTGCCTGCGTCGCGAGGCCCTGCGCCGGGTTGACCCGCAGCCGGATGACATGCGCGGCGCACCAGTCGGACGCCTCCAGCCACGCCGGCGTCGGGCTGTTGTAGAACCCGAGGATGGTCGCGTGCTGGTCGTTGCGTCGCCGTGCCGAAGGTCGTCCGCGCGCTGAAGGTGCCGCGATAGGCCGAGAAGACGTGCCCGTACAGCATCGTCTCCGCCGCCCAGCGACCCGATGAATCGGAGAGGAACGTCTCCAGCGCATTCAAGCTGGTCGCGTCGGTGTAGGGCAGATCGATATAGTCGAAGAGCTGGACGCCCAGGTTCGCCAGCAGCGTGGTCAAGGTCGGGTTGGTCGCGCCGCTCGCAAAGGGCGTGATCGTGTAGCCCACGCCGGGCGGGATGACCTCGCCATTCTGCGCGCCGCGATAGGCGAACCGGATGTCGATGTCGTTGAGCGCCAGGCCCTTGTGCAGCGCGGTCAGATCGACCTGGTAGGCGTGCGTGCCGTCGATCGCCGCCGGAGCATGCAACACCGACCGAGGCCGAGATCGCGGCAACCGTGTTGGTCGCGATGGTTGACGCGGTGTCGCCGCTGTTCACCGCAACCGGGATCGACACACCCATCAGATACAGCGGCAGCGTGCCGGCGGCAGTCGCCGGGCCGGTGAAGCTGATGTTCCCGGTCGCCGCGGTGCCGCCGCTCGCATCTGCCAGCGGCCCAAGCCAGACCTCCCCGAACGGGTCCATCAAGCGGTAGGCGGCATATTTCAGCGCCAGCATCGAGTTCAGACCGCACAGCCCGTTGACCTGGGTTTGGCTGTACGCCTGCACCGCGACGTTCGGGGTTGCGGTGCCCGAACTGGTGATCTGGCCGATCAGCAGCGCGCGCGCATTCTGCGTCGCGGTGTTCGCCTGGCTGGGGTCAAACTCGGCGTTGACGCCGGACGGGCGCCAGTACTGCCACGGGAAATACTTGAATGCGAGGCTCTCGCTCACGGCTTGGTCTCCGCCAAAGGTTCGTCATGGGTAGGAAGCGGCGCCGCAGCGTCATGCTCGGCCGCAGCCGGCGGGTGCGCCTCGCTGGCGGGTGCCGGCGGGGGAAACACGAAAGCGTCGGCCGCAGCGCGCGCCGCAGCCTGGTCGACCACCGGCGGAATCACCGATGGCCGTCACAGCCGGTCGAGGCGCCGGCGGCGGCGGGGCCGGCGGCTCGGCCAGCACCACGTCGCCATCGCGGAGGCGCCGGTACCAGAAAGTGATCTCGGGCACATTCTCGCCCTGCGGCGACAACAGCCGCCTGTTTGGCCCGCGCACGATCAAGGGGAGGGCAGGATCATCCTGCCGGTGTCCCGGTTTGACGAACATTGCTTACCTCAGAATGTAGGAGTTTCCTGCGGTGACTGGCTGCCACGCGTGGCCGCGGCCTACCTATGTTGTCACCCCTGTGGATTGCCGCACGGAGGCTCGCGGTGATACCTTGGTGTGTCTTGTTGGACCTAGGGATCAGTGGTCGGCGATTTGTGCAACGTAATAGCAGCCACCCTCTGCACGCTTGGAAGCGGGGTGGGTGCGTTCGCGTTATTCCTCTCAGATGCCACCTTTGTTAATCACTTGGCAGCTTGGGGTGCGGTTGTGGCAACCTTCGGTGGCATCGCGTGGATCGGAGCGGCGGTCATCGCCCTTTCCGAAGGGAGGCGGCGGTGACTGGCCATGATCTTCTTATTTTGATGATGAGCGCCACTTGGTTAGTCACAAACTTCTTAGGCGCAAGCTTCACTTTTCGACGTATTTATCATCGTCGAGGCGCGACCGTCGGCGGCTCCTACGGACGATCTGTTACTGTGGGGCGCCAAGCTTCAATGGATTTCTCGGTTGCCTTGGAAGATAATCCAATAGCGCGCCTACCTTGCCTGCTCATATTGGACACATCCGCCTCTATGATAGGCAATCGCATTTACGCTATCAATGAAGCGCTTCAAGGTCTCGGACATGAAATTCTCGCTGATCCGGAGGCAAGAGAGAAGGTCGAAATCGGAGTAGTTACCTTCGGCCCCGTTCGGCGGGTGCGCGACTTTCAGACTGCGAGAGATTTCGAACCCCCTACACTCGTGGCTGGCGGTGACACGCCTATGGGTGCTGCGATCCTAGAGGGCCTCAGGATGATTGAGGACCGAAAGGCGGACTATAGGCGAAACGGAATAGGGTACTATCGTCCCTTGATATTCTTTTTCACGGACGGCGCTCCTACTGACCATTGGCAGGAGGCAGCGGAGCGCGTTCGTCTCGGTCAACGTAACGATTTGTTCAACTTCTTCGGCATCGGCCTCGAGGGCGCAGATATGAAGGTGGTAGCCGAGATTTCCGCTCCACGTCCTCCAGTGTTGGTGCGTGAATTCAACATTGGCAAACCACTCCAATGGCTATCGGCGTCTCTTAGCGCCGTCTCGCGCTCCCGACCTGGCGAGGAAGTTCACCTACCGGACATAAAAGACTGGGCTACCATCTGACTTAGCGCCGCTGCACCATTGGCCCATCATGTCCGTTGCGGTATCATTCCGGTCATAGATTCCGCGAAAGTCTCGGCTTGAGGGCAGATCTCCACCTAAAGCGGCCGTAGCCGGCACGGCCCTGACGCCGAGGGCAAGGGTTTGGTGCGCCTGCCTGCTCCCGCGTGAGACAGAACCGGACGCACCCTGATTCAAGGTTGGCGCCCGGCGCCGAGGCCTATGGCGCGTGATGCAGCAGCAGGTTGATCAACATCGTAATGAGCGCGCCGGCCAGGCCCGCGCCGGCAGCGATCACGGCAGAGTCCAGTCTCGACGTGACCTGGCTTTGACCCCGCTCCTGGTTCACCCGCTCGGAGAGCGTTTCAACCGTGGCTGCGAGCTTTTCGACCGAACGGATGACAGTCAGCAGAAGCGTTTCCACCACCGCCACGCGCTCGCGCACCGCGGCCTCGGCGGGACAATCAGCGGCCATGCGGCCCTCCTGCTATGTTGGGCTATCGCTGAGCTGGATCGGCGTGTCGGTCGCCTGCACGGGCAGGTTCCAATCCCAGCCGCTGCCGAGGTCCGCGCCGATGTCCCACCCGGCCGGCCGCTCCACCGACGCGGAATTGTCCGTCACCGCGTTGCCGCGATAAATCCAGGTGTTGCCGTAGGGGTAGAACAGCAGGCATCCCGAGCTGGCCGAGGTCAGCGCGGAGCCAAGTGTCACCTGGAGATGCGTCGCATCGACGCGCGCGCAGGCCGTCGCTGTTCGGACAGTTCCCGGGCTCGCCTCATTGCCGCCATCCATCACCGCCCAGCCGACCCCGTTCACCGCTTGCAGCGGCACGATCAGGTCGGTGCCGGCATCGTGCGCCACGGTGACGATGATCACCGTGTTGCTCTGCCGGTAGGCGTGCGTGATCGTCGGCCCCACGCTCGGCACGCCGGACGGTATCGCGGTAATGCTGTCGCCGCCGCTCGACGCCAGGACCGCCCGCGCGATAGGTCCGGCCGAGACCTGGCCCAGCCGCAGGTTGTCGGTCGCGTCCAGGTGATTGTTGTCGCCCGCCGCGGTAATCAGGCCGGTGTTCGCGTCCCAGGTCGCGCCGCGCGGGTTGCTGTCGGCCGTGAGAGGCATCGCGCGGACCGCGTTCTGTGCCGAAAGCAACGACGTCGCCGGCATCTCGTTGCGGATCATCAGGATGCCGGGGTCCGTCCAAAACGCGATCGGGTCCCACCAGGCCAGCGGCAGCGACGCGGCCGAGCGGCCGAGCATGTTGCGGACCAAGGCGAGGAAGTTCTGTGCGCCGGCCTGCCAGAACGCGCCCTCGCTATATTCGCGCGTGCTGTCGCTTTCGAACCACGGCCACACGATCGCCGCGATGTCCGCCAGGTCAGCCGCGGACCATCCGGCGAGATACGCCTCGACCGCGATGCCGTCCGTGCCGAGGCTCCAGCCGCCCGGGTTGGAGCCGTCGCCGGGGTCCGCCAGGAAGTTGCCGGCGATGTAAATCCCGCCGGTGCCGGGCGGCTGGCGGACGTTGTAGATGCCGTGCCCGCCGATCACGGTGTAGGCGGAGCCGCCCTGATTGCCGATCACGCCATAGCTCGCCGCGCCCAGGTGCCAGGCGAGGCCCTGCGCACAGAGGTTCCACGCGCCGTCGATGCAAAGCGAGTTCAGCGCGTTGCTCTGCCCGATCACCAGGACATTCACGCCGCGCCGCGCGCCGCACAGCCACCGCGCCGAGGCGGTAATCAGCGTGGTCACCTCCGCCGATGACAACGCCCGCTCCCAGGTCGCCGCCTCGTTGAACCAGCATTGCGCCGATCCGGTCGAGGTCGTGTCGGACAGGAAGGTGAGGGTGCCGGCGTCGCTGCTGGGCAGAGGATTCGCGACGGCGCTCGCCACCTTCACGCCGTCGAGCCAGGCATCGACTCCGGTCCCGGCGGTGTAGCGCAGGATGACGTTGTGCGTGTGCCGCCGTTCCATCGTGACCGACAGCACGGTCTGCGACGCGCCCGGGAACAGCACCAGGCGGCCGGCGACGACGCTGTCCAGCGCCAGCACCACGGTCGAGGCGATGGTCAGCAGCGCCACCGGATCGGCGTTGTAGCTGGTGCCGGTGCGCAGGTTCGGGCGGGTCCAGACCAGATACCGGGTCCAGGAGCTGCCCGACCCCAGCGAAAGCCCGTTCACAGCGAAGCCGACGCGCGGATCGAGCAGCGGCGCCAGCCCCGCGCCGGCCGGCATCGCCGTCGGGAGGCCCGCCCCGCCCAACAGGACGTTGATGCGCGGCGCGGCCTGCACGGCGAGGCTGGGCACCATCGCACGGCTCGACCCCGAGAGGTCGGTCAGCGAGGCCACCGAGCCGCCTGACAGGCTCGCCAGGGGCACGCCGCCGCGTTCACCATGTTGGCGGGGTCGCCCGCGTCCCACCAGCCGGACAGGCCCGCGATGCTCCCCGGCGTGGCCGAGGTGACGGGCGGAGGGGTTGGCGTCGTGGTGCCGGCCAAAGGCGCCGACAGCAATATCTGGCCTGCGCCGAGGCCCTGCGCCGCGCCCGGCTTGGCCTGGAAAACGCTCATGTCGCGGTGACGGCCGCGGTGATCGCCGTGCCGTTCTGCATCGTCTGGCCGGTCGTCGCGATCACGGCGAACACCGCGTCGCCGCCGCTGTCATAGAAGATCATCCAGCCGTACCAGGTGCCGGCGGACGCGGGCATGTTTCCCGAGTAGGACCCGTAAACCAGGGGATTGCCGTTGAACAACGTCATCGCCTGCAACGTCGCCGGCGGATCGACCTGGGTTGCCGACCAGCCGAAGCTCGCCGAGGCGACCGACGAACTGACGGTGAAGGTGGCGATCGCCCCCGTCGTGCCGTGCGTCACCGGAGCGTTCGGGTAGCCGCCGGTGCCCCAATAGGTGAAGGTGCCCAGCGCCGGCCCCGGCGTGCCGGTGGCCGTGGTGCCGGAACCGCTGCCAGCCGCATTCACCCCGAACACGTTGAACTGGTATTCCAGCCCGGCGATCAGGCCCGTCACCGTGTAGTAGGCGGTCGCAATCCCGCTCGCCGCAGTCGCCCAATTCGTAGAGCCGTTGATGCGATACTGGATCGTATAGGTTGCGGCAGCGCCGTGCGAACCGTCGATCGCCGGCGCCGTCCACGACAGCGGCACGGTGAAGTTGGTCACCGTGCCGGCGGCGAGCGCGGTCACCGCGTTCGGGCCCGCGATCGTCGTGGTGGATGCGGTCACCGTGCTCGATGCCGTGCTGCCGCTGCCGGCCGAGTTCGCCGCGACATAGAAATCGTAGGACGTGCCGGAGCGAGGCCGTCACCGTGTAGGGTGGATGCGGTCACCGTGCTCGATGACGTGCTGCCGCTGCCGGCCGAGTTCGCTGCGACATAGAAATCATAGGACGTGCCGGACGCGAGGCCGGTCACCGTGTAGCCGGTCGCGCTCGCGGCCAGGCCCGCCGTCGCCAGCGACCAGGTGCTGCCCGAGTGCAGCTTGAAATAGGCCGAGTAGCCCGAGACGGTGCCGCCGCTCCCCGGCGCACTCCAGGTCAGCTCCATCGTGCTGCTGGTCGCCTCGCTCGCCGCAAGGTTCGTCGGGGCGCCGGGCGCCGCGGTGGCCGCGCCCGTCGAGGCCGTGACCGTCGATGACGCCGTGCCGCTGCCGCCGCTGTTGGTCGCGATGACCTCAAACTCATACGAGGTCGAGGCCGAAAGCCCGGTCACCGTGAAGGGAGATCCGCTGGCGCTGGTCGTCGCCGAAGTCCAGGAACCGGCGCCGGTGACCTGGTAGTTCACCGTGTAGGCCGTGGGCGTTCCGCCGCTGCCCGGCGCCGTCCAGGACAGCGTCATGGTCGAGGACGTGGCGCCGGAAGCGGTAAGCCCGGTGACCTGGCCCGGCGTGGCCGGCGCCGCGCCGCCGCTGCCGGCCGACAGCGTGGCGAAATTCACCGTGCCGCCGCTATAGGTGGCCGAGACGATGCGCGCGGATTCGCCGGTCGGCAGGACGTTGCCGGCGTTGCTGGTGGTGATTCCTGCGCCAAGGGTCACATTCGACCCGCTCACGTTCACCACGTCGCAGACGAAGCCGCTTCCCATCGTGCCGCTCGGGGTGATCGTGATTCCTTGGCTACAGATCAGCAGCCGAATTGTTGTGCGTCGATCCGTCCAGGGTGGTGTTCGCGGTCAGCTCCACCACGGGCTGGTGATAGTCCGGCAGGTGCGACGCGATCAGCGACCAGACGGCCGCCAAGGTCTGCCGCAGCAGCACGTTGCTCCCCTGGCCGCTCGGGAAGGTGTCGGTGTCGGCGGCGGGGTTGGCCGTCGCCAACAGGTCGATCGTCTCCGGATTGAGCAGGGTCTGGAGGGTCACCGCGACGGTGCTGCCGCTCTGGCCGATCGGAACGGTGTCGGTCGACGTCACCGACGAAACCACGTCCAGCGCCGGCACCGACAGCGCGACGGCCGCGAGCGCAGCCGCAGCAGTAGCCGAGGCCTGCGCCGCGACGGAGTTCGAAAGCGCAGTGGTCGAGTTCGCCAGCGCCGTTCCTGCCGCCGTGAGAGCCGAGGCCGCGTTCGCCTGCACGGCCGCGACATCAGCCGCGAGTGCTTCGTCGCCGGTCGCGATCGTCATCGTGCTAACCGCCTTTCGACGAATGACGCATCACGTTCGCTTCGCGAGTGCGGCGGACGCCAAACGGCGCCAAGGCTCGCTTCGCGAGGGCGCGGTCCGCTTCGCGGCCCGATCGTTTGCAAGATTGCGTCATCCCCACACGTCTCCATCATCCCAAACGAACCCGCCCCAGACAGCGACCGTCCCGCCGACCGCTTCCTCGGCCACGATCGGCGTTGCGAGTTTGATCGGATCGTCAGGCTGAATTGTCTCTGTGACGTTCGTCAGCGGATCGCCGCGCGGCACGAAGCCATCGGCATCGCTGATCGTCGCCTCGAAGCTCATCCGATACATCCAGAACAGGCGGGCGCGATCGAAGGTCAGCAGCTCGCCGCCGGCATAGAACAGCCCGCGCGCGCCTCGCTCCGGGTCGATCACCCAGCTCAGCAGCGCGCGGAACAGCGCGTACTTCATCGCCTCGACCGGACTGACGCCGGCCTGGCCGCGCCGATCGGCCGAGGCGTCGAACTCGACAATGACGCCGATGGTCTCGGTGACGATCTGGAGGTTGCCGTCCAGCAGGTCGTTGCTGCCGGCCTCATCCTCCAGCGGGATCACCACGGCCGCCGGATAGACGAACTTGCCCGTCGCCGGATCGGTGATCGCGATGACGGACTCGACCCCGGTCTCAAAGTCGGCCGCGCCGCCGACGCGCCCGCCCAGCTCCGGGCAGTAGCGCCGGAGCTGCTCGATCACCAACGAGATATCCATCAGCCGGACTTGCCTGCCCCGCTGAAATTTGAGGCCGCTCATCACCGCGACGCGCACCCGGTCAGCCAGGCCGTTTGCGATGGCCTGGTCGAGCGCCGGCTCCAGGAACGGGCGCGGCAGCAGGATGCGCTTCTTCGAGATCGCGCTCCGCTTCATGCGGCGAGGCCCGGTCAGATCGGACGGCACGAAATACGATGCCTTGCTGGTGTCACCGCCGCCGCCCTTCGCGCCGCGGGAAAGGAACAGGGCGTAGAACTCGGAGGCGCGGATCGTGACGCCCTCGCCATCCTTCCAGACCCGAGCGCGGATCGACCGCGCCAGCTTTCCCGAGACGCTCCGCGGCGGCTCGCCAGGGGCTGACGGGTGCTTTCTGCTGCCCGCCCGGATCAGGGCACGTGCGCGCGCCACCACCTCGGCACCGACGCCCCGCATGACGGCGCGCACCTGCTGCTTGCCGGCGACGATCGTCCAGCCGCCCGGCACCGTGATGTGCAGAAGGGCCATCAGACGCGCTTCTCCAGTTCGCAATCGAGCCGCAGGAATCGCTGGCGCCCGTCGATCGGCATCACGCGCCGCACCCGGAATCGTTCGACCATTTCGCTCTCATCCGGCCGCTTCGTGATGCGGAAAATGACGTGCGTCGTGTCAACCCAATCGAGCCACCGAATGATGATGCGATGCGTGACCGGGGTGTTGACCTGTTCCGCCGCATAGAAGGTCATCGTCCCGATCGGCTGCACATCGGCCCGCACGGTCTGCCGCTTCGCGATGGTTTCCAGGAATCCCGGGCTGTCCGGGTCCGCCGCCTGCTCGCGGGTCGCAATCACCACCCGCCAGCGCAGCGAGCCGATCCGGACCGCATTCGGGTCTGGCCCCAGCTCGGGTCCCGGCAAAGCCATCACGTCACCCGCCCAGGAACTGCAACCGCTGCCGGTCGAGCAACCAGCTGCGCCGCGTCAGGCATCGCGGCAGCGGAGTCACCACGATGCTCGTAGAGAAATGCCGTGGTCATCATAATCGCCTGGATCACCGTCGAGGGCACATCGTCCGCCTCGCCATAGCCAGCGACCATCGAGACTTGCAGGTGCTGCAGCTTGGTCCGGTAGGCCGCGAACCCGCCGCTCAGCACGGTTTCGGGGCCGATGAACAGCGTGGCCGGCTCCAGCGTCAGGTCGGCGACGTAGCCAAGGATCACCGCCGGCGGCGTGACCGGCAGCGAAGCGGGCGAGATCGTCGTGGCGTTGCCCCATTCATCGAGCGTCGTCACCGACAAGATCGACTGCACCGGGGCGCGCGGCAGCTCCAGGGTCCCGCGCAGCCGGAGACGATCACGGGGCAGCTCGGATGACGGCCGCATGGTCCACAGCAGCGTCTGCGTCAGCAGCGCGCGGCTAAGGTAGCCCTCCGCCATGACCCGAGCCGCGGTCAGGTAGCCCGTCAGCAGTTCGTCGTCCGCGTTGCTGTCGATCCGGCAATGCCTCTTCACTTGCTCGATCGACACCGGTTCCGCGGTCGGTTCCTCCGTCACCGTCAGCGTGGTTCGCACCGCTCGGCCCCCTGTCCTTGCGCACCGGCGCCACCAGGGCGCGGTTGCGATAGCCGTTGCGTTCCATCATCGCGTTGCATCCTTCACAGCATTTCCGATCGGGTGACGATGTTCACCACGGCAGCGGCGACCTGGTTCACCGGAGATCCAGCCGTTCCGCTGCGCACCTGGAGCAGGTTGACCCCTCGCCAGAGATAGGAGGGATCGGCCAAGGGAATGATGAACTGACCCGCTGCGGCGGTGATCGTCACCTCGTTGCCCGCGCCGTCGTACAGCTCCTGCCAGGTGACTCCGTCCGGGCTGACCTGAAACGTCAGGGGAGCCGTGGTCCACACCGCCGGCATCGAGATTCCGACCAGCGTCAACGCGCCGAGCGACACCGGGCCGGACAGCGAAGCTCCCGCCGCGATCGTCGCCGGATTGAGGGTAATGCCGACAGACAACATGCCGCGCGCACTCCCTGGCTTACTGCCGGTTCATCCACGCGCGCACATAGTCGATCGTCAGGGTGGCAACGCCCGTGCCTGACGCCTTGTATGCCGCGAGGTATGGTTGCAGGACCGCCAGCGTGCCGGTCGCTGCGAAGTTGATCGAGTTGTCCGCGTTCACCCGGTTGCCATCGATGTAGAAGGCAACATCGGTCAGGTTCGTCGCGTCGATCCGGTAGATATGCCAGTCGGTCGTGCCGACCGTCACACCGCTCGCAACCGAGGTCGTCGTCACGCCATCGAACGCAGTCACCAGCACAGCACCGTTCGCCTGCGCGCTGAATTCCAGGTAGCAGGTGTTATTCTGCGGACCGTCGATCCAGGCCGAAGCAACACCCCAAACCGCCTGCACGCCGGCCGCGCTCGGCAGCACCGACAGCAGCGAGCGGCTTCTCGAAGATCAGGCCCTTGGTGCAATCCAGCGCGAGGTTGTCGCCCCAATACAGGACGCAATCCTCTTTCTCGCTGGTCGCCGCCAGGGTGCATGCGACCTGGCCGCCGATCGCGTTCGCCACGCCGGCAAGGGTCGGTGGTCCGGCGCCGACGATCTTCTTGACGAACGGACAGCCATCGACCGCCGAGCCGGCGGCCGGGACCGCAACGTACGATTGCCCGAGAAAGTCCTCGTAGAAGTGGATCGGTGCGACCGGCAGCATGTATTCAAACGTCGCGGTATCGAAGAATTCCAGCCGTCCGGCATGGAATTTCGAAGTCGTGGTCATGTCATTCTCCCGAACGGCCGCAAGGGAAGGCGCCGCCCGGGTGTGCGGCCCGGGCGGGATGAAAGCCGATTAGACAAGGGTCGATGGTGCGGACGCGCCCTGGTAGGACTCCCAGAGGAACAGCTCTGCTTCGGTGATGTTCGCCGCGTTCGATGCGCTGGTTTGCACCGCGATGGTGTGGAACCCGTTGACCAGGTCCATGCACATCTCCGGCGTGATCTCGAACACCACGATCTTGTCCGCCATGGCGGCCGAAGTCTGGAAGGTCGCCGCGGCCGTCTGCACCGCCAGGGCGTCGCTGGTCGCGGTGGCGCGCAGTGAGCCAGATCGGCATGACGCCGACCGCCTTCGATCCGGTGCCCGAGCACGTCCTGACCTTGCAGGATCGAGAGCGTCACCTGGGCTGCGTTGCCCTGGTTCACATGCACGACGACCCACGCTTTCAGCGCGTTGGCCAGGTCGCGGTAGGCGCTGGTGCGCCCGGCTGCGTCGGCCGCAGGCGGCAGCAAGGCGACCGGCGGAAACTGATACGGCATCGAAATCTGGCGTGCCATCGTTGAAGCTCCTAGACCGCCCCCCAAAGCGGCGTGAAACGGCTGCGCGCGGGCCGGAGGCCCGAGCGGCAGAGCGGTGGGGAGCCGCGGTTTCGTCGTGGATCAGGCCGCGAAGCGGACTGATGTGCCGTGAGGCGTTTGCCGCACTCAGCGAGATGCCAGCGCGATGAACGGGCTCTTGGTGTTGGTGCCCTTGAACGGGGTCAGCGGCACCGACCACATCGGCTTGCCGTCCACGCGATAGGTGATGCGGAACACCATCTCGTCGGTGAGGAACGCGACGTGCATGCTGGTCGCTGCCTGCACGCCGTTCTTGTCCACCAGCATGTACTGGCTGAGGTCCGCCAGCGTGATGTCGCCCGTGGTGCCGAGCGGTCGAGTTGTATTCCGTCCACACCACCTCGCGGCCATAGAGGGTCGAGAACGGCGTGGCCGACAGACCGCCAGGCGGCAGATAGACGAGCTGGCCGCCGGTGCCGACCGCCTGGTTCATCGCCATAAGCTGCGGCAGGCAATCCTGGTTGATGAACCACACCGCGTTCTTCGCCGACCGCGCCCAGAGACGCGCCCACATATTGTCGATGTTTTCCTTGACGATCGTCTTCGTGGTCTGGCCGGTCTGGATCGGAATGGTAATCAGGCACGGGCTTTTCATGATAGCCGAACGGCATGCCCGCGCCGGTGCCCTCCACGATGGCGTCCTCGGTCATGAACATGACTTCTTCCGAGAACGCCTGCGCCGCAATCGAGGTCAGCGCCGTCGAAGTCCTGCAACAGTTCGTCGGTGGTGTACATCACCGACATCAGCTTTTTCAGGTCGAACTCGATGGTGCGGAACTTCGGCTTCGACGGGGTGACCGCCGTCCCTTCCCCGACCCAGTTCGACGCCACGCCACCCCAGCGGCTGCCGGTCGCTCGGCTGGTTTCGTCCACGCCCGGAATTTTGATGCCGTTCGCGTTGGCGCTGATCGGCAGCTTGTTCACCCGACTGAGGATCTCGCCCATGTCGTGCGCGAGCATGAAGATCGAGGCCGCGAAATCGACCTGGACCAGGAAGCCGCCGCCGGTCGGATCGACCTCGCCCGCGCCGGTCGGCGCGCGCACCAGGCGGCGGTCGGTGTCGCTGCCCTTCGAGCTGTAGTGCTTGAAAACCGCCTGGAGCTGCTCGCCCAACGTCCGGTATTGCTCGCCCGCCCGCGGGGTGAAATCCAGTCCCTTCCGGGCCAGGCTGAGATAGTCGTCAAAGCCTCGCAGCTTGCCCTGGCGCGGGTCCATGCCGCGGATTTGCGACAGGGTGCGCTGCGACGGGTTGATCTCCATCACATCATCGCCCGGACCGGCGGCCGATCGGCCGAGCCAGCTTGGCGGCGAGTTTCTCCGCGCGGTCCAACTCCCCGATCGTGCGTTCGAGCGTCGCGATCTCCGCCTCCTTGGCGGCGAAGGCGGGAGTCCCGGCCAACGGCGCGAGTTCATCCACCGCCGCACCCAGGGCGCGGCGGAGCGACAGCAGTGTGCTCATGTGATATGCTTTCCTTCAAATTGTCGATCATCAGCGTCGGGGCCTAGAGCCTCTGGAGTCCGCCATGCTACGAATGCCGCCGCGAGCGTTACCTTGTGCAAGCCGGTCAGATCGGCCGAAGTCCTCGCGTGAGAGGCACGGCAGGAGCTGCGTTAAGAGCATGCCAACCTCACCCTCAATATCCTGCACGGCGACGACCGCATGAGCGCGGCAAGCAAGCTGCCGCCGGCAATGACGGTGGCTGAGTTTCTCGACTGGCACCCACCGGGTGCCGGCGATCGTTGGGAGTTGGTGGACGGTGCACCGCGCGCGATGGCGCCTGCGTCGCCCATCCATGGCGCGATTCAGAGCGAGACCGATCGGCTGATCGGCAACCACCTCGCGGCGGTCCGCCCGGAGTGCCGCACAGTCGTCGAGCCCGGAGTTCGGCCGCGGGTGCGCGCCGATCACAACGTCCGCGTGCCCGATCTGGGGATCACCTGCGCCCCCTGGCGGAATGATGATCGGCTGCTATTGGCGCCGCTCGTACTGGTGGAAATTCTCTCGCCGTCGAACAAGGCCGATACCTGGGCAAACGTATGGGCATATGTGTCGATACCGAGCGTGCAGGAAATCCTCGTGCTGCATACAGCGGAAATTCGTGCTGATCTGCTGCGCCGACAGGCTGACGGCCTGTGGCCGGATAATCCGTTGCCGATCGTCGCCGGCGGCGACGTGGTGCTCGAAAGCATCGGCTTCGCCGCGCCGCTTGTAGCGTTCTATCGCACCTCCGGGCTGGTATAGGGCGTGCAACGCTTGACCGTGGGTCAGGTCGCCGTGAGGCGCGCTTTCAATGCAGTAGCGCGCGCCAGTTGGGCTGTTTTCTCCGGGTTGGCATCGGGGTCGGCGGGCCGTCGAGCTGATCGGGTCCGCCGCGTCCAGCGCATCGACCACGCCGTCAAGCAGGCTCAGCGCCTTCGCGTGGTGCGTCATCCCCTCGGCCATGTAAGCCTTCGCGGTGCGCATGGATTTGTGCGCGAGCGCGGATCGCGTCCTCATGCGCCACCGGCAGGTCGTCGTCGCCTGGTGCGCCGTCATCCTTCCGGCGTCCCAGAAGCCGGCGCAGGGCCGCCAGTAGCTTCTCGTCGGCCTCCGGCGCTGCCGCGGTGCCGCCATGGACCGAGCATTCGGACGGGTCGGTCAGCCCGCATTCGTCGTCGGCGCTGCGTCCGCAGGTGCAAGCGTGGCGCCGCCGGCGGTCGGGTCGTCTTCGTCCGCGCCATCAGTGCGGCGCGCGTTCGGAGGCTTCCCCGCGGTTCGGCGAGGTGTTGGTCGCGTCATGGTCGGTTCCTTTGCTGCCCTGCGCAGGCGTTCCAATTCGGCGCGCGGCAGGGTCGCCTTGCCGTCGCCGTCGAGCGTGCGCTCCGCCCATTCCACCAACGGCCGCGTGTCGATGCCCTTGCGACGCGCCTCTTGCAGCGCGTTTGGATTTGCCGGCACCGGGCACACGCTGATTTCGAGAAGGGCTTGTTCAAGGAAGTCGATGCCGAACCCGCGCTCCGGGTCGTTCTCGACAAAAGCGTAGCGGGTCGGCAGGAAGCCGACGCTGACCGCGCGCAGGAACTTGCCCAGCACCAGGCGGTAGATCGTGTCGGCGAACGCATAGGTCTCCGGCGGCGCGAACTCGATGTCGCCCAGCAGACGGTCGCCCTCGACGCCGACGTTGCGCGCGCCGCCGATCGGCGGGGCGGAGCTGTCGTGCGCCCAGAGCGCCACCGGGTTTGCCGAGAAATCGGTGAGGTCCCAGCCGGCCGCGGCGATCGTGTCGTTCATGCGATCGACGCTGCCGTCCGAAAAGCAGAAGCGCAGCGTGCGCTCCGCACCGTCCACCGGCAGCGGCTGCGCCACGCTGACCCGGTACACGCCGCCGACAGGCTTGCGCTTCGCCCTCAGTTCCCCGCGGAACTGGTCGGCGCTCATCAGCACAGTCATGGAATCATTAGCCTCCGACAATTAACAGGCCGCGGCCGTCGGCGTAGATGCCCGACTCCTCCGCCATCGAGCGGCCCACCGCCATGATCACCGCGACGATCGGATCGATGCGCTCGATCGAGCGTTCCTTGTCCGGCTTCACGTTGCCGGCCGGGTCGGTGCGAATCGAGACATTCGAGGCGCACCAGTCGGCCACCGGATCGGCGCCGTGCTGCAGTTCGCGCGCCAGCACCTTGCGCATGAACTCGGCCGCCGCCGGCCCCATGCTGAGGAAGCCCTGGCCGAACTCGACCAGGTTCATGCCCTCGTCCGCCAGGTTGCGGATGATCTCGCCGGCGAACGTGCGATCGAACGCCAGCTCTTCGATGTTGTAGACCGATGACAGTTCGAGGATCGCCGCCTCGACAAACTTGAAATCGGTCGTGTTGCCTTCGGTCGCGATCAGGTGGCCCTGGTCGCGCCAGACCAGGTAGGGCGCGCGGTCCCGCCTCGACCGCTCTTCGATGTTGTCGGCCGGGCACCAGTGGCGCCACAGCACTTTCCAACGCTCGCCGTCACTCACCGGCGGGAACAGCAGCGCCAGCGACGACAGGTCGTTGATCCGCGCCAGGTCAAGCCCGGCGAAGCACCTGCGGCCCCGCAGCGCCTCCGCGTCGATCGCCTCGGCCCCGTCCGCCCAGACCTCCATCGGGATCCAGCGCACGAGCTGCTGGGTCCACTGGTTGAGCCGCAAGCGCCGGATGGAGTTCTGCCGCGACGGCATCTCCAGCGCGAGCGCCACCTCGGCGCGCAGGTCCTCGATCTGGAGCACCGAGCCGAGCGACGGGTTCGCCTTGCGCCACGCCAGCTCATCCTGCCAGTCGTCGCCTTCGTCGACGGTCGCGATGAAGGCGAACCATCGGTCGGCGGTCACCTGCGGGATCACGCCCGTCCAGGATTTTCACCGAAAAGTCCCAATGCAGGTAGCAGACCGACGTCCGGCTGACCCCCGCCGTGGTCGTCTCGTACATCAGCGGCTGGAGCCGCGCGCCCATGCCGGTGTCGAGTTTCTCGATCACGCCGGCATCGGGGTGCTCGTGCAGTTCGTCCACCAGCGCGACGAAGACGTTCAACCCGTCCATCTTCGACGTGTCGGCCGAGAGCGGCCGGAACCACGATGCCGTCGCCAGCACCGCGAGGTTGTTCGTCGTCTTCACGATCCGCCGGCGCAGCGCGGGCGAACCGGCCCGCATGCGCTCCGCCTCGGAGAACACGATCCGGGCCTGCTCGCGCGTCGTCGCGGCCGAGTAGATTTCCGCGCCGGGCTCGTTTTCGTCTATCAGCGCCTTCAGGCCGATGCCGGCCTCGATGGTCGATTTGCCGTTCTTCCGGGCGGTGGACACGAACGCGGTGCGAAAGCGCCTGACCTCGATCTTCTTGTCCGGCAGCCAGAGCTTCCAGCCGAAGATCGAGCCGACGACGAACTGTTCCCAATCGAGCAGATCGAACGGCTTCCCGGCATACTGCCCCTTGCTGTGGCGCAGGACGGCCGGGAAGAAGTCGATCGCGCGCTGGGCCGTGGCGCGGTCCCAGCGCAAGCCGCGCGCCGGGCCGTCAACCAGGTCGCGCAGGTGGCGCTCGCAGGCGAGGCGAACCAGGCGCCCCGTGACGAGCTGGTTCCCGACGACCGCCCTGGCATACGCCTCGACCGGGTCCTGCGGCTTCGCCGGCCGCTTACGCCCTGCCACGCAAGAAGTCTTCGGCCGGGTCGGCATCACCCGGCGCGTCGCCCGCCTTGATCCGCGAGCGCGCCGAACCCGACAGGCCGATTTGCTCCGACATCTGGCGCACCTGATCGAGCGCCTTGTTGGCGATCGAGAGATAGGGCGACTGCATCGGAAACCCGTTCGCCGCCTTGATGATAAGGCCGGTGGTCACGAGCTGCCGCTCCGCCTCGACATACCGCGCCCAGGCTTGGCAGTAGCCGGCCAGGATGGCGCGATCGAGCTTGGCGATCAGGCCCACCTCCGCCAGCAGCGGGGTGACGCGGTGCCACTCCGCCAGCGCCGCGTCTTTCAGCATCTCAGGCGGATCGGGAATCACCGCCCGCGGCTTCGCCTCGTGCTCATTGAGCGGTCGGCGTCCCGGGTTGCCGGTGACCAGCTTCAAGACCGTGGCCTTCGGCTTAGCCCCGCGCATCGGCTTCCTCCGGGTCGGCCGCCGCGCCGCTGCCTCTTCCTCGGCGAGCGCCTTCCCAGCCAGCTCGGCCATCATCCGCAGCGCGACGGCGGTGTTGTGGACGCCGGTCGAGTGCTTGACGGCGAGCAGCCCCTGGAAAAACCGATCGAAGTCCGCATAGGCCCCGACCAGGCGGGTGATCGGCGGCCTTCGATTTGGCGATCTTGGCGAGCCAGCGCGGTGAAGATCGCCGCGTCGGCCGGCAGGAAGAAGATTTGCAGCTCCTCATAGAAGGGATTGCCGACGCGCAGCACAGAGGTATCGAGGTCCTCGACCTTGAACGCATCGTCGGTCAGGCCGGAATACTCCTTCCAGCCGAAGCTCAGCTCCGCATAGAGCGACTGCAAGATGTTCGGATCGTCCTCGCCGACGACCGCGTTGTGCGCCAATTGCAGCGCGACGAATTGCTCCCGGGTCAGCGGCGTCAGGATTTCCATGACGTCCGCTTCCTCGATGCCCGCCTTCATCGCCGCCGGCACGCGATGGTTGCCCGAGGCCACCAGCAGCTTGCCGTCCACATGGCCGACCAGCGGAACGCTGGTGAGACAGCCATCCGCCTTGATGTTCGCAACCAGGCGGGCGAACATTGCCCCCCGCATAAACCGGGCGTTCTTTTCAAGCAGCGTCAGGTCGGCGAGCCGCATCCGTGTGACGCGCGTTTGCAACGAACCGTTGGAACCACTCGGTGTAGATTTCGGCTGGGGTTTGGCGTCTGATCTTGCTGCCATAGTTCAATATCCCAGGGCCACGGCCCAACAGTTCGAAGATGCCGCGATACTTCATGGACACCGGCCTCGACGTGAAGGCCGTGGTCATCACCGGAGTCGATCCGCTGCACCAGCCTGACCTGCCATGCGGTCGGTGATCGTCGCCGAGGTCGCCAGCATCGCGATCAGCTTCGACACCCGGCTCCGCGGCGACAGCGCGAAATCGGAGAGCAGGTAAAGGAAGTCCCCGCCCCACTTGTCGCGCGAGTAGATGAAGCCGCCGGCCAGGTGGCCGTCGATCATCACCAGGAAGTTCGCGAGGCCGGCGGTGTGCGTGATCCCCTTCGCCAGATAGATGTCCTTCAGGAAGTTCATCTGCGCCGACGTTGCGCCGACGATCTCGACGCTTCGACGCCGGGGTCAGCGCGGCCGGATCGAGCTTGGTGTAGCGGAACGGCTCGGATCGATGCAGCGCGCGCCGCACCGAGCTGGCGGACCTGTCCGCGAAGGTAAAGACCGGCTTGTTCGACTCCCCGCGATAGACGGTCACCGGCTGATGGTGTTCGAGCGTGTGGTCGGTCAGCACGCAATACCGCACCCGCATCGCGTCCAGTTCATCCAGCCACGCCTCCAGCGCGGCAGGGTCCCAGACACCATAAGACGGCCGCGGCCAGTCGGTGTTTTGATCCACGAAGCGATACAGCCGCTCATACCCGTTCTTGTAGGTAGGCGGGAAAGCCGCAACCCCGCCCCCGGCCTCGGCCGCGCGCTTCGCCTGCTCCCGGAAGTCGCCGGGGTGGAAGCTCGCGATGTGCAGCCCTTCGAGGAAGGCTTCGAGCCGCTTCCAGACCGGCGCCAGGAACTCGACAAACCGTTCCTCGTAATGCGCAAAGTGCGCCTGGGCATAAGGGTTGGCGCCCTTGTACTTCGCCATCTCCAGCGCGACCTCGACCGCCGCGGCGCGCGCCACGAAGGGCTGGCCGGCGATCAGGTCCTCAATGAAGGCGAGGCGGCCCTTGAACGCGATCGGGAACTCCGCGCCGGTGGCGAGCGCACCCAGCGAGCAGGACAGCAGCGAGACATCGTTCGAATGCACGGCGACGGTCGGGTGAACGTCGCGCACCGCGCGATCGAAGCGGAACGATCCGGAGCATCCGACGAAGACCTGGCGCCAGTCGGTGAACGGGCACAGAGCGCGTGATCTGCTCGACAGCAGGGCGCGGGACAGCTCCGACGAACATGGGCTAGACGCCCACCAGGACGCCAGAGGCGGCGCGATTGCGATGCACGCTGCCGATGGCGTCCCGATGAACGATGTCTCCTACCAGGAAGACGTCAGCAGGATGAATCGCGAGCGCGGGTCCGTCAAAGACATAGATCATAACTGCAACTTTCAGTGTCATTCGTCGCCGACTTGTGCTAAGATAGCACCGTCTGAAATGGCTCTCACAAAAGGACAAGTCCATGCCGACGCTACCTCTTATCAAAACTGCGTCGTGGGCGACGAAGCTGCCCGACGATCATCTGCGGGTCGGCATATCGCGCGGCGTGCCGCGCCGGCTGCCGGCCGGCTACCGCGTCTATCGTGCGCTCGCGCCTGGGCCTTGGTTCAACAGCGTCGGGATCGAGGAGTACTACCACCTTTACCGAACCGAGATCCTCGGGCCGCTCGACCCCAGGCTCATTGCCGACGCGCTGCTTCGCCTCGGCAACGGCCGCGTGCCGGTCCTGCTCTGCTACGAACAGCCGAACCGCGGCCAGTGGTGTCATCGCGCGATGGCGGCGGAGTGGCTGGCCGAGGCCCTCGGCGTCACGGTGCCGGAGTTCGGCTTTGAGTCACTGCCGCAGCACGAGCATCCCCTGATGCCGCCGCAGCTTCGGCGCGCCATCGCCTCGACCGAACCAGGCGACGTGTCGCCCTTCATCGGCCGCACAGCCACGATCGCCGGCGAGTTGCACCGCGTCGTCGGGCCTGACCCCGAGAAGCCGGGCATGGCGATCATCGCCGCCGGCGACCGGCAATTCTCCACCAGCATGACGACGCTGCGCCGCCAGTTCGCCAAGCCCTGAGTCGGACACCGCGCCGCGCCATCTTCCGGCGCCGTGCGACTGCGGTTGGAGCGGCTACGGGAACTGCACCCGCCCGCGAGGTTGGTACCCCCGGTCAACTAATTGTCGCCGCAAATCGAAGTAATGAGCGCGACTATTCTAGTATAGTCGTCGCATTATAGTTGTATCTGATGTGTAATAGTGGTATAAGATACTTGCTAAACCACTGCTACGGAGCTTTCCCCCAAATGTCTGACACCACCAGGACCGCCGGCCGCACCCAAGCGGAACGGCGCGCCGATCGCCAGGACCGGATCGACGGCAGAGCCGATCGCCTCCGGGGCGAGGCCTCCGCGCAACTCCGGCGCGCGGACCAAATCTCCGAGCGGTTCGCCGGAGGCCAACCCATCCTGGTCGGCCACCACTCCGAGCGCGGCGCACGGCGCGACCATGCGAGGATGGACACCGCGATGCGCAAAGGCGTCGCGCTCGGCCGCGAGGCCGCAGCGGTCGCATCCGTCACACCGTCAACCGCCGTGCTGGCGACCGACTCAGACGGCCCCGAGATCATGCAGGCCCGCATCGAGAAGGCGCTGACGCTCCAGGCCCGCATGAAGGCCGCGAACGTCGCCGCCCGCAAAGGCGACCGCGTTGCGCTCGCGGCGCAGGGCTTCGACCCTCCCCAGATCGAGGAACTGCTCACCCCGCAGTGGGGCAACGGCCGCGGCCCGATAGGCTTCCCCAGCTACGCGCTGTCGAACAACAGCGCCAACATCCGACGCATGCGCGAGCGGCTGGCGGAACTGCGGCGCGCCCAGACGATGACACCCACGGAGCGCACCGTCGGCGACGTGCGGGTGGTCGAAGACCCCGAGGCCATGCGGATCAGGCTGCACTTTCCCGGCAAGCCGACGCCGGCGGTGATCGCCACGCTCAAGTCCAACGGATTCCGCTGGGCACCGTCCGAGCGTGCATGGCAGCGGCAACTGACCCCGGCCGGCCGCATGGGCGCCGATTTGGTCCTCGGCTTCATCAAGATGTCGGGAGGCTGACATGGCGAAGAAAGCGCAAATCCCCCTCACCGAGCGGCAGGCGACCGCACTGTCTCGCCTGCTCTACGACAGGCTCTACGGAAAGCCCCCCAAGGGGAAGCCACGAAACCAGCGCGGGAAGCCGCAAATCTATCGCGACATCCTCGACATGCTCGACCAAGCGGTTTTCCTGGAGGAATGAACCGTGGCACAGCCCGCCATCCCGGCCCGCGTCCTCGCCAACATCGAGGCCGCTCTCACCACCCTCCGGGGCATCGCTGCCCAGGTCCCGGCGCCAGGACGGCGCTCGACGGCCGGCTCGGCGGCTGCGGCCGATATGAGGCCGACGTGCTGACCAACCGCGCCGCCGACATTGCGTGGTGCCACGCAACGGCTCGCGCATTTTCGCGAGTTCGCGCCGCGCAACGGCGTGGACGCCGAGGCCGTGCTGGCCGGGCTCGGCGGCGTCCCTGACCTCACCCCAAGCTCGGCCGCGGCCGACTGGCTCCGCGACAGCGCGCCTCCGGCCGCGCAAGTATAGTCTGAAGTAACAGAGATAATATATTGTAGTGGTTGCTCTTTTTACTTGTTGCAAGAGTGTAACTATGCTATAAGATACTCACTAACCACTTGCTCCGACCAAAGTCACTCCGATGGCCGCACGGATCACCAAGACCTCCAAGAAAACCGCAGCAGTGCACGCGCCTTCGCGGCCCGCACCGGCATGGACAAGCGGTCAGCGAAAATCCTCGTGGCCGCCCACATCGTGAAGCCCGAAACGTTCGAAGACGAACAGGGCAACGTGATTCGGGTGTGGAAGTCGGCGGAAATGTCCTCCTACTCCAACGCCGACATCGCCTCGACCCTGCGCAACCGGGTTGCAGTCGAACCCAACGAAATGCTCGGCACCGTCCCTCCCTCCGCGATCAAGTACTGCGTCACCAAGGGCTGGCTGGTCCCGAACGCAAGCAAGACCCTCTACAGCGTCACGCTGCGCGGCGCTGTCGATCTCGACCTGCCGCTCCGCTTCAAGGGCGGCGCGTTTCACGGCCGCAAAATCCCGTTCGCGGCAACCCCATCCGCTCCTACCAAGGGGTAATTCCCAATGTTCACCGCGGAACTCGCTCGGTTGAAAACCGAGTATGTCCGGCTGCCCGAAAAGGATCAGACGTTCGCCCTGTCGCTGCTCCAGCAGCAAGCCCGCACGGGACCCTGTCGGCCAAGCAATGGCCGTGGGTCAAGAAGCTGATCGATCGCATCGACCAGCCGCCCGAGGCCATCGGCCCGCGCAACCTGGGCGACCAGACCGAACTCCGGGCGATGTTCGCCACGGCCGGCGAGAAGATCAAATTCCCCCACCTGCTGCTCCGCCACGACGGCGACGGGTATTCCGAGACTCTCAAGGTCTGGATCGCCGGCGCGCGGTCGACGCAGCCCGGCTCGTTTTCCGTCACGACAACGGCCGTCGCCCGCGAGTGGCTCGGCCGCATCATGCAGGACGGCACCTGGACGCCGGGGCACACGCGCAGCGCGATCGAGTACGACAACGTTGCCGACCTTCTCTCCGAGCTGATCGCCGCGCCGCACGCCTTCCTCGCGGCCAACGGCAAGTCGGCCGGCGCGTGCTGCTACTGCGGGACCGAACTCACCGACGCGCGCAGCGTCGAGGCCGGCTACGGCCCGACCTGCGCGAAGAAATGGGGCCTTCCCTGGGGCGGTGCGAAATGACCAGCAACCGCTACGTGACCCTCGGCACTGGCCGGCAGGTGACCCTCGGCGCCTACGTGGCCGCTTGGCGCCGCGTCAAGGCGATGAAGCCCGACACGGTGATCCGCAACGGCATCCAGTGGTTCGACCAATCCGCGGCCGAAGTGCTGCGGCAGTTTCGGGACGGCATGCACGACCGCATCAACCGGCATCTGCCGGGCTACGGCAAAGGCCGGCGGTGGGCGCGCGAATACCAAGTCTCGCTGCTGCGCGACTGCACCGCCATCCGGGACTATCGCCAGCGGCGCATCGTCCGGTCCGGCTCCGGCCTGGAATTACCCGAGATGCAGCGCCGCTACCCCGACGTGCACGAGCGATTCCGCAGTCGGGAGTGGTGACCGATGCGCCCGACCAAGACCCAGCGGCTGATCGAATTGATGCAAGCCGGCGACTGGCCGCGCGCACTCAGCCTCGCCAACACCTTCCGCCGGCTCGGCCCTCACCGCGACACGATCCGCCTCGCGCATGAGTGCCGCGTCCATCCCCGTTTCTATCGCGGCCTCGGCCGCGATCCGGAAGCCGCGACCGCAGCCGGTATCGCCGCGCTGCAAGAACTCTATCCCCCGAACAGGAGTTGACCATGACAATGAATGTGCAACGACGCCAAGAGATCGAACGCCAGATCATTCTGCGCATCGTGAAGGATGCGCTGGAAGCTGGCTTTCAGATCACTGTCGATGACGGCGGCGACGAACCGAGCGTCAAGCGTTCCACCGACCAAGCCGCCATCATGGCGGCGGTGATGCTGACCGACGAGGACTTCCTCTACTACAGCAAGCCGGGTGAACCGCTCCAGGGTTGGGTCAGACTGATCTACGGCAACGACGGCTGGGACGTGGTCAACGATTACACCACGAATTTAGAGCCGTTGCTGGCCGGCGCCACAGCCGAAGCTGACAACTTGGAGGCCAAGCACGGCTGAACGTGCGGCCTGTTTATGAGTAATTTACTTGCGCACGGCGGACCGCCCGCCGGCGCGATGGAGCAATCGAAAATGGCCCACCCGACCACGACAGCGGTCCGCTCACTGAAACCACGGACCTTCACCATGCAGCAGGTCGAAGAGGCGAGCGGCATGCAAGCCGGCTTCTGCCTCGCCTGCGGCGCCATGCAGGAATGTTGCGAGCCGGACGCTCGGAAATACCGCTGCGACAACTGCGGGAAATCCGAGGTCTACGGCGCCGAAGAACTCTTGCTGATGGGCCGCGTCAACTGACAGCCGCCCCCTCCTGCCACAAGGAAATCCCCCCATGTCCGCCACCAGAACGCGCGTGCCAGACGACGTAATCCCGATCCTCCGCCGCAGCACCTTCGCCGGGAACGTCCTCACCCTTCCCGAACAACTCGACCGCGAAACCTACCTGCGCGTCGCCAAGGTGCTGACCGCCGCGCGCGGCAAATGGAACCGCAAGGCCAACGGCCACGTCTTCCCCTTCGACCCGCGCGAGCTGATCGGCGCGGTGGTCGAGGACGGGGTTGTCGTTGACGCCAAGCGGACCCTCCAGTTCTTCGAGACGCCCGACGATCTCGCGAAGCGCATGGTCGGCCTCTCCGGCATCGGCGCGGGCGAGATCGCCCTGGAGCCGAGCGCCGGCCAGGGCCGGATCGTCCGGCACCTGATGGCCCGGGGCGCGATGGTCGATGCCGTCGAGATCGACCCGGAAAACTGCAAGGCGCTCCGCGCCATCCCTGACATCCGCTGCGTCTCCGAGCAGGATTTCCTCGAGTACGCCAAGGTGGACGCCGCCCAGTACGACGCGGTCGTGATGAACCCGCCGTTCGCGAACAACCAGGACATCAAGCACATTCACGCGGCATGGCAGTTCGTCAGGCCCGGCCGTCGCCTGATCGCCATCTGCTCGGAGGGTCCGTTCTTCCGACAGGACGGCACAGCAAAGGAGTTCCGCGCGTGGCTCGAAGAGATCGGCGCCGACGCGGTGAAGCTCCCCGACGACACGTTCCGCGAGAGCGGGACCGGGGTCGCCACCCGGATCATCTTCGCCACCAAGGCAGCCGCTCCGGCGCCCAGGGGACCCGAGGAAAACGAGGCCGTCGCCTTCGACATTCCGATGAACCAAATCGAACGCGACCCCGACCAGCCCCGCAAGGTGTTCGAACCTACCGCGCTCCGCGAACTCGCCGCCTCCATCCGGGCGGACGGCCTGCTACAGCCCATCGTCGTGCGGCCCTCGACCACGGGCCGCACCCGCTACATGATCTCGGTCGGCGAGCGACGCTGGCGTGCCCACCAGATCAACGGGGCCGCGACGATCCGGGCATTCGTGACGACACCGAAAGATACGACCACGGTCCGCGTCATGCAGATCATCGAGAACGATCAGCGGCAGGACGTCACCCCACTTGAGCAGGCGCGCTCCTATCAGGCGCTGATGGACTCAACCGGCTGGACCGTCGAGGAACTCGGCGCCCGGATCGGCAAGGCGCCGCACCGGATCACCGAGCGCACGGCGTTGCTCAATCTCCGGCCGGAGTACCAGGCCCTGCTGGCGAGCGGCAACCTGAAACCCTCCGAGGCAACCGAACTGGTGCGCCTGTCACCGCGCGGGCAGGACACCCTGTTCAACGCCATCCGCACCGGCGGCTGCCGGAACTACAACGACCTCCGGGCCTCTTCCACCGCGCTGGTCAACGCAGAGGCCCAGCTTCTGCTGATGCCCGACGCGCCGCCGCCGCCGACCAAAGAGGACCGGGAGCTGGCCAACGCCTTCGAGGCGCACGTCGAACGGGTCGCGGCGCTGCTGCGCTCCGGCATCCACGAGAACCAGATCGTCGCGGTGCGCAAGACCAGCCCGCACCGGGCCGGCACCCTGGCCGACTGCTGGCCGTCATGCAGACCGACCTGCGCCGCATCGAGGTCGCGCTGCGCGAGGTCGCCATCCAGGCGAGTTTCCTCGAC
>CAVXNH010000085.1:0-3873 GCA_963762885.1 uncultured Alphaproteobacteria bacterium
GGGTCTGGCTATACGCCTGCACCGCGACGTTTGGGGTCGCGGTGCCCGAGCTGGTGATCTGGCCGATCAGCAGCGCGCGCGCATTCTGCGTCGCGGTGTTCGCCTGGCTGGGGTCGAACTCGGCGTTGACGCCGGACGGGCGCCAGGTACCTGCCATGGGAAATACTTGAATGCGAGGCTCTCGCTCACGGCTTGGTCTCCGCCAAAGGTTCGTCATGGATAGGAAGCGGCGTGGCAGCGTCATGCTCGGCCGCAGCCGGCGGGTGCGCCTCGCCGGCGGGTGTCGGCGGGGGAAACACGAAGGCGTCGGCCGCAGCGCGCGCCGCAGCCTGGTCGACCACCGGCGGAATCACCGTGGCCGTCACAGCCGGTCGAGGCGCCGGCGGCGGCGGGGCCGGCGGTTCGGCCAGCACCACGTCGCCATCGCGGAGGCGCCGGTACCAGAAGGTGATCTCGGGCACATTCTCGCCCTGCGGCGACAACAGCCGCCTGTTCGGCCCGCGCACGATCAAGGGGAGGGCAGGATCATCCTGCCGGTGTCCCGGTTTGACGAACATTGTTACCTCGGAATGTGGAAGCTACCTGCGGCGGCTGCCTACGGTGCGTCACCGCGGCCTGCCCCGGGGGTTGGTCCCTGGGCTGATTCGGCTGTCAGCGGCGGTGGAACCGAAAGTGCGACTTAACTCTCTGGTCGGAAGGAACGGGGGCGGGTCATAGGACCGCAGCCGACCGAAGCTGTGTGCGAACGTGGCTGCTGCCAGTTATAGCGAGACAGCACATTACAATTAGAACTTCGCCGATTCACCCAGAAGGCGCAGCATCAGGAGGGTAATGGCGAGGTTGTTGCGGCGGTGCAGCGCAAGCGGCTGCGCCTCGCCCTGCACCTGCGCCAACCGCATCACAGGTTTGTCGTGAGGCCGGTCGCAGCGGATTTATACAGGCGTGAGTACTGTGCAAAATTGAGGTGGGACGCTGCGATGTATGCCGCCGCTTGTTCAAGTGCGAATGGAAGATAGCCCAATATCTTGGCGAGCTCGTGGCAGGCGACCAGTTCTTCCCCCTCTGCCGTCAGGCCGGTTCGCGCCACCAGGAATTGTTGAGACGACCCTGGCTCTAGCACTTGCAGTAGAATGGATCGGATGTTGGCGAAAGGAGGGCCCGAGGAGCGCGAGGTGATCAGCGTGCGGCAGCCTGTTGTAGGCTGGTGCGGCGCCCAATAAAGAGCAGAGTCAAAGTCCTCGACATGATCGATTACCAACAACCGTGCTGGTTCTTTGGCCAATTCAGCGCGCACCTGATGTGCCTTATCGTCCTGCGTCATGCCGATCCAGCTACGTTCGGGAAACATGACTTCGAATAAGCGCTCAAAGCCCACTTCAAACCCCGACGGGGCGTCGACCCAAAGGATTTGTTCGTAGAGTGGCCAAAAGCGGCGGGCGTATTCATTAGCGAGCGTAGTCTTTCCAACGCCTCCCGTCCCCGTCAGTACCGCACACCCGACCACGGGTAGGTGGTGAGGTCAACGCGTCGTGCAACTCCTTATGCAGCCGAACCAGATCAGGAGTACGACCAGTGAAATACGGGTTCCGACTATGGGGTAGATAAGCGGTCCACATTCGATTAAGCGAGGAGCGGGCGAGCGGAAGAGCGCCATCCACATCGCCCTTTATTCGTAATGGTGTCTGACCCTCGCTGCGAAGCATGAGGTCGCTGCCCTCCACGAACCTCAAATAGGTTTCGTCGCCGACGGCCGACAGGCAATGCCCCATGTTGCTTATAATGGTGCGCATCCGCGGAAGGTCGTAGCTCAACCGCTCGTACTTCTCTAACGCTTGGCGAAAGAGCGGCAAGGCCGAGATGGCGTCGCCCAATGCATAGAGGCACCCTGCCAGATTATTCACGCTTGCAATTGTGTCCGGATGTTCCGTGCCTAGCATGCTCTCACGGATCTGCACCGCCCAGTGCAAAAGAGACAAGGCCTCCGCTGCGCGATCATCGCCTCGTAGGAACCCACCAACACGGTTCAGAAGTGTTGCGAGTGCAGGCGTCGCGTGGTCCGTACCGATATAAATCGCCAGCGATCGCTGGTGCGGTAACAGCTGGCGGCAAAGCGGCCACACCGACGGCTCACTAAAGGCGCTCAGAGCAAGGGGGAAGATTGCGGATAGGCGCATTAACGCCTGGTCGCGCATCTCGTTGATATGACCGTCCCTTTGAGCTTGCACACGTTCCACCGCCTGCACGAGACCATGTACGCGGAACGTCGCGTCGGTGGCGTCCAGGATCATCGAATACCGCGCCAGCCCGGTCAGCGCGTCGCGCATCCGCAGCTCCGCCGCCGCGGGACCCGACAGCGGCGCCACCGGGCCGAACGACGCGGCCAGTGCGAGTACGTCCTCCGCCCCCTGCATCACCAACGCCCGAGGGATCGGCGTGTCCGCGTACCAGGCGCACAGCCGCAGCACGGCGCGGGATTCCGGCGACAGTTTCGCCACCGTCGCCTGCCAGGTTGTGATCACCGGATCCGGATACTCGGTCGATCCCAACGCGCCGCGTGCCAGCAGTTCCGCCGTCGCCTCGCGGTACAGCCGCAGGTAGCCGGTGAAATCCACCCCCGCGCCGGGCGCGGCGATGTAGGCCGCCGCCTGCTCCAAAGCCAGCGGCAGGTAGCCCAACTCCCGCGCCAGATCGTCGCAGGCCGCGAGTTCGGCGCCCTCCGCCGTCCGCCCGGTGCGCGCCAGCAGGAACTGCCGCGCCGGCCCGGGTTCCAGCACATACAATTGGATCGCCCGGATGCCCGACGCCGCCGGCCAGTCGGCGAAGCGGGAGGTGATCAGCGTGCGGCAGCCGGAGGTCGGGTCGCGCACCAGCCAGGGACGCACGCTCTCGGCGTCCTCCACATTGTCCAGCACCAGCAGCCGTTCGGCGCCGCCGGCCAGCTCCCGCAACACCGCCGCGGCCTTGTCGGGCTGCTGCATGCCGGCGTCCGAGCGGCCGGGGAACAGCTTCCCGAACAGCAGGGAAAAACCGCTCTCTAGCCCGGCGCGTGCATCCACCCACAGAATCTGCGGATAGAGCCGCCAGTAGCGGCGGGCGTATTCATTGACGAGCGTGGTCTTGCCGATGCCCCCCATCGCCGCCAGCGCCCGCACCCGCCCCTGGGTCAGCACGGCGGCGGGCGCTGCGTGCAGTTCCTCATGGATGCGCACCAGGTCGTCGTCGCGGCCGGTGAAGAATGGGTTGTCGGAATAGGGCAGATCGACGATGCGCGGCGTCCGTTCCGGCACCGGTTCGGCGAGCTTCGCGCGGATCGCGGCCAGCAACGCCTGCCAGGCCGCGTCGTCCGCCGCCAGCGGGTCCAGCGCCACGGCATTCCACCGGCGCAACGGCGGGGGCATCACGTCCTCGGCCTTGCCCTCGGCCAGCACCGGGATGACGGCGTCGTGCGCATAGGTCTCGTAGCGCGTCCATTCCGACTTGGCCCAGCGCGGCGTGATCAGCGGCAGGATGATGCGGGCGGCCTCGCAGCCGGCCTCGATCTCCCGGTGCCAGTCGCAGCCGGGGGTCAGGCGGATTTTGTCGAACCAGACTTTGTCCTTGTATCCCCCAGCGACCAGCCAGGCATGCAGGGCGGCGGCGCGGTCGCGGTCGCCCGACGCGTAGCTGATGAACAGCTCCGGATGTTCCGGCCGATCGTCTTCTGCTTGCGGGTCGGGCACGGGCGCCTTCCTCGATGATCGGCACATCAAAATGATACATCTACCAAAACATCACGCAACCAATGGCTTTGCACCGTCTCTCACGGTCTCAAGGACGATCGCGCATCGCGGCCCCGACCGGACAGTCAGCGGCCATGCGGTCCTCCTGTCATGT
>CAVXNH010000086.1:0-42008 GCA_963762885.1 uncultured Alphaproteobacteria bacterium
GAGTACCGCCGGGAAGAAGTCGATCGCGCGCTGGGCCGTGGCGCGATCCCAGCGCAGGCCGCGCACCGGGCCGTCAACCAGGTCGCGCAGGTGGCGCTCGCAGGCGAGGCGAACGAGGCGCCCCGTGACGAGCCGGTTCCCGACGACCGCCCTGGCATAAGCCTCGACAGGGTCCTGCGGCTTACCCGGCCCCCTACGCCCTGCCACGCAAGAAGTCTTCGGCCGGGTCGGAGTCGCCCGGCGCGTCGCTCGCCTTGATTCGCGAGCGCGCCGAACCCGACAGGCCGATTTGCTCCGAGAGCTGGCGCACCTGATCAAGCGCCTTGTTCGCAGCCGTGAGATAGGGCGAATACATCGGAAACCCGTTCGCCGCCTTGATGATGAGACCCGTGGTCACGAGCTGGCGCTCGCACTCGACCCACCGCGCCCAGGCTTGGCAGTAGCCGGCGATCACCGCGCGATCGAGTTTGGCTATCAGGCCCACCTCCGCCAGCAGCAGAGTGATGCGGCGCCACTCGGCCAGGGCCTCATCTTTCAGCATGTCGGGCGGATCCGGAATCACCGTCCGCGGCTTCGCCTCCTGCTCATTGAGCGGCCGGCGTCCCGGGTTCCCGGTGACCAGTTTCAGCCTGGTCGGCTTCGGCTTAGGCCCCAGCATCGGCTTCCTCCGGGTCGGCCGCCGCAGCCGCTTCCTCCCGGCGAGCAAGCCCCTCGGCCGCCAGCTCGGCCATCATCCGCAACGCGACGGCGGTGTTGTGGACGCCGGTCGAGTGCTTGACGGCGAGCAGGCCCTGGAAAAACAGGTCGAAGTCCGCATAGACCCCGACCAGGCGGGTGGCGGCGGCCTTCGACTTAGCGATCTTGGCGAGCAGCGTGGTAAAGATCGCTGCGTCCGCCGGTAGGAAGAAGATTTGCAGCTCTTCGTAGAAAGGATTGCCGACGCGCAGCACAGAGGTATCAAGGTCCTCGACCTTGAACGCATCGTCGGTCAGGCCGGAGTACTCTTTCCAGCCGAAGCTCAGCTCGGCATAGAGCGACTGCAAGATGTTCGGATCGTCCTCGCCAACGACCGCGTTGTGGGCCAGTTGCAGCGCGACGAATTGCTCCCGGGTCAGCGGCGTCAGGATTTCCATGACGTCCGCCTCCTCGATCCCCGCCTTGATCGCTGCCGGCACGCGATGGTTGCCCGACGCCACCAGCAGCTTACCGTCCACATGGCCGACCAGCGGAACGCTGGTAAGGCAGCCATCCGCTTTGATGTTCGCAACGAGACGAGCGAACATTGCCCCCCGCATAAACCGGGCGTTCTTTTCAAGCAGCGTCAGGTCGGCGAGCCGCATCCGTGTGACGCGCGTTTGCAACGAACCGTTGGAACCACTCGGTGTAGATTTCGGCAGGGGTTTGGCGTCTGATCTTGCTGCCATAGTTCAAAATCCCAGGGCCACGGCCCAATAGATCGAAGATGCCGCGATATTTCATCGACACCGGCCGCGACGTGAACGCCGTCGTCATCACGGAATCGACGCGCTGCACCAGCCTGATCGCCATGCGGTCGGTAATCGTCGCCGAGGTCGCCAGCATCGCGATCAGCTTCGACACCCGGCTCCGCGGCGACAGTGCGAAATCGGAGAGCAGGTAAAGGAGGTCACCGCCCCACTTGTCGCGCGAGTAGATGAAGCCGCCGGCCAGGTGGCCGTCGATCATCACCAGGAAGTTCGCGAGGCCGGCGGTGTGCGTGATCCCCTTCGCCAGATAGATGTCCTTCAGGAAGTTCATCTGCGCCGACGATGCGGTGATGATCTCCACCTTCGACGCCGGGGTCAGCGACGCCGGATCGAGCTTGGTGTAGCGGAACGGTTCGGATCGATGCAGCGCGCGCCGCACTGAGCTGGCAGACCTGTCCGCGAAGGTAAAGACCGGCTTGTTCGAACTCCCCGCGATAGACGGTCACCGGCTCATGTCGTTCGAGCGTGTGGTCGGTCAGCACGCAATACCGCACCCGCATCGCGTCCAGTTCATCCAGCCACGCCTCCAGCGCGGCGGGGTCCCAGACACCGTACAACGGCCGCGGCCAGTCGGTGTTTTGATCCACGAAGCGGTACAGTCGCTCATACCCGTTCTTGTAGGTAGGCGGGAAAGCCGCGACCCCGCCTCCCGCCTCCGCCGCGCGGCGGGCCTGGTCGCGGAAGTCGCCTGGGTAGAAGCTCGCGACATGCAGCCCTTCGAGGAACGCATCGAGCCGCTTCCAGACGGGCGCAAGGAACTCGATGAACCGCTCCTCGTAGTGCGCAAAGTGTGCCTGGGCATAGGGGTTCGCGCCCTTGTACTTCGCCATCTCCAGCGCGACCTCGACGGCTGCCACGCGCGCGCCGAACGGCTGGCCGGATATCAGGCCCTCAATGAAGCCGAGCCGGCCTTTGAAGGCGATCGGGAACTCCGCGCCGGTGGCAAGCGCGCCCAGCGAGCAGGACAGCAGCGACACATCGTTCGAATGCACGGTCACTGTCGGGTGGACGTCCCGCACCGCGCGGTCGAAGCGAAACGACCCGGAGCATCCGACGAAGACCTGGCGCCAGTCGGCGAAGGGGACAGAGCGCGTGATCTGCTCTACAGCAGGGCGCGGGACAGCTCCGACGAACATGGGCTAGACGCCCAGTGCAACGTCAATGAAATCATACGGTATTAGACTTAGAAATTCGTTAAAAGCGTAGTGTATAACTGTAACTTTCAGTGTCATTCGTGACCGTCCTGTGCTAGGATAGCACCGTCTGAAACGGCCTTTGCAAAGGGACGATTTCCATGCCGCCGCTGCCTCTCATCAAGACTGCGGCGTGGGCAACCAAGCTCCCCGACGATCATCTGCGGGTTGGCATATCGCGTGGCACGCCGCGCCGGCTGCCGGCCGGTTACCGCGTCTATCGGACGCTCGCACCTGGACCTTGGTTCAACAGCGTCGGGATCGAGGAGTACTACCACCTTTACCGGACCGAGATCCTCGGTCCGCTCGACCCCAGGCTCATTGCCGATGCGCTGGTCAGCCTCGGCAACGGGCGCGTGCCCGTCCTGCTTTGCTACGAGGAACCGAACTGCGGCCAATGGTGTCACCGCGCGATGGCTGCGGAATGGCTGGCCGAAGCCCTCGGCGCCACGGTGCCGGAGTTCGGCTTTAAATCGCTGCCCCAGCACGAGCATCCCCTGATGCCGCCGCAGCTTCGGCGTCGCCTCCCCGCAACCGAACCGGGCGACGTGTCGCCATTCGTCGGGCGCACCGCCATGATCGCCGACGAGTTGCACACTGTCGTCGGGCCTGACCCCGACAAGCCCGGATCGGCCATCATCGCCGCCGGCGATCGGCAGTTCTCCACCAGCATGACGACGCTCCGCCGCCAGTTCGCGAAGCCCTGAGTCGGGCCTGAATTTGGAGCGGCTACGGGAACTGCACCCGTCCGCAGGGTGGTGCCCCGCAGCCAACTAATTGTCGCCGCAAATCGAAGTATTGGCTGCAACACTCTAAGTATAGAGGCGCATTATATTTGTTCTGGTAGTGTAATCGTGGTATAACAATACCGCTACTTCCTACCAGGAGACCTGCCCAAATGTCGAACCCCACCAGGAGCGCCGGCCGCACCCAAGCGGACCGGCGAGCGGATCGCCAGGACCGTATCGACGCCCGGTCCGATCGGCTCGCCCGCGAAGCCACCAGCCGGTTCAACGCCGCAAGCGCGGCCGTCGAGGGTATCCCGTTTGGCCAGCCTATCCTCGTCGGCCACCACTCCGAACGCGGTCACCGGCGCGCCCTCGCGAAGCACGACGCCAACATGCGCAAGGGCATCGACCTCAAGAATGCCGCTGACGCGGTGGCTTCGGTCGCCCCTTCGACCGCCGTCCTCGCGACTGACTCGGACGGCATCGAGATCATGCAGGCCCAAATCGCCAAGGCCGAGGCGCAGCAGGCCGAATGGAAGGCAATCAACGCCCTCGTGCGCAAAGGCGACCGTGCGGGCCTCGCCGCGAAGGGGTGCGGCGAAGCCACGATCAAAGAGTTGTTCACCCCGCAATGGGGCGGCACGCGCGGCCCCATCGGATTGCCGTCCTACCTGCTGGCCAACAACAACGCCAACATCCGCCGCATGCGGCTGCGGCTGGCCGAGTTGCAGCACGCCACGGAGCTGCAATTCAAAGAGCGCACGGTCGGAGACGTGCGGATCGTTGAGGACCCCGACACCATGCGGATCAGGCTGCACTTCCCCGGCAAGCCGAAGCCGGCGGTGATCGCCATCCTCAAGATGCACGCCTTTCGCTGGGCACCTTCGGAGCGGGCGTGGCAACGCCAACTGAACGGCAGCGGTCGGATGCACACCGACCTCGTGCTGAAAGCCATCGAAAGCGCGGGAGGCTGACATGGCAAAGAGAGCCGAGATCACCCTCACCGAACCGCAGGTCAATGCGCTGTCCCGCCTGCTGTTCGTCCGCCTCTACGGCACGACCACCAAGCCGAAGCCGCAGCGGTATCGCGGCAAGCCGCGTATCCTCCGCAATATCCTCGACCAGCTCGACGGCGCGGTCTTTCAGGAGGATTGACCGGTGGCACAGCCCACCATCCCGCTCCGCGTCCTCGCCAACATCGAGGCCGCCATCACCACCCTGCGGGAAATCGCTTCACAGTTCACGAGCGCCAGGACGGCGCTCCACGGCCCGCTCGGCGGCGGCGGCCGATACGAGGCAGACGTGTTGACCAACCGGGCCGACGACATCACCTGGGCCAATCAGCGGCTCGCCCATTTTCGCGAATTGGCGCCGCGCAACGGCGTGGATGCCGAGGCGGTGCTGACCGGGCTCGGGGGCGTTCCCGACCTCACGCCAAGCTCGGCCGCGGCCGACTGGCTCCGCGACGCCACGCCGCGCACCCGCCAGGTTCGGACGGCGCGCATCGGCTGCCCAAGTATAGTCCAAGACGATGCAGAAACTATATTGTCGAGAAGGTGCTTTATAGTTGTTCCGAAATCGTAATCAGTGTATAAGATACTTACTAACTCCCCGCACCGAAGGCCAGTCCGATGTCCGCACGCATCACGAAGTCCGCCAGAACCGCAGCAGTGCACGCGGCCTACGCGGCCCGCACCGGCATGGACAAGCGATCAGCGAAAATCCTGGCCGCTGCCCACATCGTGAAGCCCGAAACGTTCGAAGACGAACAGGGCAACGTGATTCGAGTGTGGAAGTCGGCGGAAATGTCCTCCTACTCGAACGCCGACATCGCCTCGACCCTGCGCAACCGGGTCGCAGTCGAACCAAACGAAATGCTCGGCACCGTCCCTCCCTCCGCCATCAAGTACTGCGTCACGAAGGGCTGGCTGGTCCCGAACGCGAGCAAGACCCTCTACAGCGTCACGCTGCGCGGCGCTGTCGATCTCGACCTTCCGCTCCGCTTCAAGGGCGGTTCGTTCCACGGCCGCAAAATCCCGTTCGCGGCAACTCCGACCTCACCCACCAAGGGTTGAGACGACGGCCGCAAAATTCCGCCAGCGGCATCCTTCTCCTACCAGGAAGGCTTGGTTCAAATGTTCACCGCTGAACTCGCTCGGTTGAAGACCGAGTATGTCCGGCTGCCCGCAAAGGATCAGACGTTCGCGCTCTCGCTGCTCCAGCAGCAGGCCCGCACGGGCGCCCTTTCCCCCAAGCAATGGCCGTGGGTCCGGAAGCTGGTCGAGCGCATCGATCAGCCCGCCAACGCTGCCGAGGCGCGCAACCTGGGCGACCAGACCGCACTCCGCGCGATGTTCGCCGCTGCCGCCCCCAAGATCAAATTCCCTCACCTGCTGCTGCGCCACGACTGCGGCGAATACGCCGAGACGCTCAAGGTCTGGATCGCCGGCCCTCGGTCGGCGCAGCCCGGGTCGTTCTCCGTCACGACAACCGCGGTCAGCCGCGAGTGGCTCGGCCGGATCGGTCGAGACGGCATCTGGACGCCGGGGCACACGCGTAGCGCTATCGAGTACGACAGCGTTGCCGACCTTCTCTCCGAGTTGGTCGCGGCACCGGCCGCCTTCCTCGCAGCCAACGGCAAGTCGGCCGGCGCGTGCTGCTACTGCGGCATTGAACTCACTGACGCCCGCAGCGTCGCCGCCGGCTACGGCCAGACCTGCGCGAAGAAGTGGGGCCTGCCTTGGGGCAAGCCCGCGAAAGGCGGCGCGAAATGAGCGCCGCCCCGGCGCGGGCCTCCGTGTGATGCAGACCAAGACGCAACGACTGATCGAGCTGGTGCGCGCGGGCGACTGGCCGCGCGCCCTCAGCCTCGCCAACACGTTCCGCCGGCTCGGCCCTCACCGCGACACGATCCGTCTCGCGCACGAGTGCCGGGTCCATCCCCGTTTCTATCGCGGCCTCGGCCGCGATCCAGAAGCCGCCACCGCAGCCGGCATCGCGGCGCTGCGGGAACTCTATCCCCCCAGGAGCTGACCATGACCATGACCGTACCAAGCCGCCAGCAGATCGAGCGCCAGATCATCGAGCGCGTCGTGAAGGATGCGCTGGCCGCTGGCTTTCAGATCACCGTCGATGACGGCGGCGACGCGCCGAGCGTCAGCCGCTCCACCAACCAAGCCGTCATCATGGCGGCGGTGATGCTGACCGACGAGGACTTCCTTTACTACAGCAAGTCCGGTGAACCGCTCCAGGGTTGGGTCAGACTGATCTACGGCAACGACGGTTGGGACGTGGTCAACGATTACACCACGAATTTGGAGCCGTTGTTGACCGGCGCCCAAGCCGAAGCCGATCGGCTGGAAGCCGAACACGGCTCCATCACCCAAGCCCAAGCCAGGGCCGAAGCGTAGCCGGACTGCGGCAGGTTTACGAGTAACTTACGTGCTTATTCGTGGGCCTGCCGCACGTCACCCGGAGTGATCGACATGAACCACGTAGCCAGCCGCATCCGCTCCCCGAAATCGGTGAAGCCGCGGACCTTCACAATCGAGCAGCTTGAAGAGGCAAGCGGCATGCAAGCCGGTTACTGCCTCGACTGTGGCTCCATGCAGGAATGTTGCGAGCCGGACGCTCGCAAATACCGCTGCGACAACTGCGGAAAACCCGAAGTCTATGGCGCCGAGGAACTGCTGCTCATGGG
The DNA here is from genome assembly GCA_963762885.1 of uncultured Alphaproteobacteria bacterium. Classification (GTDB taxonomy): domain Bacteria; phylum Pseudomonadota; class Alphaproteobacteria; order Acetobacterales; family Acetobacteraceae; genus JASHVB01. The sequence goes on from CAVXNH010000086.1 coordinate 7,127, forward strand.
CCGCGCCCACTGATACCGCCCCTCTCTCCTACCAGGAAGGAAGCCCCTATGTCCGCCACCAGAACCCGCGTGCCCGACGACGTGATCCCGATCCTTCGCCGCAGCACCTTCGCCGGCAACGTCCTCACCCTCCCCGAGCAACTGCCCCGCGAAACCTACCTGCGCGTCGCCAAGGTCCTGACGGCCGCGCGCGGCAAGTGGAACCGCAAGGCCAACGGTCACGTCTTCCCGTTCGACCCTCGCGAGCTGATCGGCGCAGTGGTCGAGGACGGCGTTGTCGTGGACGCCAAGAAAACCCTTGGCTTCTTCGAGACACCCGACGCATTGGCGCAGCGCCTGATCGGCCTGTCCGGCATCGGGGCAGGCGAAACCGTGCTGGAGCCGAGCGCCGGCCTCGGCCGGATCGCCAAGCATCTGCTCGCCAGGGGCGTCAACGTCGTCGCGGTCGAGATCGATCCGACGAACGCCGAGGCACTCCGCCAGCTTGGCAACGGCATCACGGTCCACTGCGAGCCATTCGAGGCATTTCAGGTCCGCGAGGCCGCGCTGTTCGACGCGGTGATTATGAACCCGCCGTTCGCCAACAATCTCGACATGAAGCACATCCGAGCCGCTTGGGAGTTCGTGCGGCCCGGCCGTCGGCTCATCGCCATCTGCTCCGAGGGTCCCTTCTTCCGCCAGGACACCGCAGCCACAGAGTTTCGCGCGTGGCTGGAAGAGATCGGCGCAGACGCGGTGCCACTGCCCGCCAACTCCTTCCGCGAGAGCGGCACCGACGTTGCGGCCAGGATCATCTTCTGCCCCAAGCCAGAGGCCGCCGCACCGGCCGCCGACGCGTCCTCGGCCTCGGGCGAAATCCTCGAAATCCCGATGGATCAGATCGAACCCGACCCCGACCAGCCGCGCCAGATTTTCGAGCCGGTCGCTCTCCGCGAACTCGCCGCGTCGATCCGGGCGGACGGTCTGCTGCAGCCGATCGCCGTGCGGCCCTCGACGACGGGGCGGACCCCTTACGTGATCGCGGTCGGCGAGCGGCGCTGGCGCGCTCACCAGATCAATAAGGCCCGCACCATCCGGGCAATCGTGGTCGCGCCGAAAAGCACCACGGATCTCCGCGTGATGCAAATCATCGAGAACGACCAGCGGTCAGACGTCACCCCACTTGAACAGGCGAGGTCATATCATTCGCTGATGGAAACAACCGGCTGGACGGTCGAGGAGCTCGCCGCCCGGATCGGCAAGGCACCGCACCGCATCACCGAGCGCACGGCGCTGCTGAATTCCGCCGGAGTACCAGGCCCTGCTGGCCAGCGGCAACCTGAAACCCTCCGAGGCAACCGAACTGGTGCGCCTGTCACCCCGGGGCCAGGACACGCTGTTCAACGCCATCCGCACCGGTGGCTGCCGGACCTACAACGACCTCCGGGCGTCATCCACCGCGCTGGTGCATGCAGAGCAGCAGCTTCTCCTGATGCCCGATGCGCCGCCGCCTCCGACCAAAGAGGACCGGGACCTCGCCAACGCCTTCGAGGCCCATGTCGATAGGGTCGCGACACTGCTGCGGTCCGGCATCCACGAGAACCAGATCGTCGCGGTGCGCAAGACCAGCCCTCACCGGGCCGGCACCCTGGCCGACTTGCTGGCGGTCATGCAGACCGACCTCCGCCGCATCGAGGTCGCGCTCCGCGAGGTCGCCATCCAGGCGAGTTTCCTCGACACGGCCGCGTGACGCGGCGGCTACCGGCAGGCGCGCGCGGGCCATACCCCGCCGCGCCATACCCCCCACCCGAATTCGCGCCCGGTAGAACTACACCCACGCACGGTCCCGGAGGCGGCGAGTGGGTGCGATGAAACCCCATACCCTGGGCGGAGGATGCTTGCCCATTTTCCATCCTGCCGAGGCCGTCGAGCGTCCGCAGAGCGCGTGCAACCTGGCATTCGTTGCCCGTGCCTTGCGGCGCGCAAGATTGTACGTATCAAATCGCTTTGTACACGACGTCGGATGAGTACGACTTTGGTCGACCTGCCAACGGACGATGACCGGCCAGAAAACCCGGAGCTGTTCATCAGCTACGCCTCGGGTGATCTCGATCGTGCCACCACCCTGCATGCTCGGTTGATTGTTGATGGCCGCAGAGTTTGGTTCGACAAGGTCCGCCTGACCCCCGGCTGCAACTGGCACCGAGAAATCGAGGCCGGGTGCGAGGCCGCTCGAGTGATGCTGCCGCTGATTACACCGCGCTGGGCGAAGTCGGAGTGGACGCGCTACGAGACATACGCACACGACGCGGTCATTCCGGTCCTGGCCGAGGGCAAGGCCGAGGACGTGCTGCCCCCGCCGTTGCGCCGCTGGAACGCGGTGGCGCTGGACCCGCTGGCAGCGGACGACGCGGCGTGGGATTCGCTGGTCGCCGCGATCCGGAGGAAGCTCGCCGAGCCGGCACCGGAACGAGCGCCGCGCATCGTCGATCTGCCCTATTCCGCCAACCCGTTCTTCATCGGCCGCGACGACGACTTGGTGCGCATTCATGAGGAACTGCACGCCGCGCCCGTCGCGGCGCTGACCCAGGGGCGAGTGCGGGCGCTGGCGGCGATGGGCGGCATCGGCAAGACCACCCTGGCGAACGAATACGCGCGGCGGTTCTGGCGGCTGTATCCACAGATCCTGTGGGTTGACGCGCGCACTGGTCTGGAGAGCGGCTTCGCTCTGCTGTTCGACAAACTGTTCCCCGGCAGGTCCGACGCCGGGATGCAGCAGCCGGACAAGGCGGCGGCAGCGCTGCGGGAACTGTCTGGCCGCACCGAACGGCTGCTGGTGCTGGACAATGTGGAGGACGCGGAAAGCGTCCGTCCCTGGCTGGTGCGCGACCCGACCAGCGGCTGCCGTACGCTGATCACCTCGCGCTTCGCCGACTGGCCGGCGGCGGCGGGCATCCGCGCGATCCAATTGTACGCACTGGAACCGGAGCCGGCGCGGCACTTCCTGTTGGCGCGCACCGGGCGGACGGCGGAGGGCGCCGAATTGGCCGCCTGCGACGGACTGGCGCGGGAGTTGGGCTATCTGCCGTTGGCGCTGGAGCAAGCGGCTGCCTACATCGCCGCACCTGGTGCGGGGGTCGATTTCACCCGGTATCTGCGGCTGTACCGCGAGGCGACGGCTGAGCTCCTGTCGCGCGGTGCGTTGGGATCGACCGAGTATCCCGACCCGGTGATCACTACCTGGCAGGCGACGGTGGCGAAGCTGTCGCCCGAATCCCGTGCCGTGCTGCGGCTGTGTGCGTGGTATGCCGATACGCCCATCCCGCGGGCGATAGTTATGCAGGGGGCGAAGGATGTGCTGGCTCTGGTCGCCGCGTTCGGGCCGGTGGCGCCGCTGGCGGGTCCTGCCTCGGCAGAATTGCGGATGCGCGACGCACTAACCGGCCTGGCGCGGTATTCGATGATCCTAGATGCAACGGACACAACGTTCCGTATGCATGGCCTGGTGCAGGCGGTAGAGCGAGACCAAGCGCTAGCATCCGACGACCAGGCATCAGCGCCAGTGGCACTAGATCGTCTGTTTGCGATGTTCCCCGACGGCGTGTTCGATGAACCAGCAACCTGGTCCGCGGCTCGACAACTGCTGCCGCATGTCGTTGGATTCGGCCGATGCGCTGGCAGAGCAGCCACTGAATCGAAATTCGCCGAGGTTGTCGAAGCGTGTGGTAGATACCTGCACGGCAGTGGTGCGATGGCCGAAGCGGAGGCCACGTTGCGACATGCGCTAGGGCTGCATGAAGCAGCCAGCGGAGTGGATAGCCTCGTGACTGCTGGGTGTTCCCACAATCTTGCGCATTGTCTACTCGAACTTGGCAAAGCAGATTCCGCCGAATTGTTGTTACGTAGCGCACTCGCTATTTACGAGCGAACGATCGGGATTGAGCACCGGAACACCATAGTGTGCATGCACGATCTTGCATATGCGTTTGCTTTGCAGGGGAGACACAGAGAGGCAGAGGAGCAATACCGCCAAGTTCTTACCCGAGAGGAATGTCTATTTGGCGATAACCATGAAGCGACACTTAAAACAGTCAATAGCCTGGCGGGATGTCTGCTGGTGCTTGGCAAGGCAGCCGATGCCTTGCCGCTCTGCCACCGCGCGTTGAACGCCAGCGAGTGCATACACGGTCTGGAGCATCCGCAGACGCTCTCCTGCGTAAGGGTTTTGGCGAATTGCCAGCAGGCACTTGGCGACGCGATCGGTGCATTACCGCTGTACCGGCGCGCACTAGAGAGCAGCGAACGCATACTCGGCGCGGAGCATCCCGAGACACTCCAAACTGTGCACGACTTGGCGAAATGCCGTGAGGCGCTCGGCGATGCCGCCGGCGCGTTGCCGCTCTATCGTCGGGCGTTGGAGGGCGAGGACCGCTTGCTCGGAGCGGAACATCACTTGACCCTTCGGAGTCTAAATGACCTTGCGGGCTGCCTGCGAGCGCTCGGCGACGCTGCCGGAGCCTTGCCTCTAGTGCAGCGAGCGTTAGAGGCGCAGGAGCGCGCGCCCGGCACGGACCCATACGAAACGAACATAAGTATCAACAATCTGGCACTTTGCACTCAGGCGCTTGGTAACTTGGCTGGGGCGTTGCCGCTGTATCGGCGCGCGCTCGAGAGTAGCGAACGAGTGCTCGGTCCCGAGCATCCCGCTACTCTGGTTAGCGTCGGCAATCTTGCCGCATGTCTCGACGCGCTTAGCCAGCACGCCGAGGCCGAGGCGCTGCACCGGCGTGCCCTTGACGGTCTGATCGGTAGGCTGGGACCCAAACATCGCCGGGTGCTTACCAGTCAGGACAACTTTGCCGTCGGCCTGCGCAAGTCCGGCCATCCCGACCTTGCCGAACCCTACGCGCGCCAGTGTGCCGTAACGACCGCGCAGGTAATGGGCGAGGCGCACCCGCTCACGCTGCACCGCCGCAACAACCTCGCCATCACCCTGATGATGCTGCGCCGCACCGCCGAGGTACAGCCGCTGCTGGCGGCGAACTGGGAGTCACCCTGCCCGCACAGCACTCCCGTCACCTCGGCCACCGCCTTCCTCGCCGCCCTCGCGGCGCTGCTGGACGGCGAGGCCGCAGCCGACCCGCTCGGCCGGCTGAAGACACTGCTGCTCGGCCCCGCGCCGCCAAAGGCGCCCAACGTGGCCACTCCTTGGGACGCCGGCTACCTGCTCGACTACCTCAGCGCCGCGCTGCCCCCCGACACTGCCCTGTTCCTGCCAGCCGCGCTGGCGGCGATCAACGATCCAGCCCAGGTGCCGGCACTCGACAGCTTCCCACTCTGGCGCAATACCCCGGCCCTGCCGCTGGACGCGCCTTGGCCCGATGATTTGCCGGCCCGAGGCGACTAAGCTTAATTCCGGCTAAAGCCAGCTTTCGGACCGATGCAATCCCGCGCAATCGCCGATCTGCCCGACTCACACCCCCGGCGCCGGATCATTCGCCGGGTTGCGGTTCGGATCGCCATTCCCTCCCTCACCCGGGACGCCAGTCTGGTTGCTTCCCTGATCGCCGGCACCACCCTTGGCCGACGGCACCCAGCCCAGCGGCGCCATGTTGACCGCCTGCTGCACCGTGTCGCCGTCGGGCACGCTCGACAGGCCCTCGGCGCGCCGCGCCTCGTTGACCTTCATCCACGGCCCACCGACCGCCTGGCGATAGGCGGTGAACCGCGAGAGAAGGTCCGCCTTGAGGAAATGTCCATAATCCCAATCAAGGAACGTGTCGTCACCATCGAGTTCGTAGAATTGCTCCGCCTTCGCTTTCCACCGCTCGCAATACCCCGAGATCGGGCCATTGAGGTACTGCTGGCCCATCTGCACCATCGCCGGGCCTTCTGTTTCGCCCTCGATCGCCAGCTTGTAAGGCGGCACGTCGAAGGCGCGGGCAATGTCGCGCAGTTGGAAGTTGCGGGACTCGATGAACTGGCTATCTACCATCGACAGGCCGAGCGCCTGCCATTTCAGCCCCTGCTCCAGGATCGCGGTCGCGCCCGAGTTGCGCGGGCCGGCTTGCAGGCGCTGCCACTCTTCGCGGAGCTGCTCGCGGATTTCCTTGCTGGCGAACTTCTGGTCGGTGGACAGCACGCCACCGGTGCGGGCGCCTTGCCCGACAAACCGGGCCTGGTGCTCCTCCAGCCCGATCCCCAGGCCGAGCGACTCCCTCACCAGCGACAGGCGCGACGATCCCAGCAGCGAGTTGTACATCGGCAGCCAGCGCAGGTGGAACATATCCGCCGATGGGATCAGCAGCGGATGCTCCCGCAGCATCGCCATCTCGTGCAGGCCGTTCCGCGTGACCGCATAGAAATACTCGCCGCTCGGCGCTTCAAACAGCCCAACCCGGTCAGGGTGGACCGGGACCAGGTAGAGCGGATCGCCGCGGCCGTTCCGCACCACGGGCGCATAGCCGTTACCGCGCAGCACCAGCGAGGCTTGCAGCATCTCCTTGAACTCGAAGGCGGTCTGCCAGTTGTTCGGGTGGCGCATCAGGCGGTGCAGCGGGTGATCCTTGAAGACCTCCTTCCCGCCATCCGGCAGCCGCCGGTAAATGTCGAACGGAATCTTCGCCACGTCGCAAGCGAGGATCGAGACGCACGCCATGCAGGCGACGTGCCGCATCGCGGTGATGGAGTTGACCGGCACGCCGGCATTCGACTGCCCGCCGCCGGCCCACTCGCCCCAAAGCCGATCGTCGCTCTCGCCCGAGCGGCGCCGCGCGAAGTCGGCGATCCGCGACCAGAAGCCCATCGTGTGTCAGACTCCGGTCGTTACAAGATCACACGGCGCCTCCCGTTACCGGACCACGAGGCCGCGCACCGCGCATGCCCCGATGGCCGGCCGCGACCTGGCGCGCGGTGTGCGCGTCGTGACACGGCTTGCAACCGGAGCGGAGATTGCTCCAGACCAGCCGCAGGTCGGGCCGCTCCGTAATCGGCTCGATGTGGTCGACGGTGTTCGCCGCGGTCAGCACGCCCTTGCGCAAGCACCACCAGCACAGCGGGTCGGCTTTCAGTTTCGCGAGGCGCAGCGCTTTCCACGCTGCGTCATACCCGCGCGACGCGGCCGAGCCGCGCCAGCGATCGAGCTGCATGCGCCGCTGCGCCGCGCTGCCGAGCGCCGGCTGGTGGACAGGCGGGCGATAGGGCATCAGTCCGGGAAGGGACGCCCGGCACACCTCGCCAGGAACGCGATGCGATCGGCGATCACGCGGCAGGCAAAATCGTAGTCGAGCGCCAGCTCCGGCGCTCGGTGCGCGAGTTCCGCGGCCGGAACCTTGGGCTCATACGCCGTCCACGCCTCGCGCCAGGTCAGCGCATGCAACGCCCGCCCGCCTCCGCACTGTCGATACCGGCCCCTCAATCCGCGGCGGCCGACCAGACCGGGCTCGCCGGAAGATCCTGCTCATCATCCATTTCGGCAGGCAGAGGTTGGCCGGAGATCGCTGCGAGGTAAACCAACGGAAGGTCCATCAACTCGAACACGGTCGGCCCGGGAGATTGAACGATCCCTTTCGGCCGCAGCACCTCGGTCAGATGGCCCATCACCTCGTCCCACAACCGCCGGGCATCAGAACCATCCGGCGGCGCCCTGCGCTTCTTCCCCCAGGCCATCACCGTCCGCGCGTGGATCGGCGGAAGCTGCAGGCGGGACATCGCGTTCACCACGTCATCCGGGTCGCACGGCCGCCCGGCTCGGAGGCCGCCGCAGCGCGCGCCTTCCTCCAGCGCGTCACGGCAGTCCAGCGTCCAGAACCACGCCTCCGCCGCATCCACAAACGGGGTGCCGGAGGTGCCGTAGAAGAATTGCGGGGGTGGCTTAGCCATCTCAAATTCCAGGGCGTCGATCGCGGCATGCCACTCCGCGCGTTCCAGGGGGGAGGCATCAACGCGCAGCCCGGAGCACCCGTGCCTCACCAGCATGGCGATCTGCCAGGGACCGATCCGCCCGGCCTCGATGCACCGATCCATGCTTTCGAGCGTGAGCCGGCCGATCCGGTTGACGGCACGACCGTCCTGATCGCGCCGTCGGGCTTCATGCCGGGTGCAGGTGGCAATCCAGGCGCGCTCGGCCTGGTCATGCAGGGAGACTGGCAGGCTCTGAATCGATGCCGCGCTCATCCGGGTGCTCCCGCAAGAGTTGATCGTCAGCGTTTCGGGACACCGAACGGCGGCCCGGAGGGGTGTTTCACGGTAAACCGGTCGAAGAGCGCAGCGATCGGCGGCGCTACCGCCGGCCTGCTGGACGCGGCAGCCCGAAGGCTTCAGACCTCCGGCAAGTAGTTCGCCGAGTGGTCGCCGCGCCGCGCATGGAGGTAGCCGGTCGTCGTCGCCAGCGACGCATGGCCCAGGTTCTTCTGCACCACCTGCGGCGGCGCGCCTCGATCGAGGGCATGGCTCGCATGGCTATGCCGCAGCCAGTGCGGCGACACTGCCGCCTTGATGCCCGCGCGCTTCGCAGCGGCGCGGACGGCCCGGTGCACCGCTTGGCGATCGAATGCCCGACCGGCTGGCGAAGGGACCACTGGGGCATTCGGCTGGCGCGCCGGTGTCAGCGCAACCAGGTCGCGCCACAGCGCGGCAGGTACGCCAACGGTGCGCAGCTTGGCGCCCTTGCCCAGAATCTTCGCCTCGCCCGCTTTGCCGACCGGCGTCATGTCGCGCCAGCACAGTGCCGCGGCCTCCGACGCCCGCAGTCCGCAGAGATACAGCAGCCGCAGCAGCGCCTTCCGGTTCGTGTTCTGCTCGGCGCCGATCATCCGCTGAACGTCAGCCTCGGCCAGAATCCGCTCGGCCGTGGTGGCGGTCGGCTTCGCCAGCCGGAGAGCGCGGCCGGGATCCGTGGCGATGGCGCCCAGCCCGTGCGCGAACGTCAGCAGCGACTTTGCGGCCGACAGCCTCCGAACGCGGGAAGTTGCGCGATCACCGACGAGGGACGTGTCCCATGCCTGCAAGTCGGCCAGCTCAATCTCCGCCAGCGGCTTGCCGGCATGTGCCAGGAATCGGGAGGCATCATTTCGATAGGCGGTGACCGTGTTCGCCGGCCGCCCGTGCAGCCACGCCCGGATCAGCATCTCGTCGCCGCCCGGAAGAGCGGCAACTGATTGTGATTCCAAGGTGTTTTTGTCCAATGGGTGGTTACATAACAGTTGTTATGTCCCGCGCTGGGCGGATTATTTATCGCTTCGCCGGCCGTCTCGGCGGGTTATTGTCTCACCGTATGGCGGCTTATGTATCGGCCCTGACGCTCATGCACCGCCTTGCGCGATGGCTTCAGATAGTGGCGCCGGCGGACCCGAACGTCCGAGTGACGCAACGAGATCACGGCACCATCCCGAGGATGGTACACGCCGCACGCAGACTGTGAATTTCCGTGAAAGGGCCGAAGGTGTCCGGCGTACAAACCGCCGCGATTATAGCCGTTTAGTAGCATGATTTCTGGCGCGTCTGTCCGGTCAAACCGCCGAGTGCCCGTGGATGTAACCCCCGACCGGCATCATCCGCGGGTTTGCCGGCATACACGGGCGAGAAACCGTCCGATCGGCCGGGATCGCAACGGTGGGCTGGCGGATTGAGGCCGCGGACGATGCGATCGATCCCGCGGCCCCAGCGCGTTTTGAGAGTGTCCGGATGAAGCCCGGTGGTCCGCCGCAGACGCCGCCATGTCCAAACGTGGCGGGTTCGTCCGCTGGCGGCGTCCTCGAAGATCAAGGAGCGCATCAGCACCAGCCGGCGCTCGTCTTGGTCCGCGATGAACGAGGTCCAGCGGTATGCCTCGTCCATCGCGCTGATCTCCCGCGATGTCGGCATGCGGCGCCATGCCGATGATCCGCCCTGGTCGGGCCAGAGGGATCGAAAGCCGGCGGGAAAGCATCCCGACCAGGGCAGCGCCAACAACACCCGACCCGCCGCGGCGAGCCGTTCTTCGACTTCCGTTGCGTTGACACGCGGCACGAACGGCCCGTCGCGCATGTGGCCCTCCTGGTTCCGGGGGGACAACAAGGCGGGCCGGAGTTATTATTGTATGCTCGCATGAGTTGTAATTCAAGAGAAATGCAACCCTAAGATGCAGCAGCGAGGGCGGAATTTCTCAGCCATACATGGTCGGAGTTACCAAGAACGCCATGCCGGCCGTTCACCGTGCGTTCGACGGATGATTCAATGCGACTCGGCGATTCGGCCCGAGTCACCAGAACCCAGCAGCATGTTTCGCAATGCTGCGCCGGTTGAGAGTGAAACCGGTGCTCGTTGCTATCAAGCTACTTCGATATCTCGCTACCAAGATGCTGCGGTATCAAATCATTCTACTACCCCGCGATCGTCGGACGGTTGTAGTGATCGAACAGCAGGTTCACCGCCTCGATCAGCAAGTCATGCGACGTCTTGCCCTCGGCGATGGCGAGCATCTTGAGTTGCTTCCACGCCTCGGGCTCGAGCCGGAGGGTCTGTCCACGGCGTGTGCGCAGGCCGTCCTTCGACACCGTGGCACCCGGCGCGCTGCGGGTCGCGGCCAGGTCGTCCAGCGTCAAGGCTGCGCGGCGGGCCATAGGACGGTCTCCATGTGCTTGAACAGTTTCCGCAGCTCGCGCGCGGCTTTGCCGTTCGGTTCGAACTCGGTGACCGAGCGGCCGTCGATCAGCGCGTGCGAGAACGCCACGCGCCTGCCGATCGCCACGTCCGCGACCGGGATCCGATAGGCCCGCAATGCGCGGCGCGCCTCCGTCGTCAGGCCGTTTTCACCGAAGCCGGAAGCAGCCTGCACACCGTTGAGCACGATCATCGTCGTGCCTCGCTGCGCCTGGACCGATCGCACCATCTCGGCCGTCGCGGCGATCGCCCGAAGATCAAGAATGCCCGGCCCGGTCGGGATCAGCACCAGGTCGGACAACCGCGCGATTTCGGCCGTGTCGGCTTCGACACTCGGCCGCGTGTCCACCACGACCAGATCGATGCCGTCCTGGTCTGCCAGTGCCAGCACTTCCGGTGTGCGCTTCGCCACGCACTCGACCAGGCGAGGGGTGTCGGAATGCCTGACCCGCCACCAATCGCGGGCGCTGCGTTGCGGGTCGGTGTCCACCAGCAGCACCCGCCGCCCCGATTCCACAGCAAGGGCGGCGAGGTGTACTGCCAGGGTGGTCTTCCCGGTGCCTCCCTTGCGGGCGAGCAATGCGAGGGTCCGCATGGGGGGTGCTACTTTGCTATCATGGTAGCGTGATGCCTCGATAGTGATGCAGCCCCATAGCAATCGTTCCGTGGTGCGCTGCATGTGGATGCCTTGGCGGTCGCCACGACATCACGGTCACCCATCGTCGGCACGCTGCTCTCTGGTCTTGGCCACTTTCCGCAGGGCGTCCTGCACCGGCCCGCTGAAATAGCTGAGGGTCGGTTCCTCCGGACAACTGTCGCGGTGGCGGACCAGGTCGAACACGCCGCGCAGCAGCCCTTCGGCCGCTTTCGCGTCGAGGCCGAGCCGTGCGCCCTCCTGTAACCAGCCTTCGACGAGGCCAAGATCCGCAGGACTCAGGGGCAGCGAGACCCCGGCGGGAAAGGCCAGCTCGTCCGCAAACCGCGGCGGCCCCGATCGCGGCCTTTCACTGCTTGGGAAATTTCCGAGACCCAGGAAATTTCCCTCTGATCGGAAATCTTCGCCGGTCCGGAAATTTCCGTCGGTCGCACGAGTACCTGGACTACCACCTTCGTAAGCAAGCTTTTCTATAGAAGTAGTGGCAGTCGCGTGCGCGAGAGAAATTTCCGCTCCACTTCCGGCAGAATTGCCGGCCCTTTGGCCATCGCCGGTGGAAATATTTCCGCCGACGTGTTCGCCGTCAGCGTGAAAATTTCCGTCCGGCGCTTCCCGAGCGCCCCCCGGAATACCCAACAGCATTGACCGTTGACCCGGCACCGCCGCTTTGCCGGCATTCCGTGCGGGGCGCACGGGCGCCGACCCCATGCGGCTGAGAACCAGGTTGCCTCCAGCTCGCTCCCTCGCCTTCAAACCCAGGTTGAGAGGAAGGCCGATGCCGCCGCCGTCCAGGTCGAGCAGCAGGCCGCGATGGATCAGAGCATCGAGGTCGGCCTCGCTGCCACCGTGCGCTGATGCGAACTCGGTTCGACTTTCGAAGCCGCTGCCGTGCTCTCCAAACCCCAGGCCGGCACCATCCCCAAGTGCATGGATCGTCACCACGGATTCGAGCCAGAACATCCGTCTGGCGCCGTCCATCGTCCACAATCGTCGGTCCAGGTGCATCGCGATCCAGGCCCGGTCCAACAATGTGCGCCGCGTCATCCGTGCCCGCGGCGCCGGCGGAATTTCCAGTTGCTTCGCTGGCTCCAATTCATCCGCCGGAGCCGCGGAACCCTCCGCAGCGGCGATCGCCAGCAACTGCCGCACGCGCCTTTCGGTGAGGCCCTGGCGCTCGGCGATCGCCGCCACCGACCAGTTCTGGCCCGCCAGCGCGGCTACCTCTCGCGCCTTCGACCACGTCGAATGTCGCGTCGTGGTCTCGACCGATGGTCGGTTATCGACAGTGCTAGCTGCGACCGTCACGCTGAACAGTCCCGGAGCAGGCGCATCAACCTGTTGCCCGGTTGTGCGCGCTTCGCGCACCGGTCGTCTCCACGTTCATGATCGCACCGAGGCCCATCGTCCCGGCGCGTACTATCAACTCACAGTTGCAGTACAGATGAGGTGGCCGACAATACGTATCCGAGCCTGCAAGACACACCATCGTCTGGCCAAAAACATTTTTCCGGCCAATACTTGCCAAGCCGTCGTGGTCTGAGGATACTAGGGGCGTTTCCATTAGCCTTGCTCCTACGGTCTCGGGTGGTTGCCGCCACCCGAGGCGCGTTTCTTCGTCTTTGGTTTGACTTGTGATTCCGTAAGGGCAGCCGTTCGCTGCTGTCGCAAGGCCACACGTCCCGTCGCAATTCGATCCACCCCAAGCCGCCATGCGCCACAAGCATACCGCTGATTGATGAAGCGTTCCTGGCGGCCGGCCCCGACGGGTTTTCGGACGCGTGCGCCATTTATGCCGCCGGCCGGAGTGAACCGGAGTTCGGCTTTTCCTCGGGCGGGTAGAGGTCAGGCCGCAGTCTGGTTCTCGGGATCCCGGTCGCACGCTCGATCGCGAGCACTCGGCGCGCGGGCACCTTTTTCCATGAGTAGATGGCCGGCATCATCTTGATGCCGAGCATCCTGGTAAGGGCTTCCGGCCCCCCAGCTATCGCAATCGCCTCGTCGATGATCGGGTCCCTTGGGGGAACGCTGTTCGCGCCATCGCGAGTCCCGCGCGGCGGCAATCCAGTGTGCTGATCCACGAAATCGTCAGCGGTGACCTCGCCATTCGTCGCCTGGCGGATGCGCCGAAGGTTTTCCGGGCCGGGGAACAGCCGGCCGTGCCGATATTTGTGCACGAGTGCTCGCTGGCCGATCCCCGATATCCGGGCGAACTCGGCGTCGCTCATAATCCGGTTGCAAAGCCACTCGGACAGTTTCATATTTCCGAGGGTATCCAAAAGGGATACGGCACGTCAACTCTTTGGCGACGGCGTACCGTCCCTTTTCCGGATACACTGCTGCGGTGGCCAACTATGACACCTATCTCGACCGCCTCATGTCAGAGCGCGGGCTTGAAAACCACGAACTGGCGGCAATGGCCGGGACCAGCCGCCAGGCAATTTACAAGCTGCGCCGCGGCCTCACGCGGATGTTGCCAAATTGGGCCAAGCGGCTGGCCGGACCTCTCGGCGTGTCATGGCAGGAACTGGTAGAGGGCATGCCGACCTCCGCCGACCAGGATCGTGCCGAGTTGCTCGAGGCCTACGAAGCGATGGATGAAGAGCAACGCCGGGCGTTGCTGGCGATGGCCAAGGTGATCGTGCGCCAGGAGAAGGCTCCGGAGCGCCGCAAGCCACCGAGTCGGAAGCGCCGCGCGGCGGCCTGCGTGGTGTCGCTACAGGGCGGCGCGACACATCAGAATTGAAAGTGGACGTTGCCCTCTGACGACCCAAGCAGCGGCTAGCACGGGCGCGGCCGACGCTTGGACCCGTCGGGATACGCTCCGGGAGCGGCTGACCACGATATCGGCCTGATGAAGCACATCCGAGGCGTCGAGAGCATTCGTTGATGTCGTGGCCGCTTTTGCCCAACCACTTAAGGTCGGACTGCAATGCAAGCAAATCGGGAAGAAGGCGACTACCGCCAGCGGCCGGCGCCTGCTTAACAGACGTATCCTGACCGGATACACTGCCTTGACACACGTATCCTATTTAGTTACGGATATCTGCCGCAGCAGCCGAGGAACGGATGTATTCGGTCATCACGGGAGGTCGGAAGGTTTGCGCCTACGGCAAATCCGCCTCGCGGGACTGCACCAACGGCTTCCCATGCGACGGCGGTTGCGAATGGTCCGAATCTAACCATTGCGACGTGGTCGTCGTCGGCGCCTCGCGACAAGGCCCAATGACATGCAGAGCCCAGCGCTGCTCACACAGGCCCATCACATGAGCAACACAGAAGATCGTCTACTCCGCCTCCCAGCCGTCATGGAGGTCGTGAACCTTCGCCGCAGCGCGATCTACAAGATGATGAGCGCCGGCAAGTTCCCGCGATCCGTTAACCTCACCGGCAGCGCAGTCGCTTGGTGGGGAATCTGAGATCAAGGCATGGATGCGGGATCTGCCACGCACGCAGCGGGTATCTGAGCGGGCACACGGCTCCAAGGATGAACAAGAAAAGGCCGCTTGTTCAACGCGTTAGCCGACGCGGATTTATCCTACTCCGGGAGCCAGCGAAATCAGTCACTTCGACGAGATTTCATTCCGGCTTACTGGCATGCAATCCGCTCGGGACAACACCAGGGACAACCAACTGCGCAGACTGGTACGACGAGGCTACCGATACGCCTTTCCTCGGCTCGCCACCCAAAGCACCAGCACCACCAGCACGTCATCTTGCAGGTCGTAGATCACCCGCCAGTCGCCGACCCGCAGCCGATAGCCGCCGCCGTGGAGAGCCTTCAGGTTCGGGCTGGCGTAGGGATCGCAAGCGAGCCGCACGATGGCGCCGCGGTGCGCTGCCGGGTCGGATCGGGCAGCCGGTCCAGCGCAGCCTCAGCCTTCGGCTCGAAGCTGATCCGCCACGTCACGCGGTAGCGTCGCCGGTCGGGTCAATTCCCCACTGCGCGGCGAGTTCCTCCACCGTGCGGACCGGCCACCGGTCGCCCGTGCGCTGATATTCCGCAATCGCCTCGGCGTACAACGCCGCGTCGGCAGCATCGTCGGCCGCTTTCTGCCAGCTCACTCCGCCCACGCCTGCCTCGCTGAAGAGCCTGGCGACGCCTCCATTGCCTGGCAGATCGCAGCCGCAGGGAGACAGAGATCATACGCATCAGCTGTAATGACACCGCGACCATCCGCATCGACAACGTGTTTGCCGAGCGTGGTCTTCGGAGGCGACGCTCTTACAGCCATCAGGTCGGGCAACTCTACACTATCCCCAAAGAGGTTTGTCGGCCATTGCAGCTCCGGCACCGGCAGACCGACATTGAGACGTGCGCTCTTCCGACGGACCCGTTGGCCGGGCATATTAGCTGCTGCATCGAACGGCATTGCTTTGGCCTCCCGCGATACGGCGCATTGTTGCGCGCCATTCAGGCATTTCGGTCTACTGCCTCGTCGTCAAAGGTAGCTGTGCTTGATCCGACGCGCCACTTGGTACCCGCGCGCGTAGGTCCGTATCCCTACCTTGGTATAGAGACTGTAAACGAGATGCTGACCCAGCGAGGTTCGCAGTCATTCCGACCCGGAAGTTCAGCCGCGATAGCGGGAAGATGCCGGGCGTTGGGGAGAAATGTGCCCGCAGTAAACCTCCGTGCGGCTGCCGGAGCCGATAGGTCGTCCGTTCACCCGCGGCGCGCTGTCACCCACACCTAACAGATTTGTGTGATACGCGACCCGTAGCCTGCGACCCACGTTCCCCGTGCTCTGCCCGAGCCGAACCGTTTCGCTGGGACAGAGCCAAGGAAGCGCAGCGCAGGAGCGGCCAATGCCTGGCGAACTGAACCCCGGTCATCGATGGGCCCGGCTGGTACCGGTGGCGTTCGTAACGTACAGCCTGGCCTATGTTGACCGAGCCAATTACAGCATCGGCTCGGCGGCCGGACTGGGCAATGATCTGGGCATCACCGGTTCGCAGGATGCGTTGCTGGGCGCGCTGTTCTTTCTCGGCTATTTCCTGTTTCAAATTCCCGGTGCCTGGTATGCGGAATCCCGCAGCGCCAAGCGCCTGATCTTCTTCAGTCTGCTCGTTTGGGGCGTGCTCGCCGCACTCACCGGCGTGCTCCCCGAGATCCATCTGCTGTATCTCGACCGCTTCCTGCTGGGTATTGCCGAAAGCGTCGTCCTGCCGGGCATGCTGGTGTTCCTGAGCCACTGGTTCACCCAGTCCGAGCGCTCGCGCGCCAACGCGTTCCTGATTCTGGGCAATCCGGTGACCGTGCTGTGGATGTCCATCGTCTCCGGCTACCTGGCGAACTCGGTCGGCTGGCGGGGCATGTTCATTGCCGAAGGCGTCCCGGCCATCGTCTGGGCTTTCGTATGGTGGCGCCTGGTCGAGGACACGCCGGCACAGGCCGCCTGGCTGTCGCCGGGTGATAGTGCGGCGTTGGAGGCCCGGCTGGCGGAAGAGCAACGCTCGCTGCGGCCGGTGCGCAACTTTGCCGAGGCATTCCGCTCGCCGTTCGTGATCGTGATGTCCTTGCAATATTTCTGCTGGAGCATCGGAGTCTACGGCTTCGTGCTGTGGCTGCCGTCGATGCTGCGCGCGGGCCGCACGATCGGCATCGTCGAGGTCGGCTGGCTCTCGGCGGCGCCGTACCTGTTGGCCACGTTGCTGATGATCCTCGCCTCCGCCTGGTCCGATCGCTCCGGCCGCCGGCGGCCCTTCGTATGGCCATTCCTGGTGCTGGGTGCTCTGGCGTTCCTCGGTTCGTACCTGATTGGCCGCTCGAGCTTCTGGCCTGGCTTCGGGTTTCTGGTGCTGGCAGGCGGGGCGATGTACGCACCGTACGGACCGTTCTTCGCCTGGATCCCCGAAGTGCTGCCGCGCAACGTAGCCGGCGGTGCGATCGCGCTGATCAATAGCTGCGGGGCACTGGGCTCGTTCGTCGGGTCGTACGCCGTGGGATGGCTGAATGCGGCGACCGGCAGCCCCGACCTGTCATACCTGACGATGGCCGGCGCGCTCCTGCTCAGCGGCCTGCTGACGCTGGTCGTGCGCGAGGTGGCGCCCGGCCCGGTAAGGCAGCCGGAGGCCACGGCGCTGGGCGGGCAGGCACGATGAAGCGGCATGGCTCCCCCAGCCAGCCTGACATTTCATACGTCCGGCGCACAGGTCTTTTGCAAGAAACGGCGGTTCCCCCGCGCAGTGGCGGCTCAATATTACGGAAGGGTTCCCGGATCAGGACGGCTCTCATGTCAGGTCGCACGCAAGCGCATGGAATTTTATATTGGGTGGCGGCACTCGCCATTGGGTTGATAGCGTCGTCCGCCTGGGCCATGTCTGTGGACGACCCTTGCGGCACCTGGTTGACGGCAAACGGCCAGGGCGTGGTCACGATCGCGCAGTGCGGCGACGCGTTATGCGGTCGGATCGTTGGCATCAGGCGTTCGGCGGCCGAGCCGGCCCCGACCGACTTTCAAGGGCTATCACAGTGCGGCCTGACCATCATCAGGAACGAAAAGCCTGCGACGCAGGACACCTGGCTCGGCGAGATCACCGATCCGCGGGACGGCGCATCCTACCAGGCGAAGTTGTGGGTCGATCGTCAAGGCGACCTGCATCTGCGTGGCTTTGTTGGAATATCGGTGTTCGGCGCCACACAGGTTTGGCACCCGTTCACCGGACATCTGTCGGATGAATGTCGGCTGGCCTGAGTGTCGAAATTTGTGGGAGTCAGGGCAATGATGACACATAACACAGCACAGATCGGACGCCGCGGCGTGCTGGGTCTTTTCGTCCCGCTGGTTGTTGGAGCCGCGTTATGGCGGCCCGCCTGGGCTGCGGCCGCAGATGGCGATTCCCCAACGGCACCAATCGAGCAGCTTGACAACGCCTTGCTTGCAGCGATGAAGGCAAGCGATGCTGGGCAGTTCGACGGTCGTTATCGTACCCTGGCTCCGGTTATCGATCAGGTTTTCGACCTCGACGCAGTGCTGGGAGCGTCAGTCGGCTTGTCGTGGGCAACCATGGCGGAGGCGCAGAAGGCCGCACTCGGCACCGCGTTTCGCAGCTTACACGATCTCCAGCTACGTGTCGAATTTCAATAGCTATAATGGGCAGAGTTTTCAGATCCTGCCGTCGACGCGCAGCGTCGCCAACGGCGACGTGGTGGTCCAGACCAGGATGCTGCGCAAGGATGATTCGCCGCTCAAGTTGGATTACGTCATGCGGCAGGGACCGGCCGGGTGGCAGGTGGTGGACGTGCTGACGGACGGCTCTATCAGTCGCGTCGCGGTGCAACGCTCGGACTTCCGCCGACTGCTGGCGGGCGGCGGCGTGCCGGCATTGACGTCGGGCCTGCAGCGTAAGGTCGCGGACCTTTCCGGTGGCATGCTTGGATGACGGGAATACGTTGACCCGTTCCCAGCGTTAAAAATGCCCGCCGGCGGCGCCGGATCGCACACACGCGATGACATGATCGGGTTTGTAGCCCATAATCCAGGATTGGCACCGACATAGTGGTCGAGCAGCGGCTTGCGCTGCGCGATGGCGTGTGGACGTGTCGTAGCGGAAAGGCAGGGCAGGGATCATGGCGACTGACAAGATGATGGCGCAAATGTCCGGCAAGGGCGGCTTCATCGCCGCGCTTGATCAGAGCGGCGGATCGACACCCGGCGCGCTGCGCCTTTATGGCATCCCGGACAGCGCCTACAGCGGCGACGCCGAGATGTTCGGTCTCATGCATGCGATGCGCGTGCGCATCATGACTGCGCCGGCCTTTACCGGCGCCAAGGTCATCGGCGCCATCCTGTTCGAAGGCACCATGGACGGACAGGCACAGGGAAAGCCGGTGCCCACGTTTCTGTGGGAAGATCGGGGCGTCGTCCCCTTCGTGAAGATGGATAAGGGGCTGGAAGCGGAGAAGGACGGCGTCAGCCTGATGCGGCCGATACCGGGCCTCGACACATTGCTGGCCCGAGCGGTGAAGCTGGGTGTATTTGGCACCAAGATGCGGTCCGTCATCAACCTGGCATCGAAAGCCGGTATCGCCGCCATTGTGGCACAACAGTTCGAGGTGGCCGCGCAGATCGCCGGGCACGGGCTGATGCCCATTATCGAACCGGAGGTCTCGGTCAAAAGCCCGGACAAGGCGGGGGCGGAAGCGATTCTGCTGGCGGAACTGGAGAAGAGCGTCGATGCGCTGCCGGAGGGTCGCCAGGTGATGCTAAAGCTGACGATTCCGAACGTTCCGGATCTTTATGCCGGCCTCATCAAGCACCCGCGTGTTGCCCGGGTTGTTGCGCTTTCCGGCGGCTATACCCGGGACGACGCGTGCAAGCGGCTTGCCGCGAACCACGGCATGATCGCGAGCTTCTCGCGGGCTCTGGTCGAAGGCCTGACTCATTCGATGAGCGATGACGCATTCAACGCGGCGCTGGGCAGCGCCATCGACGAGATCTATCGGGCGTCTACCGTCAAGGTCTGACGCCACGCCACCCCGTCTGGTGGGCGAAGGCCCACCACCTACGACTTTGCTGCACGTAACGAGAAAGTCGTGGATGCCGACCTCCGTCGGCATGACGATGCAGACGGCGAACCGCGTGGCGCCGACGGTCATGCCATGCCGAGCACGTCCATCATCGAGTAAAGGCCGGGTGGTCGTCCCGCCACCCACAACGCCGCACGCACCGCGCCGGAGGCGAAGGCTCGTCGGTCGAAGGCGCGATGGGTCAGCGCGATGTGTTCGGTGGGGGCGGCGAAGATCAGCGTGTGCTCGCCCACCACCTGGCCGCCGCGCAGGGCGGCGAAGCCGATCGCGCCGGTCGGGCGGGCGCCGGTGTGGCCGTGGCGGCCGCTCTGGATGACGTCGTCCAGCTTTACGCCGCGGCCCTTCGCGACGGAGCGGCCGATGCCGATGGCGGTGCCCGAGGGGGCGTCCACCTTCTGGCGGTGGTGCATTTCCATGATCTCGGCGTCGTAGGTCTCCGCCGGGAGGGCGGCGCCCATGCGCTCGGCCAGCGCCAGGACCAGGTTCACGCCGGGGGAAAAGTTCGAGGCGTAGACGACGGGGATGCGTTCCGCCGCTGCGGCGACGGCGGCCTCGTCCGCCGCGGACAGGCCAGAGGAGCCGAGCACCCAGGCTTTCCCGGTCTGGGCCAGCGCCGCGGCATAGGGTTGGGCGGTGGCGGCGTGGGTGAAGTCCACCACGACGTCGGATGCGGCGGCGAGCGCGGCGATATCGGGATAGGGTTCGACGCCGGCCGGGAACGGCTTGCCCGAGCCGGGGCGGCCGATCCCGCCGACCAGGTCCGCCCCGGCGGCGCGGACTTCCTCCACCAGGAGCAAGCCCATCCGTCCGGTGACCCCGGCGATGCCGATGCGTGTGGTCATGGTTGCCCTCCCGCGCTTTGCGCCGATGCTATCAGGCGTCGAGCAATTCCGCGATGCGGGGCGTGGCCTTCAGGCCGCTGCCGGTCAGCACCAGCACCGTGGTTTGATCCGGCGTGATGGTGCCGGCCTGTAGCAGCTTGATCAGCGCGGCGACGGGCTGCGCGGCGGTCGGCTCGACGTACAGGCCTAGGCGGGCCAGCTCGAAGGTGGCAGCGACGATTTCCTGTTCGGTCAGCATCACCGCGCCGCCTCGGGTCTCCCGGAGCACGCCAAGCACCTCGCGCAGGCGGATGGGTTGGGCGATGGCGGTGCCCTCGGCGATGGTGGGGGCGATGGTGGTGGGGACCGGGGTGTCGCTGCCGGCCAGGAAGGCGGCGGCGATCGGGGCGCAGTTGGCAGGCTGGACGGCGAAGATGCGCGGCAGCGAGTCGATCTCGCCGGCGCGTTGCAACTCGGAGAAGCCGATCTCGCAGCCGAGCACGTTGGAGCCGGCGCCGCAGGGGGTGATGACGTTGTCGGGCGCGCGGAACCCGAGGTCTTCCCAGAGTTCGTAGGCCAGGGTCTTGGTGCCGTGCAGGAAGAACGGGTGCCAGTTGTGGCTGGCGTAGAAGATGTCGGCGGCGCGGCGGACGGCGGCGTCCGAGGTGTCCTGGCGGGTGCCGGGCACGAGTTCCAGCGTGGCGCCGTGGGCGCGCATCTGCACCAGCTTGGCCGGCGAGGTGGAGGCGGGGGCCATGATGGTGGCGGCCATGCCTCCGGCCGCGGCGTAGGCGGAGATGGCGGCGCCGCCGTTGCCGGAGCTGTCCTCCAGCACCGCTTTGACGCCCTGCGCCCGCAGCAGCGAGAGCATGACGCTGGCGCCGCGGTCCTTGAAGCTGCCGGTGGGCATCATCCACTCGCACTTCAGGTGGACGGGTGCGCCATGGATGGTGCGGGGGAGCAGGGGAGTGGCGCCCTCGCCGAGGGTGATGGGGTCGGATGGCTGGGACGGGAATGCGGCGCGGTAGCGCCACAGGCTGCGGGTCGTGGGGTCGATGTGCGAGCGGGTGATGCCGGGGAGTGGGGTCAGCAGCAGCGGCGCATGGTCCGGGCCGGACCAGCGGGGCTGGTCGAGCGGGAACGTTTGGCCGGTGCGCGGGTCGAGGTAATCGGGCGTCATGGGGGCAGTTTGCACCTTCCGGGGCGGCGGCGGGAGGGTCCGTTTGGGCAGAGCACAGGGCGACCGGCGACTCCACGCGCGCTCGCGTGGTTGAGGCATGCAACGTGACCCTGGCACGGGAAATCTGCTACCCTGCCGACATGCGCCGCGACGAAGCCCTTGCTGCTCTGCGTGCCCACGAAGCGGAACTCCGCGATGCCGGGGTGGTCGCGCTGTCGGTGTTCGGCTCCGTCGCCCGGGACAACGCCGGCGACACCTCCGACGTCGATGTCCTGGTGCGCCTGGACGACGCGATCCGGCGCAGCGGCTTTCGCTATTTCGGCTGGCTTGAGGCACTCAGCGGCCGCTTGCGCGACATCCTCGGCGCCGAGGTCGATCTGGTGGCCGAACCGGTCCGTAAGGAGCGCCTGCGCCGGGCCATCGACCAGGACCGCATCGTTGCCTTCTGAACGCCCGGCGCGCCGATTCGCCGACATTGTCGATAACATCGAACTCATTGAGCAATTCACCGCAGGCGTGGACCTTGCGAAATTCGTTGCTCAAGGGCCGTTGGTTTATGCCGTTCAGTACCGCGTTGCTGATCGTCAGTGAAGCGGCCCGCAAATTGGGCTCGCATGCCGAGCAGTTGGCACCGGACCAGCCCTGGGCGGATATCCGCAGCATCGGCAACGTGCTGCGCCATCAGTACGACGAGATCGATCCCGAGGTCATCTGGTCGATCGTGCAACGGGATCTCGCGTCGCTGAAGGCAGCGGCGCAGCGGGCTATCCAGGTGCTTGCCGCTGACGAACCGGAAAATCAGCCTCCCAAGTCGTGACCCCTTGGGCCCGGAGCAAGGAGACCATAGCGCTGGCGCCGCGTCGCGGGCCATATTCTGACGTGCCCGGTTCCGGTAGACTCGTTCACGCCCACGGTTCTCCGCGCGGGCGGCCTGCGGGTCGTCATCTATGCAGCCGACCATCAGCCGGCGCATGTTCACGTGCTTGGGCCAGGATGGGCAGTCGTCATCAACCTTATGGGGCTGGACGTGCGTGAGGTGATCGGATGCAACGAGCGAGAGGCAAGTCGGGCGCAACGACTGGTTGCAAATCATAGAGACAGGTTGATGGCCGCATGGAGGCAGATCCATGGCTGAACTGACGGCAGAGCAATTCGCCGCGGCGAAAGCGCGTGGTGAGGCACGGATGCGTGGTCCGCGCGCCGTCAGTGCACATTACGACGCTGGCCGTCACCGCATCATCGTGCGGCTGAGCACGGGCGTGGAACTGGGATTAATCCCCCGCGACGTAGAGGGTTTGCAGGATGCCTCGCCGGAGGATCTCAAAGCGATCGAGGTGGAAGAGTTGGGCCTTGGTATCCATTTTCCGCGGCTTGACGCCGATCTTTACGTGCCGGCGCTGCTGAAAGGCATCCTGGGATCGCGGCGATGGATGGCCGCGCGGCGGCGTGCGGTTGCCCGCGTCCGAGGGATGCACGCTTGAATCACAACACCTGCCGGGACTCCATGCCCCTGATTGTCGAGGCCGATTTCGATCCAGGCGGGCGCGGCGACCTTCCGAGGCACCCGCATCCTCGTGCATCAGATCGCAGCCCTACTGGAGCAAGGCACGACGGAGGCAGAACTGCGCGAGGATTATCCTCGGCTCACTTCCGAGATGATCGCCGCCGCGCCAATCTACGCGCACGCGCACCAGCGCCGCGGCCATCCGCGCAAGCCTGAGTGGAGGGACGATGCCGCAACGCCGGAGGGGGAGAAATACCCAGCCGGGCGGAGGACCTAACACTCGTCAGATTGACCTGGCATCGGTCCGCGCCGCCAGCCGCCGCTGCTCGCGCCATGCGATATAGATGCCCGACGCGATGATCAGCCCGGCGCCCACCCACGTCCAAAGATCGGGAAAATTACTGAATATCAGGTAGCCGAGGATCGTGGTACCCACCAACTCGACATAGCCCAATGGCGCGATCACCGCCGCAGCGCCGAGTTGGAATGCGCGAATGACCAGATAGTGCCCGAAGCCCCCCAAAAACCCCAGGCAACTGAACAGCAGCCCGTCCCATAGCGTGCGCGGCATCACGAACACGAACGGCATCGCCAGACTCATCGCCAGCGAGCCGAACAACGCGGCGAAGATGATCCCTGTCGCCGCGTTGTCGTAACGTCCCACCCAGCGCGTCGCGATCTGGTACAGCGCGTAGGCCAGCGCCGACAGCAGCAGCAGCAACACCGCCGGCTCGGAGAAGCCGCTGCCCGGCCGAATCACCACCAGCGCGCCGGCAAACCCCACCACCACCGCACTCCAGCGCCGCCAGCCCACGCTTTCGCCCAGCAGCGGAACCGACAGCGCGGTGACGATCAGCGGCGCGGTGAAACCGATCGCCGAGGCCGTCGCGAGCGGCACTCGTCCGATCGCCATGACGAACAGCAGATTGCTCAGCAGCATCAGGATCGAGCGGCCGATCTGCACTGCGGGCCGCCGCGTGCGCAGCAGCGACCACCGATAGTGCGGCAGGAACACCACCAGCATGACGATAAGGTGGCCGGTGAACCGCGCCCAGGTGATCTGCGCCGCCGGATAATGCGCGGTCAGCAGCTTCACCGCCGCGTTCATGAACGGAAACGTCGAGACGCCGGCGCACATCAGCAGGATGCCACGCAGCACATCGGACAACCCCGCTGCGCCACGCGTGGCCCTCATCGTTCCGCTTTTGCTCAGTCGCAAACCTGATTGCGCCCGGCAGGCAGCACTCCCAAAAGCGAATCATGACCACGCATCCATCCAGCTTGCCGTGCCGAGCATGGCGCGCCTAGGCTTCGCATCACCAGTCAGCAAAGGCGCAGGGTGATGGCACGATATACGACCCCGATGCCCCACCACCTCCACCTCAACCTGTTCATTCACGCCCGCGGTCACCACGAGGCGGCGTGGCGGCATCCCTCGGCCTCGCCGCTGAAGCTGACCGACATCGGCTACTACACGGACCTGGCGCGCAAGGCGGAAGCCGGGCTGTTCGATTCGATCTTCCTGGCCGACACGCTGGGGGTGGGCGAGGACGTGCTGCACGCCCCGCGGATCTGGCTGGAGCCGATCACCGCGCTCGCCGCCCTGGCCGGCGTGACCAGCCGCATCGGCCTGATCGCGACGTGTTCCACGACCTACACCGAGCCTTTCAACCTGGCGCGGCAGTTCGCCTCGATCGACCACATCTCCGGCGGCCGCGCCGGCTGGAACATCGTGACCACGTGGCTGGCAACGGCGTCCGGCAATTACGGCGGCGCCGGCCCGCTGTCGCACGCCGAGCGCTATGAACGCGCCGAAGAATACATGCAGGTGGTGAAGGGCCTGTGGGACAGTTGGTCGGACGACGCGGTGCTGGACGATCGCGCCAGCGGCGAATACGCACGCGAAGGCAGCATCCGTGCGGTGAACCACCGCGGTCCGCACTACCAGGTGGCCGGCCCGCTGAACATGCCGCGCCCGCCGCAGGGGCGGCCGGTGTTCGTGCAGGCCGGGCTCGTCGGACACCGGCCGCCGCTTTGCCGCGCGCCATGCCGAGGCGGTGTTCACGGCACAGATGGAGAAGGCCACCGCGAAGGATTTCTATGCCGACCTGAAGGCGCTGGCGGTGGACGAGGGCCGCTCGCCTGGCCAGGTGCTGATCCTGCCGGGGCTGAGCCCGGTGATCGGCTCGACCGAGGCCGAGGCGCAGCGCATCGCCCGCGAATTGAACGACCTGAGCGACCCGGAGGTAGGCCGCAAGCGGCTGTCCGGGCGGTTCGGCGGGCACGATTTTTCCCATCTGGCGCTGGATGCGGTGCTGTCGCCGGAGGATTTCCCGGATCCCGCAACGGTGCAGGCGGCACGCAGCCGGACCGAGGTGATCATCGGGCTGGTGCGGCGGGAAAAGCCGACGCTGCGGCAATTGCTCGGCTACATGGCGGGCGCGCGCGGGCATTACGTGACGGCCGGCACGCCGGAACAGATCGCCGACCTGATCGAGGACTGGTTCCGTGACGGCGCGGCGGACGGCTTCAACGTGATGCCGCCGGTGCTGCCTGCGATGTTAGAAGTGTTCGTCGCCGAGGTGGTGCCGCTGTTGCAGCGCCGCGGGTTGTTCCGCACCGGGTACGAGGGCGAGACGTTGCGGGCGCATTATGGATTGGTGCGGCCGGACGTGCGGTTCTAGGTTTGCCGCCAACCGTCATAGCCGGGCCTGACCCGGCCAGCCATGCCGCTGCGGTGCCGCGATAGATGGCTGGGTCAAGCCCGGCCATGACGGTTGGGTCCTACCGAAGTTGCGGCGCGTATTGCAGACCGCCCTTGGTCCACAGCGCGTTCTTCCCGCGATCCAGACCTAGCGGGGTGATGTCCCGCTCCCACAACTCGCCATAATTGCCGACCTGGCGGATGATGTTCGCAGCCCATGCATCATCCAGCCCGAGGGCGTGGCCGAGATTGCTCTCCTGCCCGAGCAAGCGGCGTATGTCGGGCACCTTGGTGTCGGCGAAGCTGTCGATGTTCTTGCTGGTCACGCCTTGTGCCTCGGCGACCAGCGTTGCGAAATGCACCCAGCGCACGATGTCGTACCACTTGTCGTCGCCTTTCCGCACCATAGCGCCGCTTGGGCCCAGGCCGATCGGTTCCGGCAGGATGGTCAATTCGCTCGCCTTGTCGCCTTGCATGTAGCGGAAGCCCGCCACCTGCGAACTGTCGGTGGTGTAGCCGTCGCAGCGTCCCGACAGGAAGGCCTGGCGGATCTCGCTCAGGCTGCCGATCAGTACGGGGGTGTATTTGATATTTTCCGACCGTGCCCAGTCGGCGAGATCGAGCTCGGTGGTGGTGCCTGGCAATACGCAAATGCTCGCTCCGCCAAGCTGCTTCACGGATTTCACGCCGGATGCGGTCTTCACTATGATGCTGGTGCCGTCCCAGAAATTCACCCCGGCGAACAGCAGGCCGAGGCTTGCCTCGCGGGTCAACGACCAGCCGGTGTTGCGCACCAGGACGTCGATTTCGCCGGATTGCAGGGCGGTGAAACGATTCTGCGCGGTGACCGGCACCCACTTCACCTTGGTGGCGTCGCCGAGCACGGCAGCGGCGATGGCGCGGCAGTAGTCGGCGTCGATGCCGCGCATCACGCCCTTACTGTCCAGCATCGAAAAGCCGGGGATCTCGCCGCCGGTGCCGCAGAGCAACTGGCCGCGGCCGCGCACCGCGTCGAGCGTCGCTGAACCGCTGGGTTGCGCGAATGCGGGCGCATTGCAGAGCAGTAGGGCTGCGAGCAGCAGGACGGTGGCGCGGAGGGGGGTGAAGCGCATGAGTTGCTGACGCATCGGCTGGGTCCTTTGTCCTGGCGGCAGCAAAACAAACCGGCTTTGATCAGGAAAAGCAAGCAGGAAGGATTCTAACGCAAACGGACGCAAATGGGACATGGGGCGTCGCACCTGTGTGCCGACATGGATTCGAACTTGCGCGCTATACTGTGAAGCAGCCGGTCGGACTCAGGACCATCCGCGTTCCTTTGCGTGCATTTGCGTTGGATCCTTCGGTTCTTCGCTGTCTGGCGTGGTCCGAATCCGCGATCGACGGTTCCCCGCGTAACTTGCCAGCACCCAGATGCGCTCTTGTTGCGGACTCTGTTGGCTGAAATCGGATGCCTCGCTGAACCGTGGTCACTGCCGCGCGTTGCCGATGCCAAACCCGCAGTGCCGGTGCGGCTTCAATATATTTTTTCAGCACGGAGAAAGTGCGGAGAGCACGGTGAGCACGGAGAAAAGCGTTACGCTTGGGCTTTACCCATTAACCGGTCGGGTGATTGGGCTGGAATCTTGGTGACGGACTGCGCTCTCTCCGTGTTCCCCGCGCTCTCCGCCCTTTCTCCGCGCTGAATAAATAAGCCGAAGCCGCATCAGGCAGCGATGTGTATTGTCTGGCCGGCCGAGTATCCGTCGCCATAACCCCAGGCTTCAGCGTTAAGCGATGGAATCGCTTGAACCGGAGAAAGCTGCTCAGGTCGTTGCCACCCACATCTTATACCAACCTGCAAGATGATTGACGTACGGCGCCGGCCGCCCCACCGGTCAAGCCCGGCCATGACGGGTGGGGCGGCCGGTGCGATGCCGTCGAAAGTCAATCGTGAAGCAGGTTGGTATTGCGGCGAAGAACGAACAAATACCCGGGAGGTCATTGGGAAGACGTGGGCTACAACGGATTTTCGGGTTCATAGCCGACGTCTTCGGCGGCGCCATCCGCAGCAGGGACGCAAGCCTCCCATGGTGCGCCATCCGGGGGAGATTGCTTCGCTTCACTCGCAATGACAGGGTTGCCAGGCGACAAACGAGGAGACCCAGGCATGAACGTCGATGTTCGACTACCGCACCCGCCGGTTCAGGGCCCCTCGGCCTGGATCGGCGCCGAACTGGCCCAGCATCCGGACGCATGGACCTATCGCCTGTCGCCGGCGGAGATCGCCGAAATCCAGGCGGCAACCGCAGCTTCACGCGCCCGTGGCCTCGACATCGCCGCGATCAGCCGCGCCGATTTTCCGCTGCCGACGCTTGGGCCGGCGCTGGATCGCATGCGCGAGGAAGTCCTCAACGGCCGCGGCTTCGTGCTGCTCCGCGGCCTGCCGGTCGAAAACCGGCCGATCGCCGATAGCGCCACCGCCTACTGGGGCATCGGCACATATTTCGGCAGCGCCCGCTCGCAGAATGCCAAGGGGCATGTGCTCGGCCACGTGCGCGACCTCGGCCTGGCCACCTCCGATCCCCGCGTGCGCACCTACCAGACCACCGAGCGGCAGCACTTCCATACCGATTCCTGCGACATCGTTGGCTTGCTCTGCCTGAAGACGGCGAAGCGCGGCGGCCTGTCGTCGCTGACCAGTTCGATGTCGATCTACAACGCGATGGCCGCGCAACGCCCCGACCTGCTGCGCCGCCTGTTCACCCCCTTCGCGGTCGACCGCCGCGGCGAGGTGCCCGAAGGCCAAAAGCCGTGGTTCGACCTGCCGGTGTTCAACGACCACGCCGGGTATCTGTCGGTGATCTTCTCGGGGCCATACATCCGGTCCTCGCAGCGCTTCCCGGACGCACGCCGCCTGACGCCCGAAGACCTCGAGGCGCTGGAGATGTTCGAGCGCCTGTCGGAGGATGCCGAACTGCGCGTGGACATGGAACTCCAGCCTGGGGACATCCAGTTCGTGCACAACCACACCACGCTGCACGATCGCACTGCGTTCGAGGACTGGCCGGATCCCGACCGCAAACGCCATTTGCTCCGCCTTTGGCTGGCAGCCCCCGGCGCCCGCCCGCTGCCGCCGGCCTATGCCCAACGCTACGGCAGTGTGGAGATCGGCAATCGCGGCGGCATCATCTGCCCCGGCACGCGACTGCACGCGCCGTTGGCAGCGGAGGATTAAAACCTGCGTGTTGCTGCGGCGGGGTTAGCCGACGCGCAACAATAGACGCATCAGTTGCCGCACGGACCGCGTGTCCCCGTCATCGCCGGCGAAGGCCGGCCATGACACGGGGATCCGCGATCTGCCGCCACTTGATTCGATTACTTCCCCGCAGAGCCGTAGCTGATTTCGCGTAATCGGGTCGGCACTCCGGTGTTGGCGCGCAGCGCTGACAACCGGCCATTTGCCTGCCGCCATGTCGCGTCTCGACTTTACATCCCCCGCATTCCCCCGAATGCTCCGTCGGACATGGGGGAAACGACAGCCCGGACGACGCAGCCTGGCGACACGGAGCTGCATTGGCAGCGCACGCTGTGGACGATGGTCGGCGTCCAGTTCGTGATGAGCATCTCGTTCAGCATCACCAGTCCGATCATGCCGCTGTTCCTGCCGCAGCTTGGCGTGCATTCGACGCAGTCGATCGATCTGTGGGCCGGGATGATCGCCTCCGTCACGTCATTCATCGGCATCTTCACTGCGCCGATCTGGGGCAGCATGGCCGACCGCTTCGGCCGCAAGCTGATGGTGCTGCGCTCCACCTTTGGCATCGCGATCTTCACCACGCTGATCGCGGTGGCCACCAGCCCCTGGCACGTGCTGGGGTTCCGCGCCGGGATGGGGGCGCTGGCCGGGTTCAACTCCGCCGCCACCGTGCTGGTCGCCACCCAGGTGCCGGAGAGCCGCATCGGCTGGGCGCTCGGCTGGCTCGGCACCGGGAACCTCGTCGGTTCGCTGATCGGCCCGGTGCTGGGAGGCGGCGTGGCGGACCTCACCGGCAGCTACCGGTTGCCGTTCCTGTTCTCCGGCATCGTTTCGATGGTGGCGTTCCTCGGCACGCTGTGGTTCGTGCCGGAGCGTTTCACGCCGCCGGCCGCGGGCCGGCAGAAGGCGTCGATCCTGTCGGGGCTGGGGTTGGTGACCAGATCGTCCGGCCTGATGGCGCTGATCGTGGTGATGCTGATGGCGCAATTCGCCACCCAGGCGGTGCAGCCGGTGGTGACGCTGTATGTGCAGGACATGGTGGGGATGCGGCCCGATCTCGCCACGCTCGGCGGCGCGGCGTTCTCCGTCACCGGACTGGCAGGGGTCCTGGCGGTGCCGTTCCTCGGCCGCAAGAGCGACGTGATCGGCTACCGCCGCGTGCTGATGATCGCCCTGTTCGGGGCGGCGCTGTTTACGGCGCCGCAAGCCCTGAAGCTGGGCTACTGGGCGTTCGTGGTGGAGCGGTTCGGGCTTGGGCTGTTCGTCGGCGGCATCCTGCCGGCAGCGAACTCGCTGGTCGGACGGCTGACCACGGCAAGCAGTCGAGGGTTTGTCTATGGGCTGGTGTCGTCGGCGTATTTCGTGGGGAATGCCGCCGGGCCGGCGACCGGAGGCGTCATCGCCGCAACCTGGGGCATCCAGTTCGTCTTCGCGGTCACCGCCACCATGCTGCTCGCCAACCTGTTATGGGTCTGGCTGGCGGTGCCGGAGGTCGCGCCCGAGCGGCGGTGACGGGAGAAACGAAGCAGCTACGCCGCCGCATTATTGGCGTGCTGGTCCGGCATAATGGGGAGTTTTCGCATTTGCGCCGGTCCTGACCTTGCGATGTCGCTTTTAGATGGCGTCGCCTGAGAGCATTGACGTCAGACATCGCTCAATTATCGTGCGGGATGTTTCGCCGTTGGCATTGGATCGACAATGCTCGCCAGTCAGGAGGAGGCAAACCCGTGCGGCGAGTCAATTTGCATGTCCTATTGTGGTTCGTGGCAATGCTTTCTGCCGCGCATGCTCAGGACATCCTGGGCTCGGGTTCCACATTCGCCTACCCTGTCCTGACCAGGTGGTCCGAGGCCTACGCGAAGATCAGCGGCACTCATCTCACGTATCAACCGATCGGCTCCAGCGCCGGGATCACCGAGATCAGGTCCGAGATCGTCGATGTCGGCGTCTCCGATGCTCCGCTGGACGATGCATCGCTTTTGCGAGACGGGCTGGCACAATTTCCGGTGGTGATTGGCGGCATCGTGCCGGTGGTCAATCTCGAAGGCATCGCACCGGGCCAGCTTCGCTTCACCGGCCAATTGCTCGCCGACATCTACCTTGGCAAGGTGACACGTTGGAACGATGTGGCGATCGCAGGTGTGAATCCTGGAATCAAACTGCCGAACCAGTCCATTCTTGTGGTTTACCGGTCCGATGGGTCCGGCACGACTTATAACTGGGCCGATTACCTGTCGAAAGTCAGCGACGAGTGGAGAACCAGGATCGGTGTCGATACCAAGCTGGCATGGCCGACAGGTGTCGGGGGTAAGGGTAATGGCGGCGTCGCCGATAGTGTCGCTCGCGTGAAGGGTGCGATCGGATATGTCGAGTACTCGTACGCTTCACGGGCTAGACTGAATTACGGGCTGGTGCAAAACCGGGCCGGTCATTTCGTGTCGCCCACGACAGCAAATCTGTTGGCGGCGACCGAAGGTGTTGATTGGGCGAAGCAGCACGATTTCTATGTGTTGCTCAGCGATTCCAATGGGGCGAATGCGTACCCCATCATGGCGATGTCCTTTGCGCTGATTCATCGATATCCGAAAAACACTGCGCGCATGCGTAGCGCGCTCGCCTTCTTTCGCTGGACGATGGAGGACGGGGAAGACCTGGCCAGATCGCTGCAATATCTGCCGCTGCCGCCACCGCTGGTGCATCTGGTTGAAGCATACTGGGATGAGGAAATCCGATTCCGCGAGTAATCGCCACCTATTGCGATTTTGGCACAAAGCGCACATGGTAGCGCGGTTTCCAGCATGAATGGTGCACGGGGTGGCATTAGATGTCCCGCGTTGGCTACAGCAACTTGGCCTGGCGCAATACGCGCAGGCATTCCACGAGAACGACATCGATGCCACGGTGCTGCCGGAACTCACCGCCGATGACCTGACGGGGCTCGGCGTCACGTCGATCGGCCATCGCCGCAAGCTGCTGGCTGCAATTGCAACGTTGCGGGACGGTGCCGCGACTTCCACCGCACCGGTCGCGGCGGCAGAGCAATCGCAAGCGGGCGCCGCGGACACCGCTGCCGGCCCCGCCGAGCGGCGGCAACTCACCGTGATGTTCAGCGACGTCGTCGGCTCGACCGCCTTGTCCACGCAATTCGACCCCGAGGATCTGCGCGAACTGATCAGCGGCTACCATCGCGCGGTCGCTGACACCGTCGCGCGCTTCGACGGCTTTGTCGCCAAATACATGGGCGATGGCGTGTTGATCTATTTCGGCTATCCAAAGGCGCATGAGGATGACGCCGAACGCTCTGTGCGTGCCGGACTCGAGGTCATCGCCGCAGTAACGAAACTTTCGGGACGCGTGACATTGCGTGTCCGCATCGGCATCGCCACCGGAATGGCCGTCGTGGGCGATCTGATTGGCGCGGGAGCAGCCCAGGAACGCGGGGTCGTGGGAGAAACGCCGAACCTCGCGGCGCGGGTCCAGGGCCTCGCGGAACCGAATTCGGTCGTCATCGCTGACGGGACCCGCCGGCAGATCGGCGGGTTGTTCGATCTTGCCGATCTGGGGCCCAAAACACTCGCCGGTTTCGCCGAACCGCAGCACGCCTGGCGCGTGCTTGGCGAGAGCGGCGCGGAAAGCCGGTTCGAGGCATTGCGCTCGGGAGAAACGCTGCTCATCGGGCGCGATGAGGAAATAACGACACTGGCCCGTCGCTGGGACCAGGCGAAGAGCCGCGAGGGCCGGGTGGTCCTGATCTCCGGTGAGCCGGGGATCGGCAAGTCGCGTCTGACCGCGGCCCTGTCCGAGCATGTCGGGACCGAACCGCATGCGCGCCTGCGCTATTTCTGCTCGCCGCACCACCAGGACAGCGCGTTCCATCCGGTGATCGGGCAGTTGGAGCGCGCGGTCGGATTCGCACGCGACGACAGTCCCGAGGCAAAACGCGATAAGCTGGCGGCGATGCTCGCGCCGGCGGCCGATGAAGGCGACATCTCACTGCTGGTCGAGCTGTTGTCGTTGCCCGGCGGCGATCGTTTCGCTCCGCTCGAACTCAGCCCGCCAGCCAAGAAGCAGCGCACCTTCGCGGCGTTGCTGCGTCAGTTGGAAGGGCTGGCCCGAACCCAACCGGTCCTGCTGATTTTCGAGGATTTGCACTGGATCGATCCGACATCGCGAGAAGTTCCTCGACCTCTTGCTCGCGCGGATCGACCGCATGGCGGTCCTGCTGGTTGCCACGTTCCGTCCCGAGTTCCAGCCGCCCTGGACCGGTCTGCCGCATGTGACGATGATCGCACTGAACCGGCTCGGGCGGAGCGACGGCGCGGCGATGGTCGAACGGCTCGCCGGCAACGCCGCATGGCTGTCACCGGACACGATCGCCGAGATCGTCGAGCGCACCGACGGCGTGCCGCTGTTTGTTGAAGAAATGACCAAGGCGGTGCTCGAATCCGGAGCGACGTTCGCCGCGGCGGTGCCCGCGGCCGGGCTGGGCGTGCCGGCCACCTTGCAGGCCTCGCTGATGGCGCGGCTCGACCGGCTTGGCATCGCCGCGAAGGGCGTGGCGCAGATCGGGGCGGCAATCGGGCGGGAATTCTCCTACGAACTGGCCGCCGCCGCCGGCGACCTTGCGGACGGAATGTTACGGGACGCGTTGCAACGCCTCGTCGATGCCGGCCTCGTTTTCCAACGCGGCGCCCCGCCCACCGCGGAGTACTGTTCAAGCACGCTCTGGTGCAGGATGCCGCGTATGGCACGCTGTTGCGCCGCACGCGGCAACAGCTTCACGCGCGTATCGCCGCCGCGCTGGAGGCGCGCTTTCCGGATCGGGCCGAGCGTGAGCCCAAGGTCTTGGCCCGCCACTTCTCCGAAGCGCAGCAGCCCGATCGTGCGCTGCGCTATTGGCTGGCGGCCGGCGATCGATTCCGCATTTGGTCGTCGAAAAACAACTCGCCCCAGGCCTGCCCTTGGTACTTGCCGATGAACAGGCTCTTAAGCATGCTTTCCGCAACCTGGTTGATAATGCGATCAAATACGGCACTGAGGGCAATAATTGGATTGGAGTGTTCGCGTGCACAGTAGAAGACGAGCATGGGCAGTTGGTCGAGTTGCGCGTCTCGGACCGCGGTCCTGGAATTCCAATGGAAGAGCAGGCCCATATCTTCGATCGATTCTTCCGCGGACGCCGTGCCATACAGGACCAGATTCATGGCACTGGCTTGGGCCTGAATCTGGTGAAGAAGATCGTGGAAGCGCACGGCGGAACAATCAGTGTCAAAAGCGAGCCAATGAAGGGAAGCGAATTTACCATGCGAATCCCCGCTGCGCCGCCGGAGTTACAGGATGAATTCGCGCATTCTATTAATTGAAGACGAGCCCGGACTGGTTCTCACGGTCTCGGATTTATTGAGCACCGAAGGCTACGAGGTGGAGAGCGCCGCCGATGGCGAGACTGGCCTGATCCGCGCGATCGGAGGCAAGTTCGATCTGGTGATTCTCGACATCATGCTGCCCCGCAAGTCCGGCTTTGAAATCTGCCGGGAGCTTCGCCAGAAAGGGATTGACGTTGCCATCCTGATGCTCACGGCGAAGACGCAGGTCGTTGACCGAGTGGTGGGATTGAAGTTGGGCGCGGACGT
>CAVXNH010000087.1:0-12823 GCA_963762885.1 uncultured Alphaproteobacteria bacterium
ACAGCGTGATCGGCGGCCGTGCGAGATCGCGGTAGCGGACAGGCCAATGCCGGCCTTCCATATCTTCCAGGAATACACAGGAGAGATCGCGCGGGTCATATTTCACCCGCATCCGTCCTCCGCTGCCCAGCCAGGCCGTGAGCACATCATCGTAGTAGAAGATACTGTGCAGCCGGATGCCTTCGCGCCGGACGGTCACTTCCTTGAACGGCAGGAAGTCGCGGAAGAACGCAACGGCATCGTGGGGCTGGGCCGGCGGCAAGGGACGTGCAGACAGGCGCTCTGTCCAGGCCGCAAGCGGTGGGATGCCCAGACTGGAGTGTACCTCCATGTGGTACGGCCCGAGCACTTCGAGCGCGAACACCGTTTCGAATTCGCTCAAGGCCAGCACCGCCGCGGCGGCCGGGTCGGCGGCGCCGCGCGCGCCGACATTGGAGAACGTCGTGCCGGGAAGTGCGTGGATGCGGCCCATCAGCGTGCCCATGAGTCGCTCGATGTGCCCGCCGTAGCGCGGTGTTTGCACGGGCCGATATTCGATCTGGATGCCGTGCTGCTGGCAGCCGCGCTGGAAGGCCTGCGAATGGGACTCGAGGCCATTGTCCACGTGCACGCAGCGCGGCAGGCCTGCAACGGGCCAGGGCAGCGCGATGGCCCGCGCGGCGAGCCACTCCTCTTTGCGGAGCACGGCGTGCGCAAGAGCAAGCGCCGCGCTCGTCGTCGACGGCGGGTCGAGCGAAACCAGAAAGCCGGCCACGGTGCGTGTGTGCACATCGAGCGCGAGCGTCAGCCAGGGACGGCCGATCGGCCTGCGCGCGACATCGTCCACGATGATCAGGTCCACCGGCGTGTGGTCGATCTGCAGCACGTCCAGCGGCCAGGCAGTCATCAAGCGCCCCGGCACGGGACGAAACCGCCGTTCGGCCGCGTCGCTGCCCTCCCGAGCGGCGACGACCTCGGCGGCGGGCCTCGCCTGCACGCGCCGGCGCACGGCCCCGAGGCTGGGCGTCTTGAGGTTCGCCTTGCGGCACTCGTGCTGCACGGCATCGAACAGCGCGGCGCCGGTCAGCTTCTGCTCGGTGAGATAGAGCCTGTCGATACAGCGCTCGATCAGCGCAACCATATCGGGTGCAAGGCGGCTCATGCCCTTCGCCACTCCGCCGCGGACCGCCACCAAGCTGGAGGTGCGCGGATCGGCGCGGTAGCGCCGCAGGGTTTCGAAGAGCGGCTCTTGCCAAGGCCAAGTGCGGCGCAGGCGTCCGCGATCCGCGCACGGGAAAGCCGGCCGCCGGCCGCTGCGAGCGGGCGCACGACAGCCTCTCGGCGGCATGCCTCCTGCCAGTCCGCCTCGGCTATGGTCGCCAGCGCCCTTGGCCGCTCACCCATGCCGGCCACGTTGCTCCCCAACTTTTCCGGTTCATTGAGGGACTTTTCCGGAGCATCAGGCTACTTTCCGGAGCGATGGGGAATTAACAAGCGCTTGATTAGCAATGGTTCCCATTCCGGTCTTTTGGGATACGCGACACGGGCGGCACCCGATGTTGCGCCGGCGTCCGGGTGGCGGCGGCCCCGCAATGGGGCGGGCAGGGCAGTGGGGGAAGGGAGAGATGGACGTTATCGTGCCGGTCATGGAGGGCAGCGCCCCTGTCGCGTCGCGCCGGGCGGCCTCCACCAGCCCGCTCCTGGCCTATCGCCCGGTATCCACGGGCACCATCGGCACGGCCAGAATATCCGCCTGAGCGCTGTCGCGCGTGGGTGACTGTCCCGCCATCATCATCCCCGCATGGCGCGCCACGGCTGGCAGGAAACCAACGAGCTGGGATTGTCCACGGCTCAGCAACTCCTGCCGCAGCACTGCAAGTTGGTGCTCGATCTCACCGGCAGCGGGGCCCGTGGCAATTTGGCGAACCAGCCGGAAATAGCCGTCCAGCGACGCCGCCATTTGCGCCCGCCGCCGCACCACTGCCTGCCGAGCAGCGTCTTGCATGGCGGGGGTGTCGGCAAACACCGTGGCCAGTTTCTCCTGAACTTTCGCATTATGGTCCAGCGACCAGACAAAATGGGCCATTACCGTCGCACCCTCCATCTCGGCGCCCATTGCCCAGGCTGCCTGATCGGACCGCGCCCGCTCGTCGCTGGCCAGCTTTGCCGACAGCCGGTCCAACGCTCTCTTCGCGGTTTCGTCGCTCGTGGTCTGGCGGAGTTGGTCAAGCAGCACCCGGGGATCGTCGCTGTCGGCGATCTGCTGCCTCCTGCCGAGTTCAGTAGCGAACGCCGCCTGTACCTGTTCGGTCTCGCGCAATGATCCTACGCTTGGTGCCGCCAGCACTAGGCGGAAGCCCAACGTGCTCAACTTTGTCGGCGCGTTTGTTTGCGGGTCGAACGGCCGGATTTCAATGCGCATGGCTGTGTGCAGACTGGCGGGCGGGGTGGTATAGTTCCCACCGCGAGCGACGACGCCGCCGGCCTCGCCATGCGGGCGGCCTACCCGATTCAGCCTAAACGGCTCGAGCGTCATCTGGTCGAGATTGCCCAGCATGTCGTAGAGACCGAGGGGATTCGGTAGCAGTTGACCGACCTGCTGCACGTGGCCGCCGGCGGTGCGCGAGCCCGCCATGGCATAGCGCTCGATGCCTTCTGGCGCCGGCCAAGTCCGGCTGAGGAAATCCTGCTCGCTTACCTTAGTGCCGCCGCGCGCCGCGAACTCCCACTCATCCTCGGTGGGCAGACGAGCATAGGCGAATGCATCGTCGCGACGCGGCAGCTTGTCGCGTGCATTGGCCAGCAGCCACGACGACCATTTCGCTGCGGCGGTGACGGCATCCAGCCAGGAAATCGCGTTCTGCGCCACCCGTCCCCCTGGCGACGGCGTTGGGCAGGATGGCCCATTGATGGCTGAATACTGGTCACGGGTGACGTGGTATTTTCCCATCCAGTAGCGTCGCGCGCCATCCCCTGCCGGGAAGGGCGCCGCCAGGAAGACATTGTGGACGTAATCAATATAGCCGAGGTCGGTCTGCGGCTCGCCCATCGTCACCGGCCGATCAGCCAGCACCGTGCCACCAGCCGGAACATCGACGGGGCGAAATACCATGGCTCCACCGCAGGGAAGCGGCAGCACCAGATCCTGCTCGGCCGGCTTGGGGTTGTACCAGCGTTCCTCCCAGCCTCGGCGGCACTGGCTGGGCAGGCGCCTGGGCCTGCGTGGCCAGCGGGACGAGTAGCAGGGACATCGTCAGCCACCGCAGCACAACGGTCATGGCGTGCTCACACCTTCCCATGGCTCAATCCCCGCAGCCCGCAGCGACGCAGCACCGGCCACCAGCACTGCACCCACCACCGTCACGACCACCGCTGCGACAGCCGTCCATGGTGAGATCACGCAGAGCGCGTGGTCGATCGCCAGCGTGCCGGCCAGGGCTGTATTCACCACCGTCGCCGCCGCCAGCGCCGCGAGCAAGCCGAGCCCCGATCCAGCCAAAGCCATCGCCGCTGCCTGCACGACCGGGAATACGCTGAGCCCGGCGCGGCGCAGTCCCAGGAAGCGCATCAATGCCAGTGCAGTCCGCTTGCGTTCCACGTTCGCCCAAAGTCCGGTGCCGAGCGACACCAGGAAACCCATCCCGCCCATTCCGGCGACCAGTAAAAAGAGGACTCCCAGATTGCGATTGACCGCCAGCAGGCTGGCCACGTCACCAGCGCGAGAGACCACGTCGATCCCATCGGCGCGCAGCATCGCGTCGAGGACCAGCACATTCTCCAGCCGGCGTGCATAAAGCCTAAATCCGGCGAACTCTGCGCGCGTCGGCATGGCAAGCCGGTCCAACGCCGGTGGCGCTTCAGCCAGCCCATCTTGATAGTCCTCCACCAGCACGGCCAGTGCCAGCGTCACGAAGGCTGCCTCGCGCGCGAATGCCGCGGCCGGTGCTACCCCCACCACCCGCAGCGGCAGCAGAGTTGACTGGCGTATCCCATCTTTAACACGGCCAAGTCGACCGACGACTGCATCTCCCCGCGCGGCCTGCAACCGCGCCGCTGCTGCCGCCGTCAGCACAATCTCGTCGGCGCGTGACGGCACTGCGGCGATCAGCGGATCACCCGCCGCAGTGGGCAGCAACTCCACCCGTGCGGTGGCCGTGCCTGCTGGCTGCTGCAACACCAGCGAAGCCGCTAGCGTGCGTGTGCGCGGGGCCAGGAATTGCACGTCCGGCCGGGCCACAAGTCGGTCCAACAGCGCCGCTTCGAAGCTACGGTTCGCGGCCGTAACGATTTCTCGTGCGTGTGGGTCCTCCAGCAGCAACTCGCGCAACCCTTCCACCACACCTGCCCGCAGGCCGGCCAGCACGACCAGCGGTGCCAGGTACCGCTGCCAGGGCCAGCACGGTGCACAATCCTAGCACGCGCTCGGCCCAAAGGTCGGCAAAGGCGAGCCGAACCACCATCTGCGCCGTCCTCACGCCGCCAACGCCCCGGCCTCTGCACTCCAGCCAATCGCGTGCTGGCAGCATGGGCGTCGGGACGACAGGGCGCGACGGCGTAGCCGGCTTCCGCCGCGCGCTCTGCATCATGGGTGCTGATCATCAGCGCCGCACCGGTATGGCGCACTACATATGCCAGCAGGTACAGAATCTCATCGGCTTGAGCCGGATGCACCGAAGCGGTCGGCTCGTCAGCCAGCACGAGCCTTGGCCGATGCACCAGCGCACGCGCCACCGCTGCGCGCTGGCGCTGCCCCACCGAGACCTGCGATGGCCGCCGATCGAGGATGTCGTCGATGCGCAGCCACTCGGCCAGGCGGGCAATGAGAATTGGATTGGGCCGACCAATGATCTGCTGCGGCAACAGGATGTTGGCACGCAGCGACAGGAACGGAAGCAATGCGGCAGTCTGGGGCACAAAGCCTACCATGCGTGCACGCAGTCGAGCCAACCCGTCGCCGTCGCGCTTGCGCCACAGCGCCAGCGCATCATGGTCGGCAAGCACAAGGCGACTCTCCGAGGCGGTCTGCAGAGTCGGGCGCCAGTGCGAGCGCTAGCAACCCAAGCAGCGTGCTCTTGCCACAGCCGGACGGACCGACCACGGCCACGCAGTCGCCGGCTTGCAGCGAAACGTTCTCCACTGTCAGGCTAAACCGGCTGGTGCCGGCGGCGAAGCTGCGGATCAGCCCCCGCGCGGTCAACAGGATTGGCGACGCCTCGGCCAAGCGGGCCGCTGTCACGGCAGCGCATCGAGAGGCACAGGGTAAATCGCTTCGCCTGGCCTGCCGCTGTGGGTAATATCCTTCCACAAATCGGTCTGCTGCTGGAATTCCTGGTACAGTCGCAGCCGGCTCTCGACGTTGTTTAGCACAGTGCGCTGCGCGATCGAACTCATAGCCAGCCAATCGGTCTCGCTGATATCGAGGATCTCTGACTTGTATGGTAAATCGTCGAGGTATTCTCCCAGCAACCCGCCAAGTCTGGTGGCCTGGCTGATCCGCTGCGGTTCACTCGTGCCGAGGGCCAAGGCACTGCGCAACTGCGTGAAGAAAGTCTGCGGATCGGTGCGGCCGGCCAAGCCAGTGCGCAGGATGATCTGTAGCGTATTCGCCAGATCGGATAGCTGGTTGCGCGTCAGCAGCACACGCACGTCCAGACTTGCGACTGCCGGATTGCCGAGGTCGTGGTCAGCGGTCCACTCCGCGCCACGTCGGGCGCGCGAGTCTGCTCGACGCGTCCCAAATAAGACAGGCGCATGGCCTCGCCGACCACCCGCATCTGCTCCCGCATTCGTGCCTGCTGTGGGTCCTCAGCCGTGGTGCGGGGTATCTGCAACGCCGCCACCGGCACCCCCGTCAGCGCCGATACCTGCTGCAGCAGCCCAGTCACAAGCGCCTCTACGGTGACACGAAAAGCCCCCGGCGCGCCATTAGCTACTGAGTAATACAGCGAGCCGGCTGCCCCTGCCTGGGTCAGCTCCTCGTATTGCGCCCGTGCCAACTCGTGGTCATGCCAGCGCTCGCCCTCGGGCGTCAGCAGATGGATCACCATGAGCGTCACACCTCTAGCGCGTGCCAACTCGCGCATCTCGGTGATGCCCATGTGGGTCAGGCTGTGCGGATGGTTCGCCGGCCGAGCACCAGCATCGGTGATCAGCACCACATAACGCCCCTTCACCGGGTTCCAGTCGATCTCGTTGAGCGTCGCGTTCAGTCCGCCGATCGGGTCTTCGTCGAATCCGACAGAAGAACTCCTTGGCCTGCTGGATGTCGGCCATTGCTCGCACCACCGCGTCGGGCGGCTGGTTGAAATCCGGTCGGGCATAGACCTTTGTCGGGTATTCGAGGGCCGCCGTGTCCTCGAGGCTGTCGCGGTAGGCGACCGCGCCGAAGCGGAAATTGTTTTTGAGCGCAGTGCTGCCAATGCGCCCCACGATCGCTTTCACCGCTTCGCGCGTACCGTCGATATAAGGCTGCATGCTGACCGTGGTGTCGATCAAGAACACCAGCGCGGCCTTGAAGTCGCGCAGCGGATCGGCCTCCGGCGGCGGCCGCTCACCTGGCGCCGATATCACTTCCACCAGCCGCACGGGCAGGCCGCTTTCGCGCTCGATCAGCTCGGCCTTGATAATCGGCAAAAGGTAGAAACTATTGGTGATGTCGACCCAGCGGTCCGGTTCCATCGCCGCCACGGGGCCAGAATTCCCGGCGGCGATTTGGTGGCGCAACCCCTGGACGGTAGCAGCGGCATTGTTGTCCAGGATGAGCCCGCGCGCATCGGCCTCGCTGCCCATGAACAGCACTGGATCGCGGCCGGCCGGATTGGTAAAGGCGCCGATCAAAGTGTGCCGCCAATCGATTGCCTTGGCAGCCGGCACCCAGCCCTGGGTGCGTCCGTCGGCGGCGCTGCCCACCTCCAGCCAGCCACTGTCGCCGCCCTTCCGCCGATAGACGTAATACACCGTGAACCCGGGAATGGGCTGGGTGCGCTCCGGGGCTGGTCCAGCCGCCAAAACAGCGCCGGGCCGGGTGATCACGCGTTGGAAAAGAGACATCTTGCCCGGCACCAACAGCGGCGTTCGTGCATTACCGGTTGGCAGAGCCGATTGTCCCGCTGCCGGACCGAACTCGCGCGAGCATGGCACCGAGCATCAGCAGGAGGCGGCGTCCGATCATGGCCAGAAATCCTGCAACATGAGGCCGGCACTAAAGTCGCCACTCTGCTTGCGCCGCACGAGGAGGGCGTGAAGCGCCTCGCGGTCCGTAGCCACCGATGCCTCCCCTGCCAGGGCGGCTTCACGATAATAGCGTGCCGCCTGCCGGGCATTCTCGGGTATTCCGCCCTGCCGTGGCTTACTGGGATCGTTGAGCCGCGCCAGCATAGCCAGTGATGGGCCGAAATGGCGGTCTTCGCCCGCCGCTTCCAGCAGCAGCAACGCGTCTCCGGGCCTCGTCGCCAGTCGCTGTCCCGCTTGCGCGAACATTTCATCTGGTTTGTTCCGCGCGATAAGGTCGCGTACCGACAGGCGGTCCAGCTGGTCCGGTGGTGGCTGAGGGGGCGGCGGCTGGTCCTCATGTGCCGTTTCGTCATGCCGCACCGGTTCGAATGGGTAAAGCTGCAGTAGCTTCAGCGTGCCGCCGGCAATTGCGATCAGCGCCAGCACGATCACCACCCAGACCGAGACCGGGAGTTTCGACTTCTTCTTGGCCTCTGGTTTGGGATCGGTCTTCGGCGGTTCCTTGACAGACGGTTGTTTGAGCGGCGAGTCCTTGATGGCCGCCTCTTTGATGGGCGGGTCTTCCCTCGGCGTGCTGTTAGCGGTCGGCTCCTTGACCGGCGCGACGAAGTCGTCCGGGGTGGCGATCTCCGGCCAGATTACCGTCACGTCCGCGCTGGCTGCCGGCACCGTAATCTGGTAGACGCCACCTTCAAGATGTCTGCAGACATCGGGGCCCACGCCCAGCACCAGGTCGTCGCCCTCGACGCCGACGCGTCGCGGCGTAAGCAGCGCCTCGGCGACCTGCCAGCCGGCCGGTCCCAGCGCCGCCGCGCCCCATTCCGCTTGCCGGTGCAGCCGGAACCCCGGGCTGCCCTGTGCTCCTGCGCCTCCGTGCACCCGAATCAGCGCATGGCCGGGAGGCCCGGTGAGATCTTCCTCGACCGTGACCAAGCTCATGCCGCCACACCCTCCAGCCGCTGCAGTATTTTCCCCAGCGCCGCGTTCTGGGCGATGTCGATCTTGCCCGAGCCCGGATCCTGGACGTTATCCTCCATTGTGCAGGCGATCGCGGTCATCCAGTCCACGTGGAAGGTACGATCGTATGGTGCGGGCTGCAGTCCCAGGGCCGGCAGGCCCGACACCGCCGGCCGCGGCGCG
The DNA here is from genome assembly GCA_963762885.1 of uncultured Alphaproteobacteria bacterium. GTDB lineage: Bacteria > Pseudomonadota > Alphaproteobacteria > Acetobacterales > Acetobacteraceae > JASHVB01. The sequence goes on from CAVXNH010000087.1 coordinate 8,353, forward strand.
AAGATGCCGCGGCTGCCGTTCGATGTCTTCGGTCTCTTGTCCGGCTCGAGCCGGTCGTAGCCCAGCATGTGAACGAAATTGTTGATCGCCTGTTCGATGACGATCACCGGCTTCTGCGCCGCCGCGGCGCTGCGGTGCTGGAAGCTGGCGCGCGCATGTAGCCCCTGCGCGATCGTTCCACGCAAGTCGAGCCGCCGCGCCGCGCGCGCGATCTCGCCGACCAGCACCAGCGCCTGCTCGCGTGGCACCCGGAAGGCATGCTCCACGTCATGGCCCTCGGCGAAGGACTGCATGCCCTGCGTCCAGTCGCCGATCGCAAGATCGGCCAGCCGGTCGAAGCGATGGCGTGCCGGCGGTGCAGCGGCTGCCGGCGCCGGCCTTAGCCGCCGGCGCGGGACATCGTCGTAGCCGCCGGCGCCGGCAAGCGTGCCAATTGGCACCGGCGTGTCGTCCGTCGCGGACTCCATGCGCCAGTACACCGAGGTCACCTGGTCCTGGGTGACCTGCAGGGAGCGCAGGAGCGGCCCGAACATCTGCGCCTGGGCACACGCCACCAGCGCGTCCACCAGATCGTCCGCGGCGGCCTGGGCGCGCTCCAGTTCCGCCGCCAGGTCGCCGGTGTGGAAATGCGGCCGCAACTGCTTAAGAATGTCGCCGACCACTCCGCCAGCCGCCCGGTGATTTGCTCGGCCTTCAGCGCCGGATCGCAGACAGGGCGCAACCGCTCGGCCAGGTAGCCGATGCCGCCATCGTTCGCGCGCAAGCCTTCCTCCCAGGCCCGGCGCGGGTCGGCAAAATGGGCGCGAATGCTGTCGTTCTGCAGATAGGCGGTCAGCCGCGGCGCCAGAAACCTCTCGGCTCGCGGCGCCTGCGTCTCCAGCCGCCCGCCGCCGTCGGTTTCGGTGTAATCGAACACAGCGTTGAACCGTACCGCGGTGCTGCGCAGCCAGTAGCAATTATCGAACGGCCGTCCGTTCGCCCAGTTGCGCGGCCAGTCATATGCCTTGGCGAAGAAGTCGAGCAGGCTCGCCTGCAGCCTTGTGGTCCATCGCTGGCCGGAGGTGATATCCTCGCCCTCCTTCTCGATAAACTCCATGTCGAACTTGGTCAGCACGAGGAACAGTGAGTTGCGCTGCTGCGCTCGCGCCGCCGCGCTGGCGCCGATGGTCTGGTCGATCCAGGCGGAGATCATTTCCGGCAGCGTCTGCACGTCCTGGTTGGACGGGCCGACGCACAGCAGCATCGCCGCTATTTCCTGCTCGGCGTTGTAGCGCTGGAACAGGTATGCACTCCAGCTCCTCGAGCTCGTGCATCACCTCCTGCTCCGGACCGAGGCCCATCGGCCCCGGGTGCATGCCTCCCATGCGCTCGCCGTGCCCCTCCGGTCCCATCGGAGGTCCACCATGGCCCTTGCGGTGCTCGCCCGCGCCCTTCGCCCTCCCTCGCCGCCCGGGTGGCCCCACGCCTCGCCGTCGTGCGGCCGCGTCCCTGCCCACCCGGGTCCGTCGTGGGGAGGACGCATCGCCTCGGGCCCGTTCCCATTGGCCGGAGGAGGCGGGGGCCCCTGTGGTGTCGTCGCGCCTTGTGGCGCTTGAGCGGGAACAGACGCAGAAGCCGACAACCAGTGGCTCCGAGAGCGAAGCCGACCAGGACCACCGACGCGAATCTAACATGAAAACGTCCTCCATTTCGCGCGCAACGAGCGACGGACAACCCATGGGCAAAAGGAACCTCGGTCCCCGCGGTGCGCACGCCGCAGGACCAAGCAAGCCAGCTCCATGCCACCCGATGCGGCGCCAGACGGTATACCACACACGGCTTCAGGAGCTACGTCGGCTCAAGCGCTCAGGACGAACCCGAAGGTACGCGCGGGACACGACCGAACGACGTCACGCCGCCGCTCGAGCGAACGTTCGCCGCGCGACGAAGAGGACCCCGAGCTCTACGCCGACGATGCACGCGACGACAGCGACCCACCGCCGATCCGCCACGGAACAACGAGTGCGGTCGCGCCAAAGGATCCTCCGAGGTAGTAGCAGGCAACGTACAGGCCCGACGCCGACAAATGGGCCCCATCGCTCGCAATGGCCACGTGACTCGAAGCCGACGCCTGAGCAACGAAAACCCCGTTCGATGCCAGCGCCAGCCCGACGATGAAGGCCGCGAGTGTGGGCACCAGCGTGAGGCACGTTCCGGCCACGACGACGGTCGCGGCAATCGACATTCCCGCGCGATGACCGATGCGGTCGACGAGGCCTCCCGCCAAGGGCGTTACGACGAGACCGAACGCGTAGACAGGAACACGTAGCCGAGCTCCGACGTAGAGAGTGAATAGGGCGGGCCGGGCGAGCCGAAACGTCGCGTAGGTGAACAGGCCGACGTGGCAGAAGAGAACGCTGAATCCGACGAAACAGGTGGCGAGGAGCCGTGGGGTGCGAAGGTGTCGTCCACCGAGGCCGAGTGTCTCTCGCCAGTCCGTCTGGCGCACGAATCGAGTGGAGTGCGGCAGAGGATTCGTCCCGATGGCGCCAACGATCGCCATCGCCGCGAGGGCAAGGAACGCGGCACGCCACGAAGCGACGGCGGCCACGAATGCCGAGAGCAAGCGCCCGGTGAGACCCCCGAGTACGGTCCCGGTCACGTAGATCGCAGTGACCTGCACCGCGGCCCCGATGGGCACTTCCTCGCCGATCGCGGCAATGGTGACGGCAATCACTCCGGGAGTGAAAATACCCCCGACGAACCGCCAGAGTATGAGCACGGCAAGGCTCGACGAAAGGCCGCAGAGCAGAGTCGACGCTGCAATCGCGACAAGACATGGGACGATGACTCGTTTTCGCCCGAGGGCGTCCGCCAGCGCCCCCACGAAGGGCGATGCGAGGGCCACGGCAAGAGTCGCTGACGAAACGGTCAAGCTGACCTCGCCCTCGGATGCGGCGAACACGCGGCGCAGGAGCGCGAGGAGCGGTTGGGTCGCGTAAAGCGGAAGGAACACGCAAAACCCTGCGATGAATACCCCGGCGCTGAAGCGCGGGACGTCGACGCGATCGGGCGCGCCTCGTGCGCCCGCGATCCTCGTAGCCTCGTGGTGCGGTCATTGGGGGGCCTCACCTTACGCGGTCAAAGGCGCGCGTGCGGTTCTCGACGTGCAGGATGCATGGCTTTCGAAGGGGTCCCCGCCCGCTCGACGACGACGGGCCCCGTCCCTAGTCTCTCAGCCGAATGCTCGATCCCGTGCGGCCACCCCGGCCGCCTGTCATCGCATCGCCCCACGGAGGCCGCCATGCAACTCGTTCACATCTATTTGAACTTCCCCGGCACTACGGAGGAGGCGTTTCGCTTCTACGAGAGCGTCTTCGGAACTCGCATCCTCGTGATGCAGACATTCGGCGATACACCCTTCGCCTCCAACGTTCCCGAGGCCGCGAAGAAGAAGATCATGCACGCTCAGCTGCCGATCACGGAGGCGGTGCACTTGATGGGGAGCGATGCGGTCGAAGGACTCGGCCCCACGCTGCAGACCGGCAACAACTTCCACATCTCTATCGTCGCGAAAGACAAGGACGAGGCGGATCGATGCTTTGAGAGCTTGAGCGCTGGCGGGGCAGCCCGGATGCCGCTCGCGAACGCACCGTGGGGTCCCTACTTCGGAATGTGCTCGGATCGATTCGGCGTCCAGTGGATGGTGAGCCTTCCCCACCCCGTGTGAAATCGCGAGCCGCTCTTGAAACCAGCGGAGCCGAGCGAACGGAGCAGCCTCACGGCACCGCGAGGGCCTTTTCACTCGAATTCGCCGAGACAGGACCCACGGATCTCTATGAGTCCGCGGCACAGAGAACGCGTCGAGCCATTCGAGAGGCGCGAGTCGTGGACACGACGTGGAAAACGGAGGATGCGCGATGAAAAAGTCTGTTCTGGTGGCGGCGCTCATCGTCGCAGGCGCGGGGTCGGTGGGCGCCACCGTGGCCGCGATGACGCTGACGGGCATGGGAACGTCGCGGCCCGGCTGGGACCAGAGCCTTTATGCGGTGACGAGCGACGTGATCGCGACGTGCGCGCTCGCGAACACCATCAGTTACGCTGGCGGCGGCTCGGCGGCCGGCAGGCGCAGATGGTAGCGGGCAACCAATTTGTCGCACCGATGGCACGGGCGATGGATTCACCGTCTGTGGTGCGGCCGGCCTTGGATCCGGCTCGGGTTCCGGGAGCAGCAGTGGCGCTGGAAGCAGCACATCGGGTGGCGCGACCGAGGGCGGCGTTAGCAGTTCCGGGGGAACGATTCGGCCTGAACCCACTGCGGCAGCGGGATGCGTCATCGGTCTCGATAGCCTAGAGATTCTGGTATCGACGGCCAACGGCGGCAGCTCCACCTGCAACGGCGCCACAGCCTTGCAAGCGACACCGTGTAGCGCAGTCGTCGACAGAACCACAGGACTCGACGCGAATAGGAGCATCTCCGCGTGCGGGGTGA
>CAVXNH010000088.1:0-360127 GCA_963762885.1 uncultured Alphaproteobacteria bacterium
GTTCAGGTAGGTGGCGCCCGAGAGGGTGATGTTGTTGACGATGATCTCGAAGCAGGAGGTGCTCGATGAACCCATCCCGTTCGAGCCCTGCGAACTGAACGTCGCATTCGGGAAATACACCACGCCGGTCACCAGGAACTGCGGGTTGCCCGATAGCGTGGCGCCGGTTCCCCCAGTCGGATCGCCCGTCGATCCGGCCAGAACGACGCCGGCAATCTGCCAGGGCCCCGCGCTTCCGGGATCGACCGTTGTGCTCGGCGCGACCAGATTATAGTTGAATGTGTTGGAGCCGACGAATGTGCCGGTCGTGAAGATCGTCACCCCGGTGCCATTGTGCGTGGTGTTGTTGGTCAGGCTCATCGCGCCGTTGAACACATAGCCGCCGGCCGCGTAGTTGAAATAATACGGCCCGCCTGAGCTGACGTTGAAACCGCCGTAGTTGCCGGGTTGCAGGTAACAGGTCACGCTGCCGGTGCCCTGGCCGGTGCAATAGGTGCCGTTGATGACGCTGGTCGTAGACGAGCCGGGCACCGAGGCCCACGCGTTCATCGCCTCGCTGGATATGGTCTGGGATTGGCTGACAGTGTAGGTGCCAGCGCCTCCGTCGCCGGTACCCAGCGCGGTGATCGTGGTACTGCCTTTGATGCTGGTGCCGGACAACGTCTGCCCAACAGCGAGAGGACCGGTCGTAACAGCGGAAACGGTCAAAGTGGTGCCGGATATCTTACCGGTGAAACTGGGCCCGTAGTAGCAATTCTGATTGTAGCACTCGAGGTTCTGTCCCATCGTGCTGCCGGCATGCGATATCGCGTCCTGCATCGCCGTGTTTGAGGCGTAGGGGTCCGTCAGCACCGATGCATTGCCATGCACATAGGTATTCGACTGGAGCAGCCCGCTGGAGGGATATGGATTGCAGCCGTTGTTGTTGCTGCTGCCGTTGATCGTGGCCCAGCACGGGATGGTGATGCTGGGATAGCTGCTGGCGGCCACGGTGCCGACGGCATAGATGCCGCCGATCGTAAAGCTGCTGCCGCCTGTGTCGTTGAAATTGCTGTTCGACACCAGGGTGCACGTCGATGCATTGACCGTGATCGACCCGTTGGCGTTGAACCCGGCGGTGCTGGCGGAACTCGAATTGAGCGCCACCAGGCAAGGCTGGCCGCCGGACCCGCCTGTCGTCGTGGTGCTCGAAACCACTTCGCTTGTCGAGGTGGCGCTCACTGTTACCGACGCCGTCGCGTTGATGGCGCGGGACACGGTCAGCGGGATCGTTTCCTGCGTGGTCACCAGCACGGCGGCATCCGAACTGGACTTCACGCCCGAGACGATTTGGGCGGTGATCTGATTGTCGGTGTAGGTCTTGGTGCCGCTGTTCCAGGTGGGGGAACTGGCGCCGGACACATTGTTGACCTCGGCCAGCCTGGCGGCCAGCGTCGCCGCGGTCTGGGCCGCCGTGGCGTTGGACAGACAAGTGCTGCCGCTATTGGCGAGGGCATATTCGTAACAGTAGATGGCGCCGGCGCGGGCGGATGCGTCGGCGGCACGCTGCATGTTGACCTTGGCGCCCGACCAACTGGTAACCTCGACGCCGAGTGCGATCGAACCTGCGAGCACTGGTGCCAGCAAGGCGACATAAATCGCCACCGTCGAGCGGCAGCAGCGAATGAGACCGGAACGAAACCGATTGGGGCGCATGGGATTTTGCCTGCCCGATGAGCTAGTGAATACGGCAGGTTTCAAGCTGGCCCATTGCGGGTAACAAAGCGGTTTCGCTGGTGTTCGGATACCGGCAGGTAACCGCCAGATCGCGTTATAATCCCGTTAACAGCGTATCAGCCATGCAACCGTATGATGCCTCTCCGGCAGTGTGTCCTCTCGTGCGCCGGCGATGGGCCGGTTAGGCGACGCCCGACAATGAAGAGTCGGCTGGTGGCACGCTGACCCGTTCTCCCGTCATGGCCGGCACAAGGCCGGCCATGACGGTGTCGCGTAGTCCGGGCGGCGAATGATGCGTCTATTGTTGGGCGTCGCCTTAGCGCTTGTTGGCCGGCCCATCGCGATTGCAACCGGAGGGCTCTTATTTAACCAGCGCCGTGCTGTAGGTGGTGGTGGATGTGCCGGGCACGCTGGTGAACGCCGTCGTGTTGAGCCCAGAGCATGTGCTGTTCAGGTAGGTGGCGCCGGACAGGGTGATGTTGTTGACGATGATTTCCAGGCAGGAGTTGCCTGAGGCGCCGAGCCCGTTCGATCCCTGGGAGCTGAAGCTCGCATTGGGGAAATAGACCACGCCGGTGACCAGGAATTGCGGGTTGCCGGACAGTGTCACGGTGCCGCTGGTCGCTCCGGCCAGCACGACGCCGGCGATCTGCCAGGGGCCGGCGGTGCCCGGGTTCACCGTGGTGCTCGGCGCGGTCAGGTTGTAGTTGAACGTGTTGGATCCGGTGAACGTGCCGGTGGTGTAGACCGTCACGCCGGTGCCGTTATGCGTGGAGTTGTTGGTCAGGCTGACGTTACCGTTGAAGACATAGCCGCCGGCCGCGTAATTGAAGGTGTAGGGTCCGCCGGAGCCAATGGTGAAGCTGCCATAGTTGCCCGGCCTCAGGTAGCAGGTCACGCTGCCAGTGCCCTGGCCGGTGCAATAGCTGCCGTTGTAGGTGCCGCCTGAGGTGGACGGCAGGCCGCATTGCTGGTTGGAGCACGAAATGCTCGGACCGGACGTGCTGGGGGCGTTGGTGATCGCGGCCTGCATCGCGGTGTTGGTCGCGTACGGGTCCGTCACGATCGCCGAGTTCCCGAACACATAAGGATTCGACTGGAGCAGGCCGCTGGAGGGGTACGGGTTGCAGCCGTTGTTGCTGCTGCTGCCGTTGATCGTCGCCCAGCAGGGGATGGTGATCGACGGATAGGAACTCGCGGCGACCGCGCCGTGGGCATAGAGGCCGGCCACGGTGAAGCTGCTGCCGCCGGTATCATTGAAGCTGCTGTTCGACACCAGGGTGCAGCCGGGTGCGGTGACAGTGATCGATCCATTGGCGATGATGCCGGACGAGCTGCCAGAACCCTGCTGCAAGGCCAGCAGGCATGGCTGCCCGCCGGACCCGGCCGAGGTGCTGGTGCTGGAAACCACTTCACTGGTCGAACTGGCGGTGACCGTCACCGACTGCGTCGAGGAGAACACGCGGGAGACGGTCAGTGGCACCGTTTCCTGCACGGTGACCAGGATCGCCGCGTCCGAGCTGGACTTCACACCCGACACGATCTGGGCGGTGATGTTGTTGTCGGTATAGGTCTTGGTGGCGGAGTTCCAGCTCGGGCTGCTGGCTCCGGTGACGCCGTTAACCTCGGCCAGCCTGGCGGCCAGCGTCGCGGCGGTCTGCGCCGCGGTGGCGTTGTTAAGGCAACTGCTGCCGGCGTTGGCGACGGTATAGTTGTAGCAGTAGATCGAGCCCGCGCGCGCGGAAGCGTCGGCAGAACGTTGCATATTGAGTTGCGCGCCCGACCAACTGGTTACTTCGACGCCGAGCCCGACCGCACCGGCCAGTATTGGCGCCACCATCGCCATGTAGATCGCGACGGTACCGCGGCGGTCGCGCTGGAGGCCGGCCCGTCGGAGTGCTGATGCAAACATCGAATGAACCCCTGATGCGTGTCTAACGTTTGCCCTTCACTCGAAATTAAGACAGCACTGGTTACAGAGAGGCTTCAAAGCCAGCCGGAAGGATCGAATTGTGAACCAAGAATAATACTTATGCGCCTTATAGGTCTTGTACGGAGACGATTCTATGATTATAGCACCATTACTCTTCATGGGAGACTGTATCTAAAATTTGGGTATGCCGTGGTGTCGGCGCACGCCGGGGGCATGGGCCCGCGGCGTTTCCGCGCGTCGCCTATTTGACCAGTGCCGTGGAGTAGCTGGTGGTGCTCGGCTGGCTACCGAAGGTCGCGGCGCCGTACGACCCGCAGCTTGAGCCGAGAGCGAATGCACCCGAAACAGTAATGGTATTGGCAATGAGTTCCGCGCATGTGGAGTTGCCGCTCGTCATGGCCCCAGTAAACGATGCCGGCCCATTGGGGTAATACATCACCCCCGTGAACGCCAAACCGGCACTGCCGGCGAATGACGCCGTTGCACTGCTCTGGCTGGCGAACACGATCCCCGGGATCGCATTCCCCGTCGCGCCGGCGGTGGTCGCGGCGCTGAGCGTCATTGTCATGGCGCCGGAGGTGGTGAAGGCGTAGCCGCTGCCGGTTCCCTTGCCCATCAGGATCGTCACGCCGCTGCCGGTGACGTTGAACGCGCCGTTGAACGAGATATTGCCGTTGATCGTGTACAGGCCGGGATTGAACGTGATGTTGTTCGACCCGGAGACGCTCAGGCCAGTATAGGTTCCGGGATTCAGCGTGCACGTCCCGCCGGAGCAGGAACCCCAGCCGCTCGGGCCGGTGCAACTGCTGGAGCCGCTACAGGATATCGCCGAGCCCGTGGCCGAATTGGCCGTCGTCAGTGCATTCTGCAACGTGGTATCGCTGGCATAGGGGTCGGCAATCTGGCCGGCGTTCTGGTTCTCGGCCCCGCTGATGACGTCAGCGCCTTCCGCGGTGATCGAGCCGCCGGCGTAGATGCCGCCGGTGGTGGCGACGATGGCGCCGTTGAACAGGACACCCTCATCGGAACGGATCGTGCACGATGGTGCGCTGATGTTGATGGCGCCGCTGAAGCTGATGGTGTTGCTGGTCGTGGTTCCGTTACTGTCACCGGCCAGCGCCAGCATGCAGGGCTGTCCGCCGCCGCCGCCGCTGACGGTGGTGACCACCTCGCTGGTCGAACTCGCCGTCACGTCCACCGACTGCGTCGAGGTGAAAATCCGCGAGATGGTCAGCGGGATGGATTTCTGCACGGTCACCTGAACGGCACTGTCCGAACTCGACTTCACGCCCGAGACAATCTGGGCGGTGATCAGGTTGTCGGTGTATTTCAGGGTGGCGGAATTCCAGGTCGGGCTGCTTGCTCCCGTGACGCCGTTCACCTCCGCGAGCCTGGCGGCCAGGGTTGCCGCGGTCTGCGCCGCCGTGGCGTTGGAAAGGCAACTGCTGCCGCTGTTGTTGACGGCGTAGTTGTAACAGTAGAGCGCGCCCGCCCGTGCCGACGCATCCGCAGCCTGTTGCAGGGTAAGTTGCGCGGAGGACCAACTGGTGACCTCGACGCCAATCGCAACGGCTCCACTGAGCACCGGGGCCATCATGGCGACGTAGATCGCCACCGTCGCGCGGCGATCGAGGCGAAGCGCTGCTCGTCGGAACGCGGATAGGCGCATCGATAGCCCCCAATTGCGTATTATATCAGATAGAGAACATATTTTGGACGAAATTGGTTACAAAATCGCTTCAGTGCGGCGTATTCGTGCGATAATTTGCGTTATTATAAGATCAATATATGAACTATATATCTAAAATGATACTGGGATCAGATATAATACTATTGCTTGCCCGGCAGACATTCGTTCCGGCCCAGTCGAGGATCGCCCGGCGCCGCCGGATCCGGGCCGCTGCCCAGCGTCCTGCAATCTCGGGAAGGTTCGACGCGGACCGGGAAAACGGGCGTTCGCTGTCCTGATTACAGGGCCAGCAGCCACTCCCTGAACGGCCGCCACAGGACCCGTTCCGCGGTGTGGCCCGCGGCCATGCCGATATGCCCGGCGGTGGGTTCGTGCAGCACGGCGCCCTCGATCAACGAGGCCAACGGGCGCGCGGACTCCTGCGGCACGATCCGGTCCCGCGCCGGGGCGGCGACAAAGGTCGGCAGACGCAGCGCGGCCGGGTCCACCGGCAGGCCGGCTATTCGCCACTGGCCGCGGGCCGGGGCATTGGCGCCATACCATCCCGCCAGGCACTCCCGCGCCACTGGGGCGGCGAGCGGCACGCCGTCGTTCAGCCAATCTTCCAGCGCGACGAACAGGGTGGCCCGCGCGCTTGCCGGGTCAAGCCGGGCAAAGCCGCGGTATTTGTCCGCCACCCCCCAGGGGTCGAGCAAGGCGAACAGGACTTGCAGCATGTCCACCGGCAGGGTGTGGTTGAACGCCAGCGCCGGTTCCAGCAGCGGCAGCATTTCGGCCGCCTGGATGGCCCGGGCCGGATCGGGCGCATGGAAATCCCATGGCGCGGCCAGTAGGGCGAGGGCCCGGACCAGGTCGGGGCGGCGCTGGGCGGCGGCGACGGCCAGGGTGCCACCCATGCAATAGCCCGCCAGGACCGTGCCCGGACCCGCCGCCGCCATCGCCCGTTCCAGGCGGCCGGCGACATAGTCGGTCATGCTGAAGCGCCGCTCCACTTCCCCCGGCCAGCCCCAGTCCAGCAACAGCGGATGGGCGCCGTTGGCGGCAAACCAGCGAAGCATCGAATGGCCGGGCGCCAGGTCCAGCACGTAGGCGCGGTTCACCAGGCTGGGGACGAACAGGACCGGTGGGCCATGTCCGCCATAGTCAAGCAGGCGGCTGCCGCCTTCCTGCCAGATCGCCGGTGGATCCGGCATGTCGCGGTGCCAGGGATGGCGCCGATAGGCGGCGATACCCTCAATCAGCGCCGCGTCCTGGCGCAGCGTCTCCGCCAGGACCGCCCCCGGGAATGGCTCAGGGCCCGCGCTGCGGGACGCGCCGGCCGGCGACCCGTCGCCCAGGCCCTGCGCCAGGGCGTCGCGGATCGCTGCCGCGATCGCCTCGTTCGAGCTCGGCCAGACGTGCTTCCAGTTCTGCGATGCGGCGCGTGAGACCGTCGATCGCAGCATCGCGAGCGTCAGGTGCAGCAGCAGCGGACGCGGTCCCCGCCGCTGCAACGGCCTCGGCGCGTCCCTCCGCTCGCTCACCCCCTGCACCTGGTCCCTGTGCGGCAGTCGATCGGGGCGCGCCGTACCACGTATGTGCGGCCGCGCGGTCGTCGCGCGGCATCGCCCGCAGCATCGCCGCGCCCGCCCCGGCCCACAGAGCCAACATCGCCTGCCAGGTTTCCTGCGCCTCGCGGTCTACTGCCAGGCCGGCCAATTCGCTTTGCCACAGCGTGATCCAGTCCTGCGCCAGCTTCCGCAGATCGGGTCCCGCGGCGCTGTCGTCCTGGCCGGGGCCGTCGCTCATGCCTCATTCGCCCTCCTGTGCGCGGCGCGGACCATAGGGGTGCTGCGCCGGATGCGGAACGGCAAACCGCGCCGCACAGCAAAAAGGACCTTCGCAACTGCGGCATGGACGGGCATGCTAGGGGGAACGCCGCCGCAGAACGAGGGAACCATGGCCGACACCGTCCAGACAGCGCCCGAGACCAAGACGGCCGAGCCGCCGGTGGTGGTGAAGAAATATGCCAATCGCCGCCTGTACGATACCCGCAGCTCCAGCTACATCACGCTGGACAACCTGGCGGAAATGGTCCGCCAGGGCCGGGATTTCGTGGTGTACGACGCCAAGACCGGCGAGGACATCACGCGTGGCGTGCTGACCCAGATCATCGTCGAGGAGGAGGGCAAGGGCCGCAGCCTGCTGCCAACCGCCTTCCTGCGCCAGCTGATCGGCTTTTACGGCGATCAGATGCAGGGCCTTGTGCCGAAATACCTTGAGCAAGCGATGGCGGCGTTTGCCCAGCAGCAGGAGCAAATGCGGACGGCTATGCAGAAGACGATGGGGTCGGTGGGGACGCTGTTCCCGTTCGGCAACATGGAAGAGGTCAGCCGGCAGAACATGGCCATGATGGAGCGGGCGTTCAGCCTGTTCACGCCGTTCTATCGCCCGACTGGAGAAGGGGCAGCCGGTCAGTCGCCGACGGACGAACCGGTCGACGAGGTTGCGTCGCTGCACGCGGAGGTCGATCGGCTGCGCAAGGAGCTGGCGGCCGCCAAGGCCACCAAGGAGATTACGACCAAGGAGTGACGCTGCGGGTAGGGATCGAAAGGCGAGGGCCGGGAAAGAAGCGGGCTGGGATAAGAGGCGGGAATGAAGATGTTCCCCCTTCCCTCAAGGGCAACTATCTACTTGACGCACTGGAGCGCCGGAGGCGACGGGCAGCGACGCGCAACAATGAACGAGTTGATTGGTGGCGAACTAATCCACTCCCCCGTCATGGCCGGCCCATGGCCCCGGGCGCTTGTCCCGGGACTTGTGCCGGCCATCCACGCCTTGCAATGCTGGTGCGAGCAAAGGCGTGGATGGCCAGCACAAGGCCGGCCATGACGGGCACGCGCGGTCCGTGCGGCAACTGGTGCGTCTGTTGTTGCGCGTCGCCTAATGACGAGAGAAAGAACCGATACGAGATTGCGTGAGAAGGTGGACGCGGCAGGAGTCGCAACCGCCGCCAGTTCGCGCACCACGTCATCGGTGAACGCATTCCACTTGTCTGGCCGGTTGTACGTGATCGTCGCGACCTGATCGCGGCAATCGTACAGAATGAGGGTGTCGGACTTGATTGCTGCTCCAGATATCGTTTGAACGCGTCAGCTTGCGGGACGCATGGCCTTGAAGATCGCCGTGGCGGTCGCGATCGCGTCCTCGTTCACATTCAGCCGCGCCTGGATGAAGGTCATCGACCGCGTGGTGCGCACAATCTCGCAGTCGCATTCCAGAAAATCGCCGACGTGCGCCTTGCTGAGGAACGTGGTGCTGAACTGCACGGTGACATGCTTGCGATTGCCAAGGTCGTTGACGATCTCGCCGATCACCTCATCCAGGAAGGCGGTGATCACACCGCCATGCATGATGCCGGTGCTGTTGGTGTGGTGCCGCGCCACGCGCAATCCATACACAAACTGATCGCCCACACGCCGCCGTTGCACCGGCCCAATCAGCGCCGAGAACGGGCACGGGTTGGGCATGTCATGCCAATGTGCGTCGGTATCGATCGATGTGCTCATACACGGCAGTGTGCAGTTCTCCCGCGTGCGGATCAATCCACACCTGTCGTTGCATTTGACAAAATTCCTCGCCAATCGGGAGCCGAAACATCCGCGCCAATTCAGTCTGCGCCGGGCAGTCTCAACGGCCTACTATGCCTTGTTTCACACCCTGAGTATATAATTCTCCCCTCAAAGGGACGGGGAGAATTGTTTCAATGAGCAATCCCGGACCGGCGTGCGACGATCCCTCGGTGGCCATTATCGTACCGGTGCATAACGGCGCCGCTTACCTCGACGCGGCACTGCGCAGCGTGCTGGCACAGCTTGGGTGCCGGATCACCTCGGTCATCGTCGTCGATGACGGCTCGACCGATGGCAGCGCCGAAATCGCAGCGGCCCATCCCGCCCCGGTCCGGCTCATTCGCCAGGCACATGCCGGCGCCGCGGCGGCACGCAATCGCGGGCTGGCGGCGGCAACTGAGGACTTTGTCGGCTTGCTCGACGCCGACGACCGGCTGCCACCGGGCAGTGTCGCGGCACGGCTGGCGGCGCTGTGTGCCGAGCCCGGCCTCGACGCGGCGTTCGGGCTGACGACGCAGTTCGTCTCGCCCGACCTGGATGACGCGGTGCGAAGCCGGTTCGAGGTGCCCGATCGTCCAATGAGCGGCTTGCTTTCGGGGGCGGTGTTGATGCGTCGCCGGCTGTTCGAACGGGTCGGCGGGTTCGACACCAGCCTGCGGCACGGCGACTTCATCGACTGGTATCTGCGCGCGAAGGCCGAAGGTCTGGCGGCTCGCTCGCTCGACACGGTGGTGCTGGAGCGGCGCATCCATGGCGGCAACCTGACAGTGCGCGACAAGGCGGCCCGCACCGATTACCTCACCGTGGTGCGTCGCCACCTCGCCCGGCAGCGCTGACTTGTTCAGGCGGCGACGGGCATGCTCGTGCGGCAAACCGCCGCCAGCGCGGCATCCCATGCGTCGACGTCGGATGGCAGCAGCAGCGTCGCGTCGTCGCGCACGGCCGAATCGCACAGGCTGACCGCGTCGCCATAGAGCTCCCGCAGCACCGTTCCGATCGGTTCGGCGCCGCGCGCGCAGGCGAAGCGGCGCGTGCCGGACCAGGGCGGCGTGAAATGGGCGGGGGCGGGGAAGCGGCGGCTGAACGCCTCCGCGGTCTGATACGATTTCATCAACGCCAGGATTGCGAAGTTCCGGCGAAAGTCGGGGCGCGCGAACACGTCCGTGCCGGCGCTGTAGCCGCCGGAGCTCGGGTGGTAGAGGTGATGCAGGATGCGCTCCGGATCCTCTGTGACGCCGATGCCGCCCAGCGTGCGCACCTTGACGAACCAGGCATTGTCCTCGCAGCCCCAGCCGCGGAATTGCTCCGCCATGCCACCGTAACGATGGGCGAATTCGGTGCGCACCAGCACCGCGTGGCCCGGGATCATCGCATTGCTGGCGAACTGGCTGACCGGGTCACACACATCCGGCGCGCATCGGCGCATCGCCACGTCCCGACTGTCGGACTCGGAGAGGTAGTGCACCCGCGACCAGGGGAGCAGGCAATCGAGCGAGCGCGCGATGCACTCTTGTCTGGCGTTGGCGATGAAATTCTCCGGCAGAAGTATGTCGCTGTCGAGCCATAGAAAATGCGTCGTGCGAACAAAGGCGAGGCCGACATTCATCGCCCGCGTCTTGTGAAATGGCGGCGTGCCTTGCACGAATACATGGAAGTCGGCGAAGCGGCTGCCGGCCTCGGCGGCGTGTGGCGCCGCGTCCAGTTCCACCAGCACGATCCGGTCGATGCCGGACATATCCCTCAGGCGCGGCAGCGTGGCTTGCAGCAACGGCAGCCTGTCTGCCCCGCCGTGCGGGATGATCACTGTCACGCCGGGAACGAGTTCGCGCACATAGGACGGGAGCAGCAACGGCGGGCCTCCGGCAACTCGTGCGGATTTGCACGCGGGCGGTTGTTAGCATCGAATGATATCCGGGGCAGGCTGGCGGGGGAATCGAGGGCGTGTTCGATACGGCGGCGGTGCGGGCCGGACTGAGCGAGAAGGACGTGCTCCTGCTGCGCGCGGCGCTGCTGGATGGGCCGGAGGTAGCGCAGGCTTTCGCGGCCTGGCGCACCGGGGTCGATCTGGCGGACATCGATTACGGCTGGAGCAGATTGCTGCCGTTGGTGCAGCGCAATTTGGCGCGGTGCGGGATCGACGACCCTTGGATTGAACGGATGCGCGGGGTCCGCCGGATGTACTGGGCGCGGAACCTGACGCTGCTGCATCGGGTCGACCCGGTGCTGGCGGGCCTCGCCGCGGCCGGCATCCGCGTGATCCTGCTGAAGGGCGCCGGCATCGTGGCGGCGTTCGGGGGTACCGTCGATCTGCGCCCGATGGACGACGTCGATATCATGGTGCCACCCGAGGAGTTGGCTCGATCGGTGGCGCTGTTGGGATCGCTCGGCTGGCGGCCGAAGGAGGCGTTGCCGTGCGATCCGGTGGCGCTGGCGGAGGTGACCAGCACCGCCGGCTGGGCGTTCGTGGCGCCGGACGGCAGCGAACTCGACCTGCACTGGCGCGCGCTGAACCTCGATGGGCGGATCGGCAACGACCAGGGGTTCTGGCAGCGCGCCGAACCGGCGCGGCTGGGCGGGCAGCCGGCGCTGGTGCTGGCCCCCGCGGACCAGTTGCTGCATGTCTGCGTGCACGCCGTGTATTGGGCCGGGTTCTCCAGCCTGCGCTGGGCAGCCGATGCGGCGTTGATCATCCGCGCGAGTGGGAATTGGTTGGATTGGGCCACCGTGTGCTCCGAGGCGCGACGGCGCGGCTTCGCCACGCTGATGCTCGACTGCCTGAGCTTCCTTCAGACCCGGTTGTCGCTGCCGGTGCCGCGCGCGGTGCTGCGCGATCTGCGGCGTGAGGTGCGGTTCGTCGAGCGGGTGGAGGTGCGGGTCAATCGCGGCAACCCGTTGACCCGTGGTGTCGCGCAGCGGCTGGCGGCGAAGTTCGTCGCGTTTCGCCGGGCCGATCCGGCGCTGTCGGACCAGCCGCCGCGACGGGCTGTCATGCCGTTCCTGCGCCAAATGCTGGAGGCCAGGTCGGATGCCGGCGTGCCGAGCCTGTTGCTGTTCCATCTGCTGCGCCGGCCAGCCTGGTTGCGCCGCTTGCTCTGCGTGGACCGGAGGATGCGCCGCGACCAGGGGCATCGGCCGCCGGGCGATCCGGGGCCGGCGATTCCGGCGTTGGCCGGGGAGACCCTGGATCTGACCCTGGGGGGCGCCGGCGCGAGCTTGCTTGGCTGGTGGTCGTACGCCGACCCGCGCGACGGCGGCCGCTGGACCAGCGGTCCGGAGGCCCGGATGCTGTGGGATGTCTCGCGCGCGGCGGGGGTGGATCTGGTCTGCGAACTGGGGGCAGAGGGCTTTGTCGCCGAAGCGCACCCACGCCTTGCCGTCCAGGTATTCGCCAACGACCGCAAGGTAGCCACGCTGCGGTTTGTGTATGGGGTGCCGGCGGAGGCGATGCATCGCTTCACAATTCCGTGCGGCGTGATCGGCGACGGCGGCAGCCTATGTCTTTGTTTCGATATCCGTTATCCTCGCTCGCCGGCGAGTCTCGGCGTGCGGGCGGATGGTCGCCTCCTGGGACTGCTGGTACAGCGGATCAGGCTTGCGCCGCGCGGGCAATAACCGCGTCGGCGCACAGGGGAAGCGGAATGCAGGACGACAAGGTGTTCTTCGTGCGCCCGGACGAGATCGTGCATGACACGATCGAGGGCGAGACGGTGGTGATCGACCTGCAAAAGGGCGTGTATTTCCGTTTCGACGGCGCGGCCACCCATGCCTGGAACGGGCTGCTGGAACGTGCCACCGAGGATGAACTGGTCGATCGGGTGGCTGCTGCCTATGCGGCGCCCCGGGAGGCGATCGCAGCGGACGTGCATGCCTTCCTGATCGCGCTGTACCGCGACGGCATCATCCGCCGCGAGGACGCGTCGGCGGCTGCCCCGAGGGCGATCCGCGCGGCGCCGAACGGGAATGCGGCGCCCGATGCGGCGAAGAGCGAGGTTTTTAGCGGCCTGCCGGTTGAACGCTTCGACCAGCTGCGGCCGTTGGTGGGCGGATCGGTGGACGACAGGTTGCCGTTCGAGGGCATGACGCTGAATTGGTTCGAGGACCTCGACGAGTTGCTGACGATCGATCCGGTGCACGAGGTAAGGGACGAGGGCTGGCCGCACCGGCAGGCCGCGGACTGATCGCGATATGGCGGTGGTGCCGCCGGCCGGCGGTGACAGTGCGGCCGGCGTGGCGTTCTTCGATGCTGCTACCGCAGCGTTCGCGGCGGCGTGGGACCGGCACGCGGCGGATGAGCAGTGGCTGCGGATTGCCCGGCGACGGGTGCGGATGCGGTTCGCCGGGGGACGCATGGCCGAAATCATCCCGCCGGCGTTCGGGCATCTGCAATGCGCAGCAGCGGACCGCGCCGATCTGACCATTCTGCTGTGGGACACCGCCTCGACCGGCGTCGAACCGCCGCCGCTGCCGTGGCGGGCGGATCTGCTCGATCGGATCGGCAAGGTGGGCGGCTGGTGCGACGCGCGCCTGACCACCGTGCACGAGCCGGAAACCGGGCAGCTCTGGGTGTTCGACCGGCAGAGCATGACGGCGGTGGTCTGGATGAACGACGTGGATGCGGTGCCGCTGTGGGACCGGATCCATCCGCTGCGCCGGCTGCTGCATGTCTGGGGGCGCGGGTTCGGGGCTGACCTGGTGCATGCCGGGGCGGTCGGCATCGACGGCGTTGGCGTGCTGGTGGTCGGCCCGGGCGGTACCGGCAAGTCCACGACGGTGCTGGCGGCCATGCAGGCCGGGATGCTGTCGGCGGGCGACGATTATGTGCTGGTCGACGGCGGATCGTCGCCCACGGCGCACGCACTGTACGGCACGATGCGGCTGCATCAGACGCATCTCGATCGGTTTCCGGGACTGATGGCGCACCGGGACCACGTGTTTCAGGAACCCTGGAGCGGCCGGGCCAAGATCACCAGTTACATGTCCCGGCATCGTCCGGACCGGTTGACCGGTGAGTTGCGGCTGGTTGGCGTTGTCGTTCCGCAGGTTGTTGAGGATGCCCGGGCCGAGTTGGCCCCCGAGACCGCCGGCCGCGCCTTGCTGGCCTTGGCGCCGAGCTCGATCCTGCAGGTCGATCCGACGGATGGGGGAATGCTTGCGCGGTTGACTTGGCTGTGCCGCGGTCTGCCGTGCTGGCGATTGCCACTGGGCCCGGACCTGACGCAGGTGGCCGGAATGTTGACGCGACTGGTCAGTGGGCAGGCGGCCGACCCGCCCTGAATGAAACCGCGTACGTCGTCGGGTTAAGGACCCTCCCCCTCCCCGTGGGGGCTTGGGCCGCGAAGCGGACCAAGGTTGGGGGGAGGGGGGCCGTGCGGCACGAACCCGTCGCCCCCAGTCCTGCTATGAAAACTCCCACGACGCCCGATGTCGTCATCCCCGCGAAAGTCGTCATCCCCGCGAAAGTCGTCATCCCCGCGAAAGTCGTCATCCCCGCGAAAGTCGTCATCCCCGCGAAAGTCGTCATCCCCGCGAAAGTCGTCATCCCCGCGAAAGTCGTCATCCCCGCGAAAGTCGTCATCCCCGCGAAAGTCGTCATCCCCGCGAAAGCGGGGACCCATGCCGCATGGGTCCCCGCTTTCGCGGGGATGACGACTGGCGTAACCGTTTTCATCCCCGGTGGCGCATCGCCGGCGATGCGGGGTGTCTCTCCCACAAGGGGAGGGGAGGCGTTTGTTTCTTGCGGGTCGGCCGCCGCCGGCCGGTGGCCAACGCGCATTGACAGTGGGGCGCAGGATTTGACCCCCCCGCGCGCCTCGCGCCGATGGGTTCACAAGCTGCCGCTGCCGGCCTAATACCCGCCGGTAGGTTTCGCTTCATGGAGGACAAACGTGGCAGGCATGATGGAAGGCAAGGTCGCCGTGGTGACCGGCGCGGGCGGTGGCATCGGACGCGAGATCGCGATCATGATGGCGGCGGCCGGCGCGAAGGTGATCGTCGCCGATATCGGCGCCTCGCTGGGCGGCGAAGGCGCTTCGGCCACGCCAGCGCAGCAGACCAAGCAGCTTATCGAGCAAAAGGGCGGGGTGGCGGAGATCTGCACCGAGTCGGTGGCCGCGTGGGGTTCGGCGCAGAAGATCGTCCAGTCGGCGCTGGACCATTTCGGCCGCATCGACGCGGTGGTGAACAATGCCGGCATCCTGCGCGACGTGATCTTCCACAAGATGACCGAGGACGACTGGCTGTCGGTGATCGCCGTGCACCTGAACGGCTCGTTTTTCGTGTCGCGTGCGGCGGCAGAGCATTATCGCAAGCAGGAGAGCGGGACGTTCGTGCATATCAGCTCGACATCGGGGCTGATCGGCAATTTCGGCCAGGCGAACTACTCCGCCGCGAAGCTCGGCATCACCGCGCTGTCGAAGTCGATCGCGCTGGACATGCAGCGCTACAACGTACGTTCGAACTGCATCGCGCCGTTTGCCTGGAGCCGCATGACGAGCTCGATCCCGGCGACGACACCGGAGCAACAGGCGCGGCTGGCGAAGATCCAGCAGATGACACCGGACAAGAATGCGCCGATGGCAGTGTACCTGTCGTCCGACGCGGCGAAAGGCGTGACGGGCCAGGTATTCGGCTGCCGGATGAACGAGATGATCCTGTTCAGCTCGCCCCGCCCGATCCGCATCATCGCCAGGCCCGACGGCTGGACACCGGAGAGCATCGCGGAAATGGCGATACCGGCGATGAAGGCGGCGTTCATGCCACTGGATCGTTCCGGCGAAGTGTTCAACTGGGACGCGGTGTAGCGCCCCGCGCTGACATAATACCAAGCGTCCGTGAGATTGCCCCACGGCTCTCGGGCCGCGCCCATTGTGTCATGGCCGGCGTAGGCCGGCCATCCACGACTTTCTTGTGTCCTGCACAGCGAAGTCGTGGGTGGCCGGTATAAGATCCGCGCCGGTATGGCTTCAACCCGCCGCGAATTCGAGGACCACGCGCGCCGGCACGTCGCCGTGCTGGAGCCGGTCGAAGATCTGGTTGATCGCCGACAACGGCTGTAGCTCGATGTGCGCCTTGACCTTGCCCTCGGCAGCGAATGCCAGCGCTTCCGCCATGTCACCGCGCGTGCCGACGAACGAACCGCGGATGGTGATGCAGTTTGCCACCACATCGAAGAGCGGGACCGGGAACTCGCCGGGCGGCAGCCCGACCAGGACGCAGGTGCCACGCTTCCGGGTCATGGCAACGCCCTGTTTGAAGGCGCTGAGCGAGGGTGCCGTAATCAGCACGCCATGGGCGCCGCCATTGGTCGCCTTCTTCACGGCGGCCACGGGCTCGCCTTCCTTGGCATTGACCACGGCATCCGCACCAAGCTCTTTGGCATGAGCAAGCTTGCGGTCATCGATGTCGACCGCGCAGACCTGAAGTCCCATGACCTTGGCATATTGGATCGCCAGGTGTCCGAGCCCACCGGCGCCGGAGATGACGATCCATTCGCCAGGCCGCGCCTCGGTCTCCTTGATCCCCTTATAGGTCGTGATGCCGGCGCAGATGATGGGCGCGGCGTCCTTGGCCCGCAGGCCCGGCGGTATATGGGCGACGTAATTCGGGTCGCCGATCATGTACTCGGCAAAGCCGCCGTTCTTGGTATAGCCGCCGAACTCCGCCTCCGCGCAAACCGTCTCCTGGGCCGCCAGGCAATACTCGCAGTGGCCGCACGCAGAATAGAGCCAGGGCACGCCGACCCGGTCGCCCTCCTTGACGATCGTCACGCCGGCGCCGACCGCGGCGATCAGTCCGATCCCTTCATGGCCGGGCGTGAACGGCAGCCTGGGCTTGAGCGGCCAGTCGCCATGCATGGCATGGAGATCGGTGTGGCAGACGCCGCACGCCTCGGTCTTGATCAGGATCTGGCCCGCCGCGGGCGAGGGGATATCCAGTTCCCGAAACACCAAAGGCTTGCCGAATTGCTCGACGACGGCAGCGTGCATCTTGCGGGCCATGGTAACTCCTGTTTTCTCGGACGGGGCTCTGTTTGTATCGACCTGGGGAAGGTCACGCGGCGGCAGCGAGCTCCAGACCTCTGACCGCCTCGATCATTTTCACCAACACGGCCTGCGCATCGCCGACCACCATGTTGCAGTTGCTGCCGTAGGACAACGCGTTGTACATTCAGTCCTCCTCAGAACGCCCGGCAATCCCAACCCGTCATGGCGGCCGCCCCGGTCAACCGACCGGGGGTATGCTTTGGCCCGCCATCCACGACTTCCGAATGCATCAGCGGCAAAGTCGTGGATTCCGACCGTCGTCGGCATGACCGGGGATGGGTGGCTTCCCGTCGACCGCTATGCGGGAGCGTTGGCCGACGAAACACGCACCAGCTTCTTGTTGACGAACTGCTGGATGCCCATGTCGCCGAGCTCGCGCCCGTAGCCGGAATTCTTAATCCCGCCGAACGGCAGTTCCGCATCGGACCAGTCGATGTTATTGATGAACATCATGCCGGTATCGACACGGCTCGCCACGCGCCTGCCGCGCGCAACGTCCTTGGTGAAGACCGAGCCGCCCAGTCCGAAGTCGGAATCGTTGGCCAGCGCGATTGCGGCGTCTTCGTCCTTGACCCGGAAAAACAGTGCGACCGGGCCGAAGAATTCATCTCGGAAGGCGGGGTTTTCCGGTCGGATGTCGGTCAGGATCGTGGGTTCCATGTACGACCCCGGACGATCGACGCGCTTGCCGCCCATCAGCACCTTGGCGCCCTTTGAAACTGCCCCATCGACCTGCTTCAGCAGGTCCGCCAAGGCCGATTCCGTGGACAAAGGCCCCAGTGTCGTCTTCTCGTCCATCGGATCGCCGGCTTTCAACGCTGCAAGCGCCGCCTGGAACTTCGCCAGGAACTTGTCGGCAACGCCTTCAACCACGATGAATCGCTTGGCGGCACAGCAGGTCTGTCCCGTGTTATACATCCTGCCCCAGACCGCCCACTTGACGGTATGGTCAAGGTCGGCATCGTCGAGCACAATGAACGCGTCGCTGCCACCAAGTTCCATCGACGACACTTTGAGGTTGCGTCCGGCTCTCGCCGCAATGCTTTGGCCGGCGGCAACGCTGCCGGTCAGCGCCACGCCCTTGATTCGCGGGTCATCGACGACGCGGTCCGACTGTTCGTGCGAGATCAGCAGATTGGTGTACAGCCCAGCCGGCGCACCTGCGTCGAGCAACAGCTTCTCGAACGCGATCGCGCATTGCGGCACGCAGCCTGCGTGCTTCACCACCAGGACGTTGCCAGCCATAAGGTGGGGACCCGCGACGCGTGCGAGCTGGTAATACGGAAAGTTCCAAGGCTCCACGCCAAAGATCACACCCAGCGGGCTGCTCTCCATATGAGCCTCGCCGTGCGTCGGATGCAGCTTCACCGGCGCCAGGAAGCGCTCGGCGTTCTTGGCGTAGTAGGCGAGAATTCTTGCGCTGAACTCCACCTCGCCACGAGCCTCACTGATCCGCTTGCCCATTTCCAGTGTCATCGTACATGTACGAGCTCGTTCACGCGCTCTTGCATCAGCGTTGCCGCCTTCGCCACGATCACCGCCCGCTCGGTATAACTCTTGTGTCGCCAGGTTTCGAAACAGCTCGCCGCCGTCGCGAGCTTGGTTCCGAGTTCCTTGTCGGTCAGCTCCGCGAATTTCTGTAGCAGCTTGCCGTCTGCGGGGTTGACGCTCTGATAAGTCATGGGTTTGCACCCTTCCAGTGTTGTCGTACGAAACGCATCGTCCCGCCGCGATCGTCACCGGGTCTCGATCGTCGCATTCAGGGCGCGTATCGCCGTAACCTCGAAAGCATCGAGCTACGGACCAGTGCGATGCGATGGGTAACACCAGCCAGGGTCGATCTTCCGATCGATCAATACTCAAGTCTGCTGGCTGGCTGCTGCGATATGGCGCTCTGCCAGGCGGGAGGAGTAGGGTCGGAATCTACTCACGCAGACGACCCTGCGGCGGTTCGGTCTACCCGGCCGCTGGATACCTACTCAGCCTCCGCCCGGTCCGTCGCCCGGGATACGCAGGAAGCGTTGTCAGGCACCGACCACGGCGTCGCGATGCGCACCGGCCATCTGCAATGCAAGATCGGCCATGCGCGAGCACATCTCTTCGAGTTTCAGCCGGCCGCCGGGGCGATGCCACGTGTAGGCCCAACTGATCATGCCGCCGATCGCCAGCGCGGCCAGGTTGACGTCGGCGATGTGGAACTCGCCGGCCGCGACACCGTCGGCCAGCAACTGCGACAGGACGCGATCGAATTTCTTGCGTAGGGCGTTGATCTCCGCCAGCGCCTCGGGCGCCAGGTTCTTCTCCTCGCGAAAGAAGATGGCGATGTTGGCCTGGCGCGACAGCACGACGTGGGTGAAGTCCACGACCGCGCGGTATAGCCGCTCGGATGGGCTGCCCGGCACCTTGGCGGCGTTCTCCACAGCGGCGAGCGACAGTTCGATCGTCGGCGAGCAGAGCGCGGCGAGCAACTCCACCTTGCTGCGAAAATGCGTGTAGATGAACGGCTTGGTGACGCCGAGTTCGGCGGCGATGTCGTCGAGCGTGGTGCCGGTGAAGCCGCGCACATAGAACAGCTTGACGGCTTCCTCGATGATCCGCTCGCGCTTGTAGGCCAGGATCTCTTCGCGCATGCCCAGATGCCAATTCGCTACGGGAAGGGCATGGTAGCGCTGGCATGGCCGGAAGAAAAGCATACTGCCGGGTAAGCGGGCCGAGCGCCCGGAATTGGCCGCTGCCTGACGGCGGCGTCCGCGCTGTCATTGCGCGTTGACCACCGGCCAGCGCCGGCCAACCCGGCCTGGATGAAATTGCTGTCGCCCGTGTCATGGCAGGCGCACGGCGCTCCAGTTGACACTTCCGCGACCGCAAGGTTACGCCCCGTACCAGCGTCCAGGGGAACCATTCCAATGCCGGTCCACGCCTTCATTTTCCCCGGCCAGGGAAGCCAGTCGGTTGGCATGGGCCGCGACCTCGCCGCCGCCTTCCCCGCCGCCCGAGAACTGTTCCAGGAAGTCGACGAAACCCTCAGCCAGAAGCTCTCGAAGCTTATGTTCGAGGGGCCGGCCGAGGAGCTTATCCTGACCGAGAACACGCAGCCGGCCCTGATGGCGCACTCGCTTGCCGTGCTGCGCGTGCTGGAGAGGGAAGGCGGCATTGTCCTGAAACAGAAATCCGCCGTGGTCGCCGGGCATTCGCTCGGCGAATACACCGCTTTGGCCGCGGCCGGCGCCTTCTCGCCTGGGCGACACGGCGCGCTTGCTCAAGCTGCGCGGCCAGTCGATGCAGAAGGCCGTTCCGGCCGGCCAGGGCGCGATGGCGGCCTTGCTTGGCGCCGAACTCGCGTTGGCACAGCAGCTTTGCGACGCCGCCGCGCCGGTGCCGGACAGCGATCCCCCGGAAAAGCAGGTCATCCAGCCGGCCAACGACAACGGCGCCGGCCAGGTCGTCGTCTCCGGCCATCGCGAGGCGGTCGAGCGCGCCGTGGAACTCGCCCCCGGCATGGGCATTCGCCGCGCCATGCTGCTGCCGGTCTCCGCCCCATTCCACTGCGCGCTGATGGCGCCCGCCGCCGACGTGATGGCGGAAGCGCTGGAGAAGACCCCGCCCGCCCCGCCGATCGTTCCGCTGATCGCCAACGTATCCGCCGCGAAGGAGACCGATCCGGCGCGGATTCGCGAGTTGCTGGTGCAGCAGGTCACCGCCACGGTGCGCTGGCGTGAATGCGTGCAGGCGATGGTGGGGCTGGGCGTGGACAGCTTCGTCGAGCTGGGCAGCGGCAAGGTGCTGTGCGGGCTGATCCGCCGCATCGCCCCGGACGCCAAAACCGCGTCGGCTGGGACGCCGGCGGAGATCGAGGCGCTGCTGAAGGTGTTGTGAGCGGCGCCAATCCGCGGCTACCAGACTGCGTCGCAGTGCCCATCCGAGCGGCCAATGGTAAATCAATGACCGGCCCGCACGCGTCTGCTACAATTGCGCCTGTCCGGAGACAGATCATGGCGCAGCTCAGTCCAAAGCTGATGACGTTCGATGAGTTCCTAAGTTGGGAACGCGGGCAGGAACTCAAGCACGAATTCGTCGACGGTGAGCCTGTCGGCATGGCTGGGGGAACCGAGGCGCACACGGTCATCCAGGCGAACCTGATCGCGGCGGTCACGCCGAGGCTGCGTGGTTCCGGCTGCCGGCCATTCACGTCGGACATGCTGGTGAAAACCGGCACCGGGAGAGGCCGCTATCCGGATATGACAATCGACTGCGGTCCGCGGCGCGGGGACAATGTCGTCGCTCCGGAGCCCACGGTCGTGTTCGAGGTCCTGTCCGAGGAGACCCAAAAGCGGGACCGAACCATCAAGCTGGCCGATTACAACGCCACCCCGTCGATCGCCCATTACGTACTGATCGAACAAGGCGAGCCGCTGATCCACGTCTATAGCCGGGGGCCGCACGGGGACTTCAATCTGCGCCCACAGGAAGTCAGAGGACTGGACGGGGTGGTCGAACTGCCGGCCATAAAAATCTCCCTGCCGATGAGCGAAATCTATGACGGGCTCGAACTCAATGAAGCGCAAGGGGACTAAGTGCTGCGTTTCGTAAGTCTGGTGACGTCCTCCGATAATGTAACGGACGGAATTGCGGTGGAACGAATGAATGACGTGCGACCACCGTGCGCAAGTGCCTCACGATTCACCGGTTATTCGCAAGGAGGAAGGACAGAGGACCACGGTGCAGACGGAGCCGGAGCCACCCCGCGGCCACGGGGTTGCTCCAACTCCGTATTCACTGTGGCCCTCCGCATTTCCTCCGTGCGAAAGAAAATGATCCGACAGGCACAATGGGTGGCGTGAAAACCCTCTCTTTTGAGCAGCAAGTGCGGCTACTTGACGGAGTAGCCCAACTCGCGGAGCACGAAGTGTCCTACTCCTGCGCCTTGCAACGGGCCGACTATAGATCGTTCCTGGCCTGGGATTCCATTGCATCCATGATAGCCGCGAACCGCTCCTCCAGTTCCGCCCGCCAGCTCTCGCCTGCATGCGTGAAGACGTAGAGTTCGTCATCGCGGATCGCGGCAAGCGCCTGTGCCGCGACATCAGCCGGATCGAGCCCGGATTGCCCGAGTTCCGACAGATGGGCGAGCAATTTCCCGGCCGGGCTGGCGGGGTCTGGCGGCCTTGCCGGACCGTAGCGTTGCGGCCGGTTGCGCTCGCTTTCCCAGATGCGGGTTCGCACGAACCCGGGACACAGCACGGTCACGCCGATGCCGAGCGGCCGCAGCCGCGCCGCCAGCCCCTCCGACATGTTGACCACCGCGAACTTGCTGGCCGAGTAAGCGCTGAACCCCAACCCGCTGTTCATCCCGGCCATCGACGCGGTGTTGACGATGTGGCCGCCTTCGCCGTGCGCGCGGATGTGCGGCAGAAACGTTCGAATGCCGTGCACCACGCCCATCAGGTTGACGTCGATCACCCAGCGCCAGGTGTCGATCGAGATATCGTCGATGCCGCTGCCTCCGCCGACGCCGGCGTTATTGCAGACGATATGGATATTGCCGAACGCCTGGTACGACACTTCGGCCGCGCGATCGACGCTGGCGGGGTCGGACACGTCGCACACAACGCCGCGCACATGCGGTGCGAATTCGCCGAGGTTCCCGACCGCGTCGGCCAGCGCGTTGGTCTCGATGTCGGCCAGCATCACGTTCATGCCGGACGCCGCGAAGGCGCGGCCGAGGGCGAAGCCGATGCCGCTTGCTCCGCCGGTCACGAAGGCTGTCTTGCCGGCAAGATATTGCATGGCGTTCCTCTCTGCACGTCGGCAATCCAGCCGGAAGATTTAACTCCTGGAGCGGATTTGTCCCAACCGGTATTGTGCTCCTGCTGTCATTGCGGGGGCCGCCGCGCCGAAGCAATCCCCTGCCTGGCGAACCGTCGCAAGTTCGTCAGGCGGGGGCTGCTTCTGGCGCTGCGGCCTAGCAAGAAACAGCCAGCCGAGATCGCCCCCCCCACGTCATGCCGACGAAGGTCGGCATCCACGACTTTTCTTCGCCGTGCGCGGCAAAGTCGTGGATGCCGACCTTCGTCGGCATGACGCGGGGGCGGGCACCGCCGCAGTTTCATTCAGGGCGGGTCGGCCACCGCCGGACGGTGGCCAACTCGCAATGACAGTAGTACTCGATGACAAAAGCACTCGTGGTGTGACCGACCGGATCGCAACCCGTTACCTGCGCTTCGCCGAGCGAGAGGCAGACGGCAGCTCGCCACTCTATGCGGCGTTGGCGCGCGGGGTTGCCGCCGACCCGTTCACCCTGGCGTTCCTTGCCGCTTTGCCGGACGACAGGCAGCAGCCGAACCTGCTGTTGGCCGCGCTTCGCCACGCCGGCGGGACGCCGCGCGACTGGCCGCAGGCCCGCGCCGCGCTCGAAGCGCACCCGGAGCAAATCCGAGCGGTCATGCTGACCCGCCGCACCCAGACCAATGAGCCGGCGCGCTGTGCCAGCCTGCTCCCGATCCTCGCGCGTCTGCCGCAGCCCCTGGCCCTGCTCGAGGTCGGCGCTTCCGCCGGCCTATGCCTGCTGCCCGACCGCTACGGCTACGCCTACGGAGCCCACCGCATCCCCGCGCCGTCGCCCAACGCTCCGATCTTCGCCGCACGCGCCAATGCCGCCACGCCGCTGCCGACTGCCCTGCCTGAAGTGGCCTGGCGCGTCGGCCTCGATCTGTCGCCGATCGACTTGCATGACCATGCGCAACGAGAATGGCTGGAGACGCTGGTCTGGCCAGGGCACGAGGAACGGCTGCAACACCTGCGCGGCGCCATACAAATCGCCCGTGCCGACCCGCCGCCGCTGCATCAGGGCAACCTGCTGACCGACCT
The DNA here is from genome assembly GCA_963762885.1 of uncultured Alphaproteobacteria bacterium. Taxonomy (GTDB): domain Bacteria; phylum Pseudomonadota; class Alphaproteobacteria; order Acetobacterales; family Acetobacteraceae; genus JASHVB01. The sequence continues at coordinate 23,860 of CAVXNH010000088.1, forward strand.
GCCGGCGCTCGCATGCTCTGCCCCGGCCAACGCGACGCTGGTGATATTCCATACCGCGGTGCTGGCCTACATCGCCGAGGCCGCCGCCCGAGACCACTTCGCCGCAACGGTGCGCGGCCTCAACGCGGTGTGGATCAGCAACGAATCGCCCGGCGTGTTTCCCGCCATCGCCGCGCGCGTGCGCCGCCGCGGACCGCCGGGCGCTTTTCTGCTGGCGGTTGACGGCAGGCCGGTCGCCTGGACACACCCGCACGGCAAGTGGATTGATTGGCTCGATTCGGAGGACGTCGAAACATGACGGGCGCGGGAGAAATGTTCCGGCTGGACGGCAAGGTGGCGCTGGTGACCGGCGCCTCGGGTGGCATCGGCGCCGCGGTGGCGCGCTCGCTGCACGCGCAGGGTGCTGTCGTGGTGCTGTCCGGCACGCGGCAGGATGCGCTGGATGCGCTGGCCCGGGACCTCGGCGAGCGCGCCCATGTGTGTCCCGCCGACCTCAGCGACCCGGCGGCGCCCGACGCCCTGATCGCCGCGGCGGAAGCGGCTGCCGGCCCGTTGGCGATCCTGGTGAACAACGCCGGCTTCACCCGCGACATGCTGGCGCTGCGGATGCAGGACAAGGACTGGCAGGCGGTGCTGGACGTGGACCTGACCGCGCCGTTCCGCCTGATCCGCGCCGCGCTGCGCGGCATGCTGCGCCGACGCGCCGGACGCATCGTCAACATCTCCAGCATCGTCGGCGCCACCGGCAATGCCGGCCAGGCCAACTACGCCGCCGCCAAGGCCGGCCTGGTCGGCATGACCAAGGCCCTGGCGCAAGAGGTCGCTTCGCGCGGCGTCACGGTGAACGCCGTCGCCCCCGGCTTCGTCGTCACCCCGATGACCGACGCACTGTCCGAGGCACAGCGCGCCAAGCTGGCCGAAGCGATCCCGCTGGGCCGACTCGGACAACCCGCCGACATCGCCGCGGCGGTGGTCTATCTGGCCTCCGACGAGGCGGGGTGGGTCACTGGCGCAACACTGCATGTGAATGGTGGGATGGCGATGTTGTGACGCCGTGCAGTCCGGTCGGCCTTTCTAGGCTAGGGAAACCATGCTAAGCGGCCCGCAACGTCGTCCGGCGCGGGTGCGGCGGCACCGATCGGGTCCTGCCCGGCGGTCAGGTCATGTCCGGGCGGAACAATCAACGCGGGACCCCCCCAGCCAGGAGTTGCGGAGCCGATGAGCGAGATCGCCGATAAAGTTAAGAAAATCGTGGTAGAGCACCTGGGGGTCGAGGAGTCGAAAGTGACTCCCGAAGCCTCCTTCATCGACGATCTTGGCGCGGACAGCCTGGATACGGTCGAACTGGTGATGGCCTTCGAGGAGGCCTTCGGGGTGGAAATTCCCGAGGACGCCGCGGAAAAGATCAGCACCGTGAAGGATGCGATCGACTACATCGAGAAGCAGAAGGCCGCCTAGGCACAGGCGCCTGCGAGAGGAACAGCAGCCAATGCGGCGTGTCGTGGTGACAGGCATGGGGATTGCCTGTCCCCTGGGGGTCGGGGTCGAGCATGTTTGGCGACGCCTGATCAACTCCGAGTCGGGTATCTCTGCCATCCAGGCCTTCGATACCAAGGATGTCCCCTGCAAGGTCGCCGGCCAGGTGCCGCCCGGCAGCCGCGCTACGGGCGGCCTGGATATCGGCGAATTCGTGCCCATCAAGGACCAGAAGAAGATGGATCGCTTCATCCATCTGGCGATGGCCGCCGGCACCGAGGCGGTGGAGGATTCCGGCTGGGTCCCCGAAACCGAGGAGGAGCGCAACGCCACCGGCGTGATGGTCGGCTCCGGCATCGGCGGCTTGCAGACAATCTATGAAGGCTCGGTGTTGATCAGCCAGGGCAAGGCGCGACGGCTGTCGCCGTTCTTCATTCCCTCGGCGCTGATCAATCTCGGCTCCGGCCATCTGTCGATCAAATACGGCTTCAAGGGCCCCAACCATTCCGCGGTCACCGCCTGCGCTACCGGCGTGCATGCGATCGGCGATGCGGCGCGGCTGATCATGTGGGGCGACGCCGACGTGATGGTCGCCGGCGGGGCGGAGGCGGCGGTGTGCGAGTTGGGCATCGCCGGGTTCTGTGCCTCGCGCGCGCTGTCCACCGGCTTCAACGACCGCCCGCCGGAGGCTTCGCGGCCCTGGGACAAGGATCGCGACGGCTTCGTGATGGGCGAGGGCGCCGGCGTGTTGGTGCTCGAGGATCTGGAACACGCGCGCAAGCGTGGCGCGAAGATCTATGCCGAGGTGGCAGGTTACGGCATGTCCGGCGACGCCTTCCACATCACCGCGCCCGCCGAGGGCCATGACGGCGCGTTCCGCTCGATGAAGGCGGCGATGAAGAACGGCGGCATCGCGCCCTCCGAGATCCAGTATGTCAACGCACACGGCACCTCCACGCCGCTGGGCGACGACCTGGAGCTGGAGGCGGTGGAGCGGATGTTCGGCGATGCGGCGAGGGGTCTTGCAATGTCGTCCACCAAGTCTGCCACCGGGCATCTGCTGGGCGCCGCCGGCGCGGTGGAGGCGATCTTCTCCATCCTGGCGATTCGCGACGGCGTGGCGCCGCCGACCCTGAACCTGGACGAGCCAAGCCGTGAGAGTGTGATCGACCGGGTGGCGAAGACCGCGCAGGAGCGGAAGATCAATCTGGCGCTGTCCAACAGCTTCGGGTTTGGCGGCACCAACGCCTCGGTCATCTTCCGCGCTGCCTGACGAACCCGCGCCGCCGGAGGTGACTGCCTTGCCGGATCCGCCGGCGGTGCCTGATACGCCGCGGCCCCGGCGCGGCCGACGCATGGCCCTGGCCCTGGTTGGATTGGCGTTGCTGGCGGGCGGCGGCGCCGTGGCCGGGTATTACGGGGTGCGGTATCGGCTGGATCGGGCCGGGCCGCTGGACCGTCCCATGGCGGTGGTGGTGCCGCGCGGCGACACGCAGACGGTGGGCGAGGCGTTGCACGCGGTCGGCGTGATCGACAGCGACCGGTGGTTCCGTTTGGGCGCCTGGCTGACCCGGCGTGCCGGCAAGCTGCACGCCGCGGAACTGGCGTTTCCGGCGCATGCGTCGCTGCGCAAGGTGCTGGCGGTGTTGCGCACGGGCAAGCCGGTGGAGCACAGGCTGACCATTCCTGAAGGGCTGACGGCGGTGCAGATCACCGCGCTGGTGCAGCGTGCCGAGGCCGCGACCGGCACCGTGACTCCGCCGCCTGAAGGCGGGGTGCTGCCGCAGACCTACAACTACGAGTATGGCACGCCGCGCGGGGTGCTGCTGGCGCACGGCGAAGCGGCGATGGCGCAGGCTCTGGCCGACGCGTGGGCTAAACGCGATGCGGGTCTGCCGCTGAACAATCCGCAGGAGGCCGTGATCCTCGCCAGCATCGTCGAGCGCGAGACCGCGTTGCCGGATGAGCGGCCGCGCGTCGCCGCGGTGTATCTCAACCGGCTGCGGCTTGGCATGCGGCTGGATGCGGACCCGACGGTTGCGTACGGGGCCAGCGGCGGCGAGGGGGTGCTCGACCACAAGCTGACGCGCGGCGATCTGGAACATGACGATCCGTTCAACACCTATCGCCGCGCCGGGCTGCCGCCGACGCCGATCGATTCGCCGGGGATCGCCAGCATCCTGGCGGTGCTGCACCCGGCGGCGAGCGACGACCTGTACTTCGTGGCGGATGGCAGCGGCGGCCACGTCTTTGCCCGCACGCTGGAAGCGCAGAACCGCAACGTGGCGCGCACGCGTACGAAGTAACCTCTCCCGCGGGAGCGGGAGAGGTCGAGACGAGCAGCGTCGAGGGTGAGGGTGATCGGGTCGGGCACGTAGCGGGTAGAGCGTGCCGACCCGATCACCCTCACCCGCCACTGCGTGGCGACCTCTCCCGCTCCCGCGGGAGAGGTTAGTGGCGCAGGTGTTCCAGCAGCAGCATGGCGCCTGGCATCTCGTGCTGCTTTTCCCGCAGCATCACCTCGCCGCCGACCGCGTAAACCGCCGCCGCCGCCAGGATGTCGCGCAGCCGATCGGGTGCGCCCAGGTCGAACGGCAGCACGCAGCCGCCGGTGCGGCGGGCCAGGTCGAGGAACACCTCCGCGTCGCGGCGCGCACCCCGATCCGACGTGTCGTGCAGCACGATCAGTTTGATCCCGCGCGCCCCGAGTTCGTCGGCCAGCTTCTGGCCGCGCGGCAGCGATTCCTCAAACACGTCGCCGATATAGGTGACCACGCGCACGCCAGGCTCGCGCAGGGACCGGGCGAGGATTGCCAGCAGCCGCGTCCGCCCGGCGATGCAGTAGATGCTGGCGGCGCGGTCGCGCAGCGCGTTGGCGTCGGAGGTGAATGCGGTGAAGGTGTGCAGCAGCCCACCGCCATGCACCGCCAGCGCGACGTCCAACGCGCCTGGCAGCGCGCGCACCAGCGAGTCGGTGACGGTGCGCGCCATGCGCCAGGCGGGCTCGCGCGAGGCGGTGGCGTCGAAGCCGAACACCAGGCGCGGACGGGTGGGTGTGTCGGTGGTGGTGAGCGCCCCCGGGTCGCCGGGCGACAGCAAGGCAAGGGCCCAGGCCTTCGCCCGCTCGAGCAATGAGGGCGGCGGCGGTCCCTCCGGTTCAGGCTCGGTGGTGACCAGGACGAAGTTCTGCTTGTCGGTCATGGCAACCTCGTGTGGGCAGCCGTCAGCGTCATCACTATGACATCGGCGGCGGATGCACAAAGCCGGTGGAAACCGGCGATAGCGCTACGTGCCCGGCGTCCCGGTGTCGCAATGACGGAATTGGACGTGGGATCTATCCGGGTTCCGCAACCTTCGGGTGTTGCCCCATCGGCCCGGCGCGGTCTAGCAAGGCGTAACGCCAACACCACATCCAATCACTGCGGGAACCAATGCCCTACGATCCAGCATCGATCGAGCCCAAGTGGCAAGCCTATTGGGACAACCATGCGACCTTCAAGGTCGAGGTCGACCCGTCGAGGCCCAAGCTCTACGTGCTCGACATGTTCCCCTATCCGTCGGGCGCCGGCCTGCATGTCGGTCACCCGGAGGGCTATACCGCGACCGACATCCTCTGCCGCTTCAAGCGGATGCGCGGCTTCAACGTGCTGCATCCGATGGGCTGGGACGCCTACGGCCTGCCGGCAGAGCGCTACGCGATGCGCACCGGCGTGCATCCCGCGATCACGACGCGCGAGAACATTGCGACATTCAAAGAGCAGATCAAGAGGCTTGGGTTTTCGTATGACTGGAGTCGAGAGCTTTCGACTACCGATCCGGATTATGTGAGGTGGACGCAGTGGATTTTTCTACAGCTCTATAACCTTGGGCTGGCCTACCAGGCAGAAGTCGCGGTGAACTGGTGTCCGGCGCAGAACACCGTGTTGGCGAACGAGGAGGTGAAGGACGGCCGCTATGTCGAGACCGGCGATCCGGTCGAGCGGCGTTTGATGCGGCAATGGATGCTGAAGATCACCGCCTATGCCGACCGGCTGCTGGAGGATCTGGAGGACCTTGACTGGCCCGAGGGCATCAAGGCCATGCAGCGCAACTGGATCGGCAAGTCCGAAGGTGCGGAGATTGAATTCAGTGTGGGTCCCGATGCGGTCAGCGATAGCGTCGGTTTCAAGGTCTTCACCACGCGGCACGACACGCTGTTCGGAGCGACCTACTGCGTGCTGGCGCCGGAACATCCGCTGATCGATCGCATTACCACGGACGCGCAGCGCGCGGCGGTGGAGGCGTATCGCACGCGCGCGGCGCAGTTGAGCGATTTCCAGCGCACGGAGCAGAATAAGGATAAGACCGGCGTGTTCACCGGTGCGCACGCGGTGAACCCGGCGAACGGTGCGGCCATACCGATTTGGATCTCCGACTACGTGCTGATGTCATATGGCACCGGTGCGATCATGGCGGTCCCCGGGCACGACGAGCGCGATCATGAATTCGCCCGCAAGTTCCAACTGCCGATCGTGCAGGTGATTCAACCGCCCGAATCGATCGACATCGAACGCGAGTCTTATGTCGGCGACGGTGTGCTGATCAACTCGGGTTTTCTCAATGGACTGAGCGTTGGCGACGCCAAGGAACGCATGGCGCAGTGGCTGGAACAGCGCGGCATCGGCACGCGCCGCATCCAGTACCGGTTGCGCGACTGGCTGTTCTCGCGCCAGCGCTATTGGGGAGAGCCGATCCCCGTGCTGCACCGACAGGATGGCTCGGTGATGCCGTTGCCCGAGGATGCTCTGCCGCTACTGCCGCCGCAGCTCGATGACTATCGTCCGACCGATGACGGCCAGCCTCCGCTGGCGCGGGCGAAGGACTGGATCAACACCACCGATCCGGAAACCGGTGCGCCGGCCTGGCGCGAGACCAACACGATGCCGCAATGGGCGGGCTCCTGCTGGTATTTCCTGCGCTTCATCGATCCGAAGAATGCCGATGCGCTGATCGATCCGGAGAAAGAGCGCTACTGGATGCCGGTCGATCTGTATGTCGGCGGCGCAGAGCATGCGGTGCTGCACCTGTTGTACGCGCGGTTCTGGCACAAAGTGCTGTACGATATCGGCGTGGTCTCGACGAAAGAACCGTTTCAGCGGTTGTTCAACCAGGGGATGATCCTGGCGTTCTCCTATCGCGACGCCAACGGAAAATACCTGGAGCCGGAGACGATCACGCAGCTTGACGGCAAGCCGTTCTTCAATGGCCAGGAGGTTGTCCAACAGGTCGAGAAGATGTCGAAGTCGCGCCTGAACGTGGTCAATCCCGATGACATGGTGCGGGAGTACGGCGCGGACTCGGTGCGGCTGTACGAGATGTTCATGGGGCCGCTGGATGCGACGAAGCCCTGGCAGACCTCGGGTGTCGCCGGCGTTCGGCGCTTTCTCAATCGCTCCTGGCGCCTGCTGTGCGACGACAATGACCAGGTGGACACACGGGCCATCGTCAATGCGGAACCGGAATTGCGGGTTGCTGCCGCACTGCACAAGACCATAGCGGCGGTCACCGAGGACATCGAGGCGCTGCGTTTCAACACGGGGATCGCCCGGCTGATGGAATTGGTGAACGTGCTGACGCCGCTAGAGACACGTCCGCGCAGCGTCGTGGAGACGTTCGTGCTGCTGCTCTCGCCCTTCGCACCGCATGTTGCCGAGGAGATGTGGGCGAAGCTCGGCCACAGCGCCACGCTGGCCTATGAACCGTGGCCGGTGGCCGATCCCGTACTGGTGAACGCCGCGATCGAGCAGCAGGAATATCCGGTGCAGATCAATGGCAAGCTGCGCGCGCGGGTGATGGCAGCGCCTCGGCTGGGCGGGGACGATCTGCTGGCGGCGGTGAAGGCCGATCCTGACGTGCAGCGGCTGCTGGCAAACGTCACGGTCGTGAAGGAGATCACGATTCCCGGGCGGCTGGTGAACTTCGTCGTGCGCGGCTGAGCAGAGCGCTGTTGGTGAAATGCGGCCAAGAACCTCTCCCTCCCTCAAGGGGAGGGGGAGGATTCTAATACCAGCCCGCAAAACGATTGACGTACAAAACGGCCGTCCGTAACCGTCATGGCCGGCCCTGTGCCGGCCATCCACGCCTTTTGTCGCGTGCACGAAGGCAAGGCGTGGATGGCCGGCACAAGGCCGGCCATGACGGTTGGGGCGGTCCGTGCGAAGCGGTCGAGAGTCAATCGTTCGGCGGGTTGGTATAACTTGGTCTCACTCCGCCGCGGCTTGCGGGATCGGCACGGTGTTCGGACCAAACCGATCCAGGAACGGTTTCGTGTCGATCTCGTCCAGTTCGATCTCGCGGGACAGCACCTTGCGCTTCCACTCCTGATGCGCCGGTTCGTTGCCGTGGAACTCCGGCATCACTTCCTTCGCGAACAGCTCCAGGCTTTCGCAAATATGCTCGTGCGCGTTCTTGCCGGCCTGGTTGAGCAGGATGACCTGGTCGATGTTGGAGGTTTCAAACCGGCGGAGCTTGCGGCGCAGCGTTTCCGGCGAACCGATCAACCCGCCGGAGATCGCGCGCGCCGCGGCCTCGGGGTTTTCGCGCTTCCACTTGTTGTATTCGTCCCACATGTTGACGGTATAGGGATCCGGCCGCTTGCGTCCGGAACTGGCGCCGTAGAAGCGTAGCGCGAACTGGAAGAACGTGGCGCCGTCGGCGCGGCGGCGCGCTTCCTCGTCGGTTTCGGCGCACATGAAGTAACTGACCAGTGCGATGTTCGGATTGGTCTGGTAATCGGTCAGCTTGTCCTGCCGCCGCACGAAACTGTTGTAGTAGGCATGCACCCAGGCGTGCGCAGCGTCGGCCGAGAGGAACTGGAAGCCGAGCGCTCCCAGGCCGCGGCGTCCCGCCATCTCGATCGTTTCGAGCTGCGAGCATGCGACCCATAGCGGCGGATGCGGCTTTTGCACCGGCTTGGGCAGCACGTTGCGCAACGGCATCTTGTGCCACTTGGTGTCGAGTTCGACGCCCTCGTCGCGGAACATCGGAATGATGCAGCGGATGGCGTCTTCCCAGACCTCGCGCTTGGTTTCCATGTCGCGGTCGAAGCCGCCAAGTTCGGTGACCGAGGCGGAATTCGCCAGTGCCGAACTCAACTCGTCCGTTGGAAACCAGGTCGAGGCAGGCGATGCGTTCGGCGACGCGCTGCGGCGGGTTGGTGGTAAGCTGCACGATGCCGTGGCCGAGCCGGATGTTCTTGGTTCGCTGGCTGGCCGCGCCGAGGAAGACTTCCGGCGCGGGCGAATGGGAATATTCCTCGAGGAAATGGTGTTCGACTTCCCATGCGTAGTCGTAGCCCAGCCTATCCGCCAGTTCCACCTGCGTCAGTGCGTTCTGGTACAGCGTCTGCTCATCGCCCGGCTGCCAGGGACGCGGAAGCTGCAGCTCATAGAAGATGCCGAATTTCATGGATGGTTCCTCGTGCTACTGGCGAGTAGTGCGCCGCATGGGGATCGGGGTGTCAAGCCCGTTAGCCGTGCCGCATAGTCCGCGAAACGCCGCGGTCGCAGGCGGGTGCGGGTGGCACCGCAAGGCATTTAACACGGAGTCAGAACGAGAACCACGGAGCCAGTGGGCCGCTTCGATAGCGGGGCGGCACACTGGCTCCGTGGTTCTCTGTGGTTCTCGTTTTGCCTCCGTGTTGAAAACTTGCTTGCTGGCGTGACGCACGCACCAACCGAGTATTGCGCCGGTCAGGTGCCGGCGTCTGCCACGCCGCATTCTCGTTGTCCTCGCGCCGCATCTGCCCTAGCGTCGCCGCTTGAACGCCAAGCGCAGGAGGAAGGCGATGCCGGCGCGCACCGGACGGGAATACCTCGAAGGGCTGCGGGCACAGGACCGCGAGGTCTGGCTTGACGGCGAACGCGTCCGCGACGTCACCACGCATCCCGGCCTGCGCGGCGGCGCCCAGGCGGTGGCCGCGCTGTACGACATGCAGCACGACGCCAGGCTGCGCGACGAAATGGTCTTCAAGCCGCCGGAAGGCGGCGACCCGGCCGGGCTGTCGTTCATCATCCCGCGCACGCGGGAAGACCTGGAGCGGCGGCGCGTCATGATGCTGCACTGGGCGCGCGCGACCTGCGGCATGATGGGGCGCTCGCCGGATTTCATGAACGTCACCTACGCCGCCTGGGCCGGCGCCGCGAACTACTTCGCCGAAGGCCGTCCCGAGTTCGGCGAGAACATGCAGCGCTATCATCGCTACATCCGCGACAACGACCTGACGCTGACGCACTCGCTGATCAACCTGCAACGCAGCCGCACGGTGTCCGGCCTGTTCAACTTGCAGGAAGGCACCGCGCTCCAGGTGATACGCGAAACCGACGCCGGCATCGTCGTGCGTGGCGCTCGCGTGCTGGCGACGCTGGGACCGATCTCCGACGAGATCGGGGTTTATTCCCCCCGCGCCGCGCAGCACAAGGAGGGCCACAACCCGTTCGTGATGAGTTTCGCCATTCCCTGCGGCGCGCCCGGCCTGCGCTTCCTGTGCCGCGAGAGTTTCGATTACGGGCGTTCGCATTTCGAACATCCGCTCGGGTCGCGCTTCGAGGAAATGGACAGCATCGTATTCTTTGACGACGTGCTGGTGCCATGGGAGCGGGTGTTCCTGCTGTATGACGTGGACCGGCTGAACAACACCGCGCAGCGCACGCATTCTTCGGCGCACAGCGCGCATCAGGGGGTGACGAAGAACCTGGCGAAGTGCGAATTCGTGCTCGGCCTGGCGTTGCTGATGACCGAAACGTTGGGCAACGCACATCTGCCGGGCGTGGAGGAGAAGCTGGCCGAGCTGATGCTGACGACGATCCTGATGAAGGCCTGCATGCGCGCCGGCGAGGCGGATGCGAAACTCGACGAATGGGGGGTGATGTGTCCCGACATCCTGCCGATCGAGAGCACGCGCAACCTGTTCATGACCGCGTATCCGCGGATGATCGAGATCGTGCAATTGCTGGGGTCGTCCAGTTTCCTGTTGACGCCGAGCGAGAAGGACCTGACAGGGCCGCTGGCCGGACATATCGAGCAATACCTGGCCACCGACAGCACGCCGTCGCGGGAACGGGTGAAGCTGTTCCACCTCGCCAAGGACGTGGCGCTGAGTGCGTTCGGTAGCCGCCAGGTGTTATACGAACGCTTCTTCGCCAGCGACCCGCTGACCCGTGCGCGGGTGCTGAACGCGATATACCCGAAGCAGGAAGTGACCCAGCGGGTGCTGGAGTTTCTGCAGCGGGACGATGATGTGGGTTAGGGCAACAGGAGGAGTTCGCAATGAGCACACGGCCGAAACATCTGGGGCACGTCAACCTGTACGTGCGCAATGCCGAGCGTTCGAAGCAGTGGTACGAAGACGTGCTCGGCCTGCACGTCTATGATTTTCGCCCCGGCTGGGCGGCGTTCATGTCGGCCGATCCGGAAAAGTCGCACGAGGTCGCGCTGATGCAGGTGGGCGACGATGCGCCGCTGCAGCAGAAGGGTCAGGTCGGGCTGAACCATCTGGCGTGGATGATGGAAAGCCTCGACGACCTGAAGGCGGTCTATCGCCGTATGAAGGACAAGGGCGTGAAGGTCGACCGGGTTGTCGATCACGGCCTGTCGCTGGGCATCTATTTCCGCGATCCGGACGGCAACGGGCTGGAGGTGTCCTACGAGCTGCCGCGCGAGCAATGGCCGCGGCAGGAGGGCGTGTTCCAGCCGGACGTGGTCGGGCTGGGGAAGTTTCCCGGGCCGTGGGATGAGGAGATGCGGGCGCAGAACACCCGCGCAGCGCAGGCCGCGGTAACGGCGTAGACAAACCTCTCCCGCGGAGCGGGAGAGGTCGCCACGAAGTGGCGGGTGAGGGTGATCGGGTCGGCACGTAGCAGGTAGAGCGTGCCGACCCGATCACCCTCACCCTCGGTGCTATCGCACCTCGACCTCTCCCGCTCCTGCGGGAGAGGTTAGATATCCAGGAATACCGTTTCGCCGTCGCCTTGCAGCCGGATGTCCATCCGCCACGTCGCCGCCCCCTCGGGCTTTGCGATCAACGTGCCGCGACGTGCCGGGTCCTCGATCGCCATCAGCAGCGGATCGGTCTCGTTCAGCGCCTCGCCCTGGAAGTAGGCGCGCGTCACCAGCCCGCGCATCAACCCGCGCGCCAGCACGCAGACCGCGATGTGCGGCGCCTGTTGCGCATTGCCGCGCCCTGGTACCGGACCGGGCTTGATCGTGACGAACCGGAATTTTCCGTCCGCATCGGTGGCACTGCGCCCGAAGCCCGGGAAACTGTCGGACGCCGCAGGGTCGGACTGCCAGATCTCGACGCAGGCGTCGGTGCACGGCTTGCCGTCGCCGTCGAACACGGTGCCGGTCAGCGTCAGTTTTTCCCCCGTGGCGCCGAACCGAGTCAGGTCGGCCCAGCTTCGGATCAGCCAGCAGATGCCAGAACGGCCCAATCGTCTGGCTGGCAGTGGCGATCGCCATCGTCCTCATTCCTCCATCGGCGTGGCGGCACGCCCGCGCAACACGACGTCGAACCGGTAGCCGAGCGCATAGTCGGCCTCGGTGATGTCCAGATCGAACTGCGCGATCAGCCGGTCGCGTGCCGCCGCGTCGGGCATGGCGTTGAAGATCGGGTCGAATGCCAGCAGCGGATCGCCCGGGAAGTACATCTGCGTCACCAGGCGGGTGGCGAAGGCGGGTCCGAAATAGGAGAAATGGATGTGGTTCGGCCGCCAGGCGTTGCGGTGGTTCGGCCAGGGATAGGCGCCGGGTCGGATCGTCAGGAAGCGGTAGCGGCCCTGCGCGTCGGTGAACACGCGCCCGGCGCCGTGGAAGTTGGGATCCAGCGGCGCGTCGTGCTGATCGCCCGGGTGGTCATAGCGGCCGGTCGCGTTGGCCTGCCAGATTTCCACCATGGTGTTGGGAACCGGGCGGCCGTCCTCGTCGGTGATGGTGCCGGCAACGATGATGCGCTCGCCGATCGCAGGCTGGCCGCTCGTGTTGACGGTCAGGTCGATCGACGGCGGAAACTGCGAGGGCGAGAAGCTGGGACCGGTGGTCTCGGTGATTGTATGCGGCAGTGGTTGCAGGCGCTGCTTCGGATGCCGCTTGCGGGTGCTGCCGTATTCCGGCGTGTCGTAGGCCGGCTGGGTGCCTTGGGTGTAGGGTCGGAAGGGGACCGGGTCGTTCATTCGCCTGCAACTCCGCTGCAAGGGCGGCGCACCGTGTCATAGCGGGCAGGGGGGCGCAATATATCAGGACGCGGCCAGCGGCGGCGGCGATGCGCACTGAAACGGCGACGCACCCGCCATCGCGAGGTATTGGACAAATGGCCGGCCGGTCGCAGAATCACCGCATGACCACGTCGCTTCTCATCCGTCCAGCCGTTCCATCGGATCGGCCCGACCTTCGTCAGGCGATCATGGAGTTGCAGGACTATGAGCGCCTCCGGCATCCCACCCGCCTGCCAGGCGCTCAGATCGTCGATGCCTACCTCGATTGGATGCTGGGCGAGGCCCAGTCCAAAGGCGCCGTCCTTGTGGCCGAGCGGGACGGATACTTCGCCGGTTTTGTGGCCGGCTGGATCGAGCAAAACGAAAACCTTGCCGAAACAGCGGATTCAAATCGGTTCGGCCTTATTTCCGATATCTGCGTTATGCCAGGTTCCCGCGGACAGCGGATCGCGACGCAGTTGCTGGATGGAATGACCCAACGTCTTGGCCGCGCCGGCATCACGCGGGTTCGGATCACGGCGCTGGCGGCGAACAGTTCCGCACGAGCAAGCTATGAGTATGCAGGCTTCGTCCCATACGAACTCTCGTATGAGAAAGTGGTGGACCCCGCCGGGCTGACGCAGTCCGATCGGCCGGACGCGGGGGGCCTCGCGGCCACATCCGAAGAAGCGCCGACGCGGACGGCACCAGAATTACCGTGACCATGCACTCGACCGCTCATTTGCTGATCTTTGGCATGGGCTATTGCGGCGCCGCCGTGGTGGGCGCGGCGTGCAGCGCGGGCTTCGCGGTGACCGGCACCGCGCGGCAGGCCACAAAGCCCCTCACCATCCCCTTCAACTCCGCCGCCCCAACAATAGCCACCGCCACCCACTTGCTCTCCACAGTACCGCCGGATGCCCGGGACAGCGCGTCAGGACCCGACCCGGTGCTGGCGCGCTATGCCGCCGCCATCGCCGCCGCGCCCAGGTTGCGCTGGATCGGCTACCTGTCCAGCACTGTCGTCTACGGCGATCGCGATGGCGGCTGGGTGGACGAGGACACGCCGCCCGCACCGTCCCACGAACGCGGCCAGCGCCGCCTGGACGCGGAAACCGCCTGGAGTGCCTTCGCCGGTAGCCGCGCCGTGGACATATTCCGGCTGGCCGGCATCTACGGCCCCGGCCGCTCGGCCTTCAACTCGCTGCGCTCCGGCCAGGCGCGGCGGATCGTGAAGCCCGGCCACGCATTCGGCCGCATCCATCGCGACGACATCGCCGCCGCTGTGCTGGCCGCCATGCAGCAGGACCGTGCGTCCGGGGCACGCATCCTCAACCTGGCGGACGACGTGCCGGCGGAGACCGCGGCCGTCATCGAGGCAGCCGCGCGTCTGTTGGGCCTGCCGCCGCCGCCGGCGATCGCGTTCGCCGACGCCGCACCGGCGATGAGCCCGATGGCACGCAGCTTCTGGGCGGAGAACCGCAAGGTCGCCGCCCGTAAGACGCAGGCGATGCTGGGGCTGGCCTGGCGCTATCCAAGCTACCGCGAAGGCCTACGCGCCATTCTCCGCGAGGAGGCCGGCAACCGTCCGGCATAGCAGCGCGAGGTCCTGCGGGCGCGACAGCCGATGGTCGCCATCTTTCACGATTGTCACCTGCACGTCGGCGCCGGTCAGCCGATCGGAAATCCGCAGCGCCATGTCCCATGGCACGTCCGGATCGGCCTGCCCGTGCAGCAGCCGCACCGGGCAGTCCAGCGCGATCGGTGCGGTCAGCAGCATGTGGTTGCGGCCGTCATCGATGAGCGCGCGGGTGATCGGCGTGGGTTCGCCGTATTGGCTCGGCAGGTGGACGACCCCGTCGCGCTTCAGTTGCATGCGCTGCTTGAAACTCAGCGCCTGCGTCATGATCGCGTCGGTAAAATCCGGCGCGGCGGCGATGCCGACCAGCGCCGCGATGCGGTCGCGCCGCGCCAGCGCACAGAGCAATGCGATCCAGCCGCCCATCGACGAGCCGACCAGGATCAACGGGCCCTCGGTCAGCCGGTCGATCGCTGCGAGTGCGTCCGCGGTCCAGATGCCGATCGTGCCGTCTTCGAACCGGCCGGCGCTTGCGCCGTGTCCGGAATAATCGAACCGCAGCATGGCGTGGCCATGTTCGGCACAGACGGCGGCGAGTGCGGTCGCCTTGTCGCCGGTCATGTCGCTACGAAAACCGGGCAGGAACACGATTGTCGGGCCGCGCCCGGCCAACTTGATCCAGGCGAGTTCAACACCGTCGCCGCGATCCAGCCGTCCATTGTCTGCCATGCTACGTCTCTTGGCCGCCGGTTCAACCAGACCGCGACGGTACTTCAGCGCGAGAAAAGTCTATATGGTCAAATACTATATATACGATTAATATATATCATGTTTCGATAGACAAACGTGAACCGGCCGCCGCTTATCGGAACTCTGCATCAGAAGTCCGACAGAAGGCCGCCGACCGGTCCCGTTCGCCGATCAGGCGCTAACGGCGCGACGCGATGCGGACTCGCGGCCGGATGACGCCGGCTTGCGGGAGCTGCTGCTTCCGCCGCTGGAAGCCTCGCTCATGATGGCGCGCAAATCACGCAGGAATGCCGCGCCTTTCATGGTCCGTTGCACCAGTACGCTGCGGCGATCGAGCGGATCCACCTTGCGGCGTGCCAGGTCGAGTTCGCCGAGGCGGTCAAGCGCGCGGGTGATTGCCGGCTTCGAAACGTTCAATTCCGCCGCCAGGCCGCGCACCGTATGGCCGCCGTCGCGCAGATAACAGGTGAGGAAGACGCCGAGCTGGCGTGCCGACAGATCGGGCCCGTCTCGCCGTACCAGCGCCACCACCGTATCGCGGAGAATACCAACCAGTTGGTCGGCAGACTGATTTGTTGCCATGCGTCAATCCCTTTGCCACCCAAACAAGTCGATATTGACTCGTTTCCCCTTCCGATATGAGATAGCATCGGACAGTCCGATGTCAATTCTATTGCGAAAAAGAAATCCAGTGGCGTTTGGCGCTCGCGACGATTTTACCAAGCCTTCGCCCTGTGATTTCAGGTTGCGGCATTCAGGGTACTCACCGAGCGCAGCGAACAGCGCCCGCACCGCCTGCGCTTCGCCGCCTTCCGGGCGCCCGGCCTGCGCCTGTTCGTTCCATGCGTAAAGATCGAGATGCAGCCAGGGCACTTCGACAGGAACAAAACGTTGCAAAAACAATGCCGCAACGACCGCGCCGGCAAAGGGTTTGGCTGAAACATTGTTAATGTCGGCTACCGGACTGTCGAGCCAGGATTTGTAACTGCCCCATAGCGGCATGCGCCAAAGCGGATCGTAACATTTCTCGCCGGCCCGCAGGATCCGCGCAGCCCAGGTATCGTCGTTACAGAACATCGCCGGCAGTTCGGGCCCCAGCGCGACACGCGCCGCCCCGGTCAGGGTGGCGAAATCCGCCAGCAGGGATGGCTGTTCCGCGGCGGCATCGAACAACAGGTCGCACAGAACCAGCCGCCCTTCCGCATCGGTATTGCCGACTTCCACCGTCAAGCCGCTGCGCGTGCGAATGATGTCGCGCGGCCGCATGGCAGTACCCGACACGGAGTTCTCGACGCAGCCGATGCGCACCGCGAGTCGCACAGGCAGATCGGCCTGCATGATCAGTTGTGCCAGTGCCAAAACGTTGGCGGCGCCGCCCATGTCCTTTTTCATATGTAACATTCCGCTCGACGGCTTCAGGTCGAGCCCGCCAGTGTCGAAACAAACCCCTTTTCCGCACAATGAGACAAGCGGCGCATCGTCATGCGCCGCGCTGCCGCGCCAATGAAAGATCGCGACGCGAGGCGGGCGGGTCGAACCGGCGCCCACCGTGGCAACGGTCGGGTACTCCCGGGCGAGTGTGTCGCCTTCGATCAAGCTGGTTTCGGCGCCGAACCGGCGTCCCAGGCCGATGGCGAACTCCGCCAGTTCGACCGGCCCAAGCACGTTCGCCGGCGTGTTGATGAGATCGCGCGCCATGCAGATCGCGCTCGCCTGTGCCACGGCGGGCGCATGCTCGGGCGGCAGCACCAGACGGGCCGGCGCGCGGTCCGCCGCCTTGAACGCGGTGTAGCGATAGGCGCCGAGGCAGAAGCCCAGCGTTGCCAATGCGGGATCGTAGTCGCCTGGCTCCAGTCTCCAGGTGGTGGCTTCCGGCAAGGTGCGGGCGAGGTGGCCGAAGGCGAACGGGGAATTGTTGTCGCCGAGGCCGCAGACGGCGCCCGCCACGCCGTCCGGCCCGGGCAGGAAGACCACCTCGCCGGATTTCGCGGCAAAGCCGACGTCGCGCAGGAAGCCGGCCTGCGGTGGCGGCAGGCGGTCCAACAATGCGGCCAAGCCGGGCGGGCGGACCGGATACAGCGGTCGCGCGTTGTCGTCGCGATCAATTATGCAGTCCATGGCAATTACCTCTCCCGCTGCGCGGGAGAGGTCGATGGTGCGAAAGCACCGAGGGTGGGGGTGATCGGGTCGGCACGTCGGAGGTAAAGCGTAATGTGCCGACCCGATCACCCTCACCCTCGACGCTTCGCGTCTCGACCTCTCCCGCTCCCGCGGGAGAGGTTAGCTGAGCGCGGCTACGCCGGGCAGGGTCTTGCCTTCCAGCCACTCCAGAAATGCGCCGCCGGCGGTGGAGACGTAGCTGATCTGATCCAGCACGCCGGCATGGCGTAACGCTGACACCGTGTCGCCGCCACCCGCGACACTGCGCAATGCGCCGCTCTGGGTCGCCGCGGCGACGGCGCGGGCGATTGCTGTCGTTGCCGCGTCGAACGGCGGCGTCTCGAACGCGCCGAGCGGGCCGTTCCACACCAAAGTCTTCAATTTGCCCAGCCGTTCCGTCAGATCCGCGACTGTCGCCGGACCGACATCCAGGATCATGGTGTCCGCGGGCACATCCTTGATGGCCACCGTGCGCGTTGGCACGTTCGGCTTGAGTTCGCCTGCCACCACGGCATCCAGTGGCAGCACGATCTCGCAACGCCCGGTCTTCGCCTGTGCCATGATCGCGCGCGCGGTGTCGTGCAGTTCGGCTTCCTGCAACGACTTGCCGACCGCTATGCCCTGCGCCGCCAGGAAGGTGTTGGCCATCGCGCCGCCGATCACCAGCACGTCCACCTTGGACAGCAGATTGCCGAGCAATTCCAGCTTGGTGGAGACCTTGGCGCCGCCGACGATGGCGCGACCGGCCGCACCGGGTTGTCAGCGCGGCGTCCAGCGCCTCCAGCTCCGCCTGCATCAGCCTGCCGGCATAGGCGGGCAGCAGATGCGCCACGCCCTCGGTGCTGGCATGCGCGCGGTGCGCCGCGGAGAACGCGTCGTTGACGTAGATGTCGGCGAGTTTCGCCAGTTCGGCGGCGAAGGCGGGGTCGTTCTTTTCTTCCTCGGCGTGGTAGCGGGTGTTCTCCAGCACCAGGACGTCGCCGCGCGCCATGCGCTCCACCGCCTGCTGGGCGGCGACGCCGATGCAGTCCTCGGCGAAGCGGACACGCTGGCCAAGGACCTCACCAAGCGCCGCGGCCATCGGGGCAAGCGACATCTCCGGCACGCGCTTACCTTTCGGGCGGTCGAAGTGGCTGCACACGATGACCTTGGCGCCCTTGCCGGCGAGTTCGCGGATGGTGGGGGACAGGCGCTCGATGCGGGTCAGGTCGGTGATTTTGCCGTCGCGCACGGGGACGTTCAGGTCGGCGCGCAACAGGACGCGCTTGCCGGCGACGTCCAGGTTATCAAGGGTACGGAAGGACATGAAAAACTCCATTGACCGTGCGCGCGCACTTTTTCACCACCTCTCCCGCGAGAGCGGGAGAGGTCGAGAGCGCGAAGCGCGCGAGGGTGAGGGTGATCGGGTCGGCAACTCCCGCTTTATCAAAGCCGCGGTGGAGAATGAGAGTAAGAGCATGGCCAAGTGCCGACCCGATCACCCTCACCCTCGACGCTTCGCGTCTCGACCTCTCCCGCTCGCGCGGGAGAGGTTATGCTGGCGGGAGAGGTTACAAGCTTCCCATCAGCGCGGCGGTGTCCGACATGCGGTTGGAGAAGCCCCACTCGTTGTCGTACCAGCCCATCACCCGCGTCAGCGCGCCGTCCACCACCGCGGTCTGCGACGCATCGAACGTGCACGACGCCGGGCAATGGTTGAAGTCGATGCTGACCAGCGGCCTGGTGTTGTAGTCCAGGATACCGGCCAACGAACCCTTCGACGCATCCTGCATCGCAGCGTTGATCTCGTCCTTGGTCGCCGGCTTCGACAGGTTCACGTCGAGCGACACCAGCGACACGTTCGGCGTCGGGATGCGGATCGCGGTGCCGTCCAGCTTGCCCTTCAGCTCCGGCAGCACCAGGCCCGACCGCGCGCGCCGCACCGGTGGAGGTGGGGATCGCCGACACTGCCGCGGCACGGGCGCGGTGCAGGTCCTTGTGCAGCGTGTCCACCGTGTTCTGGTCGCCGGTATAGGCATGGATGGTGACCATGTAGCCGCGCAGGATGCCGAATTTCTCGTGCAGCACCATGGCCATCGGCGCCAGGCAGTTGGTGGTGCACGATGCGTTCGACACCACTGTCATGTCCTTCGTCAGGATCTTGTGGTTCACACCGTATACGATTGTGGCGTCCACGTGATCGCCCGGGGCCGAGATCAGCACCTTGCGCGCGCCGGCCTGGATCAGCGCCGATGCCTTCTCCTTCGACGTAAAGATACCGGTGCATTCCAGGGCGACGTCGATGCCGGCATAGGGCACCTTCGTCGGATCGCGCTCGGCCGAGACCTTGATCGGGCCGTACACTTTGCCGTTATGACGGACGGTGATGGTGTCGCCGGAGATTTCGAGTTGGCCGGGAAAGCGGCCATGCACGCTGTCGAAGGCGAACAGGTGGGCGTTGGCCTCCACACTGCCCAGGTCGTTGATGGCGACCGGCACGACGTCCGTCCGCCCACTCTCGACGATCGCGCGCAAAACCAGGCGCCCGATGCGTCCGAACCCGTTGATCGCGACTTTTACCGCCATGGTGGTGCCCTCTCTGCTGAATTGCCGGCATTCCTAGGCGTAAGTGATGAACGGAACATTGACGCGGATCAAGCGTTCCGGAGAAAGGTGACGCTTTCCTCTCCCACGCAGTGGGAGAGGCCAGGTGAGGGTGATGCGTGCCACACGCAGCACCCTCACCTAATCTCTTCCGCTTCGCGGGAGAGGAAAGTTAGCCAAGCCGCTTGCGCACGGCGCCGGCGATGGCTTCCGGCGTGATGCCGAAGTGCTTGTACAGGTCTTCGTATTTCCCCGAAGCCCCGAAGCCGTGCATGCCGATGAAGGTGCCGTCCGGGCCGAGCCAGCGGTCCCAGCCGAAATCCCCGGCCGCCTCGATCCCGACCCGCGGCGCGCCGCCCAGCACCTGGGCACGGTAGCTCTCGTCCTGCGCGGCGAACAGCTCCCAGCACGGCAGCGACACCACCGCGGCGCCGATGCCGTCGGCGGCCAGCATCTCGCGCGCCGCCATGGCGATCGGGATCTCGGACCCGGTGGAGATCAGCGTCGCCTGCCGCGGGCCGTCGCTTTCCGCCAGCACGTAGCCGCCGCGGGCGCAGCGGTTCTCCGCCGTGTCGGTACGCCACGTCGGCAAATTCTGTCTGCTCAGCACGAGCAAGCTGGGGCCGTCGGCGCGGCGGATCGCCAGTTCCCAACACTCCGCCGTCTCCATCGTGTCGGCCGGGCGATAAACGTGCAGGTTCGGCATCGCACGCAGGCTGGCGAGGTGCTCGATCGGCTGGTGCGTCGGACCGTCCTCACCCAACCCGATCGAATCGTGCGTCAGCACATGGATCACCCGCAGGCGCATGATCGCACCCATGCGGATCGCCGGCCGCATGTAGTCGGTGAACACGAAGAACGTGCCGGTGTAGGGGATCAGCCCGCCATGCAGCGCCATGCCGTTGGCAGCGGCGCACATGCCATGCTCGCGCACGCCGAAATGGATGTAGCGGCCGGCGTAGTTGCCGGGGCTGACGCTGCCCATGCCCTTCACGAACGTGAGGTTGGAGCCGGTCAGGTCGGCCGAGCCGCCCACCAGCTCCGGGGTCGCCGGCACCAACGCTTCGAGGCAGCGCTGGCTCGACGCGCGGCTGGCGATCTTCGGCTTGCTCTCGGCGATGCCCTGTTTCAGCGCGGCCACGGCCTCGTGCCAGTTCTCCGGCAGCTTGCCGGCGATGGCGCGTTCGAACTCGGCGCGCATCGAATTATGCGCCAGCCGCTTCAGCCACGCCCGTCGCGGCCCGGCGCCGCGGGCGCCCACGGCGTTCCAGCGTTCGAGCAAATCGGGGGGCACCGTGAATGGTGGCTCGTGCCAGCCGAGCGCGGCCTTGGCGCCGGCAGCTTCCTCCGGGCCGAGCGGGGAGCCGTGCACCGCGTTGGTGCCGGCTTTGTGCGGCGCGCCCAGGCCGATGATGGTGCGGCAGACGATCAGCGTCGGCTTCTTCGAGCGGGTGGCGAAGGACAGCGCCGCGGAGACCTGCTGCTGATCGTGGCCATCCACGTGCTTGGTCGCCCAGCCATACGCTGAAAACCTCTTCGCCACATCGTCCGAAAACGACAAGGCGGTATCGCCGTCGATCGACACATGGTTGTCGTCATAGAGTACGGTAAGTTTGGACAGGCACAGATGGCCGGCGAGCGCGCCCGCCTCGTGGCTGATGCCCTCCATCATGTCGCCGTCCGAGGCGATGACCCACGTACGATGGTCCACCAGCGACTTGCCGAAGCGTGCCGCCATCATGCGTTCCGCCAGCGCCATGCCGACGGCGGTGGCGATGCCCTGGCCGAGCGGCCCGGTGGTGGTCTCGATCGCCGGGTGCTCGCTGTGTTCCGGATGGCCGGCGGCGGGGGAATCCAACTGGCGGAAGTTGCGGATGTCCTCGATCGTCATGCCGGCATAGCCGGTCAGATAGATCAGCGCGTAGAGCAGCATGGAGCCGTGGCCGGCGGAGAGGACGAAGCGGTCGCGGTCGGGCCAGTGCGGGTCGGCGGCGTCGAATTTGTGAAAGCGGGACCACAGCGCGGTGGCGACGTCGGCCATGCCCATCGGCAGGCCGGGATGGCCCGACTTGGACGCCTCGGTGGCGTCGATCGCCAAAGCGCGAATGGCGTCGGCCATGCGCCGTTCAGGCGTCATCGGTCGCGCCAATATGGCTGCCTGATGGGCGAGCGCGGGGTTCTCGGCGACGAGTTCGGTGGTGGCGGCCATGGTCACTCCTCGAGAGCCCTGGCGCTATACGGGCCGGGCCGGCAGGCGGCAAGGTCCGGCTGGTAACGGCTGGGTCAGCCTACGATGCATCGCAAGGCCGCCACACGGACACCTTGCCTTGCCGACCCGGCCCGGTGACTTTTCCTGCCGGACGGCCGGGATCACGTCACGCTTAGCCTGTGTCCGGGAAAAGGAGGCAACCGTGCATACCCCGACCTGCCGCCTGGTGGCGCTCGCCGCCTGCCTGCTGGCCGTATGGGCCACCGCGTGCCGGGCCGCCGAACCGGTGAGCTTCCCGGGTGCCGGTCCAGCCGCTTCGGTCACGTTGATCGGCACGTTCTATCGGGCCGCCGGCGCGCGCGTTCCCGCGGTGGTGCTGCTGCACACCTGCGGCGGGGTGCAACCGCACGAATATGCCTGGGCGGACTGGTTCGTCAGCCAGGGCTACAGCGCCCTGGTGGTGGACAGTTTCAGGCCGCGCGGGGTGAGCAACATCTGCGGCCATGCGAACGCGTCGCCAACGCCGACCGACCGCGCCTTCGATGCGCTCGCGGCGCTGGCCTGGCTGCGTACGCGCCCCGATGTGGACCCGGCGCGGATCGGTGCCATCGGTTGGTCGCATGGCGGCGGCACGGCGGTTGCAGTGGACGCGAGGGCGGTCGTCGGGTCGGTGCACCTGTCGGGTGGAGGTTTTCGGGCGGTGGCAGCGCTGTATCCGGGATGCCGCGGGCTGAGCGTCGATGCGCTGGCGGCGCCATTGCTGCTGCTGATGGGCGATGCCGACGCATGGACGCCGCCGCAGTTTTGCACCGCGTTGCTGGGGGCGTTGCCGCCGGGCGGGCCCGCCCTCGTCAGCTACACCTATCCCGGTGCAACCCACGAGTTCGACAACCCGCGGGCGCACGGCAGCATCCAGGTGAACGGCCGGACGGTGCCGCTGGCCTACAGCGCGCAGGACGCCGCCGATGCGCACGAGCGCGTGTTGGCGTTCTTCGCGGCGCAGATGCGATGAGGGGGGGGCGGAGGGTTAAAGGAAGTGCCGTGTGCCGACCCCGATCACCCTCACCCGCCACTGCGCGGCGACCCCCGGGTCAAGCCGCGGGGTCATGCCTCTCCCGCGCAACGCGCGGGAGAGGTTTTGAAGAAGTTTAGTGCGTGACGGCGGCGTGGCGTTGCGTGGCGCGGGCTGCCTGGTTGCGGAACAACTCGTCGGCCAGCTTCTTCTGGTCGTCCGACAGCGCGGTGTACACGGTCTGGAACGCCGGCACGAGCTTTTGCAGGTCTTGTGCTCGGGCTTGCTCGATCTGTGCGTAGGACTGCATGTTCTCAACCGCGTTCATCTTGTCGAAACTCGCCGCGCGCTGCTGGTAGGCCGAGTCGACGTCCTTGGCGTTGTCGCGCATCACCTGGGCGAACTGATCCCATTGTGGCTGTTGCTGCGCGGTGATGTGCAAACGCGCATGTAGATCCGCGATCCGCTGCTCGGCCATCTGCGTCATCGTTTGACCCGCCGGGCGGCCGGCGACGGCGTGCGCATGGCTGGTCGCTGCGTGGTGCGGCGTTGTCGCGGCGGCCGGCGCCGTGCTGTCGGCGGGCGCACTCGCAGCCGGTGCCGGCGTGGATGGAGCCGCGGTCTGGGCAAACGCGGTAGCGCCCACCCCGCCGGCCAGGATCGCGGTGACCAATAGTGCTGGGGCGGCACGGACAAGCAGCGACGCTTTCATTCTAATTCTCCGAGTCATGGTCAGGAAGGGCGCGGCAACGGCTTATCGGCCCGCGCGGCGCCTACATTGTGGCGATCCGTGGCGGGATCGGTTTGTTCTCGCGAATGTGCACGGTTGATCGTGCAATGCGGATCACGTTGGGGCGATCACACCGGAGTGTCAACATAGGTGGTGCGATTGCTGTGTTACGGCAGGCAACCGGGCAATCCCGTGTCGCTTTGACTTCGGTTGAACCGCGCGAGCGAATGTGAGGACGCTCTCGGTTTCGCGCGTTGCTTACGCATCGATCTCCTTGGCATGCTAGGCCATAGTTTCAGTTCCGAAAGGGAATATCAGGATGACTGTGTCTGCATCGCCGTCGACTTGGACTTGGAATGGCACCACCAGTACCGCGTGGGCAATCTCTTCCAACTGGACGCCAACCGGCATTCCGGCGGCCGGGGATACGGCCGACGACGCTGGCGGCACGAACGTTCTGACGTTCACCGGCCATGAGTTGGACGACAACACGCTCAACCTGTCCGGCGGAGCGACGATCGCATTCGACAATGGCAGCACGCTGGATGGCGGCTCGACGCTGAACGGCATCGCGGGCACCGTCACCGCGAGCGGGCTGTTCACCGACATCGGTAACATCTTTGTCACTTCGGGCGATACGCTCGTGGTGTCGATTGCCGCTGGCGGGACATTGCTTTCGGATGGCCTGGGTGGGCTGGATATCGGCATCAACAACGGCGCAGCAGGGGAGTTCAACGGCGGCACGCTGGATCTTCTGGGCGGCACGCTGGATAACCAGGAGGTGCACGTAAACGGCGGTTCTGTCGACGTCACCTCCGCACTGATGAACAACGACGAGTTGTCCATCGATGGCGGAAAGTTGGAAATCGCTCAGCAGAGCACCATTTCCCCATCCAACCTCGTGTTCGTGAACGCCAACACGGCGGTTTCCAGCACGCTGAAATTCGACAATCCGGCCTTGTTCAATGGCGACAACTCGGGGCAGATCAGCGGCTTCGAAACCGGCGATACGATTGATATCGGCGCCAACACCATCGGGACGATCATCTACAGCGCCGGATCGGGATTCGGCAATCTTACGGTCGAGAACACCAGCGGCAGCACGATCTTTTCCGCCACCTTGAGCAGCGGCGATACCGGCAACTTCCAATCCGGCACGTTCACGGTGGGATCGTCGGGCGGGACGGCCGGCAGCTTCCAGGTGACGCAGGGGACGGGCGATACGCTGATCACGGAGGCGACGACTTCTTCCGCGACGCCGCCGTCGGCGTCCGAAGCTTTCTACGGTGGCGGAACAAGCGACATCCTGTTCCAGAATCTCAACTCCGGTATTTTGCTCGATTGGCAGATGACCAACGGTGCCTATGCGGGTTCAACGTCGATCGCAGGCGCCACCTCCGACTGGGAGTACCCTCGGAACCGGAGACTTCTATGGCAACGGAACGAGCGATATCCTGTTCCAGAATTTGAATTCCGGCATATTGCTGGATTGGCAGATCGCCAACGGCGCTTACGAGAGTTCCAATGCTATCGCGGGGGCTTCGTATGGCTGGAAGTTTCTTGGCACCGGCGATTTCACCGGCAGCGGCACCGATGACATCCTGTTCCAGAACACCAACGGCCAGGTGCTGTATTGGAACATGCTGAACGGCGCCTACAACGGATCGGTGGGCGTCGCCGGCGCGACGTCCGACTGGACCTATAAGGGGGTCGGCGATTTCACCGGCAATGGAACCGACGATATCCTGTTCCAGAACACCAACGGCCAATTGATGTACTGGCAGATGTCGGGCGGCGCCTACAGTCAATCGGTGGCCCTCGCCGGGGCCACGCCGGATTGGAAAGTGCTTGGCACTGGCGACTTCTATGGTAACGGTATATCGGACATCCTGTTCCAGAACACCAACTCGGGGCTATTGCTCGATTGGGAGATCTCCTCGACCGGCACCTACGAACAGTCGGTGGCACTCGGAGCCCCTGGTGCGAATGAGAAGTTTGTTGCCACCGGCGACTACACCGGCAACGGCACCGATGACATTCTGTTCCAGAACACCACCAATGGCCAGTTGATGTACTGGCAAATGAGCGATGGGGCGCACACAAACTCCGTGGGGGTCGCGGGGGCAACGTCCGACTGGAAGGCGCTGTCCGGCTGATCAGGTCCGCTTGCTACGTCAGCGCGTTCGGTCAGGGGTTCGGGTTCCCAGAACGGCTCAGGCATTGCGTCGTCTCCGCTGTCGTGGAACGGCGCAATGCCGAGTGGTGTGCCGACCCAGACGGATCGTGCCCGGCGTCCAACTGTCATTGTGGGCGAATCGAAGCAATCTACCCCCAGAGATTCTGCGATCTCTCGTGGGAGATTGCTTCACTTCGCTCGCAATGACGGAATTGGACGTTGGATCGGTCAGTCAGGATCAGAGCACTAGCGCATGCCGGCAAGTTCGCGCTCCAGGTGAACGATTCGCATGCGCGCCTCGATCAGCGCCATGTGAAGACTCTGGAGCAAGGGCGGATCGTCAGATGTGACAGCGGGAGGATGCGCCGCATCGTCGGCAACAAGGCGAGCGAGGACCTTGTGGAACGACTGCAAGCGGTCGTCCATCAGTGCCTCGGTCACTCGCGCCGGGTCGATGATGGGGGGAGCAATCTTCTCAGCGGCGATATTCAATGAGATCGCAATTCTTTCGCCGGCATCGTCCAGCATCCATCCGTTCGACGCGTCCGGCAGATCGTGTTTCCACCAATCGAACCGGCCGAAACCAAGCGCGCGCAGCATCGCCAGCAGCATGTCGCGCGTGTAGCCGTATTGATGGGCCTCTAACGGGTTCTCCAGGCGCCCGACACCGAACAGCAAGCCGGCAGCGTGCCACACATTACGGCCCTCGGCGATCAGGCGCGCGAGCAATGCGAGGTCCGGTACAGCGATTTGGAGATGCCCACCGGGCCTAAGGACTCGCGCCCATTCGGCGAGAGCCTTGAACGACAGCGGCCAAGGAATGTGTTCGAGGATGTGGCTGGCACAGATTTCATCTACCGAGTCCGACGCGATGTGAACCAGATCCGTGACGTCGGCGACGATGTCCGGCTGGTGTGACGGGTCTATATCGATCGTCAGAAATCCGTCAGGCCGGTAGTCGCGACTTCCGAGATAGAGGCGCATGGCCAAGCCTTTGGGTGCGTGGTTGCGATGCACGTGCCGACGCGCTTCGGCATCGGCGGATGGTCCGAGGACGCAGTGACGTTGGCGCTAACCGACCGGGTCAGGCAATGCCGCGCGGAATTGCGCTGGTGCTCGCACGACCTCTTGCAGGATACGATCGGCCACCGCGACGGGGTCCTGCTGCGTCATGCAGCGCGGCGCTTCGAAGCCCTTCGCACACGAATCCATCCAGGTGCGGGTCATCCACCAGCAGTTGCCGCAGGTGGGTGGGTCGATGTTGATATTGCCGGGATAGCCGAAATAATCGCTCGGCGTCGGGCCGAACACCACGGCGGAGCGGGTGCCGACGCACGCGGCCAGGTGCACAAGCCCGCTCTCATTGTCGAGGTGCAGCGCCGCCTGGGCGATCAAGGCTGAAGCCTGGTCCATCGACGTCTTGTTCAGCAGCACCATGTCGCACTCCGGGATCGGCTCGCTGGTCACCGTCCCGAGCTGAACGAAGCGCATATGCGGCAGGGCGGCTTTCAACCGAGCCACGACGGCGCCGAAATGCGGATAGCATTTGGTAGCGCGGCGGCCGCTGATGACGAAGCCGGTATCGAAACCGTTATGCACGGTAATGTAATGGCCCGGCCGCAATCCGAGGCGAGAAACCGCAAAGCTGTCCTGTGGCACCGCGAGCAAATCGCCGCCGTAGACCAGGCCGCCCATCAAATGCAGGAAATCGCGCCGGGTCGCGCCGCAAAACACCGCGGTGCGGGCCAGGAAATTGTCGAGCCACGGATGACGCTCGACGAACAGGTCTATCTTCGGCCGATACTCGATCAGGTTATGCAGAACCCGGGTCAGCTCGGGTATTTCGCGCACGGATCTCCAGCGCACATGGTCCGCATAAACCACGGCAAATTGGTTGAGCCGCAAGCTGGCGTCGTAATCGCCGAGCGTCGGTTCGAATGAGACGTCGTGATAGGCGGCATGGAAGCCCGCGACGTTGCCGAACGCCCAGCTTGCCAGTTTGGGGCTGGGCGCGAAAATGTCGAACCTGATGTCGCCTGCCTGCGCTGCGACGTCCCGCAGGAAGCGCGCCATGACCAGGCAGTCCCCCAGACCGCCGGTGACGGCGAAAGCGAGGTACGGCTGCGCCGGGACATCTTCCTCCCGCACCCGCGCCACCGCGGCGCGAACCTTCGCCGTTCGCCCCGCCGCGCGAAGGTTACGCAGCAAGAGCGGCACCTTGCGCAGCAGCATGCGCGCCGCGAGTGCCACCACAGCCTTCCAGCCGCGCGTCGTGCGGGTTTCCTGCAACAGCCGCGCGGCCCGCTGCAACCGCCCCCGCAGACTGTGGCTGTCGGACCACGGCGGCACGGATTTGCGGTCAGGTATCGAGAGCCAAGCCATCATGCGGGCGGTTTCATCTGAGGCATCGGATCGGACTACTGCGTTACCGCAGCAAGCGTCACCCGGGTTTTGGCCGAATGGGGAATTCAGCCGTTCCGATCACAGGAAGTTTATCATGAATGGGGGATGCGGCGGCAGTGGAACTGGTTTTTCCTCCGGGCGCGCGCGGGTGTCCCACCAAACCCTGGTTTTCCGCGCCTACATCGCTCCCTGCCTGGGCTTCTGTCTGTAAACAGACATAAGGGCCTAGAATCCCGCCCGCATGTATTGCGGCGGCACCTCCGGCTTCACGCCCAAAGCCTTCGCCGCGCGCAGCGGCCACGCGGGATCGGCCAGCACCGCGCGGGCCACCAGCACCACGTCGGCGCGGTCATTGGCGAGGATCTCCGCGGCGTGGGTGGGCTCGGTAATCAGCCCGACCGCGCCGGTGGCGATGCCGGCGCCGTGCTTCACTGCGTCGGCGAACGGCACCTGGTAGCCGGGATGCAACGACGGGATGCGCTGATCCGATGACACGCCGCCGGACGAGCAATCGATCAGGTCCACGTCGCCCCGCGCGGCGAGCCGGCGGCACAGCGCGACGGTGTCGGCGATGGCCAGGCCGCCCGGCATCCAGTCGGTGCAGGACAGCCGGATCCACAGCGGCAGGTCGGCCGGCCATTCGCTGCGCACCGCATCGATTGTCTGCATCAGGAATCGGCTGCGTCCCTCCGCGTCGCCGCCGTAGGAGTCCGTGCGGCGGTTGGAGATCGGCGAGAGAAAGGAATGCAGCAGGTAGCCGTGTGCGGCGTGCAGTTCCAGCACCCGCACGCCGGCCTCGCGCGCCAGCCGGGCGGCGTGGGCGAACTGGCCGGCGATTTCGGCGATTTCCCCCGCGGAGAGCATGTGCGGATCGGTGGCGCCGGCGACCATCGGGATCGCGCTCGGCGCCAGCGGCACCCAGCCGCCGTCGTTCGGTGCGATCGGTGCGCCGCCCTCCCACGGACGTTGTACGGATGCCTTGCGGCCGGCATGCGCGAGCTGCACGCCTGGCACCGCGCCGCCACGCTCTACGATCGCGACCAATCGGCGCAGCAACGCCTGGTGCTGTGCGTTCCACAGTCCGAGGCAGTTGTGGGTGATGCGGCCGGCGGCGGAGACGTGGGTGGCCTCGGTGAACACGATCCCGGCGCCGCCCATGGCGCGGGCGCCGAGGTGCTGGATGTGCCAGTCGTCGCCCAGGCCGTCGGTGGCGCTGTACTGGCACATCGGCGAGACGACGATGCGGTTGCGGGCGGTGACCGAGCGGAAGCTGATCGGCTGGAACAGCACGGGCGTGTGGGGCATGCGATTGGCGGTCCTTGTACGGTGCGGGTGCTGTCCTTGCCCCACGCACTCATTATGTAGCAAGCGCCAGAACGAATCGTCATCCCCGCGAAAGCGCGGAGCCATGCGGCTGCTTGGGTCCCCGCTTGCGCTGGGATGACGGTGCAGTTTTCGGTGAACGCGGATCAAGCGGCGTTCGCCACATAATGCTACAATGAGCCACGGCGCTGACCGGGGCGAGATAACGCGCTACGCTGCCGGCATGACGGACGCCCCACCCGCATCACGCACACTGCACATCCTGTCGATCCAGTCCTGGGTGTCCTACGGTCATGTCGGCAATGCGAGCGCGGTGTTTCCGCTGCAACGCCTCGGCGCCGAGGTGTGGTCGATCAACACGGTGCAGTTCTCCAACCACACCGGCTACGGCGACTGGACCGGGCAGGTCTATACCGGCGCGCAGGTACGCGACCTGGTGGATGGCATCGCCGCGCGCGACGTGCTGCGGCACTGCGACGCGGTGCTGTCCGGCTACATGGGCGACGCGGCGATCGGCGACGCGATCCTGCACGCGGTGGCGCGGGTGCGCGGGGAAAATTCGGGCTCGGTGTATTGCTGCGACCCGGTGATCGGCGACGTGGAGGAAGGGGTCTACGTGCGCCCCGGCATCGAAGCGTTCTTGCGCGAGCACGCGCTGCCGCAGGCCGACATCGCCACGCCCAATCGCTTCGAGCTGGAGCGGCTGACCGGACTGCCCTGCGGCACTCTTGTTGAGGCGAAGCAGGCGGTGGCCGCGCTGGCGGCGACGTTGCGGCCGGATGGACTCCGCTGCGTGCTGCTGACCAGCCTGGATACCGAGGAAACGCCGGGCGACCACCTGGATCTTCTGGTGGGCGAGGGCGGCAACTTCCACCTGTTGCGCACGCCGCGCCTGCCGGTTGCGGTGAACGGCGCCGGCGATGCGATTGCCGCGCTGTTCCTGTTCCATCGGTTGCAGAGCGGCAGTGCGCTGGCGGCACTGGAGGCGGCGGGATCCGCGGTGTACGGCCTGCTGAAACGCACCGCGGAGGCCGGTTCGCGCGAGATCCTGACGGTCGCGGCACAGCAGGAATTCGTCGCGCCGACCACGTGGTTCACCGCGTCCCCGTGCTGACATGCGAATGGTGACCTCCGCCGGTGTGATCGTCACCGACGGGCGCCGTGTGCTGCTGGGGCATGCGACGCACTCGCCGCGTTGGGACATTCCCAAGGGCATCGCAGAGCCTGGCGAAAGTTTCGTCGCGGCGGCGATGCGGGAGCTGGAGGAGGAGACGGGGCTGGTGGTGGCGGCCGACGCTCTGCGCGACCTCGGCGTGCACGCGTATCGGCCGGGCAAGGACCTGGCGCTGTTCGTGTGGGTGCCGGGCGAGATGCCACGGGCAGAGAATCTGGTGTGCCGGTCAATGTTTGCGCTGCGCAGCGGAGCGATGGCGCCGGAATTCGACAGGTTCGGCGTGTTCGCATGGGAGGCTGCGCTGGGCAAGGTCGGGAAGAGTTTGGCTCGGTTGCTGAGGGAGTTACGGGGCGGTGTCGGCATCGTAGGGTGAGGCCGGCGCCGGGCAATCGCATTCAAACTGCGTAGGCACTGGCCTGATGATCCGCTGCTTTTCCGGCCGGAGCCGGGCGGCAAAGAAGCAAGCATCTCAACACGGATTTCGCAGAGAAGAAGGTTAAGCCACAGATTTACTCAGAGAACAGTAAAATGATAGGAGAATATACGCAGGATACCGCCCGCGTTATGCGGCCGTTCTCTGTGCAAATCTGTGGCTTGATCTTTCTCTCGGTGAAATCTGTGTTGAAATGCTTGCTTTTCTGCACCATTCCCCGGCCCTCGGCGAGGGTCCGGACCATTCCGACGTGATGGGATCGTCCAAATGCGATGCCCCGGTTAGTGCGGCACGGGCTCCGGTGCCGCGCCTTCGCCCATGTGCACGCCGTGCGCTTCCATGCCGAAGCCGACCAGGACCGCGATCACCACCGCCACCACGCCGGCCACGCCGGCGAGCGCCCAGCTATAGTCGCCGCCCATGTGTGCGCCGATCCCGGCCTGTAGCGTGGCGTTATAGGACGCGAGCAAGTTGCCAAGCTGGTAGACGACGCCAGGGAAGGTGGCGCGGATGCTGGGCGGCGAGAGCTCGTTCAGATGGGCCGGGATCACGCCCCAGGCGCCCTGCACGCAGATCTGCATCAGGAAGGCGCCGATCCCCAGCATGAGTGCGGTGCTGCCGAACGCCCAGAGCGGCAGCACCGGCAGCGACAACAGCGCGGCCAGCACGATGGTGACGCGGCGGCCGATGATCTGCGACAGCATGCCGAAGCCGATGCCGCCGATCACCGCGCCGGCGTTGTAGGTCAGCGCGATGGTGGTGATGGTGGCGTGGTCGAACTTGTGCTGCACGCCCAGGAAGATGTTGGGGTAGATGTCCTGGGTGCCGTGGCTGAAGAAGTTGAATGCGGTCATCATGATGATCGCATAGATCGCCAGTCCGACATGCTGGCGCAGCACCGCGAGGATGGGCTGTCGGGGCGCCGCCTGGCGCGAGGTCCAGTCCGGGCTCTCAGGCACGTTGCGGCGGATGTACAGCACCAGCAGCGCAGGCAGCGCGCCGACCATGAACAGGCCGCGCCAGCCGACCAGCGGATAGACGAAATAGAACGCGAGGGTGGCGAGGAAATAGCCGCCGGGATAGCCGGATTGCAGCAACCCCGAGACCCAGCCTCGCCATTTCGCCGGAATGGTCTCCATGGTCAGCGAGCTGCCAATGCCCCACTCGCCGCCCATGGCGATGCCGAACAGCGCGCGCAGGATGAGGAACGTCAACAGGGTCGGGGCCAGGCCGGAGAGCAATTCGAGCACGGAGTAACAGAGCACGCTGATCATCAGCATCGGGCGGCGGCCGAAATGGTCCGCCAGCCGGCCGAAGATGAAGGCGCCGAGGGCACGCATCGCCAGCGTGAGGGTGACCGCGACGGTCACCGTGGTGATGGAGACGCCGAATGTCTTGGCGACGTCGCTGAACACGAACACCATGAGGAAGAAGTCGAAGGCGTCCAGCATCCAGCCGAGGAAGCTGGCGATGACCACCTTGCGCGCTCGATCGTTGTCGCTCATTCAGTTTCCTCCTGGCGCTGGGATACGAACGGTCGGGCTAGGTGTGCGCCGTCTGTCCGTTCGGACCGACCCGTTGCGGCAGAGTGTGACGATCGGGCGACGTTTCGGCAAGGCACTGGGTCAGCGACCAGCGGATGTTGTTAAGGCTGACGTTCTTGTGATCGGCACGCGCCGGATCATGGTGACGCGGCATAGAACAGGTAGCGGGCGGTATAGCGCATCCGGGCCTCGGTCTGCGCCTGGGTCGCATCGCACGTCGCCGTCGGCGCGACGCCACCTTCCGTATCGACACGCCGCACCAGATCGGCCCGTTGCAGAACCCCGTTGCCGCCATGCGAATTGACCCGCAGCAGTAGCCAGGGGATGGCGTGAGGTTCTGGTGCGGGCGCCTGCGCTGCGACTTCTCCGGTAACCCAGCTACCATCGGTGAGCTGCCATGCCGGTCCGGCGAAGTGGGCGCCGATCTGCCGCCCGGTGTCGTCGAACAGCGCCGCATCCGGGGCCTTGAAGACCCAGCGGTAGGCTTCGGCGGTCTTCTCGCAGGCGTAGATCTGCACACCCTGTGCTTGGGCTTGCAGCAGCAGCATTGCTCTGGGCGGTGCGGGGACGCGGGGCTCCTGGGCCATCGTTGCGGTGGCCGAGGCGATCAGCCAGGCGAAGACCATGTAGGACAGGCCTTGGTGCATCGTGGGTTTCCTGTTGCAGTCGGCGGCGCGCAGTTCACAGCAGGTTGGCGGATTGCGCCAGCTTGCATTGAAATGTGAAC
Source organism: uncultured Alphaproteobacteria bacterium (assembly GCA_963762885.1). Classification (GTDB taxonomy): domain Bacteria; phylum Pseudomonadota; class Alphaproteobacteria; order Acetobacterales; family Acetobacteraceae; genus JASHVB01. The sequence goes on from CAVXNH010000088.1 coordinate 57,367, forward strand.
TAACGGAGGTACACCGAACGCGGTGCGGCTTGTGGGTCGTAGACAGCAAGGTTTTAACGCAAATGGACGCAAACAAGATCGAAGCACCGTGCGGTTGCAAATGCTGTGGCTTGACACGGTGCTTCGGCCTTGTTTGCGTCCATTTGCGTTAAAGCCTTGCTTTTTTCCGTTCCCGCCGTTGCTGGGCTGTTGCAGTGCCCAATGGGGATTCCAGACACCTGATAATACGATCTTCGCGCCATCAATCCAATGGTCATCGCTCCGAGCGTCTGCTAATACCAGCTCGCCGAACGATTCGACTCTCGACCGTTTCGCACGGACTGCCCCCACCCGTCATGGCCGGGCTTGACCTGGCCATCTATCGCGGCACCGTGCTGCATCGATGGCCGGGTCAAGCCCGGCCATGACGGGTGGGCGGCAGGTGCCGTGTGTCAATCGTTTAGCGGGGCGGTATAATTCTACCGTTCCTCGCGACATAGGGGACGGGATGTCTGCCCAGGAGCTGCGAGACCGGGCCAAGGAGCTGTCGCAGGTTTATTGGTATCAGACGATCCGGCTGTTTCCGGATCTCGTTATCGAAGGTGCGAAGTCGGCCGCAACCATGGAAGCCGAGCGCGCGGCTATTCTCGGTATCGTCGATCTTGCCGGTCGCAGCGTTGTGGATGTCGGCGCCTGGAACGGGTATTTCACATTCGAGGCCAAACGTGCCGGCGCCAGCCGGGTGATCGCGACGGATAGCTACGCCTGGCGCTCGCCGCAGTTTCGGGGGCGTGAAACATTCGAGTTGGCGCGGGCCTGCCTGGACATCGACGTCGAAGCCAGGGAGATCGATCCGACGGAATTGCCGGGCGATATCGAACCGGTCGATGTGGTGCTGTTCATCGGCGTGCTGTACCACATGATCGACCCCGCCATGGTGCTGGGAAAGGTCGCCGCGCTGGCGAAGGATCTGCTGGTCGTGGAGACACACCAGGATCTGCTGGCGTTCGATCGGCCGGCGATGGTGTTTTATCCCGGGACCACACTCAATGACGATGCGACGAACTGGTGGGGCCCGAACCCCGAGTGCGTGACACAGCTTCTCTCGACCGTGGGGTTTTGCTGCGTGTTCTATCAGCGGCATCCGGGGGCCGCGGATCGTGGCATCTACCATGCGTTCCGGTCGGCTGACACGGCGCGACGGTATATGCGGCGGGCAGTGGACAACGTGACGCTATTCGATCTTGGGTCGGAGATCGGGCGGCGCGCAGTGTTCGGTGCGGCGGACGTGGCGTTCAGTACGCGCCTTGCGGCGGAGCGGGATGCGGCGGTGGCGGAGGCTGCGGCGATGCGCGGGTCTGCGTCGTGGAGGGTGACGGCGCCGTTGCGGGAGGTGGCGAGGTGGGGCAGGCGGCTGGTGCGCGGGCGTGAGTAAGGGGACCGTGCGTGCCGCGGCACCCTCACCCTCGACGCTGGCGCGTCTCGACCTCTCCCGCTGCGCGGGAGAGGTTTACTGCTGCCGGGCTGCCCTCGCCGATCAGGGCGAAGGGGGCCCAGTAGAACGGATGCGCCAGGTTCGCGGGTAGCGTCTTCCCCGCGCCGTCCAGCATTCCGAGTTCCGCGGCGCGCAGCGATCCGGACAACCCGCCGTCGGTGCCTGCGGCGAAACGGCGCAGCGTGTCCGCTACCAGGAACGCCGACGACGCGTCGCTGATCGACCAGTGCGTCACCAGCAGCGCCCGCGCGCCGGCGAAGAAGAACGCACGCGCCAGGCCGGACAGGCTGTCGCCGGCATCGGCGCCGCCCGGGCCGCCCGAGTTGCACGCCGACAGGATCACCGCATTGGCGTCCAGATCCAGCCCCAATACATCGCTCGAGGTCAGCAGCGCGCCGGAGGCGTCGGCCGCGCCGGGCGGATCCGACGTCACGATCGCCGGCTCGCTCTCGCAGCGCAGGTCGGTCGGCAGCAGCGCGTGCGCGGCGAAATGCAGCACGCGATAGTTCTTCAGGCTTGCATGTTCGACCGCCGGCACGGTGAACGCCGCGCCGAGCATCTCGTCCGCCGGGGACGCGCCCAGCAGCGCGCGCGCTGCCTCCAATTCGCGGCGGGCGTAGGGCAGCGGCGGCAGGCCGGCGAACAGCCGGGCGCTGTCAGCGCAGGTGCCGGCGGGGAAACTGTGCTCTGCCTGGGCCAGGGTCACCGGGCGGAAGTCGCCGAAGCCGAACCACGGCGACCCCGCACGCGAGGTCCCGGCGATGCGGCGCAACCCGACGAAATTCGCCGCCGACGGCACGTGCGCGATGGAGAAATCCCGGATCAGCCAGGGCGCCTCGGCGAGGTGCGCCGGATCGCCGGAACCGGTCAGCAGCACCGCGAACGGCAGCGACAGCAGGGGCCCCGACGGCGCCACGACCAGGGCCTTCGCACCGGTCAGGCGCGGCGCGATCGGAGCCAGCACCGCGTCATACAGGGCATGCGCGGCATCGGTGTCGAAGCGGGGGACGCCGGCCGTGGTCAACTCGATGCCAGCGCGCACGCGGCGCACCAGTTCGCCGACCGCTTTGGTGCCGGCGCGCAGCGGCGCCGCGTCGATCTGGCCGTTGCGGAGCGCGAAGACCCAGCCGGAGTCGCCGGCCAGGGTGACGGCAACGAACGCCTCGTCCGGCCGCAAGGCTGCCAGCACGTCGGCCGCGGCCACATCCTCCTGCACCAGTTGACCGTAGTTCGGCGCGGCGGCGTGCAGGGCGGCGTCAGCATCGGCCAGGTCGGCCTGCGCGGCGGCGATGTGCTGGTCCAGTTCGGCGGGCGTCAGCGGGACCGCGGGGGGAGCCACCGTCCCGGGCACTGCGCCGTGCGCCATGTCGTCACGCTCACGGTAGAGTTCCGCCAGTGTCTGGCCGGCATCCTGCCGCCGGCGGATCGCCTCGGCCACTTTCGGGTCGCGCGCATTGGCGGCCAGCCGGGCCGCGGCTTCGGCGATCTGTCGCGTGGTCAGGCTGTCCTGCGCCAGTTCGGCGGTTTCGAACATCGCCGCCAACAGTGTCTGGGCGTCAGCCGGGCGGTGCGCCGCCTCGGTCGCATAGGCGGCGAGGCAGGGGGCGAGCAATGCCGGATCGGTGCCGGCGTGCAACTGACGCAGCAGGACCGTCGCGCTGCGGCACAGCTCCAGCGCGCGGGCGAGATTGCCTTGGTGGGCCAGTTCGGCGGCATCCAGCAGGAATGTCTCCGCCACTGGGCGGGTCTGCGGCAGCACTTCCCCGAAGGCGACGGCGGAGCGCGCCAACCCTGCCTCGGCAATGGCGGTCTGTCCCGCCGCGCCCTCGGCTGTCGCGGCGGTGCGGGTCAGCCGCGCGGCAACCAGCGGCACCGCCAGGTCATTGGCATCCGCCACCCGCTGCGCCGCCGCGATGGTCGCCGCGCTGGCCTCCGTCTGGCCCGTGTGGCGTAGCACGATTGCCTGGTAGCGCCGCGTCTCCAGCACCCCCATCAGCGCCGATTGGACCGTGGGATCGGTGATCGGCCCGCTGGTCGTCAGCGACCCCAGCGAGGCCACCTGCACCCGGGCCAGCGGCTGCGCTGCAAGCATCTCGGGCGGCACCAAGGCCGCGTAGGCCGCGTCGGCGTTGCGCAACAACACGAGGGCCTGGGCCAACTTGCCCTGGTTCAGCGCATTCAGCGCGCGATAGTGCAGCAACCGAGCCGAGGCCAGCCGGTCAGTGGAGCGCGGAGCGAGCTTCTCGGCCTGGGCGAACAGTGCATCAGCCTCGGCGAACCGGCCCTGGTCCGAGACCTGCAACGCGAGGTGCATCAGCGGCAGCACGGTGTCCGGGTCGTCGCGGCCCAGCGCCTTCTGCTGCACCGCCAGCGCGGCCCTGAACGCTTGCTCGGAGGTGGCGAAATTCTCCGCCAGGTTGGCGCGGGTGCCGAGCACCATCAGCTCCTCGAAATGCCCGACGTCGCCGGCGCCGAAGGCCCGCGCCGCGAGCCGGTTGGCGAGCAGGGCATCGGCGGCCGACGCCGGCAGGCTGGGGGCGGCGGTCGGGGCAACGCGCCCGGACAGGACTCCGATCGAGCGCTCCATCACCGGCAGCGTTGGCAGGATGCCGTTGGCCAGCCAGGTGCGTCCGTCCACCGAGGCCACCATCGCCACCTGCGGCCAGCCGCCGATACGGCGCTTGCATTGCATCAGCAGGGCAGGTTGGTCGCCGAGGATCGTCGTCGCCGCTGGAGCCTGACAGACAAAGCGCTCGTCCAGCGCCTGACGCCACGCGCCTGCGGTGGCAAGCGCCATCAGCCCGTCCGCGCCGGCTTGTGGCCCGCTGTGGACCAGGGCCGCCGGCTGTTGCCAGGTGCCGCAGATCACCTCGGCCGAACCCGGGCGGTCGCCGGGGAACTGGTTGCAGGCTTCGCCGCTGGCATCCTGGCCCAGCGCGGTGGCGGCCTGGCCATTGCCGACGCCGCCCACATAGTCGCTCGGCGGCGGCGGCGCGCAGCCGGCCAGGACGGCGAGCAAGGCCAGCAGGGCCAGAACCGGGCGCATGGTCAGTAGTCCTCGAACGAGATGTTGGGCGGGACAACGTCTTGCGGCGCGAGTTCACCGGTCAGCAGCGGGGGCGTGACCAGCACGATCAGGTTCAGCCCTGGCAGGGGAGGTACCGGCGGCACGGTCGGGCCGGGGTAGAGCAAGACCTCGCCGCCCGGCAGCCAGCCGATCGACAGGATGGGTGGGAGCAGCGGCGGTATAGGCGCGCCGCAGGCTGCGAGGCCGATGACGCAGTCGTTGAACGTGTAGCTTGGATCGATCGTCGGGATGATCTGCCCAAGCGCAGCCGCGGCGTCCGTCGTGACGCCGTCCACGCTGCCGAAAAGGTTTGCCGAGCCGCGCTGGCCAAGCACCAGCAGGCCGCCGACCTCCATGGTGCCGTTGGCGGTGCCGGTGCCGAGCCCGAGCACCAGGTTGGCGCCCGGCCCGTCGAGGTTGGCGAAGGTCGCGGTGCCGCCGGCCGCGGGGAGCTGAATGCGCAGCGTGGTGCCGGGGGCGTCGGTCAACGTCGAGACGCCGGTCTGCACGAACTGCGCAATCGGCCCGGCATTGGTTCCGAGCGCCAGCACCTGCAAAGTGCTGCCGTCCGGCGCGGGCGTGGGGCCGGATTGCTGGCTGAGCGGCGCTCCGATCGTAGCGATGTTGCCCGCCAGGGTCATCCGCCCGGTCGCGGTAATGGTGAGGAAATCGGCGGTGACCGGACCGGAGATCGTCAGTGGCACGGCGTCGAGCAGGCCCAGGCTGGCGGCGGTGAAGGGGCCGAGCACGCCGATGACATTGTTGTTCGTCAGCGCCGTGGCGCCGGCCGAGCTGCCGGTCAGCGTGCCTGCGGTGACGATACCGGCCGTCTGGTCGATCGCGCCCGCCGAGGTCAGCGTCATCGTCTCGCCCGAAGCGGTGACGTTGCCGGCGAGCGTCAGTCCGCCCGCGGTGGTGGTCAGGGTCAGCGGACCGGTGGAACTCACGGCGCCCGCGGTCTGCAACGCCTGGCCGTCCTTGAACGTGAGGCCGGCCGAACCGGGGCCGGTATCGTTGAACGGCCCGAGCACGCCGATAGCGTTGGTCTGATCGAGCGTCGCGCCGCCGACCGAACTGCCGGTCACCGTTGCCGCGGTGATCACGCCGCCGATCTGGTCGATCGCCCCCGCGGAAGTCAGCGTCACCGTCTGGCCTGCCGCGGTTACGTTGCCGCCGAGCGTCAGGCCACCCGCTGTGGTCGTCAGGCTCACCGGGCCGGCCGAAGACAGCAGGCCCGCGGTCTGCAATGGCTGGCCGTTGGTGAAGCTCAGCCCGGGCGAGCCCGCGCCGGTATCGCTGAACGGCCCCAGTGTGCCGACCGCGTTGGCCTGGTTCAGCGTCGCGCCGCCGGCCGAAGTGCCGGTTAGCGTGGCCGCGGTGATCAAGCCGGCGGTCTGGACGATCGCCGCCGCCGAGGTCAGCGTGACCGTCTTACCCGCCGCGGTGACGTCACCGCCGAGCGTCACGCCGCCGATGGTCGTGATCAGGGTCACCGGGCCGGTTGAGCTTATCACGCCGGCGGTCTGCAACGCCTGGCCGTCTTTGAAACTCAGGCCGGTCGAGCCTGCGCCGGTATCGCTGAACGGTCCCAGCGTGCCGATGGCATTGTCCTGATTGAGCGTCGCGCCGCCGACCGAGCTGCCGGCCAGCGTGGCCGCGGTGATCACGCCGGTGGCCTGGTCGAGCGCCCCCGCCGAGGTCAGCGTCACGGTCTGGCCCGCCGCGGTTACGTTGCCGCCGAGCGTCAGTCCACCGGCGGTGGTGGCCAGGGTCAGCGGGCCGGTGGAACTCACCGTGCCTGCGGTCTGCAGCGCCTGCCCGTCCTTGAATGTGAGGCCGGCCGAACCGGCGCCGGTATCGCTGAACGGCCCAAGCGTACCGACGGCGTTGGCCAGATCGAGCGTCGCGCCGCCGACCGAACTGCCGGTCAGCGTGGCTGCGGTGATCAACCCGGCGGTCTGGTCGATCGCTGCCGCCGAAGTCAGCGTGACCGTCTGTCCCACCGCGGTGACATCACCGCCGAGCGTCATGCCACCAACGGTAGTGGTCAGGGTCACCGGGCCGGTGGAACTCACCACGCCCGCCGTCTGCAATGCCTGGCCGTCGATGAAGCTCAGGCCGGTCGAGCCTGCGCCGGTATCGCTGAACGGCCCCAGCGTGCCGACCGCATTGTCCTTGTTGAGCGTTGCGCCGCCGACCGAGCTGCCGGCCAGGGTTGCGGCGGTGATCACGCCGGCGGTCTGGTCGAGCGCCGCCGCCGAAGCCAGCGTCACCGTCTGGCCCGTCGCGGTTACGTTGCCGGCGAGCGTCAGACCACCCACGATGGTAGTCAGGGTCAGCGGGCCGGTGGAACTCAGCAGGCCCGCGGTCTGCAACGCCTGGCCGTCCTTGAAAGTGAGGCCGGCCGAACCTGCGCCGGTATCGCTGAACGGCCCCAGCGTAACGACCGCGTTGGCCTGGTTCAGCGTCGCGCCGCCGACCGAACTGCCGGTCAGCGTGACGCCCGTAATCAATCCTCCGGTCTGGTCGATCGCGCCCGCCGAGGTCAGCGTCACGGTCTGGCCGGCAGCGGTCAGGTCGCCGCCGAGGGTCATGCCACCGATGGTGGTGGTCAGGGTCAGCGGCCCGGTGGAACTGACCACGCCCGCGGTCTGCAACGCCTGGCCGTCGATGAAGCTCAGGCCGGGCGAGCCTGCGCCGGTATCGCTGAATGGCCCCAGCGTACCAACGGCGTTGACCAAATTGAGCGTCGCGCCGCCGACCGAACTGCCGGTCAGCGTGGCCGCGGTGATCACGCCCGCGGTCTGATCGATCGCCGCCGCGGAGGTCAGGGTCACCGTCTGGCCGGCAGCGGTAACGTCGCCGCCGAGGGTCAGTCCACCCAATGTGGTGGTCAGCGTAAGCGGGCCGGTGGAAGCTGACCACGCCAGCGGTCTGTAGCGCCTGACCGTCCTTGAAAGTCAGGCCGGCGGAGCCTGTGCCGGTGTCGCCGAACGGCCCCAACGTGCCGACTGCGTTGACCAGATTGAGCGTCGCGCCGCCGATCGAACTGCCGCTCAGCGTGGCTGCGGTGATCAACCCCCCGGTCTGGTCGATCGCGCCTGCCGAGGCCAGTGTCACCGTCTGGCCGGCAGCAGTAATGTCGCCGCCGAGGGTCAGGCCGCCCGCGGTGGTGGTCAACGTAAGCGGGCCGGTGGAACTCACCACGCCCGCGGTCTGTAGCGCCTGACCGTCCTTGAACGTGAGGCCGGGCGAGCCTGTGCCGGTATCGCCGAATGGCCCCAGAGTGCCGACTGCGTTGGCCAGATTGAGCGTCGCGCCGCCGACCGAACTGCCGGTCAGCGTGGCTGCGGTGATCACTCCGGCGATCTGATCGATCGCCGCCGCCGAAGTCAGGGTCACGGTCTGGCCGCTTGCGCTCACATTGCTATCGAGCGTCAGGGCGCCCGCACTCGTCGTGATCGCGATAGCGCCGCCGCCGGTCGCGGTTGCGCCGGCCAGGGGATTGCTCGGCAGGCTGCCTCCGCTGGCCATCGGCGCGGAGCTGGCAAACCCGTTTCCATCGACCGCGATGCCAAGCTGCTGCGCCGGCAACGCCCCCACCGTCAGTTTCCCGTCGTTGGTGAACGCGAGGCTGCTGCCGTTGTCGGTGAAGCCGGCCAGCGTGCTGACCGCGTTGGCGCCGTTCAGCCTCGCGTTGCCGCCGGCAATGATGCCCAGAGCTGCCACCGGCGGCGCTGAACGTCACCGGCGCCGTTTGCGTCACCGTGCCGCCCGCTCCGCCGGTGACCAGCAGCAATGCCGGAACATCCGCGGGGTTCAGGCTGATGCCGGCGCCATCGATGGCGATGCTGCCGGTAAACGACGCCGTCGCGGCTTCGGTCCGATAGCCGACCTGGATCATGCCCGCCGTCATCGTCGCGAGATCGGTGGTTTGCAGGCCAAGCGTGCCCGCACTGCTTGCCGCGCCGAGAACGATAGTATCGCCGGTCGTCGCCGGCCCCAGCACGATGGTCCCGGAACCGGCGTTGATCGTGCTGTTGGCGGCGAGCGTCATCGCGTCCGCCAGCACCACGATGTTGCCGTTGCCGCTGGTGATCGCGGTCGGAAGCGTCGCCGTACTGTCGGTGTTGTTGGTGAAGCCGGAACCGGGCGCCACAGCGATGTCGATCTCGCCGCCGGTGGAGCCGATCGGCTGGTTCACAGTGATGCCGCCGGAGGTGGTTGTGGATAGCGCAATCCGGCCGTCCTGGGTCGTGACGCCGGTGATAAAAGCTGCCCGGTCTTCGGCGAGGCTGACCTCGCCGATGGTCAGCGGCGTCGAATTGTCACGGAACGCAAAACTGTTGCCGGCGCCGGTCACCGCGGCGGCAAGCGTCGTCACCGCATTCGGCCCCACCATGTTGACCGAGCCGCTGGCGTTTATCCCGAGTTGCCCAGCGGTGATCATGTCGGCCGAGTTCCTGCGTCACCCCACCGCCGCCCGTCGCACCCAGCAGGACCCGCTCCCGGTGATGGCACCGTCCAGGGCCATGCCGGCGGCGCCTGTCGAACTGAGGACCACCTGGCCGGTCCCGGCGTTGAGTGTCCCGATCAACCCGAGCGCCGTGCCGTTGCCGGCAAAGACCTCGCCGCCGCCGGTCGTCATGTTCGCCAGGGTGACCGTTCCCGGCACGAAGGCTCCGCCGCCACCGGTGTTGGTTGCTGACGGGTCCACCTCGATCAAGATGAACTGCGTGCCGACGGTGGTGTTGATCGAGACGCCGGAGGCCATCGTCACAGACCCCGCACCGGCGCTGCGGTCTGCCAGTGCGGCGCCACCGGGAAGGTCGAAACTGTCGTTGGCCGTCGCGCTGAAACTCCCGCCTTGCAGCGCGATGTCGGCATTGATCAGGATGTTGCGGCCCGCCTCGAAGGCCAGGTCATGGCTTTCCTTGGGGTTGGCGATGATCGGATCGGTTACGGTAATGTCATTATCGGCCTGGATCGTTTCGTCGGTGGTCAGGAGGCCCTCTTCGACCGTGCCGGGCGTCTCGGTGCCGCCCGTGTTGGCGATGACGACGTTGGTGGGATCGAGCAACCACATGCCGGTCAGCCCGTGCGGGGCGAGCGTGTCGACCACCGCCGACTGTCCGATCGTCACGGTGGCGCCGGAGGTCTCGACGAAGCCGCCGTTGCCGCCTTTCGGGCCGCCCTTGGCGCTGATCGCGCCGTCCATCGTGGTGGCGCCGGCGGAGAGCACGGCGACCCGGCCGCCATTGCCTTTGGCGGTGGCGTTCGCGGCGATCGTCGCTCCCCCCGCCACGGTCACATTCGCCGCGGTATGCTTTGCCGTGACGCTGCTGCCGCCCTTGGCGCGCGCCAAGGTCGTGCCAATGGCGACGACGCCGCCCCCCGACTGACCCGACGCGTCGATCCGCGCGGTGGGAGCAAGGACAACGCTGCCGCTGGCGTTCGCTTCGATCGCGCCGCCGGTGGTGCCGGGGGCGTTGCCGGTGGCGGTCAGTTGCCCGGCGACGGTGATCGAGCCGCCCACCCCGTTCAGCACGATGCTGCCGGCGCGGTCGCCGACCGAGGCTGCCTGAATCTTGCCGCCGGCATTGACCAGCGTCTGCACGACGCCGTCGGCAGCCTGGGCGGTGAGCTGCACGGTGCCACCGTCGGCCCGGATGATTCCGGTGTTGGTGACCAGCGCCGTGGCTCCGTTCGGCGCCTGGACGACCTGGCCGGTGACGTCGATCGCCATCAGCCCGTCGCCGTACAGGTCGAGCGTCGCGGTCTTCGCTCCCGCCAGTATGACCTGGCCCAGCCGGGCGTTGATCACCCCGGAATTGGCTACCTGCGGCGCGACCAGGGCGGCCAGCCCGGCATCCCGAACGGTGATGGAGCCCTGGTTCACCACCATGGCGTTGGGGTTGGGCGCCTGGTTGAACGCCATCCGGCCCGCCATGAAGTTGGCGTTGCCGATGCCGGCGGCGGACACCATCAGTCCGGCGGTGTTCACCTGCGCACCCTTGTAGAACAGCACGCCGGACTGGTTGACGATTACCACCTGGCCGTTGGCGTCGATCTGGCCGGCGATTTCCGAGGGGTTGGGGCCGACGACGCGATCAAGCACGACGGCCGAGGACGACGGCTGGTCGAACTGCACGGATTGCCGGCTGCCGATGTTGAAGCTCTGCCAGTTGATGGCGGCGCGCTGGGTGGTTTGATCGATGGTCGTGGTGGTCGCCGATTGGGCGATGGTGGCGGCGCCGGCAACCACGTTGCCGCCGCTGGGTCGCGCATTCGGTGCGGGCTGAGCGTATGACGGAAGCGCAAGTGCCAGTATCGCGCCGGAGTGCAGCGCGGTGCAGAGCAGGAGACGGCGATCCATTTGCTGTTTCCTCCAGCGGCGGAGGCTAGCGCAGGGGTGGCCGCGCACGGGCAATGGATCGCGTGAACGGGGATCACTTTATTAAGATTGTGATTTGGCAAGAATTGTCTTTACGCCGCGGCTATTTGCCGCCCCTCGGGGCGACATGGTTTTTATACCGCGTCATGCTCAGATTCTCGTCGGTTCCTGGGTCGCAGCCGATGGAGGGCAACGTGAGCGACGTCCGCCACACTTCGTTCGGTCTGCCGCATCCACGAGACGTGGATGTCCCGCGGGACATGGACGACCGCACGTCTTTTCCCACGCCGGGCGAGGTCATTGGCCAGGTCGCCCGCGTGGTCGCGGTTTGCCTTGTGCTGGCCCTGCTCGCGCGGGTGCTCGTCGCGTTCACCGGCATGCAATAAGGAAACCTCTCCCGCGGGAGCGGGAGAGGTCGAGGGCGCGCAGCGCACGAGGGTGAGGGCGATCGGGTCGGCACGCTCTACGCGCTTACGTGCCGACCCGATCACCCTCACCCTCGGTGCTTCGCACCTTCGACCTCTCCCGCTCCCGCGGGAGAGGTTTTATAGACTTATACGGGTTCTATATGCCACTCTGCGGCGCGCCACATCGAAAATATACGCGCGACGGATTAGCTGGTGTGACGGCGCCGCGGTTGCACATACCGCACGGCGGCTGATGCGCGCGGCCGGGCGACGGCGACCGTGCATCCTCGAAAGGACTCGTCATGCTGGATATCATCTACCTGCTCGTCGGCGCCGGTTTCCTCGGCGTCTGCGTGCTGTACGCCTACGCCTGCGACCATCTGTAAGGATACGGCCATGGTCATCGACTACGTGCTCGGCGGCATCGTCACCATCGGATTGCTTGGCTACCTGGTCTTCGCGCTGGTCCGCCCCGAGCGGTTCTGAAGGTCGTGCAGCATGATCTTCGGTGATATTCCTGGCGGCCTGGTGTTCGCTCTGACCCGCCCCGAGCCATTCTGAACCTCATAAGCCGGAAGGCTGTCTTGCCATGACCATCAATGGATGGCTGCAGATCGCACTATACTGCGTTCTGCTGGCCCTGATCACCCGCCCGATCGGCGGCTACATGACTCGCGTGTTCAATGGCGAGCGCACGCTGCTTTCCCCCGTGCTGCGGCCGGTGGAACGCTTGACCTACAGCCTGTGCGGCGTCGATGAGACCCAGGAGCAGCATTGGGTCGGTTACGCGATCGCGATGTTGGCGTTCAGCTTTGCAGGGTTTGTCGTGCTGTATGGCTTGCAGCGGCTGCAGAGCGTGCTGCCATTCAATCCGGCTGGCCAGAGCGCGGTGTCGCCAGATCTCGCGTTCAACACCTCGGTCAGCTTCGTCACCAATACCAACTGGCAGTCGTACGTCCCCGAAACGACGATGAGCTACCTGACGCAGATGGCCGGGCTGACGGTGCATAACTTCGTCTCGGCGGCTACGGGTATCGCGCTTGCGGTGGCGCTGGTGCGCGGGTTCGCCCGCCGATCCGCGCAGACCATCGGCAACTTCTGGGTCGATCTGACTCGGTGCACGTTCTACATCCTGCTGCCGGCGGCGATCGTTGTGGGGCTGGTGTTTGTCTGGCAGGGCATGCCGCAAAATCTGGGCGCCTATACCGAGGCGACGACGCTGGAAGGCGCCAAGCAGGTCATCGCCCAAGGTCCGGTGGCTTCGCAGGAAGTCATCAAGATGCTGGGCACCAATGGCGGTGGCTTCTTCAACGCCAACTCTGCGCATCCGTTCGAGAACCCCAATGCGCTGACCAACCTGATCCAGATCCTGCTGATCTTCTCGCTGGGTGCCGGCCTGACCAACCTGTTCGGCCGCATGGTCGGCAGCGAGCGGCAGGGCTGGGCGATCTTCGCGGTGATGTTCGTGCTGTTCATCGGCGGCGCGGCGATCGCCTACTCGGTTGAATTGCAGGGCAACCCGGCCTTCGCGCCTTTCCACGTGGACCAGGCCGCGAGCGATGCGCAGGCCGGCGGCAACATGGAAGGCAAGGAGGTGCGGTTCGGCATCGCCAACTCGGCGCTGTTCACCACCATCACCACCGATGCCTCCTGCGGCGCCGTCAACAACATGCATGACAGCCTGCTGCCGCTGGCCGGCGCGGTGCCGATGGTCAACATCATGCTGGGCGAGATCATCTTCGGCGGTGTCGGTTCCGGCCTGTATGGCATGCTGCTGTTCGTCATCGTGGCGATGTTCGTCGCCGGGCTGATGGTTGGCCGGACGCCGGAATACCTGGGCAAGAAGCTGGAATCGAAGGAGGTGAAGATGGCCATGCTCGGCATCCTGATCCTCCCCCTGTCGATGCTGGGCTTCACTGCTCTTGCCGTGGTGCTGCCGGTCGGCACCGGAGCGATGAACAACGCCGGTCCGCACGGATTTTCCGAGGCGCTGTATGCCTACGTGTCGGCCACCGGCAACAACGGCAGTGCGTTCGCCGGACTGTCCGCCAATGTGCCGTTCTGGAACGACACGCTCGGGCTGGCAATGTTCATGGGGCGCTTCCTGATGATCATCCCGACGCTGGCCATCGCCGGATCGCTGGTGCGGAAGAAGATCGTGCCGGTCTCGGCGGGCACCTTCCCGACCGACAGCCCGCTGTTCGTCGGCCTGGTGGTCGGCGTGATTCTGATCACCGGCGGACTGATCTTCTTCCCGGCGGTGTCGCTCGGTCCGATCGTCGAGCATTACGCGATGCATGCCGGCACGCTTTACGACACGGGCAGCTAAAGGACGACCTCCCCCTCCCCTTGTGGGAGGGGGAGACGCAACACCAATCATGGACATTCGTAAGACAATGCGCGGCACTCAAACTACCCTGCTGGACCCGGCGATCCTGGTGCCGGCGATCGGCCAGTCGTTTGTCAAGCTCGATCCGCGGCTGATGATCAAGAATCCGGTGATGTTCGTGGTCGAGGTCGTCGCCATGCTCACCACCGTGATCTTCGTCCGCGAGCTGGTCTCGGGCGGCGGCACGCTGGGCTTCACCTTCCAGATCATCGTCTGGCTGTGGCTGACCGTGCTGTTCGCCAACTTCGCCGAAGCCGTGGCGGAAGGCCGCGGCAAGGCGCAGGCGGCGACGTTGCGCAAGGCGCGCACCGAGACGATGGCCAAGCGCCTCGCCTCGATCAACGCCAAGGAGTACGAGACCGTCGCCGCGCCGTCGCTGCAACCGGGCGACATCGTGCTGGTGGAAGCCGGCGAGTTCATCGCCAGCGACGGCGAGGTGGTGGAAGGCATTGCCTCGGTGGACGAGTCGGCGATCACCGGCGAATCCGCCCCGGTCATTCGCGAAAGCGGCGGCGACCGGTCGGCGGTGACCGGCGGCACGCGGGTGCTGTCGGACTGGATCAAGGTGCGCATTACCGCGGCCCAGGGCTCGACGTTCCTGGATCGGATGATCGCGCTGGTGGAAGGCGCCGAGCGGCAGAAGACCCCGAACGAGATCGCGCTGAACATCCTGCTGGCGGGCCTGACGATCATCTTCGTCATTGCGGTGTCGACGATCCCCAGCTTCGCCACCTATGCCGGCGGCGCGGTGTCGGTGGTGATCCTGGTGGCGCTGTTCGTCGCGCTGATCCCCACCACGATCGGTGCGCTGCTGTCGGCGATCGGCATTGCCGGCATGGACCGGCTGGTGCGCTTCAACGTGTTGGCGATGTCCGGCCGCGCGGTGGAAGCCGCCGGCGATGTGGACACGCTGCTGCTGGACAAGACCGGCACGATCACGCTGGGCAACCGCCAGGCCACCGAGTTCTTCCCGCTGACCGGCGTCAGCGAGGCGGAACTGGCCGACGCGGCGCAGCTTGCGTCGCTGCCGGACGAGACGCCGGAGGGCCGCTCCATCGTCGTATTGGCGAAGGAGAAATACGGCATTCGTGGCCGCGAGATGGCGCCGATGGATGCGCACTTCATCGCGTTCTCGGCGCAGACGCGGCTGAGCGGCATCGACATCGAGGGCGCCGCGATCCGCAAGGGTGCGGTCGACGCGGTGCTGACCTGGGCGCGCACGTTCAGCAATACGCGGCCCGAGGACGGCGGCGTTGTCACCGCGGTGCGGCCGGTGATCAGCGACGCGGCGGTGCGCGAGCTACAGGCGAAATCCGATGAGATCGCCAAGGCCGGCGGCACGCCGCTCGCCGTCGCGCGCAACGGCAAGCTGCTGGGCGTCATCTATTTGAAGGACATCGTCAAAGGCGGCATCCGCGAGCGATTCTCCGAATTGCGGCGGATGGGGATACGCACGGTGATGATCACCGGCGACAACCCGCTGACCGCCGCGGCGATCGCCGCTGAAGCCGGGGTGGACGATTTCCTCGCGCAAGCCACGCCGGAAACCAAGCTGAAGCTGATCCGCGATGAACAGGCGCAGGGCAAGCTGGTGGCGATGTGCGGTGACGGGACGAACGATGCGCCGGCGCTGGCTCAGGCTGACGTGGGCGTGGCGATGAACACCGGCACCATGGCGGCGCGCGAGGCGGGCAACATGGTCGATCTGGACAGCGATCCGACCAAGCTGATCGAGATCGTCGAGATCGGCAAGCAGTTGCTGATGACGCGCGGCGCGCTGACCACGTTCAGCATCGCCAACGACGTGGCGAAGTATTTCGCCATGATCCCGGCGATGTTCGTGGTGTTCTATCCGCAGTTGCAGGCGCTGAACGTGATGCGGCTGCACAACCCGGAGAGCGCGATCCTGTCGGCGATCATCTTCAATGCGCTGATCATCGTCTGCCTGATCCCGCTGGCGTTGAAGGGGGTCAAATACCGCCCGGTCGGCGCTGCCTCGATCCTGCGCCGCAACCTGCTGATCTATGGCCTTGGCGGGATCGCCGTGCCGTTCATCGGCATCAAGCTGATCGACATGCTGGTTTTCGCCATTGGCCTTGCCTGAGGATATCGGACCATGAACCACATTCGCCCTGCTATCGTGATGATCGTCGTGATGACTGTTATCACCGGGCTGGCCTACCCGCTGGCGATCACCGGCATCGCCCAGGCGGTGTTCCCGCACCAGGCGAACGGCAGCCTGATCGAGAAGGACGGCAAGGTGATCGGCTCCTCGTTGATCGGGCAGTCGTTCACGTCGGACAAGTATTTCCATGGCCGGCCTTCGGCCACGACGGAGCCTGACCCGAAGGATGCGTCGAAGACGGTGCCGGTGCCGTATGCCGCGGACAATTCCGGCGGTTCGAATCTTGGGCCTACGTCAAAGGCGCTGGTGGACCGGGTGAAGGGCGACGCGGAGACTCTGGCGAAGGAGAATCCCGGCACACCGATCCCGGTCGATCTGGTGACCACCTCGGCGAGCGGGCTGGATCCCGATATCACGCCGGCGGGTGCGATGTTCCAGGTGCCTCGTGTGGCGAAGGCGCGCGGGTTGCCGGAGGCGCAGGTGCGCGCGTTGGTAGAGCAACATGTGGAGGGGCGGCTGTTCGGGCTGATCGGGGAGCCGGTGGTCAATGTGCTCGAACTGAATATGGCGCTGGATGCGGCGAAGGGGTAAGGCGGCGTTTACGGGATGAAGCGGTGCAGGTCGTCCTTCAATAGGACAGCGTTGAAGTTCATCAGGAGGGCGATTTCGCAGCCGCTGAGGCGGAGATAGGTGCGCGTTTGCGCTTGATGCACGGGGAGGACGTGATCGACGGATTTCAATTCCAGGAGCACGGTTCGCTCGACGATGATATCCGCAAAGTAGGCTTGGTTAAGGCGAACATCGTTATAGACCAGGGCGAGGGGAACTTCGCGTTCGATGTGCAGATCGGCATGCTCGAGTTCCCAGCAGAGACAGTGGTTATAGGCAGCTTCCAGCAGGCCAGGGCCAAGAGTTCGATGGACCTTGATGGCGAGGCCGATGATGCGGCTGGTCAGTGCCGGGCCGGGCTCATGGGGATACATGGGGTGACGGTATGCCTGCGATCTGATTACCGAGGGGTTAAAATTTGCGGCGCAGGTGCTAACTGTTTCTGGTAAATTTATCGCAGAGTTCGCTGAGACGCAGAGATCGCAGAGAAGAATATTCCGATCCATGCCGCTGGGCGGCTTCGGGGAGACGCCATGCGGACAATTGGTCCCTCAGACGGGCCAGGGTCCGGTGTCAGAAAACGTTTCTCTGCGATCTCTGCGTCTCAGCGAACTCTGCGATAAATTTACCAGCAGCAGTTAGCACCTGCGGACCTGACTAAGCAGCAACCCTGCAACCTCTCCCTACACCGGCAAAGAAAGACTAGACTAGCGCCATGTCAGACCGCGACGGCCGTCCTTCTCCCGAGGCATTGCTGGCGGAAGCCCAGCGGGAATCGCGTGGGCGGCTGAAGATCTTTCTCGGCGCCGCGCCGGGGGTCGGCAAGACCTACGAGATGCTGTCGGCTGCCCAGGCGCGCCTGCGCGATGGCACCGACGTGGTGGTCGGCGTCGTCGAAACGCACGGCCGCAAGGAGACCCAGGCGCTGGTGGCCGGCCTGGAGGTCGTGCCGCGCCGCCATGTCGAATATCGCGGCCGCAAGCTCCAGGAGATGGACCTCGACGCCCTGCTGGCGCGCCATCCGCAGCTCGCGCTGGTGGACGAGCTGGCGCACACCAACGTTCCCGGCAGCCGCCACCCGAAGCGCTATATCGACGTCGAGGAATTGCTGGCCGCAGGCATCGACGTTTACGCGACGCTGAACATCCAGCACGTCGAAAGCCTGAACGACGTGGTCGCGCGCATCACCCGCATCCGGGTGCGCGAGACGGTGCCGGATTCGGTGATCGACCGCGCCGACGACATCGAACTGATCGACCTCACGCCGGAAGACCTGATCCAGCGCCTGAGGGAGGGCAAGGTCTATGTGCCGCACCAGGCCGAGCGGGCGATCGCGCACTACTTCGCGCCCGGCAACCTGACGGCGTTGCGTGAACTGGCGTTACGGCGGACCGCGCAGCGGGTGGACGAGCAAATGGTGCGCTATATGCAGGCGCACGCGATCAAGGGGCCGTGGGCGGCGGGCGAACGCGTGCTGGTCTGCGTCAGCGGCGACCCGGACAGCGTCTCCATCGTGCGTTACGCGCGGCGGATGGCGGATCGGCTGAAGGCGCCATGGACCGCGCTGCACGTCGAGACCTCGCGCAACCTGCGCATGACCGAGGCGGAGCGGAACCACGTCGCGGAGGCGCTGCGGCTGGCGCAGCGGCTGGGCGGCGAGGCGGTGACGCTGCCGGGCCAGGACGTTGCCGAAACGGTCGCCGAGTACGCGCGCACCAATAACGTGACGCAGGTCATCGCGGTGCAGTCGCCACGCTCGCGCTGGCGCGATGCGCTGTTCGCCACGATGGCGCAGCGGCTGATCCGTAAGGCGGAAGGCGCAACGGTCCACGTCGTCAGCCAGCCACGCCGCGACGAGACGCAGGACGCGCCGCAGCCATCGACCCAGGCGCAGCCGCTTCGAAATGCAGGCGGAAGTGTGGCTCGGCAGCCTGGCTTGCGTGGCGGTCGCGGCGGTGCTGGGCGTGCTGGTGCGGCAGGTGATCGGCACCGGCAGTATATCCCTGCTGTTCCTGACGGCCGTGCTGGTCAGCGCGGTGCTGTTCGGGCTGTGGCCGGCGCTGTTCGCCTGCGTGATCAGCACGCTGGCCTATAATTTCCTGTTCCTGCCGCCGCTTTACACGTTCACCATCGCCGACCCGGAGAACGTCGTCGCACTGTTCTTCTTTGCGGTGGCGGCAGTGATCGTCAGCAACCTGACGGCGCGGGTGCGGGCGCAGGCTATCACTGCGCGGGCCCGCGCTCGCATCACCGAGGAACTGTATCTGTTCAGCCGCAAGCTGGCGGTGGCGACCAATCTCGACGACCTGCTATGGGCGACGGTGCACCAGATCGCGCTGATGCTGAAAGTGCGCGTCGTGCTGCTGTTGCCCGAGGAAGAGCGGATCGCGGTGCGTGCCGGGTTCCCGCCGGAAGATACGCTGGACGACGCCGACCTCGCGGCGGCGCGGTGGTGCTGGGAGAAGAACCGGCCGGCCGGGCGCGGCGCCGATACGCTGCCGGGGGCGAAGCGGCTGTTCCTGCCGATGCAGACCGGGCGCGGCGCGGTTGGTGTGATCGGCATCGACCGCGACGAGCCGGGGCCGATGCTGACGCCGGACCAGCAGCGGTTGCTCGATGCGCTGGCGGACCAGGCGGCGCTGGCGATCGAGCGGGTGAACCTGGTGGAAGCGGTGGACCGCGCGCGGCTGGCGGTGGAAACCGACCGGCTGCGGTCGGCGCTGCTGACGTCCATCTCGCACGACCTGCGGACGCCGCTGGCGTCGATCCTCGGTTCCGCTACGTCGCTGTCGGGGGCGCTGGATGCGGCGACGCGCGATGCTCTGGCGCGCAACATCCAGGACGAGGCGGAACGGTTGAACCGCTTCATCGGCAACCTGCTGGACATGACGCGGTTGGAATCGGGGCCGTTGCCGACTCGGACGTCCTTGACCGAACTGTCGGACGTGGTCGGCAGCGCGCTGCACCGGGCCAGCAAGGTGCTGGCGAGCCACGCCGTGCAGTTGCGGCTGGAGGCGGATCTGCCGTTGCTGGAGCTGGACGACGTGCTGTTCGAACAGGCGCTGTTCAACTTGCTCGACAATGCGGCGAAGTACACGCCGACAGGCTCGCGCATCACCATCAGCGCGTGGCGCGAGGGCGGGCAGGTAAAGCTCCAGGTGCTGGACGAGGGGCACGGTATTCCGCCGGCCGACCTGGAGCGGATCTTCGATAAGTTCTATCGCGCCGGCGGACCGGACCACCGGCGGGCCGGCACTGGGCTGGGGTTGTCGATCTGCCGCGGCTTCATCGAAGCGATGGGCGGCACGATCACCGCGGCCAACCGCACCGACCGTTCCGGTGCGGTCTTCACTATAGCGCTGCCGGTCCCGGCCCTCGCCGACCGGCAATTGGAGTGCAATGGGATGAACGCCGGGCCGTTACGGATACTGGTGGTGGATGACGAGCCGGCGATCCTGCGCTTCCTGCGCGCCGGCCTGTCGAACCAGGGCTACGTGGTGATCGAGGCCGAGACCGGGCACGCGGCACTGGATCAGATCCGGCGCAAGGCGGCGGACCTGGTGGTGCTGGACCTCGGGCTGCCTGATATCGACGGGCTGGAGGTGATCCGGCAGGTGCGGGCCAGCGGCTCCGTGCTGCCGATCATCGTGCTGTCCAGCCGCGACGACGAGGAGGCGAAGGTCGCGTCGCTGGATCTGGGCGCCGACGACTACGTGACCAAGCCGTTCGGCATGGACGAACTGCTGGCCCGGATCCGCGCGGCCCAGCGGCACCGGTTGCAGCAGGAGGGCGAAAAACCGATCTTCAAGTGCGGCGACCTGACGATGGACCTGGTGCGCCGCATCGTCACCGTGCGCGGGGCGGAAGTAAAATTCTCGCCGCGGGAATACGACCTGCTGCGGCTGCTGGTGGCCAACGCCGGCAAGGTGCTGACCCACAACCACATCCTGCGCGAGGTTTGGGGGCCGAACACCGACGTGCAATACCTGCGCATCTACATCCGCGCCTTGCGGCAGAAGATCGAGGAAGACACCGAGCGGCCTCGGTATATCGTCACCGAGACCGGAGTAGGCTATCGGTTGCGGGCGCCGGACTGATGCGTAGCGCGAAGGTGGAGCGAATGCATGGCGGTCGGTGACCTGATCGGACCGGGGGACGTGGTGGTGGGCCTGCGCGTCGCCGACAAGGCGCAGTTACTGGGGGAATTGGCCCGGCGCGCGGCGGCGGCGCTGTCGCTGAAGCAGCCGGACCTGCTGCGGGCGTTGCAGGCTCGGGAGCAATTGGGATCGACGGGATTGGGGCGGGGGTTCGCGCTGCCGCATGCTCGGCTGCCCGGGTTGCCGCGGATCTATGCGTGCCTGGCGCGGCTGGGGCGGGCGATCGATTTCGAGGCGGTGGACGACAAGCCGGTGGACCTTGTGGTGCTGCTGCTGACGCCGGAGTCGGCGGCGAGCCAGCATCTGGCGACTCTGGCGGCGCTGTCACGGCCATTCCGCGATGAGGCGTTCGTGCAGCAGGTGCGCAAGGCGCCGGACGCGGCGGCGCTGCATAAGGTGCTGGCGGGGGCTTGAGGGGTTGGCGGGTAGGTCAGGAATGGTGAATACAACAAGCTAATGCCAACCAGCCTAAACATTGACGCACGGACAGTGCCCACCGCGTCATGCCGACGAAGGTCGGCGTCCACGACTTCGCAGTGCCGCAGCAGCAAGTCGTGGATGCCGACCTTCGTCGGCATGACGAGGGGGGCACTGTCCGTGCGTCAACCATTTCACGGGTTGATCTAACGCATCAGCTTCAAGGCAATCGCCAATACGTCATGGCCAGGGCCAGACAAACTATTCGGCAACTGGACCGAGGTTGTGCACATCGGAGGCCCTATGCTCACCGTGAGAAGTGCGGTTGCCGAAGACGAGCAGAGTGTTGTCGCACTGTGGCGCGCCTGCGATCTGGTTGCATCCTACAATGATCCCGCCGCCGACTTCCGTTTTGCCAAAGCCGGTCCCTGCGCCGACGTGCTTGTCGCGGTGGACGGCGTCGGCGAAATCGTCGGCAGCGTCATGGTCGGCCATGACGGGCATCGAGGCTGGCTCTACTACGTTGCTGCCGGTCCCGCATCGCGCAGTGAGGGCGTGGGCCGGCGCGTGGTGCAGGCGGGCGAGGACTGGCTCCGCGAACGGGGGGTCGTGAAAGTGCAGCTCCTGGTTCGAGAAACCAACACCAAGGTGGTGGGCTTCTACGAGCACCTGGGTTTCGAGGTGGCCCCACGCGTCGTCATGAGCAAGTGGCTGGGGAAGGCATCATAGGTCGATACGGCCGGCTGGGCGTGCGTGCGAGTCGCGCCGTGATCCCCTGTGTCATGGCTGGCCTTCGCCGGTCATGACACAGGGAGCCGTGCGCCGTCAGCCGCTTATTCGATTATTCCCCCGCAAGTCCTAACCTGGTGGCCCGGTCATGACGGCTGGGACGGTCCGTGCGGAGCGGTCGAGAGTCAATCGTTTTGCGGGTTGGCATTATAGTGCCAGCTTGTAGCCGAGATGACTGGCGGTGAAGCCAAGCTGTTCATAGAAGCGGTGCGCGTTCGGGCGGTCCTTGTCCGTCGTGAGCTGAACCAGGCTGCAACCGCGTGCGCGGCATTCCGCAATGGCCCAGTCGAACATGCGCCGCCCCAATCCGGATTGTTGTCTGTCTGGAGCAATACGGGCTGCCTCGATCTGTCCGCGCCAGGCTCCTTTGCGCGACAGTCCAGGGATGAAGGTGAGCTGGAGTGTTCCTACGATCCGGCTGCCCTCCGTCATGACAACGAGGAGTTGATTTGGATCTGCCTCTATCGCCGCGAATGCATCGATATAGTCGCCGGCTAACGGGGGCCCCGGCTGTTCCCGTTGCCGCCCCAAAGGATCGTCGGCAAGCAGAGCGACGATAGCAGGAAGGTCGGCTTCACCTGCGCGGCGGAAAGTGATTGTTCTCATGTCAGTGAGTCTGCTGCCTTGCGGGAACGACAGCAATGAACAATCGGGTCTGGCGCGGAAGCGAGGATGCGACCAGGTTCCGGGCCGCGCCTTGCTCGGTTGCGGCCGGCGCCGGACCAGGCTTGTCCACAGGGCCTGGCGACCGCGATCTGTCGGTGGTATTTCTCAATCTGATCGGACAATACGATCACAAGGATTAAAATTATTGATTATACCGATACCTGATCGCTGGCTACGATGTACTTCACACGTAGCGGCCAAATTGCTCGGGCGACGCATCCGATCGCGACGAGACCTGGAACGTGCGGAACGTCTTTGGAGGTTACTATGGACGCGAAGACCGATGATAAAAGCGCGGGCAAGTGCCCTGTCATGCACTCGACTGGTGGACGGCTTAACCGGGACTGGTGGCCGAACCAGATCAACATCGAAGGTCTCCATCGCAACGCCAGCCCGTCCGACCCGATGGGCGAGGACTTCGACTACGCCAAGGAGTTCAACAGCCTCGACCTGAAGGCGGTCATCGCCGACCTGACGGCCTTGATGACGAACAGCCAGGACTGGTGGCCGGCGGACTGGGGCCATTACGGCGGGCTGATGATCCGCATGGCCTGGCACAGCGCAGGCACCTATCGCATCGCCGATGGCCGCGGCGGCGCGGGAGCAGGGCAGCAGCGCTTTGCGCCCCTGAACAGTTGGCCTGACAACGCGAACCTGGACAAGGCGCGGCGGCTGCTGTGGCCGATCAAGCAGAAATATGGCCGCAAGCTCTCCTGGGCCGACCTGATGATCCTGGCCGGCAACGTCGCGCTGGAATCGATGGGCTTCAAGACCTTCGGTTTCGGCGGCGGGCGCAAGGACGTGTGGGAGCCGGAGGAGCTTTACTGGGGTCCGGAGGGCACATGGCTGGGCGACGAGCGCTATAGCGGCGAGCGCCAGTTGGCCGAACCGCTCGGGGCGGTGCAGATGGGGCTGATCTACGTCAATCCCGAGGGCCCGAACGGCAAGCCCGATCCGGTGGCGGCGGCGCGCGACATCCGCGAGACGTTCCACCGCATGGCCATGAACGACGAGGAAACCGTCGCGCTGATCGCCGGCGGGCACACGTTCGGCAAGGCGCACGGCGCCGGCGATCCCGCGTTCATCGGCGCGGCGCCGGAGGGCGGCACCATCGAGGATCAGGGCCTCGGCTGGAAGAGCACACATGGCACTGGGATTGGCGTCGACGCCATCACCGGCGGGCCGGAGGTCATCTGGTCGCAGACGCCGACCAGGTGGAGCAACTCATTCTTCGACAACCTGTTCAAATTCGAATGGGAGTTGACGAAGAGCCCGGCGGGCGCGTGGCAATGGCAGGCCAAGGGCGCGGCGGCCGACATCCCCGATCCGTTCGATCCGAACAAGAAGCGCGTGCCGACCATGCTGACAACGGACCTGTCGCTACGCCTCGATCCGGCGTACGAGAAGATCTCGCGCCGGTTCCACGAGCACCCGGAGCAATTCGCCGACGCCTTTGCGCGGGCGTGGTTCAAGCTGACACATCGCGATATGGGGCCGAAGATCCGCTATCTCGGTCCGCTGGTCCCGGGGGAAGATCTGATCTGGCAGGATCCGATTCCCGCGGTGGATCACAAGCTGATCGATGCGCAGGACATCGCGGCGCTGAAGGCGAAGGTCCTGGCCTCCGGGCTGTCGGTTTCACAGTTGGTGTCGACCGCCTGGGCTTCCGCCTCGACATTCCGCGGCTCCGACAAGCGGGGTGGCGCCAATGGGGCGCGCATCCGGCTGGCGCCGCAGAAGGACTGGGAGGCGAACCAGCCGGCGCAGCTTGCCGCGGTGCTGCGGGCGCTCGAGGGAATCCGGCAGGAATTCAACGCTGGCGGCAAGCAGGTTTCGCTCGCCGACCTGATCGTGCTGGCCGGCGGCGCTGGGGTGGAGAAGGCGGCGAAGGCGGCCGGGCACGACGTGACGGTGCCGTTCACGCCGGGGCGGACGGATGCCTCGCAGGAGCAAACCGACGTCGAGAGCTTCCGCGTGCTGGAGCCGCGCGCCGATGGCTTTCGCAATTACCTGAGCGGCCGGCAGTTCATGCAGCCGGAGGAGGCGCTGGTGGACAAGGCGCAACTGTTGCGGCTGACAGCGCCGGAAATGACGGTGCTGCTGGGTGGGCTTCGCGTGCTGGGGAACAATGTCGGTGGCTCCAGGCACGGCGTCTTCACCAATCGGCCGGAGACCCTGACCAACGACTTCTTCGTCAACCTGCTCGACATGGGTACGGTCTGGAAGCCGAAGGCCGGCGAGGAGAAGTGTGTACGAAGGCCACGACCGCAAGACCGGTGCGCTGAAGTGGACCGGCACGCGGGTTGACCTGATCTTCGGCTCGCACTCGCAATTGCGCGCTCTCGCGGAAGTCCATGCCTGTGCGGACGCGGAGAAGAAGTTTGTCGCCGACTTCGTCGCGGTCTGGACCAAGGTGATGAATCTCGACCGCTTCGACATCACCTGATACGGGGCGCTTCGGATTGCGCCGGAGCGCTGCTCGGGCCGACCACCAGGTTGTCTGGTACTTCAGGAGGAGAACACATGGCTGCTTACACCATCAAACCGCTCGTGACGGCGACGGCCGTGAACACCGGAGGCCGCAACGGGCATTCCGAAACGACGGATCATTCGGTCAGCGTCGATCTGTCGGTGCGCAAGGAAATGGGCGGGCCGGGATTGCCGAACACGACGACGCCCGAACATCTATTCGCCGCCGGCTACGCTGCGTGTTTCGGCGGGGCGATCGAATTCGTCGCGCATCAGCACAAGAAGAATGTCGCCGGAACGGTTGTGACATGCTCGACGTCGGTTGGGCCGCGCGAAGGTGGCGGGTTCGGCATCGCGGTGACGATGCACGTGAAAGTGCCGACGTTACCGGCCGACGAGGCGCGCGTCCTGGTGCAAGAGACGCATGACAAGGTCTGCCCCTACAGTCACGCGACGCGGGGCAACATCGACTTTATCCTTGAAGTCGAGGGTGCGTAAGAAAGCTCTCGCCGCAACGGCTATGGCGACGCGCAAGAATTGCCGCGTGCGGCGGCCTTATCGTCATGGCGGGCCCCGGGTCGAGCGCCTGACCCGGAGGCCGGCATGACGGGGGAAACGGAGCCGCTTGCCATAATCGATTCCCTCATGGTTGCGCGTCGCCTATGCTGCCCGCGTCGTCCGATTACGTTTCGACATAACGGGAGATGACACAGCCGTCGGGCAAGCAAGGCGACGATCGGTCATGTGTCATGGCCGGCCAAGCCTGGTCACGCATGATGAGTTCCTCTAACCTCGCGCTTATGCCGCGCCGTAGCCGGTTCGGTGCGCCGCCGGTTCCGGGCCGGCCAGTGCGGCGCGCGGCGAAGCAAGCGAGAATTTTTTGCCGCAGAGGAAGAAGACGATGCACGCAAAACACGCCGATGGGCCTGAGTGCGGCATGCTGGTTCACGGCAGCGGCACGCCCTGGGGAGCCTCGCCGATGCGGTGGCCCATGTCCCATCCGCGTGTTTTGCGTGCACCTGCCGGCATTTGCGGCATGATTTAACAAACGCCACAAGGGATCGTCATCCCCGCGAAAGCGGGGACCCATGCCGCTGGGTCCCCTGCTTTCGCGGGGATGACGGTGTGGTTTGCGATGAACGCAAGCCATGTGGCGTTTGCTAGATCACGCCGTGCATCTGCGTTGACCCCTTGCTTGCTTCGCCGCACGCCGCCGGGTGGGACCCCGAACGCTGCGCGGCAGGACCCCATGCACCAATTCGCTCGCCTTCCACCGCCGCGCCGTTCGAGCGGGCCGAGGGCGACGTCACCAACGTGTGTTGCCAGAACCTCATGCACCAATTCGGGCCGCCATTTCGGCAACGGCCCAGCGGCGGGCAACACCCCATGCCCAGCGGACAGTTGCCCGCTGGGCGCTGCCCAGAGTCTCGCCGGGAGACTTCTGAGACGATGGTGATACGAGCCGGCCATGACGATTTACGAGGATTGGCGCGGCTCCGTCGCAGGGCGATCGCGTTTGAACCGAGATGGCACTGACTTGATGGTGCGCCGCTCGTCCGTGCGGAACCGGGCAGTCGAAAAAGCAAGCAAGCAAGCAAGCAAGCAAGCAAGCAAGCAAGCAAGCAAGCAAGCAAGCAAGCAAGCATTTCAACACAGAGTTCACCGAGAAGAAGCTTAAGCCACGGATTTGCACAGAGAAAATTGAATTAATTCGAGACCGTGCACCGGCCATTGCCCATCTCACGCGGCTTTTCTCTGTGAAACTCTGTGGCTTAAGCTTCTTCTCGGTGAAATCCGTGTTGAAATGCTTGCTTCGCTGCACTGTCCCCGGATCTTCGGTGAGGCCCGCTGTGTGCCGTCCAGATGGGATCGCTCAAATGCGATTGTCCTGGCCCATCAGTTAATCTCATTGACAAATATTCCCTAACATGCTATTGGCATCGCATGAAGCACGCCGCGACCGCCAGTGCCTGTCCTGCCTCACCCGTCGATCCCCAACCGGATCGGCCGGCGCGGACCGTGCCGGAGCGTATCGCAGCACTGCTGCACACCGTGCGCATCATGCTCGGCTTCGGCCGGCATCTGGCCGAGACCGCGAAGCAGCGCTCCGCCAGCCCCGAGTTCAACGCCATCGCCGCCTGCTTCGGCACCGGGCGGCTGTTTGCGATCATGGCGCACCTGCAACGCGGCATCCTGCGTGCTACCGCACTGGAGAACGTGCTGCTCGCACGCGCGGCGCGGGGCCGCGATATCGCCGTCGGCGTACCGCGCAGGCACGTGATTACGGAACTGACCATGCCGGCCGATCCGCCGGTAGAGCCGCCGGTAGAGCCGCCGGTAGAGCAACCGGCCGCGCCGCCAGTAGAGCAACCGGCTACGCCAGCCGAGCCGCAGCCCGAGACGCCCGTCGCGCGGAAGAACCCGCGGTCGTCCCGCCCGATCGGCTGGGACGATCCCGAACTGTTCATGCCAACCCTGAAGGAACTCGAGGCGCAGGTGCGCCGTCGCCCGCTCGGCCGCACCCTGGTCGATATCTGCCTCGATCTTGCGGTGGTGCCCGGCTTCTGCTCCAGTCCGTTCCTGAATGAGCTGCTCGACAGCATCCGCCTGCGCGGCGGCAGCATCGGCGTTCTGATGGTGGAGAAGATGCACCGGGAGCAGGCCTTCTGTAAGGAGCAGGACCGGAAGGTGGGCAGCAACTGGGATTGGCAGACGCTGACGCGGGACGCTGTCCGCCGCATGCTGGGGGGCCTCATCGGCGAAGCGGCGGACGCGGCGTTCAGTCCGATAGCGGAACCATGTGGCTTGGCTGTGGCGGTGGCCCCCGGCCCTTCCTGACTCTTTCGCACGCATCGCGGCAAAACTCACGCACGGGACCGGATTATGGCCGGCCCCGCCGTTCCGATTCGGGCGCACGCACGCAGACGGGGGCACCAGGCAGTGCCTGTGCCGGCGCGGAATTCAAGCAAGATTCTAAGAGGCCGTCTCGAAACCTGCCGGTGGGGGGTTGAAACCGCAGAGTTCGATGGAATCTAGGAGGCCCCCTGGCACCTGGAGCCTCCTATGTGGACCCGCGAAACCCGCGCAGAGCACGACCGTGATGATCTGCGCTACCCCAGCGATCTGACCGATGCCGAATGGCAGGTGCTCGCGCCGTTGCTGCCGCCGCCAGCGAAAACCGGCCGCAAACGGTCCTGGACGATGCGCGAGATCATGAATGCCATGTTCTACGTGCTGCGCGGCGGTTGTCCGTGGCGTATGCTGCCGGAGCATTTCCCACCGCACCAGACGGCGTATCGCTGGTTCACCCGCTTCCGCGATGACGGAACATGGGAACGCCTGGACCATCAGTTGGTGGCGCAGGATCGTCAGCGGGTCGGCCGCGCGGCGGGTCCCACTGCCGC
Organism: uncultured Alphaproteobacteria bacterium; assembly: GCA_963762885.1. Taxonomy (GTDB): domain Bacteria; phylum Pseudomonadota; class Alphaproteobacteria; order Acetobacterales; family Acetobacteraceae; genus JASHVB01. The sequence continues at coordinate 85,734 of CAVXNH010000088.1, forward strand.
GGTCATCGACACGCAGAGCGTCAAAACCACCGAAGCCGGCGGCCCGAGAGGGTATGATGCCGGCAAGAAGATCAACGGCCGCAAGCGACATGCTCTGGTGGACACCGACGGGCGCAGCCTGGAATTGCAGGTGCACCCGGCGTCAGTGCAGGACCGTGATGGCGCTCCGGCGGTGTTGCAAGCCGCTCACGCCCGGTTCCCCTCGATCCAGAAAGTATTTGCCGACAGCGTCTATGCCGGCGAACGGGTCGCCAGTGCGACATCCATTGTGGTGGAGATTGTCCGCAAGCTACCCAACCAGGTTGGCTTCAAGCTGCTGCCGCGGCGTTGGGTGGTCGAGCGGTTCTTTGCCTGGATCAATCGCAACCGCCGCCTTGCCAAGGATTTCGAAGCCACCATCGCATCGGCCACAGCCTTCCTCCACGCCGCTGGCGTTATGCTGCTCGCCAGGAGGCTGGCTCGTTGGGCTTGAGATTCGAGTCGGACTTTAACACGGGGCTCGCCCGGCGGGGCTGGTGTTTGCCGCGACAGCGCAAGCAAGAACTCAACGCAAATGCACGCAAAGGGCTGCAAAGAAACGCACATGGGCCGGAGACCGGCACGCACCGGTGGAAGCTCCACGCCGGACAGACCGAGGCGAGGTGCCCCCGGTGCGACGTCCCCCAGTCCCATTTGCGTTCTTTGCGGCCCTTTGCGTGCATTTGCGTTGAGTCTTGCTTTGCCGCCGGCCGCACAATGGCCGCAGGCAAGACAATACCATGCTCTCACCGCCTGCCGATCCAGCGCGCATTCGAATTTTTACTGTTCGCGTGCCCTACGCCCGCTCCAGCTCGATCAGCCCGCGGCGGATTTTTGTCCCGCGCTCGACCATGGCCTTGGCGGTACCCGGCGTCGCCCCAGCGCAGCGCGCGCGGCATCGCCCGGGCGTCCTCCATGAAGCGGCCAGCGTCTCCAGCAGGGCCAACAATCACCGCGGCACATTTATGCTTGACCGAAAGGGTGAGAGGCCCATGCACCAATGGTGTCGCAGGATCCCGCTGCGCGGCAGATACGCGCCAGGCATGGTAAGAGCCCATGCATCAGACCGCTGCACACCTGCCCTTCGCACCGCGTGCGCAGGCAACGGCGGCTTGTGTGTGCGGTGCCGTGACGGGCGGTTGCCTCCGCGCGCCGGGTACGCTTCGCTGCCGCCGCCACATAAGCAGGAGCCTGCCGATGCGCATCAGCGTGGTGCAGATGAACCCCGGCGCCGACAAGGACGAAAATATCGCGCAGGCGCGCCGGCTGATCGGTGAGGCGGTGGACGCCGATCGCCCCGACATCGTCAGCCTGCCGGAGGTGTGGGACAGCCTGGGCGGCGACCGCGCCACCCGCAACGCCAACGCCGAAACGCTGCCGGCCAAGGGTTCGAACGAGCCCGGCGGCCCGGCCTACGAGTTCCTGCGCGAGACCGCGCGCGCCACCAAGACCCATGTGCATGGTGGCTCGATCATCGAGAAGGGGCCGGAAAAACTGTTCAACACCACGGTGGTGTTCAACCCGGACGGCACCGAGATCGCCCGCTACCGCAAGATGCACCTGTTCGACATCGTCGCCCCTGATGGCACCGGCTATCGCGAAAGCAACACCTATGGCGCCGGCGACGAGGTGGTCACCTATGAAGCCGACGGGATGAAAGTCGGCTGCGCGATCTGCTACGACATCCGTTTCCCGGACCTGTTCTGGAAACTGCGCGAACAAGGCGCCGAGGTGATCTTCCTGCCGTCCGCCTTCACCCTGGCCACCGGCAAGGACCATTGGGAGGTGCTGATCCGCGGCCGCGCGATCGAGACCCAGTGCTGGTTCGCGGCCCCGGCGACCTGGGGCAAGCACCTGGAAGGCAAGGGCGAGGCGCGCTTCACCTATGGCCACTCGCTGATCTGCGACCCGTGGGGGCATGTGGTGACGAAGGTGTCGGACGGGGTCGGCTGGGCGACCGCGCGGATCGACCCGAAGGTGACGGCACGCGTCAGGCGCGACATGCCCGTGCTCGAACACCGGAAACGGGTGTGAACGACCAGCAGCAGGTTGCCGCGCCTCCGGTGCGGCACGACGCTTTCGTGCCGGGCCGGATCAGCTTCGCCGCCGCGCCAACTCCGCTGGCGACCGACGCGATGAACCGGCTGGTGGCGCGCTACGGCGACTGTCCGCTGGCGCACGCCACCGTGGTGGTGCCGCTGGGCGGCGACGGCTTCATGCTGGAGACGGTCCACCGGGTGCTGGAACGCCACATCCCGGTGTACGGGATGAATTGCGGCTCGGTCGGTTTCCTGATGAATACGTTCAACGAGGACGACCTGCCGGAGCGGCTGGCGGCAGCGCAGGCGGCGGTGCTGCACCCCCTGCGGATGCGGGCGGTGACCCGGACCGGCGAGGCCAGCGAGGCGCTGGCATTCAACGAGGTCAGCCTGCTGCGGCAACTGCGCCAGAGCGCCAAGATCCGCATCACGGTCGATGGCCGGGTGCGGCTGGCCGAACTGTCCTGCGACGGGGTGCTGATTTCCACTCCGGCGGGATCCACCGCGTACAACCTGTCGGCGCACGGGCCGATCGTGCCGCTGTCGGCGAACCTGCTGCCGCTGACGCCGATTTCCGCGTTCCGGCCGCGGCGGTGGCGGGGGGCGCTGCTGCCGAGTTCAGCCCACGTGGTGTTCGAGGTGCTGGAGGCGGACAAGCGCCCGACCGCTGCCGTGGCGGACTTTACCGAGGTGCGCGATGTCGGCTGGGTCGAGGTGAGTGAGGACCGGTCGGTGATGGTCACGGTGCTGTTCGATCCGGATCGGGGGTTGTCGGAACGGATCATCGCCGAGCAATTCACGGTTTGAAGTGGGCGGGACCGGGGCCGGACCCGAGAAAGGTCACCGTTACTGACCTTTTGATTCAGGTCAAAGCGGTCGACGCCGGTGCGGGGCAGGGTTTGATCCCTGTGCAACCACCAGGGGCCCATCCGCATGAGCGCAACGCATCCCGACCCGAGCTTCGACACCGGCCATAACCACTTGAAGCCGGCGCTGATCGCTGTCCTGATCACCGCGGTGACGGTGGTCATCGTGCTGGCTTTCACCGGCCTGCCGCACTGAGTTCTCTAACCTCTCCCGCGGGAGCGGGAGAGGTCGAGACGCGTTAGCGTCGAGGGTGAGGGTGATCGGGTCGGCACATAGCAGGTAGGGCGTGCCGACCCGATCACCCTCACCCGGCGCTGCGCGCCGACCTCTCCCGCCTTGGGCGGGAGAGGGTTATGATGTCTCCCGCTGCATCGCGCCACGGGAGACGCCCGCATGACCATCCCCCTGCCTGAAGCAAAGCCCGAGGATGTCGGCCTGTCCTCGGCAGGTCTGGCTCGCCTTGCGCGCGTCCTGGAGGACCGGGTGGAGCGCGGGCACATCCCCGGCGCGGTGGCGCTGGTCGCGCGGCACGGCAAGGTGGCGTTCCACCAGGCCTTCGGCGTTCGCGATCCCGCCAGCGGCGCCGCGATGAAGCTGGACGCGATCTTCCGCATCTACTCGATGACCAAGCCGATCGTCTCGGTCGCGGCGATGATGCTCTGCGAGGCGGGCCACTTCCTGATCTCCGATCCGCTCGACCGCTACCTGCCGGACTTTGCCGAGCCCCGCGTCGCCGTGTTCGAGGGCGGCTCGATGGGCACCACGCCGGCGGAACGCCCGATCACCGTGCAGGATCTGCTGCGCCACACCTCCGGCCTGACCTACGAGTTCCGCGGCACGACTCCGCTGCACAAGGCCTATGCCGAGGCCCGGGTCGCCCGCCTCCGCCAGACCAACGCGGAACAAGCGGCGACGCTGGCCAGGCTGCCGTTATTGCTTCAGCCGGGGACGTGTTGGGAATACAGCCGGTCCACCGACGTGCTGGGACGGCTGGTCGAAGTGCTGGCCGGCCAGACGCTGGGACAGTTCCTGGCCGAGCGCATCCTGGCGCCGCTTGGCATGGACGACACCGGGTTCTGGATACCCGAGCCGCAGCAGGGTCGGCTTGCCGAAGCGTTCCCGCGCGATCCGGAAACCGGCGGCGCGGTGTCATTGCTCGACGTCAAGCGCTCGGCGATCTTCGAGTCGGGCGGCGGCGGCATGGTGGGCACCGCGATGGACTACGCGCGGTTCACGCAGATGCTGCTGAACGGAGGTGCGTTCGGGGCGACCCGATTGCTCGGGCGCAAGACGGTCGATCTGATGACCGCCGACCATCTGGGAGCAATCGCGACGGGGCTGTTGGCACCGGGTCATGGCTTCGGGCTTGGGTTCGCGGTGCGGCTGGCGCCGGGACTGGCGCCGTTCCCCGGTGCCGTCGGCAGCTACTACTGGAATGGCGCCGCCGGCACCGCCTTCTGGGTCGATCCGGCGGAACGCCTGACCGCGGTGCTGATGATCCAGGCGCCGGGGCAACGCGACTACTACCGAACCCTGTTCCGCAACCTGGTCTATGCCGCGGTGACGGACTGAGGCTGAGAAGAAACCTCTCCCGCGGGAGCGGGAGAGGTCGAGACGCGAAGCAGCGGGGGTGAGGGCGATCGGGTCGGCACATAGCAGGTAGAGCGTGCCGACCCGATCGCCCTCACCCTCGTTGCTTCGCAACATCGACCTCTCCCGCTCCCGCGGGAGAGGTTAGCTGATGCGGCCTCACACGTTCCGCAGGCTGGTCTCCAACCCCAGCATGTGCTGCCCGACCGTCTCGAAGTGTGCCCGCCGCCCCTGCAACTGTTGCGAGACACTGTTGACGTCGCGCAGCCGCCGCTCGAACGGCTGGTTGTCGAAGATCGCGGTCGAGCCGGCCTCGTGGTAGATCGTCGTGACCACGTCGCGTGCTTCATGGATCGCGTAGGTCGTCGCCTGGCGGATCGCGATGCGCTGGTCCAGCGTCAACTCCCCGGTGCGGCCGACCTCGGCATAGGTCTCCTCCAGCAATCGCAGCAGCCAGGCGCGGGCCGCCTTCAGGCGAGCATCGGTATGCCCGATGATGCACTGGATGGCATTGTTGTCGCGCAGCAGCGTCTGCGTTTGCGCCGGCGCCTTGGTACCGGCCATCGTTATGAATGTGTCGAGCGTCTGCCGCGCGATCCCCAGTGCAACGCAGGCGAACCCCGAGGCGTACAACTGCATCATGTGGAAGCGATACAAGGTGCCGGGCTCGCGGCGCTCCCCCGCGTAGTCGCGGGTGATGATGTGGGCGTCGTCCACGAACAGGTCGGTGATGGCGTAGGTGTCGCTGCCGGTGCCGCGCAGGCCCAGCACGAACCAGTTGTCGTCGATCTTCGCATGCTCCTTGCGGAACAGTGCGGTACGCTCCCACAGCTTGCCGGTAGGGCCGCGCAGCGGCGTGCCATCCGGTTCGACGCACAGACAGTGGGCACCGAGCCACGTCGAGTGCCGGCTGCCGCTGGCGAACGACCATTTGCCAGTAACGCGCCAGCCGCCCTCGACCCGCACCGCGCGGCCGTTGGGACCGAAGCCCCAGGCGAGCACGTCACGCTCGCCGCCGAACGCGTCGCGTGCTGCGTCGAGACCCATATAGGCAGCGGACATCATGCTGACCGAGCCCTGGTTCATGCACCAGGCAGCACTGGCGTCGCCCATGGCAATCGCCTCGACGCATTGCACGTAGGTGGCGGGTTCCAGTTCCGCCCCGCCGCACGAACGCGGAACGAGCAAGCGGAACATGCCGGCGGCGAACATCGCGTCCAGCACGTCCGGCGGCAGCTCGCGTGCCGCGTCGATGCGGGACGCGGCCTGTTGCAGCAGCGGGATGAGGGCGCGGGCGCGGGCAACGGGATCGTCCGTTGCCGCAGCCTCCCCTGGGTGCTGCATGTCCATCGTCGGGTTTCCTCCGGCACGTGATGCGCGCAAGTTACAACCATGCGAACGCCGGGCGCAAAGCGGCTGGCGCCGGTTTGGCGCGCTTCAGCGTGAGGGCAGGCATGACCACGCAGCAGGAGATGATCGCGGAGATCGCGCAGGATGCACGGGACACCGCGCGGTGGACCGGACGCGTGGCGTTCGCGCCGCAAGTTATGGCGGCGATGGCAAAGGTGCGGCGCGCGGCGTTCGTGCCGGACGCGAGGGTAGCGCAGGCCTATGTCAACGCACCTCTGCCGATTGGTTGCGGCCAGACCATTTCTCAGCCTTACATTGTCGCGCTGATGACCGATATGTTGGATCTGCGTCGGGAAGACCGCGTGCTGGAGGTCGGCACCGGGTCGGGCTACCAGGCGGCGGTGCTGGCGGAACTCTGCGATACTGTGTGCTCTATCGAGGTGATCCCGGAACTGGCTACGCGTGCAGCGACGGTGCTGACGTCGGAAGGCTATGGCAGAGTGACGCTGTGCACGGGCGATGGAGCGCGGGGCTGGCCGGAACGTGCACCATTCGATGCGATCATTGTTACGGCGGCGGCGCGTGCTGTGCCTGCGGCATTGTTAGAGCAATTGGCGCCTGATGGCCGGATGGTGATTCCGGTGGGCGAGCCGTACGGCGAGCAGGAGCTGCGGCTGTTGCATAAGGATGCGGAGGGGAGGGTGACTGCGCGGACGATACTCGCGGTCGCGTTCGTGCCGCTGACGGGCGAAGGGGGGCGCACGGAATAGCTACGTTCGTCGCAATGACAGCATGGGTGCGGTTGAACGTACTGACGAGGCGTTCGCCATACTGATCAGTAAATCGCCTGCCGACGACGTGGAGGATTTCCATGAAGCTGATGTGGTTCCACCTGATGCCGTATACCGAGTTGCCGGACGATTTCCGCGACGCGAACCCCTCGGTGTGGGTGGACATCCATTCGTCGCTGTTCGATCCGAAGCGCGCGCACCATATGTACAACGACTTCATGGACGAACTTGAATACGCGGCGTCGTGCGGCTTCGACGCAGTGTGCGTGAACGAGCACCACTCCAACGGCTATGGCCTGATGCCGTCCCCCAACCTGATTGCGTCTTCGCTCGCCCGCCGCACCACCGATACGGCGATCTGCGTAATGGGCAACTCGCTCGCGCTGTACAATCCGCCGACCCGCGTGGCGGAAGAGTTCGCGATGATCGACGTGATTTCCGGCGGCCGGTTGATCGCGGGCTTCCCGGTCGGCACGCCGATGGACACGTGTTACGCCTATGGCACCAACCCGAGCCAGCTTCGCCAGCGCTACCACGAAGCGCACGACCTGGTGCTGCGCGCATGGACAGAGCCAGACACGTTCGCATTCAACGGCCGGTTCAATCAGCAGCGTTATGTGAATATCTGGCCACGCCCGGTGCAGCGGCCGCATCCGCCGATCTGGATTCCCGGCGGCGGTTCGGTGGAGACGTGGCGCTGGTGCGCCGAGATGGACTACGTCTACTGCTACCTGTCCTATTACGGCTACAAGGCCGGCCGCGCGACGATGGACGGGTTCTGGGACGAGATGAAGCGGCTGGGCAAGGAGCCCAATCCGTATCACGCCGGCTTCCTGCAATTCGTCGGTGTCGGCAAATCCCGCCAGCACGCCTACGATCTATACGGCGAGGCGGCAGAGTACTTCTACGGGCGTTGCTTGCATGTCGATGCGCGCTGGGCAACGCCGCCCGGCTACACCAGTGAAGGCAGTCAGCGCGCCGGTATCGAATCGCAGATCAAGCAGGCCGCCGATGCCAACGTGCGCGGCAAATCCACCGGCGAGCGCTTCGCGTCGGTGGCGCGCGAAATGGATGCGATCGTGGACAAGGGCTACGTCATCATCGGCTCGGCCGACGAGGTGGCGGAGCAATTGCGCGAGGTTGCGGTGAACCTGAATGTCGGCCACCTCATGCTGTTGCTGCAATTCGGCAACATGAGCAAGGATCTGTGCCGCTATAACACGCAGATGTTCGCGCAACACGTGATGCCCAAGATGAAGGGCCTGTTCTCCGAATGGGAGGATCGCTGGTGGCCGCAGCCGATGGCATCGGCGCAGCGCGCGGCGGTGCCGGCCTACATGCCGAAGCTGGCGGCAGAATAATCGTTTTGAAACGGAGACTATCGTGAGCGAACCCGAGACGTTGACCATCGATGTCAACGGCTTTTCCACCCGCATCTGGCGTGCGGGCAGCGGTCCGAAACTCGGCTACCTGGCTGGGTTCGGTGGATTGCCGCGATGGATGCCGTTCCTCGATGAACTGGCGAAGCATCGCACGGTGATCGTGCCGTCGCTGCCTGGTTTCCCCGGCGGCGACCGCGGCCACTCGGTGCTGGATACGCATCTCGACTGGTTGCTCGCGGTGCGGTCGATACTGGACAAGGCTGAGTTGAACGGTGCCGACCTGGCAGGCAGTTCGGTTGGCGCATCGCTGGCGGCGGAGGCCGCGGCGTTGTGGCCGGCTTCGGTGCGGCGGCTTGCCTTGATCGCTCCGTTCGGGCTGTTCGACGAAGCAGACCCGCCGACCGATCCGTGGGCGCAGCGCGGCGATGCGGTGCCAGGCTTGATGTGCGCCGATCCGGCGATCTGGACCGCGATGAAGACCGCGCCGGACGGCGCGAACTCGATCGAATGGCCCATCGAGCAAGTGCGGGCGAATGAGGCGGCAGCACGGATTTTCTGGCCGCTCGGGAATACCAAGGTCGAAAAGCGGTTGGGGCTGATCACTGCGCCGACACTGTTGCTGTGGGGCGCCCAGGATCGCATCATGCCGCGCAGCTATGCGGAGCGTTTCGCCAAGGGGATCGCCGGAAAGACCAAAATCAGCGTGATTGAGGGCGCCGGACACCTGGCCGAACTCGACAAGCCCGCGGAGGTGGCGCAGGCAATCCTTGAGTTTATGAGTTAGATCGCGTCAGAGTCCCTCTCCCGCTTCGCGGGAGAGGTCAGGTGAGGGTGAAACGTGCCGCACGCATCACTCTCCCCTGACCCTCCCACGAGCCTGGAAGGGGGAGAACCAATTTCCGGAGACCATGATGCCGCTTGATCCCGATGCCCAACTGGTCTTGGAGATGATCCGGCTGGCCGGGCGGCCGCCGTTCGAAACATTAACGCCGGACGAGGCGCGCCAAGCCTACATGGCCAGTCGCAGGGTGTTGCAGCCACCGCCGGAGGACGTCGCGGAGACCCGCGATCTCACGGCGCCCGGTCCGGCGAGCGACATCCCGTTGCGCGTCTATCGTCCGCTTGGTGCCGCGCCGGACGACAAACTCCCAGCCCTGATCTACTATCATGGCGGCGGCTGGTTACTCGGCGATCTGGATTCGCATGACGTCGTGTGCCGGCGCTTCGCCAATCTGGCGCGATGCTGCGTCGTGTCAGTGGACTACCGCATGGCGCCGGAACACAAATTCCCCGCCGCGGTGGACGATAGCATCGCAGCAACTCGTTGGGCGATAGCGCAGGCCGGAGCGTTAGGGATCGACCCGGCGCGGGTCGCGGTCGGCGGCGACTCTGCGGGAGGCAACCTTGCGGCGGTGATGGCATTGCTCGCGCGCGACGGCGAACTGCCGCCGCTGATTTACCAATTACTGATCTATCCCGCGACCGACATGATGATGACCACGGTGTCGTCGCAGAGCATCACCGACGGCGTGCCGCTGACGTCGAAGACGATGCGTTGGTTCATCGATCACTACATGCGCGACAAAGCCGACGAACGCGACTGGCGAGCCTCGCCGCTGCGTGCCGCGGACTTGTCGGGCGTCGCGCAGGCGCTGGTGCTGACCTGCGCGTGCGATCCGCTGTGCGACGAGGGAATCGCCTACGCACGGCGGTTGGAGCGTGAAGGCGTGCGGGTGACGCTGTTGCATTTCTCGGATCAGATTCATGGCTTCATGAGTATGAGCAGAATTATCCGTGCGGGTGATTTGGCGATGGACATGATGGGGGCGGCGCTGAAGAAGGCGCTGTGGCCGCCGGGGCGCCCGGAGTAGCCTTTTCAACCGGGCTTTCGAGATGCATGGCTGGATGTCGGACCGGTCATGCGTTGGCGGCGAATACCCCTCGCCCGCAATGAACGTATAGGGCATTCTCCGTTTCCAGGAGGAAGCCGCCGCCGTGAATAACACCAGCCTGCCGGCAGCAGTCGCGCCATCACGCGACTCGCCTTTCCGTCGGCTGCTGCTTTCGGGCCGAGACGATTTCTGGCGGCTGTGGTTCGTCGGGCTCGTGGTGTTCGTGGTGCGCTGGCTGGAAACCGTCGCGGTCGGCATCGTGGTTTATCAGCGCACCGGATCGGCTTTCCTGGTTGCTATGATGACCATGCTGCGCCTGCTGCCGATGGGCCTGTTCGGCGCATTTCTTGGAGCGTTGGCGGAACGAATCGAGCGCCGTACCGCATTGATCGCTGTGATCATCCTGATGGGATCGACCTCTTTCAGCCTCGCCGTGCTGGCATATACGGGCAGGCTCGCGGTCTGGCATCTGGCGCTTGCCAGCTTTCTCAACGGCGTCGCCTGGGCGACCGATAATCCGGTGCGCCGGGTGATGATCGGCGAAGTTGTCGGCTCTGAGCAAATGAGTGCCGCGATGTCGATCGATGTCGGCACTAACAATGCCAGCCGCATGATAGGTCCGACCATCGGCGGGCTACTACTTGTCACCATCGGCATCGACGGCGCCTTCGCTTTGAGCGTCGTGCTTTACACCGCCGCACTGCTCATCGCCATGCAGTTGCGCTACCGCAACCCATTAATCCCGATCGGTTCGGGCGCTGTGCTGTCGCGCATGATCGAGGGCTTTGTCCTGGTGCGCGGCGACAAGCGGCTGCGCGGCACACTGATCGTAACCATCATCTACAACGTGTTCGGCTGGCCGTTTACGAGCATGGTGCCGGTGATCGGCCGAGACCGTCTCGGGCTCGACCCCAGCGGCATCGGCCTGCTGGCGAGCATGGATGGCATCGGCGCGTTCTGCGGTGCCTTGCTCGCCGCGATGTTCCTGCGTCCCGCCTGGTATGGGCGGGCCTATCTCGGCGGCGTGACGCTGTACATGGTGATGCTAACAGTGTTCGGTCTGGTGCCGATCCCGCTGGTGGCTGGCAGCGCTTTGCTGTTCACCGGATTGGGAGGTGCAGGCTTCAGCATCATGCAGGCGACGCTGGTCTACCTCGCTGCGCCGGTGGACATGCGCAGCCGGCTTCTCGGCGTCTTATCGCTTTGCATCGGCGTGGGTCCGGTAGGATTCATCGGTCTGGGATTGTTGGCGGACGCAATCGGGGCCAACTGGGCAATCGCGGCAAGCGGCATCACTGGATTGTTCGTGCTGGCGTTGACCCGGCCGTTATGGCGCGCGATTTGACTAAGTGTCCGTCCGGGAACAAGTCCTCCCAGTGATCGCACTACAAATTCCGTGTCATGGCCGGCCTTCGCCAGCCATGACACGGAATATTCGATCCGCCAGCAGCAAATTTGTTTGTTTCCGGACGGACACTAACGCAAGGTCTGCTGCGACGGGCTAAGCTTCCTCGGCAGTCGCAGCACCAGCAACAGCGTCACCACCGACATGGCGACGGCCAGCCAATAGGCGTTGTGCAGTCCTGCCGAGACCAGATCGATCAAGCGCGTCTGCGTCGCAGCGTCCAGCGTCTGACGCGATGTCGGCTCCAACAGGCGATTGACCAGCCGCACCGCCTCAGGTGCGCGATGCTGGATCGTGGCGTTCAGCACCGCGCCAAACGACGCGGCCCCCAGAGCCTGGCCGATAAATCGCAGGAACAGACAGGAAGATGTGGCCGCGCCACGCTGCTTCCATGGCACCGCCGCCTGGATGGAAACTATGAACGCCGTGTTGCACAGCCCCATGCCGACGCCCATGATCAGAGATCCGGCGCTCGCCCACGGCACGCCGCGCTCCGGGGTCAACAGCACCAGCACCACGCTCGCCAACAGCAGCGACAAGGCGCCGAGTATCGCGGTCAGCCGATATGTGGTTCGCACCATGAGGCGCCCACCGAAGATGCTGGCAAATGCCCAGGTGACCGACATGGCGCCCAGCACCAGCCCCGCCGTTAGTGGCGAACGGCCCAGCGCGCCCTGCACGTAGGTCGGCAGGAAGGCGGACACGCCCATCATGATTGCCCCGGCGAGACCACCGCCCAGACTACCAATAACGATCACCCGATCGCGCCACAATTCCAGCGGGAGCATCGGTTCCGGCGTCCGTGCTTCGTGTGCCACCAGCGCGATCAACCCAACGACGCCCACCACAGCAGCAAGCCACGCAATGCCGGATGGCAGGAAGCTGCCCTGCACCAGCACGAGCATCAGCGCGCCGATCGCCAGCATCATCAGTAGCGAGCCGAGATAGTCCACCTTATGCGCCCGCGACTCGATACGTTCATGCAGAAACAGCGATATCATCAGCGCAGCCACTGCCCCTACCGGCAGGTTGACCCAGAACACCGTGCGCCACCCGACGTGCTCTACCAGGAATGCGCCGAGCGACGGGCCGGTTACCGCGGCGACCCCGAACACCGAGGAGATCAGCCCCTGCACGCGCGCCCGCTCTGACGGCGTATAGATGTCGCCACAGATCGTCATTGCGATCGGTTGGACGCCGCCGGCGCCGAAGCCTTGTAATGCGCGGAACACCACCAGCCAGACCATGTTGGGAGCGAACCCGCACAGCGTCGAGCCAATCAGGAAAAGCAGAGCACCGGCGTGGAAGAACTCGCTTGCGGCCATAGATGTCGGCGAGGCGGCCATAGATCGGAATGCTGATTGCCTGGGTCAGCAGATAGACGGCGAAGATCCAACTGAACAGATTGAACCCGCCCAGTTCCGCAACGATTGTCGGCATGGCGGTGGCGACGATCGTGCTCTCCACTGCCGCCATGAAGGTGGCCATGATACAGGCAGCAAATACCAGCGGCCGGCGCGCCACGACATGCGGCATCCGGATGGTGTCGGGCAAAGCATGCGGTTGGCCGGCGGAGGGCGGGCGAAGGGCAGGGCCGTCGGAAGGCATGCTGATTTCTTCTCATCGCGCGCGCGGCATGACAACCAGCGTCACACGCGACCCTGCCTTGCTCGACCCTTGCCGGACGCTATTGTTCTGGCGGGCCGGCGAGCTCCAATGCAGCGGTCCCCGACCGTCCGGCAACCGATGTCCTGGAGCGCTCCTGGGTCCCGGCAGTAGCGCGGTTTGCTGCCACGCTAACTTGCGAGGGCCAACTTTCGCGGTACCAATCGCGAATCAACTGGATCAGCGCGTCCCGCAGCCTGCGCGTGCCGAGAGTGTGGTCGGCGCCGTCCAACGTGCGCATCGTAACGTTAGGTTGCTGCCGCAGACGCCATCCATGGCGACCGAAATACTCAGCGAGTTCTTCCACTCCAGGATCGTTGCAGCCCAGCACGTAGAGTAGCGGCAATCGCCGATCTCCCAGTTCCTGAATGGCTCGCCTGACCCGGCCGACCTTCGTGGCCGTGCCGAAGACCTGGTTCACCAACGGGTCGATACTGGCAATGGCCCGCCGGATTTGCCGTGTGGCGACGACCCGGAGCAGGTTGGCGACATCGAAGTCGGCGCGGAGCAGGCGAAGCCACGCCTGGGTACTGAGGATATTGCGCAGATAGAAGCGGGTCGGGCGCAGGTCGGTGCGACGCACGATGTCGGAAGGATCGCCTTCACGCCAGACGAAGCGTTGCAAGTTCACCAGGATCAAGCCGCTCACGCGCGGTTCCCGATAGGCTGCCTGAAGCGCGTGATAGGCACCGGAGCATACGCCAAGCACCACGACAGGTCGTTGCGCCGTCCGAGCTAGTTCCGTCACAGCATGCAGCGTCCCTGCGGTTGTCGCTTCCGCATACGGGCGGCCGACCTCGCCTGTCTGCGGGGCGGTATCGCCCATGCCGGGGGCGTCCATGCGCAGCGAGATCACACCATCGGCCGCTAGGCTGCGTGCGAGGTCCACCGCTATGCGAGCGTTGCCCCAACGAGGATTGGCGCTGGTGTTGACCAGAAGCACCGACGGTGTGTCCGGAGACGGCCGATTCGGCATCGACAATATGCCGAACAGCGAGTTGTCCAAACCGAAGCGGATCGGCGATTCCACTGCATGCGCAAGCGCGAGCGACGCTGGCGTCTTGGCGGTGTGGGAGGTTCCGGATGTTGCAGGCAGAGATTGCACCCATCGTACGACACGGTCGAATGCATCACGCGGGACCTCGGCCGCATGGGAGTCGCGCTGCATGCGGCCGAGGTCCTCGCACGCCTCAAACGTTATCGCGGTACCCATGTTTCGCAGCGATTCGGCCAGCGTCAGCGCGGCAGGGCGCGTGTCTGACTCCATCAGCAGCGCCTGCGCTACCGGCCGCCTCGGCAACTTGCGGATGTCCAGCCCATTAAGCGCATCGCGCGTAGCGTGATCAATTCGTAGGCCGTGCGATTCGAACCATGTACCGTCGTCGACCTTGTGGGAAGTTTGCCAAACGCGCTGAGAAATGCGTGCGGCCAGGGTCAGTTCGTGCGTCAACTGCCGGCCCCCAATGGGGCTCAGCAGCACCAGAGAATCGACGGCCTCGATGTCGCAGGCAGCGCGCGCGGCAAGACTTGCGCCGATGCGGTGGCCAACCAACGTCACCGATTCCACGCCACACTGAGTGCGCAGCCAGTTAACGCCGGCCCCGATACTGCGCAGCCATCGATCGAAACGACCTGCTTCTTCGTCCTCGCCCGCAGAGTCGCCGGTGCCGTAATAAGAGAGGCGAAGTGTCGGTATGGTTGCGTCAGCCAGTTGTTCCGCCAGATAGACCAATGGTCGATACGAATTCAGTGCCTCGTCGGACAGTGGGCCGCAGATCAATGCGCCACGCGTGCTGGTGCCGGGATGCAGTACACTGTAGCAGCCCGAAACGTACAGCGGGATCATAACGCGCTCAGCGTAGCCGGCGAAGTGGTGTATTCTTGAGCCATGCGGAAGACGATTGCCGCCGTTTCGAGGTCGTCAAATTCAGTCGGAATGTCCAGGATGAAGCTGGTATAGCCAAGTGCGAGATAGCGGGCGATCTCCTTGGCGACTGTCGTGAAATCGCCAACCAAATAGGGACAGAAGGTTTTGTGTTGTTCGAACGGCCACAGCCAGTAGGGGCTGTCGCCGGCAGGTTGCTCGCGTGCGAGTTCCGATAGCGTGCGATGCCAGGATGAATCGCTGGTCTTCATCGCCAGCGCGTGGCTAAGCCGGCCACGCCGGTCATCAGGAAAGCGGGCGTGCGCGATCTCCCATGCCGCGTCCGCGTTGGCGCGCGCGATGATACCGACGCGTATGCCGCGTCCGGCTGGCGCATGATCGCTTGTGCGAATCGTGTCTGGAGGCTCTGGATATTCGATAGCGATTGCGCCCATTTCCACCGCCGCGGCGCGACCAGCCGGAGAGGAACCGGAAATCAGCCAGCCCGGTTGCAAGTCTTCCGGCAACGCGGGCGCCAGCCGCACGCCTCGAATATTGTAGAAGCGGCCTGCAAAATTGACCGGCTGATCGCTTTCTAACAGGCGCCGCATCAGCAGAGCGTATTCGACCGTGCGGGCGTAGCGGTCGTCATGCGCGGTCTCGTCGCCCAGCGCGATAAGGTCGTTGCGGAAACCGCCGGCCAGCATGTTCAACCAGACGCGCCGTCCGTGCAGGGATGCCAGCGATGCGACCATCTTCGCCGCGGTGTAGGGCAGCATATACACCGGCTGCACCGCGACCAGTGGGGAAAGCTGGCGGGTCGTCTGCAATACGTGCTGCGCTACCAGCCACGGGTCGACAATGCTGTTATCGGTATAGATCAGCATCCCTGCACAGCCCGCGGCCTCGCTCCACTGCGAGACCCGCCGGACATGCGGCAGATAATCCGCAGGTGCGAACTCCTTCGATTGCGGACAGGTGCTGAACACCTTGATGCCGCCGGCCGGCATGGTGATTTACGCCGGCGCGGCGAAGGCCGCGGCAAGGCGCCGGAGGGTCACGCCACTTTCGAAGTCCATACCTTCGGCATCGAACATCCGCCCCGAGCCTTGCTCAACATCAAGAATCATGTCGAGCAGGGCTTGGGAATCGATCAGGCCGAGTTCGATGAGGTCGCTGTCGGGATCGATTCGCGAGGTCCCGCGTCCATTATCGTGCAGCCGCCGTACCAACGCATCGGTCAGCAAAATCAGCGGCCGGTCACTCGCAGTCATGGTCATCAGGTCTTGCTGCACTGCGGCGTCTCCATGAGGTCTCGCAAGCGGGCGTGGTCAGTCTTCCCACTACTGTTGAGGGGCCAGTTTTCAACTTGATGAATTGCCGATGGCACGGCGTAAGGCGGCAAGGCCTGGCGGCATGCGTCGACCACCTCGTTCGCCGACCGGGCGGTCTTGCCGACGAAACCGACGATACCGCGCGCCAGCCCATCGGGTCCGAGCGGCCAGGCGATTGCCGCGGCATTGGCGCCGGCGGCGTGATGCAATATTGCCTCGATCTCCTGTAGTTCGACGCGATGTCCGGCGATCTTAACCTGTCTATCCAGCCGACCGAGAAACACGAGGCCGTGTTCAGACGTGTGTCGCGCGCGGTCCCCAGTCCGGTACCAGACACGATCGTCCCAATCGACACGCGCGAAGCGCTGCGCGGTCAGATCGGGACGGCGCCAATATCCGTCGGTGACCTGGCTGCCGGCCAGGCATAGTTCGCCATCTTCTCCGTCTCGCACTGGCTGGCCGGAGGGGTCGAGAGTCACCGCGTCTTGGCCCGGCAGCGGCGCTCCGATCGGTAGGACCTCGGGCAACGCCTCGACAGCGGCGGTGTCCCGCGGCACACGGAAGGCGGTAAGAGCGATCGTGGCCTCGGTAGGGCCGTAGAGATTCTCGATCTCCGCGTTCGGGGCCGCCGCAGCCCAGGCGACCGCAAGCCGCTTCGGCAACGCTTCGCCGCAGAACAAGCCAAGCCGCAGGCTGGGAAAATCCCCGGGGCGCAGGGCGCGCAAGCCCAACATCATTGCCGCCGTCGATGGCACAGAAAACCACATGGTCAGTTCGTGGCGGCACACGAATTCCCGCGGCGAGAACCGTGCGTTGTCGGGGACACGAAACAGTGCAGCGCCGGCACCCCAGCACAGGAACATGTCGTGCACCGACAAGTCGAATGTCAGATCGAATAGTTGCGTGAAGCGATCTTCCGACGACGGTGCGTAGCGGGCAGCAACGCTACGAAGATAAGGCATGGCGTTGCGGTTGCGGACGAGAACCCCCTTCGGCGCGCCGGTGCTGCCGGAGGTGAACAACAGATATGCGCCATCGTCGGGGTTGCCCTCGGGAAATGCCACAGCATCCGCAGGGCACAGATCGCCTCGGCACTGGAAACGATGCTGCGTCATGGGCGCCGCCCAATCCGGCGCGCTGATCGTATCCGGCAGCAGCACCAGAAGCGGATGCGAAACGCTCTCCAACAGGACGCGGGATTCGTCGAGATGGTTGCGGCCGACGATCAGCGACTGCACGTCGGCGTCACGCATTACCTGCGTAAGGCGTTGTGCCGGATGCCGGACATTCAGCGGCACGTAGGTGCATCGCGCGAACGCGGCCCCGAGGATGCCGGCATAATCGATCAACCCGCGGCTGCCGAGAATGGCGCAGCGCGCCTCCCCATTGGCATGACCCGCGCCGGTCAAAGCATGCGCAATACTCGCTGCCAACCCCTGCAATTCACGGTATGAAACGAAGTCACCATCCACCCATAATGCTGGACGCTCCGCATAACGCCGCGCGCTATGGCAGAACAGTTGTGCAAGTGTGTCAGCTGAAAAGGCGTCGGTAGGCGCTGACGTTTCGCCTGTTCCGGTTGCCGCGTTCCACGCGCTAAAGCCATTGGATGCGAGTTGGTCCACGGGTCAGTTCCAATCGTGTCGGACCTCATATATTCACCAAAAGACAACCGGTTCCAATCAGCTTCCGGTGACGCACGCAATGGTGCGCAGTAGCGAGCAGATGGCACAGGTTGGTTCCGAATGGTGAACCATGTCCTGGGGACGGTGACGCCAATGGGATGGTCGGTTAGTTACGCCGCGTCACTTTGGTGTTGGCGATGAACAACGCATCAATGCCCATTTCCACAAAGGTATCCACAGCCTCGGCTTCGCTGCAGACGATGGGCTGATGGTTGACGTTGTAGCTGGTGTTAAGCACCACAGGCACGCCGGTCAACGCCTTCAGGCGCGTTAACAGATCGTAGAAGGTGGCATTGTGGTGTCGGTCGACGGTTTGCACTCGGGCCGTACCGTCCACATGGGTGACGGCCGGTAGCAGCGCCTGGGCCTCGTCGCGCACCCGCGTCAGCATGGTCATGTAAGGATATTCTTCGCCGGCGTTCAGGAGGAAATAGCGATGCGCATCCTCGACGGTAACGGCAGGCGCGAACGGGCGATAATTTTGCCGCTTCTTGATCGCCAGATTGATGCGATCCTTGTTCGCAGCCTTCGATGGCAACGCGAGCAGACTGCGATTGCCGAGGGCGCGTGCGCCAAATTCCATGCGTCCGTTGCATAGCGCTACGATCCGGTCGGCTGCGATATCGCGAGCAGTGGCGTCGAGCATCTGCGACACGTCGGTATATTCCTCCAGTTTCAGCTCCGGGTGCTGTGCCAGCACCTTCCGCACACCCGTCAAAGTCGGAGCAGGACCAAAGAACGGCATAACGCCGGGGATTTGCAGTGGCGCGCCGCGAGCAAACACGCATGCGGCAGCAGCACCCAACGCAGTACCCTCATCCCCTGACGAATAAGCAACATGGATCTGCTCGAACATCCCACTCGCCCGCAGCTCGCCGATTGCCGCGCAATTCTCGGCGCAACCGCCGCTCAGCACGAGATTGGTTGCCTTGGTCTGCTGCTGATAATGTCCGCAGATGTGGAACAATGCCTCGGTGAACCGCTGTTGCAGCGCGGCGCTGATGTCGGCGCGTTCCTGATGGGCGCACTGCTTGCCGTCGATTCCAAGGCCGCGTTCCAGAGCCGTGGCGCTGGAACTGAAGAACAATCCCTCCGCGAAGTTGCGATTTAACGTAAGGCACGGGATTTCTACACTTCCGTTTGGCCCGAGGCGGATGGCCGAGCGGAAGAACTGGCGAAAGCGCTGGGGATCGCCAAAGCTGGCCAGGCCCATCACCTTGTACTCGTCTTCGTTGAAGGCGTAGCCGAGGAATTGCGTAACCAGTGAATAGAAGAGTCCCAGCGACTGGGTAACCGGATAGCGTGCCAGGCGGGCAATCGTGGGACCATCGCGCAGATAAACGGATGTGGCCGCGATCTCTCCTGCCGCGTCCATCACCACCGCAAGGCACCGCTCGAATTCACTGCTCGCCAGGGAAGCGTGCAAATGAGCGTCGTGGTGGTCAGTGGGATGGAATTTCGTGGCGTCGCCGACGCGAAACTGGCCTATCAGCATGCCGAACACAGCATCAGGTGAGAGACATTCCTGCCAATACGATCTCGCCAGTTCTTCCGATGCGTAGATGGGCCGATAGCGTCCAAAATTGAAATTGCAACAAATGTCCTGCACATCATCCAGCGTCGCGCCGGCGGCATCGAGGCAATACTGAATCGCCTGGAACGGAAAGGCGCCGCTCTTTTTGATGCGGTCGAACCGCTCCTCTGATGCTGCGGCGAGGACTTGTCCGTCAGACAGCAGCGCAGCAGCGGCATCCATGCCCTGCACGACACGCGACTCCCCCGCCATCTGCTCTGGAAAGTGCCGTTCCAGGAAGCCGGTGACGTTTGCCAAGCCGGCAATCCCTAAGGTAAGCATGCCCCCTCACTTCGCCGTGCGTGCAACCGACCGTATTGCTCTATTGCGAGAGCAAGACTAAGGAATTATCGCAACGGGGCGTAGCGGCAAGGGGAACTTGCTGCTCTCACGGGCCATTGATAGCAAACCAAGCGGCTCACGCGCGCGCGATCACTGAAAGCCGGCTGTGCGCGCCACAGGTCAGGCATCGTCCAGCGTAAAGCCGGCCTTCAAAGTGACCTGATAGTGCCGTATTCGCCCATCCTCGATCTCGCCACGCATCTGCATCACTTCGAACCAGCGCAGGTTACGTAACGTCCTGGAGGCTCGAGACACAGCAGCCTCAATCGCATCTGCGTGGCTGGTATCCGAAGATCCAACCAGTTCGACAACCTTGTACACATGACCAGCCATGACGGTTTTCTCCGACGCGATGTCACCATCATAACCGACGCAAGGCCCCATGGGTGGTCCGGACCCCGATCACCGATGCGCGCGGGCGCAAGTACAACCCGACGTGAACAGCTCGTCAGGATCGACGACGCACCAACGATCCCCTCAACACTTCGTCAGCTACGCGGCTTCGGTGGTTCGATCGGACCATTGGCTTTGCGCCAGGCGCCAAAGCCCCCCTCGATATGCGCGACCTTCTCCAGTCCCATGTCCTGCGCGGTCTTGGCCGCCAGAGCCGAACGCCATCCGCCGGCGCAGAAGAAGACGAACTGCTTGTCCTCGGCAAACACCGGCTTGTGGTAGGGGCTTTCCGGATCGATCCAGAATTCCAGCATGCCGCGCGTGCAGGCAAATGCGCCGGGCATCTTGCCCTCGCGATCGAGTTCGCGCGGGTCACGTAGATCGACGAACACCACATTTTGATCGCCGTGCAATGCGATGGCCTCTTCCGGTGTCAATGTCCGGATTTCAGCATTGGCTTCAGCCAGGAGTTGTTTGAAGCCTTTCTTGATGTGCATGAGTTGCCCCGCTCGCTCCGACATTACCACCCGAGAACAGAGTATGCTGCGGGCAGTGTGCCAGCAAGGTCGGGTGCTACCCGCGCACTTGCTCGAACCTCGAGGATGCCGTGGTCCCCGGAACCGGGTGGGACGATGCACTGGTTGTACTTCGTGCCGGCAGCCGCGCGCCCGGTGGAGGATGGTTAAGGTAGGCCAGTCGTTTGATCTCCTTCCGGCCGCGAGCAACTGAATCAAGAACCAACCCGGCAGTGCATGACAGGCACGCCAGCAGAACCAGCCCGGTCGACAGCACTGCTGTGGGAAGCCTTGGCACCAGGCCCGTGCGGAAATACTCCACGATTACCGGCAATCCAAGCACGACCCCGAGGGCAAGCAGGAACGCTCCTGCGGCAGTGAAGAACTGCAACGGCCGCTCTTCCTTGACCAGCTTGAGGATCGTGAACAGGATCCTGGCGCCGTCCGAGTAGGTGCGCAATTTCGAGGCCGAGCCGGCCCCCCGCTCGCTGTACCGCGTGGCGATCTCTCCGATCGGCATGCGCAGCTCGAGGGCGTGGATCGTGAACTCCGTCTCGGTTTCGAAGCCGCTTGCGAGGGCAGGAAACGTCTTGACAAACCGGCGACTGAACACGCGATAGCCGGACAGCATATCGGTTATTCGGTTGCCGAAAATCCAGCGGACGAGACCAGTGAGCAAGACATTGCCGGACCGGTGCCCGCGGCGATAGGCAGCTTCCTGGTCGGTGACCCGTGTTGCCGTCACCATATCGAGCTGGTTGTCCACCAGCATCCGCACCATAGCGGGCGCCGCGGCGGCCTCATACGTGTTGTCGCCATCAACCAGGATGTAAACGTCAGCGTCCACGTCGGCGAACATCCGGCGGACTACATTGCCTTTGCCTTGCATGGTTTCGCTTCGCACCACCGCACCACCGCACCAGCCGCCAGTGCCAATTCCACGGTCTTGTCAGTGGAATTATTATCGTAAACGTAAGTGCCGGCTCCCGGAATGCTCGACGCGAAGTCCGCTACCACGTTGGCGATCGACGCAGCCTCGTTATGGCATGGCACAAGGATGGCGATCTCCAGGCCCGCATAGCGAGGGTCGCCGGGAACCAGTTGTCGCCTGGAGTCGAACGCGATCTCAATTCCTGGCGGATCGTTCAGCAGGCCCGTGTCAGCAGCCATTCGGCAGTCTCATATCCTGAACCGACACAGACACACCATGCGCTACTCCGCTGCGATGCCAGGCACGAACGCCGCCACCTCGGCGCGCTCCGCACCAGGCATAGGCTGCGGCCACCAGCGGTTCTCCCACTCCGCGAACAGCGGTTGCAGCTTCGGCATGACCTGTTCCGCGAACAGCTTTGTGTTGTACTTCGCCAGATCCTTGCCCATGTTACCAAACTGTAGCAACAGCATCAGGTGACCGACGTTAAGCTCGGTCGCAACTTCGGTGAGCTGCGCGACCACCTCGTCCGGCGATCCGATAATCACATAGCCGAGATCGACGATATCCTTCATCTCGGTTGCCCGCATCCTTGCCCGCGCTCCGCTCGCGGCGGCACGTCCCACCTGGCTTTCCATGCCGGCGCGTTGCGTCGCCTCAGTGACATAGCCCGGCGGCGTCGCCCACATCGGATCGACGTGCAGGCACCGACCGTAGAAATACTCTGCCGCCTCGCGATACAACTCCCACGCCTTCTCTCGGGTTTCCGCCACGCCGACGAATTGCAGGAACCCGGCGCGGTACGGATTGCGGTCCTTGCCGAGCCGCGCCATCTCGTTCCAGAATCCGTCCATTGTTGCCTTGCCGTCCTTGTAGCCGAAATAGGACAGGTAGGCGTAGACGTAGTCCATCCGCGCGCACCACTGCCAGGTTTCGATCGAGCCGCCGCCTGGTATCCACACCGGCGGATGCGGCCGCTGGATTGGCCTCGGCCAGATGTTCACATAGCGCTGCTGGTTATAGCGGCCATTGAATGCAAAGGTGTCCGGCTCCTGCCAGGCGCGCATCACCAGGTCGTGTGCCTCCAGATAACGCTCACGCAGCATCGACGGGTTCTGCGCATAGGCGTAGCAGGTGTCCATGGGCGTGCCGACCGGGAACCCGGCGATCAGCCTACCGCCCGAAATCACGTCGATCATGGCGAACTCTTCGGCGACGCGGGTCGGCGGATTGTACAACGCCAGCGAGTTGCCCATCACGCAGATCACCGTATCCCGCGTGCGGCGCGACAGGGCCGAGGCGATCAGGTTCGGCGACGGCATCAATCCGTAGCCGTTGGAGTGGTGCTCATTACAGCAGACCGCGTCGAACCCGCAGTCGGCAGCATACTCCATCTCGTCCATGAAGTCGTTGTACATGAGATGCGCACGCTTCGGATCGAACAGCGTCGAATGGATGTCCACCCATACCGAATGGTGCTCGTCACGGAAATTGTCCGGCAACTCGGTATACGGCATCAGGTGAAACCAGAGCATTTTCATGGCGAGGTCCGATCCTTTGGGTGGGCGGCGCGCGATACTGACCAGTATGGCGGGAGGGCCGGGCAGTTCGTCAACCCGTTCCCGCCAGCGCCGCGTGTGCCGAGGCTTCTACAGCCGCAGCCGTACCCCCGCCACGAAAGCCGGCCCGGGTATCTGGTACCCGTTCACCGGCTCGAACTTCGAATCGAAGATGTTCGTCCCGTTGGCGTAGAGCTGCACGTGCGGGGCAACGTCGTAGGTCACCGTGATGTTGGCGATCAGTCCGTGCGGCGAGGTGACGATGCTGGCGGTGCTGTTGCCGCCGTCGTCCACCAGGTAATCCTCGAACGCGCCGGTGTACAGCAGCTCCGGCGCGATGGTCAGGCCCGGCAACGGCGTGATCGTCGCGTTCAGCGATGCGGCGTCGCGCGGCCGGCGCAGCAGCGGTGTACCGTCGTCAACGTTCTTCGCAACGGTGAAGGTCCACGTCGCCTGCACCGTCAGCCAACGCGCAGGATGCAGCGAAAGCTCGGTTTCCACGCCCTGAATATGCGCCGCCCCGACGTTCTCCGGCATTTCCACTGTCGACGTGGTGAGTTCCGTCACAATCAGATTGCTGACCTGTTCGTTGAAGTAGGTCGCCCCGAAGGTGACGAAATCCGGCCGCGACTGCGCCGGCAGGATCGTGGTGAACCCGGTTTCCCAACCCTGCGCGCTTTCCGGCTTCAGGTTCGGATTGCCGACATACCCAAACGAGTCAACACCATAGCGATCGAACAGCGAGGGCGCGCGATACGCCGTGCCGTAGGCTGCCTTGAAATGCGTGTCGATTTCCGATGCGTCAAACACCGAGCCGATGCGCCAGGTGGTGGGCGTATTCGGTGCCTCCCAGTCCTGGCGCACCTGGCTGGTCAGGACCAACCGCTGCCACAGCGTGCTTTGGAAGCCCAAATAAAGCGCGTCGTCGATTTGCGATGCGTTGGCGTTCTGCGCATAGGGATAACCGCCGAAGTTGTCGTTGACCCGCACCTTCGCCGCATTGGCCGTATGTTCATAGCCGAACGTCAGGTCCGTTCCTGATAGCACGTTCGACGTGAAGAAGTCGTTAAGATGCACCGTATTGTTCCATTGCAGATCGGTGGTGTAGCTGTGATACCGGTCATCGTCCGTCGCCAGATTAGGATCCGCCAAATTCAACGGCTCATAGTACCGCCGGTCATCCTGCTCCCGGCCGAGGAACAGGCTGGTCTTATAGGTGCCGTCAAACAGCGACGATGTCACCCCGATGCGCCCGAGCAGGGAGGCGTCGTAGCCGGTGGCGTTGGCGTCGTCGAAGGTAGGATCGCCGAGTTCGTTGAATCCGAACATCACATCGCGGGCGCGCAGCACCAGTGACAGCCGCGTACCGGGCACCACGGTGTAGCCGAGATTGAGTGTAGCGATGCGGTCCAGATACCCCTGCGGCACACCGGTGTAGATGGACTCGCGTTGCGGCGTGGTGTCATAGCCGCGCTGCGACTGCGATTCGAAGATCAAGGCGTAGTCCACCGGGCCATCCACACCGGACAGGACGCTGCTGCCGCGGATCTGCGCCGGGTAACCGCCGGACAGATCGCCTTCCCAGTGCACGCCAGGTTCCGTGCCATGGCGCGTGATCAGGTTGATCACGCCGCCGATCGCCCCCGAGCCGTACAACGCCGCCATCGGGCCGCGGATGATCTCGATGCGCTCGACATCGACCAGCGTATCCACCCCGAAATTGAAGGCGCTGGATGGATCCGATGCGTCGTTGAGCGGCATGCCGTCGCGCAGCACCAGCACGGCGTCGGAGTTGGTGCCGCGGATGAACACGCTGGCCTGGCCGCCGGGGCCGCCCGACGGGCTGACCCGCAGGCCGGGAACCGCCTGGAGCGCATCGACCAGCGTGTTGTAGTCGCGTGTCTCGATGGTCTGCCGGTCGATGACAGTGACGCCGGCGGGGATGTCGATAGCGGGGGTGGGGACGCGGGTCGCGGTGACCACGACCGGTGGCAGCGACTTGTCGGGTTCGTCCGCCAGGGCGGGCGTGCAGAATGCTAATGCCAACAGCGCGAGGAACGGGCGCATGCGGAACCTCCATCAATCCAAGGATCGACGGCTCGCCTGCGGGTTTCTCCCCGTTGCATCGGTACACCCCGCCCGGATGCGCGCGCGCAGTCTCGACACCGGCCGGTCTCCTGGCTCGCGGGTCGTTGCCGGCACCCCGCCTTCTCCGCCTTGCGGCGAATGGCATCGTGGGGCGCTGGCTCGCCGCGCACAGTTGCGGGGGCAGCAGCCTTGCCCTCGGGCCTGACCCGAGAGTCTGACTTTCCCGTTTCAGCCCTTGCGGGCCACCGGCGTCTGGCCGAAGACTAGCGCCCTACCGTTTCATGTGCCAAGGGAACGCAGCCGAGGAGCCGACAGGATGAGCGACGATCCCACCACGCGCATTGTTGCGGCGCTCGATCGGTTCGGTGCTGACCTGGGTGAGCTTCGCGACTATCTCGATCAACCGCATGCTGACGTGCTGCGGAATTTGAATCGCTTGCAGACTTCGTACTCGACCTTGCAGTACGACATCGCCTTTACCCTCGCCGATCGTAAGCGGCTCTTGATCGCCACAGAGAGCGCCATGGACGAGGCACATGAGCTCGCGATCCGGGTAGCCGCCATGCAGAAGCAGATCAATCTCCTGACCGAGCGCGTCGACGACATCGAGCGTCGCGGCAACGGCCACGCCAAACAAGGCTGACGAATCACCATGCTGCAACGTATCGAATTCGCCCCCGACGCCCCGGTGCCGCTGTCCGGCATTCGCGTGGTTGACCTGTCGCGCCTGGTCGCCGGCAACATGGTCAGCCTGCAACTCGCCGACCAGGGCGCCGAGGTCATCAAGATCGAGGACCCCAAGGTCGGCGACCCGCTGCGTGCGTGGCGCTGGAAAGGCCAGAGCCTGTATTGGAAGGTCTACGCGAGGAACAAGAAGAGCCTGGCGCTGAACCTGCGGCCGCAGGCCGGGCGCGACGTGTTGCTCGACCTGCTGGCAACGTCGCAGGTGCTGATCGAGAACTACCGTCCCGGCACGCTGGAACAGATGGGCCTGGCGCCGGACATATTGTGGGCGCGCAACCCGAAGCTGATCATCGTGCGCATCACCGGCTTCGGCCAGGATGGTCCCTATCGCGACCGTCCCGGCTTCGGCACGCTAGTGGAGGCGATGTCGGGCTTCGCCTCGAAGAACGGCTTCGCGGACCGTCCGCCGGTGCTGCCGCCCTTGGCGATGGCCGACATGGTGTCCGGCCTGTATGGCGCCTACGCGGTGATGGTCGCGCTGCGCGTCGTCGAGCATGGCGGTCGCGGCCAGATCATCGACCTGCCGCTGCTTGAACCGGTGGTGTCCGTGCTCGGTCCGGACGCCGCGATCTACCGCACCACGGGGGAAAAACCGCAACGCACCGGCAGCCGTTCGCTGACCACCTCGCCGCGCAACGTGTATCGCACCGCCGACGATCGCTACATCGCGATCTCGGCGTCGATGCAGGTGATGGCGGAGCGTGTGTTTCGCGCCATCGGCAAGCCGGAGATGATCGACGATCCGCGCTTCCGCACCAACACCGACCGCGTGCGCAACATCGACGAATGCGACGGCGCGGTGGCCGACTTCATCGCCGCGCGCACGCTTGCCGACAACATGGCGATCTTCGAAAAGGCCGAGGTGACGGCCAATCCGGTGTACGAGATCGACCAGTTGCTGGACGACC
Source organism: uncultured Alphaproteobacteria bacterium (assembly GCA_963762885.1). Lineage (GTDB taxonomy): Bacteria > Pseudomonadota > Alphaproteobacteria > Acetobacterales > Acetobacteraceae > JASHVB01. The sequence goes on from CAVXNH010000088.1 coordinate 112,669, forward strand.
CGCATGTGCAGGAGCGTGGGGTCATCGTGGAAGTGCCGGACGAGGAAGCCGGCTCGGTGCTGATGCACAACGTCATCCCGCGCCTGTCGGAAACTCCCGGGCGGTTGCGCTTTGCGGCGCCGTCGCTGGGACAGCATACGAACGAGATTCTGACGGAGCTCGGCTGCAACGCGGACCGGATCGCCGCGCTTGCCGCCGATGGGGTTATCAAGGAGGCCTGAACCATGCGCGACGATCTTCCGGTTTGGCGATCGCTACTCTTTGTCCCGGTAACCGCGGAGAAGTTCGTCCGCACCGGTGCGGATCGCGGCGCCGACGGCATCATCCTCGATCTGGAGGACGCGGTGGCGCCGTCGCAAAAGGCGCACGCCCGCACGCTGATCGCCGACGCCATCCCGCAGGTCGCGCGCAACGGCGGCGACGTGCTGGTGCGAGTCAACCGGCCGTGGCGGCTGCTGGTGCGTGACCTGGAAGCGGCGGTGATCCCCGGCGTGATGGCCCTGATGCTGACCAAGGTGGACAGCCCCGAACACGTCTGGGCCTGCGCCGAAATCGTTGCCGAACTGGAAGCCGAACGTGGCCTGCCGGTCGGGGCGATCAAGTTCGTCGTGCTGGTGGAAACGGCGATCGGGTTCTTCCGCATCGAGGCGATCGCCAAATCGCATCCCCGCGTCGTGGCGATCAGCCTCGGCACCGAGGACTTCACCGCCGATGTCGGCATGCTGCCGGACCCCGAGGCGCTGTTCTACCCCAAGCAGCACACGCTGTTCGCGGCGCGCGCGGCGGGCATCCTGCCGATGGGCTTCGTCGGCTCGATCGCCGACTTCCGCGACCAGGAGGCGTTCCGCGCCATCGTCCGCCGCTCCAAGCGGCTCGGCTTTATGGGCGCCAGCGCGATCCATCCCTTGCAGGTGCCGGTGCTGAACGACGAGTTCGGCGTGACCGAGGCGGAGGTGGAGCGGGCGCAGCGCATGGTTGCCGCCTACGATGCGGCCTTCGCGCAGGGGCTGGGCGCGGTGCAGTTCGAGGGCGCGATGATCGACGTGCCCGTGGTGCAGCGCGCGCAGAACGTGCTGGCGCGGGCTGCGGCGATCAAGCGGCGGATGGGGTGAGGCGGGCCTCGGCCGGCGCGTCGGCGGTCGGAGTGGCGCGGCGTTCCTCTGCCGCGGCGTCGGACCACAGTGCCGCCTCCACGGCTTCGGGATTAGCGCGGATCGCCCGCAGGTAGCTCTGCGCCGCGGTATCCGGTGTGCGGCGGCCGGTCTCCCAATTGCGCACCGCATCCACGTCCAGTCCGTAGCGAACCGCGAATTGCTCCTGGGTGAGGCCAAGCTTGTCACGGATCGAGCATACGTCGATGCCCGCTGCCGGCAGCGCCGTTGCCTTCACACCGGCATCGGCGAGCTCCTGGATCAACGCCTCGATCGACTCCACCTTCGGGACGTAAACGTAGGCCTTACCTTCGTACATCATCGCTTCGACCGAACGTTTGGCACGCAGCAGATTCATGCCGCGATGGGCCAAGGCGCCAATGGCGAAGATCGTCTTTGTCTCCCGAAGGGGGCGCGCCATTTCAATCAGCAGTCCGACGGGCGAACCGGATTCGATGCGGGGTCTGCCCGGGATTCGCTCCAGTCGTTCGAAGCCCTCCGGTAACCACGAGCTCGTCGGCATCCATCATCTCCATGAAAGCTTGGACCGCCACGAGCAGATTGCCGGTTCCAACCTGATTGGCGGCCGTTCGTTCGCCGTGCGTGTGCAGGCCAACCAAGTGCAGGACGCGTCCGGTCTTTATTACCTCTGCCATGGCAAACAATCGCCCGGACGGCGTATCGATCGCGACAGTGGCGATAGGATGATCAGTCCTCTCGTCGTCCAGAGAGATGCGGAGGCTTTCTTTGCGCCAGATCGCCATTCTACTATGCCATTGGCGGAGTGAAATACAAGGGGCGCGGAGCGGCCAATTCCGCCCCGCGCCCCTTCAGTTGCCGGCTGCTTCCGTCTGGTTTCGGCACAACCCACGGCACCGGTCGCGAACCGGTGCCGGCGCTGTGTCCTGGCCCTATGCGGAACGCTCCATCAGGCGTTCCAGCCGCCGGTCGTGGCCAGCCAACACCACACAGATGGCAGTCAGCAGCGGCCCCGCCGCCAGACACAGCAGCCCGATATCGGCGCTGCCGGTCGCATCCCTCACCAACCCGTAGACGGACGGTCCAAGCCACCCGCCCAAATTGCCGACGGCATTGATCATCGCCAGCCCTCCCGCCGCGGCGACGCCGGTCAGCATGGCACTCGGCAGCGACCAGAAGGTCGGAACCAGAGACTGCTGACCCATCATCGCGACGCAAAGCGCGATCATCGTGATGACCGGATGGCCGGCGCCGATGATGACGCAGATCGCCAGCCCCGCCGCGGCGACCAGCGCAGCACTCGCCACGTGCCACGTCCGCTCACCGTGCAAATCGGAGTGATAGCCCCAATAGATCATCGCCACGAAGGCGCACATATAGGGCAGCGCGCTGACCAGCCCGATCCAGCCTGTCGAGACGCCAAGTCCCTTGACGATCAGCGGCAGGAAGAACACCAGCCCGTAGCCCGAGCCGTTCTGCCCGACATAGGCCAGCGTCAGCAGCCACAGCTTCGGATTGCCAAACGCCTGGCCGAGCGAGTACTTCCTGACCGCCTCCTTCTGTGCTTGCTCGGAGTCCAGCCGGTTCTGCAGCCAGGTCCGCTGTTCCGGCGACAGCCACGCGGCATCGTGCGGGCGGTCGGTCAGCAACTGCCAGGTTACGAAGCACATAATGATCGGTGGCACGCCTTCTATGATGTAGAGCCACTGCCAGCCTTGCAGACCCAGCAGCCCCTGAAGGTTCAGCAGCAATCCACCGATCGGCGGCCCGAGGAACAGCGAAACCACGCTGGCCGACTGGAAGATGCCCATCATCCGCGTGCGATAGTACCGAGGGGAACCACCAGGTCAGGGTACAGCAGCACGCCGGGGTAGAAGCCAGCCTCAGCCAGCCCGAGCGCTACCCGGTTGATGTAGAAGCTACCCTCGCTCCACACGAAACCGGTCAACGCCGCGACGATGCCCCAGGTGATCAGGATGCGGGCGATCCAACGCCGCGCGCCGACCTTATTGAGGATCAGGTTGCTGGGTATCTCGCCGATGAAGTAGCCCAGGAAGAACAACCCGGCGCCGAAGCCGAACACGGCGTTGGTGAACCCGAGATACTTCACCATGGTGGTCGCTGCCATGCCGACGTTCGACCGGTCCAGATAGGCGCAGAAATAGCCCAGCATGAGCACGGGCATCAGCCGCCACGTCACCCGCTTGATGGTATCGCGTTCGATTTGCTCGATTCCGTGTAGCGACGTCGAACTTACACTTGCATCCATGTTCGCTTCCTCCTCGTCCTGAGCGGCCGCGTCAGCTCACGCGACCGGGACAGGCGCAGCAATAACCTAACATCAGGATCGGCATCGGCCATCTCACGACGCAATCGCCTCCCTCAAGTCTGGCGGGATCGGTCACCGGGATAGCAGGTAAGGTGTCCGTTCCCTTGGGCACGAGCAACATGGTCCGGGCCATCGCGCGGCTACCTCGTGGATTCACACCCGCAGGCAAACGGCGGCGCGGGACTCTGTCATTACGCGGATGCCGGCCGATCGATCCATGATCTAAATCAATCGTTAGGGGGGGCAACCAGCCGTCTCCCGCGGCTTTGCCAGTGCCTGTGTCAGACCCACCACGGAACCCAGGCTGTTTGCCATCTCGGTCCGGATCAGCGCGGTGGTGCCGCGTTCCCTGTTCAACTCGTAGAGCAAGTTCATCTGCTGCGGTTGCAGCGCGTGCGGACTGCCGGCATGCGGCGCCGCCGCCACCACTACCTGCGCCGCGATCTCACGCTCGGCCGAGGCCAACGTCACCCGCGCGTCCTTCTCGCGTTCGGCTTGCGCCTGGCGGCTCATCGCGTCTTGCAGTCCGGACGGGATCGACACGTCCTTGGCGGGCAGCAAACGCTGCTGCTCGGTGGAGCCGATCATCTCGCGCAGGCTGGTCTGCGCCACGCGCTTCACCGCTGCCCGGTCGAGCGCGGCAGGATCGGCGCGACGATAGCCAGGATAACGAGGGCGGCGTAACTTTGTGTCATGGCTAGTCTCAGTTCCGTCTCAGAATCCCGATTCGTGCGATGACGTCCTCTGTTTCCGTGCCGATCTCGTCAGGCCGCCGCGTCCAGGATCACGCCGCCGACGTCATCGAGCAAGCTCAGCACAGGGCTGACGCCGCGGACCAGCGCGTCGATGACCGCCGGATCGGTGGGCAGCGTCACGCCGTGGAAAAACGCCTTGCACGCCGGCGTGACGCCGCGGTCGTGACGGATTTGCGCCGCGGCATCGATGGCCTCCTCTGCGAAGGCCTCGGCCTTGGCGATCGCCTCGGGCGAGGGCGGCGCGACCGCCGCTGGCGCGGGCACGGCCGGAGTGGCAGCCGGCCGCAATGGCGCGACCGCGACTGCCGCCGGCTGTGGCGCCGCAGCCTGACGGGCGACTTGCGGTGCCGGTGCAGCCGCAGCCGCCGGCGCCCCCCTCACCGCCTCCGCCACCGCCTCTCCCGCCAGCCGCAGCTTTTGCTCCCGCTCCAGCGTGCGCTTCGCGGAGTTCTCCGCGCGCATCATGCTGGCCGCCTGGGCGCGGCAGCGGGTGCGTTTCGCGTAGTCCTCGCGGTCGCGGAATTCGCCGGCTTCCCGCAGGCATTCCGCGGCATGCGAGCCTGACAGCACGATCGTCACGGCGAGGCGCCCTTCATAGGCGTTGCCCGGGCGCAGGGCCTCGAACGTCTCGACCGCGGTCTTGATGCGGCGGTCCTCGTTTTCGGGCTTGGCCACCGCCGGCGGCGGCAGGCCACCGGCGAGTTGAACGTAATATTCCTGTCTGGCGATGGTGGAGAGGGCGGACATTGGCGGGGCTCCGGGTGCAGTTAGCGTTACAGACCCGGATAATTAACATATCTAACTAACACATACAAGTCGCGGCATCGGGCTGCGCGAAGATTTTGCCTCGGGTGCGTCAGGCGCGGGGCTGAATGCCTGCGCGCGTGGCGAACGGACTGCTGCGGTGCGTTACCGATGTCGGTCTTCCAAGCCGGCTTCAGTAATATGAACCCGCAAATCGATTGACGTACGGCACGAACCGCCCCGCGCCGTCATGGCCGGGCTTGACCCGGCCATCCATGTAGCACGGTGCTGCGATAGATGGTCGGGTCAAGCCGGCCATGACGGTTGGGCCGGTCGTGCGATGCCGCCGAGAGTCGAATCGTTCGGCGGGTTGATATAAGACGCCAGACCCGACTTCATCAGCGCGCCGCCGCCTTTGGAGCAGCCTGATCGATCAAGCTGAAGTTGTCAGCTTTCAATGAGCATTGTGCCTCGGTCTTCTCCTTGCAATAAGCCAGGGCTTCGGCGCGCGCCTCGTCGAGGTTGTATTCGCCATAATGCCAATACGCGCGAGCGTCCGGACCGAAAACCAGGGCCTTCTCGGTCGGCATCTGGAGGTAAGTCTCGACGCTCTGCTGAGCGCCAAACGGCAGGCGAGCAAGCAGCGGCATGAAGCGGGATCGGTCCCAGGTCGGCAGGCCGTTCGCGCGGAGAAAGCTATCGAGTTTTGCCAGGAGCAACTGCCGCCCGGCTGCCATGTAAAACAGCGTGTGCCCGTCATCTCCGAATCGCGGCAGCATAACAAGTTCCGCCCTGCCGCCAGTGCCGGTGAATGCCGCGTGCATTTGCCCGACCAGTGCTGGTCGAAACCAACTGTCGTTCTCGGCATAAAGCCACAGTGTCGGCATGCGCGCGGTGGTACCGAAACGGGCGAAGTTCCGCACCAGATCCGACTCATAGGGTCCACAGGCCGGATCGGGGCGGAACGCTCCCAGCCGGCGACCAAGGCCGCCCGAGATATCGACAACCGCGGACAGATGCACCGATGGACGTGCGGCGAGCGCCATGACGGCGGCGCCCCCGGCAGAGTCGCCGATCGCGAGCACGTGTCCCATGTCCGCATCGGGCCGCCTGGCAATCGTCCGCAGCGCCGCTTCCAGATCGTCCGCGTGGGCCTCGAGATAGCGATCGACGTGTGGCGCGGTACAGGTGCCGGCGTCGTCGAAGACATCCCCCTCCGATTTCCCGTAGCCGCGCCGCATGACGGCAACCGCAAGCCAGCCGCGGTGAGCAAGGTCGTGCGCCCAGCCTCGCAGCCAATCCAGGGTTGCCGAGCGTGGGGAGCCGGGACTGGCGCCGTGGGTGATCAGTGCGACGGGCAGCTTGTCGTCGCCAGGCCCGCGCACGATCAGGGCGTCGAGCACATAGTCTTTCCCGTTAATCGTTACCGGAAGCGGCGTAGGCTCCTCGATGACGCTGGCAGACCACACCGGTGCCGGGCCCTGCTGGACCTCTGCGCAACCCACCAGCGGCAGGATGCAGAGCAATGCTCGCACGAACCTTGCAGGGGTCACGGCATCGCGTCTCCCGGCGGCAATTTTGCTGTTCGATGTCGGAGCTTCAGCGGCGTTCTCCCGGCTTATGCAAAAGCAGCCTGATTATGCCCGCCGCCCCGCTGCCATCGCGAGCGAAGCAATCTCCCGCGTGCGTTCGCGGAATCTCTCGGCATTATGACGCATAGCGCCACCAACAACCGTCATCCCCGCGCAAGCGGGGACCCAGAGCTGCTGGGTCCCCGCTTGCGCGGGGATGACGGTGGGGATCGCGGCGCATGCAAGCCAAGTGGCGTTTGATACATAGCACCGAAATCTCTCGGGGGAGATTGCTTCGTTACGCTCGCAATGACGGGATTGGACGTGTCATCGATCCGTCCGAGTCGGAACACCAGTGTTGCGAGCGCGCCACCCAACCACGCGTCACTCGGCCACCCGCAGCACCACCCTGTCCCGCGAACTACTCGCCGCGGCGCGAAAAGCATCCTTCGCCTGCGTCAAGCCGAAGCATGAACTCGTCGCGCACCGGGAACGGCCGCAAGCGCCCATCGGCGAAGCCCGGCAGCAGCGCACGCAGCATCGCGGCGGACTGCGAGGCGTCCAGCGCCAGCGTGTCGATGCCGAAAAAGCTATGTTCACCCCGATAGAATGTGAAGATGTCGAACGGCACCGGACGTTCCCGCGTGGACATCAGGACCTGCCGCGCGCCATGCGCCATCGCCGCGTTGGCCGCCGCGAAATACGGGCTGCCGACGGTGTTCACCACGATGTCGGCGCCATGGCCGCCGGTTTCCGCCCGCACCGTCGCGGCGACGTCGTCGGCGCTCGAATCGATCATGCGCACCGGCACGAAATCCGGCCCGGCGAATGGCTCCGCCCGCCGAACCGCGCCGAACACGCGCGCCCCGTGCATGGCCGCGATCTGGGCGGCGGCCTGCCCCACCTTGCCGTTCACCGCCGTGATCAGCACCACCTCGCCCGGCCGTGGCGTGCCGCTCCGATGGTAGCTCAGTGCGGCTGTCAGGAACGGCACCCCGAGCGCGCCCGCCTCGGCCAGCGAGATCGTCGGCGGCTTGGCCACCACGGCAGCCCAAGGCACCACAAGTCTTGCGCCATGCGTCCCGTCGCGGGTGATGCCCAGATCGCCGCCGGTGCCGAACACCTCCTGGCCGACCAGGTCGGCCGGCCCCTCCAGCACCACGCCCGACCAGTCTCGTCCTGGCGTGCGGGGAAAGACCGCCTGCGGCATCCTGCCCATCGTGGCGACCACGTCGGATGGGTTCACCCCGGCGTAGCGCACGTCGATCAGCAGGTCGTCGGCCCCGCGCGGCAGCGCGCCGACCGGCTCGAGCATGAGTTCCAGGTCGTCGAGCGACGCGGCTTGGTGGGGGACACGCAAACGCTGCATGGCCGTATGATGCCCGGTTGGTAGGCGGAGTCGAGAGAGGGGTCACAAAGACACAAAGCCCAGTGTGTTCGGCGACCGGCGTCCCAGTTTCATTGCGACCGCGCCGAAGGCCGGGGGAAGCAATCTCCTGCGTGAGTCAGCGGGATTTTGTAGCAAGCGCCGCGAAGACTTCGCCATCCCCGCGAAAGCGGAGACCCAAGCGGCATGGGTCCCCTGGGCTCACAAACGAAGTGCAACACCATGGTAGGTGGTTGCGGTGAATGCCGGCCAGGTGGCGTTTGCTAGATAGTGCCGTGAGTTCGTGGGATCCCTCGGGGGAGATTGCTTCCCCCGGGCCTTCGCCGGCGTCGCAATGGCGGAATTGGACGTGGGATCGACCCGTAAGAATCAGCGTCCGCAGCGTCCGGCTGGACATCGTTCATCTCCGCTGCTGTGTTCGTCCCGGCAAACACAAGGGGGAAACGATGGCAACGATCGTGCTGGTCCATGGAGCATATCAGGGTGGCTGGATCTGGTCCCGCGTGGCGCCGATCCTGCGCGCAGCCGGACACACGGTGTTCGCCCCCTCCCTGGACGGCTGCGCCGAGCGCAAGCTCGCGCTGCGCCCCGGCATCACCACGGAAACCCACGCCGCCGAGATCGCCGACCTGCTGTTCTACGAAGACCTGCGCGACGTCGTGCTGGTGGGCACCAGTTCCGGCGGCATGGTGACCTGCCGCGCCGCCGAACTGGCGCGAGACCGTATCGGCCGGGTGGTGCTGGCCGACGCGCTGTCGCTGATGAACGGGGAGCGCATCTCCGACTTCGTCAAGCGCCCCACCGCGGTCACCACCGCCCTGACCACCGGGCCGTCGCCGGAGGATGCGCGGGGCCGCATGTTCGCCTCGCTCGATCCCGAAACGTTGGAATGGGCGCTGGCCCGCTACACGCCGCACCCGATCGCGGCGATGCAGGAACCGGTGAAGCTCGACAGCTTCTGGGACCAGCACTGGAATGCCACGGTGATCTGGTGCAAGCGCAGCGCGAACCCGCCGGTCGCGCATCAGCGCCGTGCCGCCGACAAGCTTCAGGCGCGCTGGTTCGAACTGGACACCGGCCACTATCCCATGCTGACCGAGCCCGACGCCCTGGCGCGGCTGATCCTGGCCGAATGATGCAACATGAAGAATCCTCCCCCTCCCCTTGAGGGAGGGGGCCGGGGGGAGGGGTGCATACGCCCCCGGCCTGCGCGGGCACGCACCCCTCCCCCCACCCCCCTCCCACGAGGGGAGGGGGAGCATTTCGACCCTTTGCGCGGCATCGCGCTGTCGGTTGGCTCGACCGTGCTATTCTCGATCTCCGACGCCACGTCGAAGGTGCTCGCCGCGCACCTCCCGGTCGTGGAGATCGCCTGGCTGCGCTATGTGATCTTCGTGCTGATGGCCGGTGTACTCGTGCGCCGCGCCCGGCCGCGAGCGATGTGGCCGCGCAGCCCCGCCCTGCAAGTTACCCGCGGCCTCTGTCTCGTCTCCTCCTCCCTGCTGTTCATCTTCGGGCTGCGCCGGTTACCGCTGGCCGAGGCCTCGACGATCAGCTTCGTCTCCCCAGTCCTCACCACCATCCTGTCGGTGCCCCTGCTCGGCGAGCAAGTGGGCATTCGCCGCTGGGCGGCCGTGGTCGCCGGGCTGGCCGGCGTCGTGGTGGTGATGCGCCCCGGACTCGCCGGCTTCCAGCCGGCGGCCCTGTTCCCGCTGGGTTCCGCGCTGTGCTGGGCGCTGGCGCTGGTGATCACGCGGCGCATGGCGGACACCGAGCGCCCGGCCACCACGGTGCTATGGTCCGCCGCTGTCGGCGCAGTGGTGCTGAGCCTGGCGGTGCCGTTCGACGCACGTTGGCCGACCCCGGGACAGATGGGCCTGGCGGTGCTGCTGGGCGTGCTGGCCTCCGCCGGACAGTCGATCGTGGTGACCGCCTATCGGCACGCGCCGGCTTCGGTGCTGGCGCCGTTCTCCTACGCGCAGCTTATCTGGGCGGGGTTCGCGGGCTGGCTGGTCTTCGGCACCCTGCCGGACCATTGGACGCTGGTGGGCGCGGCCATCATTGCCGCGAGCGGCGTCTACACCGCCCACCGCGAACGGGTACGGTCGCGGCTTAGCGCGTGACGGACGGTAGCGCGGTGCCCGGCGCATACTGGCGGTTGTCGCGTGCGACACGCTCGCTGGCGTTGCGCGCCTGTTCCATGCCTTGCAGGATTGCCTCCGCATCCAGCGCCGCCTGCGCCGAGCGGGCGCCATCGTCGCCCAGGAAGGCTCGTTGGGAGCTGGATTGCACCACAGCGCAGGCTGCGACGATGACGGCAACGACAAGAGCGAGAGCCAGACGCATCACGTTTCACTCGTCTCACGGAACCCCGGATGCTACCGCAGTGCGCCGTGGATCACCAGAGCGCGATTAGGATTTTCCCTCCGTCCTGGCAAAATTCTCCGCGCGGTGTAGGTTGCGCGCGATTTCCTGCCTGAATCCGAGGTGAATTGTGGCCACTGATACGACGATCGAAGCTGGAACGACCGAAGCTGGACGCGATTTCATTCGCGACATTGTCCAGGCGGACATCGACGCCGGCCGCGTGTCCGAGGTGGTCACCCGCTTCCCGCCGGAGCCGAACGGCTACCTGCATATCGGCCACGCCAAGTCGATCTGCCTGAATTTCGGGATTGCCGCCGAGTTCGGCGGACGCTGCCACCTGCGCTTCGACGACACCAATCCGACGAAGGAAGAGCAGGAGTTTATTGATTCGATAGCGCGGGATGTAAGGTGGCTGGGGTTCGAATGGGGCCGGCATCAGTATTACGCGTCGGACTATTTCGAACAGCTTTATGCATGGGCAGAGCACTTGATCCGCGCCAACCTGGCCTATGTCGACAATTCGACGCCGGACGAGATACGCGCGATGCGTGGCACGCTGACCGAGCCGGGGCGGGAGAGCGGCTATCGCAATCGCTCGGCAGAACAGAATTTGGATTTGTTCCGAAGGATGCGGGCCGGCGAGTTTCCTAACGGAGCGCGGGTGCTGCGGGCGAAGATCGACATGGCGGCGGGCAACATCAACCTGCGCGATCCGGTGTTGTACCGCATCATGCATGCGACGCATCCGCGGACCGGCGACGCCTGGTGCATCTATCCCACCTACGACTTCGCGCACGGCCAGTCGGATGCGATCGAGGGCATTACGCACTCGATCTGCACGCTTGAATTCGAGGATCATCGGCCGCTGTACGACTGGTTCATCGAGAACCTGCCGGTGCCCTCGCGGCCGCACCAGTATGAGTTCGCCCGGCTGAACATCGCCTACACCGTGCTGTCGAAGCGCGTGCTGACCACGCTGGTACGCGACGGGCATGTGTCCGGCTGGGACGATCCACGCATGCCCACGATCGCGGCGCAGCGGCGGCGCGGTGTGCCCGCCGCGGCGTTGCGCGAGTTCGTGCGCCGCGTCGGCGTGGCGAAGGCGTACAGCGTGGTGGACCTGGCGCAGTACGAGCATGCGGTGCGCGAGGTGCTGAACAAGACCGCGCTGCGACGCATGGCGGTGCTGCGTCCGCTGAAGCTGGTGATCGAGAATTTTCCCGAGGGCCAGACCGAAACGCTGGATGCGGTGAACAACCCCGAGGACGCGTCGGCCGGTTCGCGCACCGTCACCTTCGGGCGCGAGATTTACGTCGAGCGCGACGACTTCATGGAGGACCCGCCGCGCAAGTTCTTCCGCCTCGCGCCGGGGCGGGAGGTGCGGCTGCGTTACGCATATTTCGTCACCTGCCGCCAGGTAGTGAAGAATGCGGCGGGCGAGGTGACGGAGCTGCGCTGCACCTACGATCCAGCCACCCGAGGTGGTGACGCGCCGGACGGACGGAAAGTGCAGGCGACGCTGCACTGGGTGTCGGCGGCCGACGCGCTGCCGGCCGAGGTACGGCTGTACAGCACGTTGTTTGCCCGTCCCGATCCCGGCGCGGCGAGCGGCGGCGACGTGATGGCGGACCTCAATCCGGAGTCGCTGGAGGTGGTGCGCGGGTGTTTGCTGGAGCCGGCACTGGCGTCGGCGACGGTGGGCGAGGCGGTGCAGTTCGAGCGGCTGGGTTATTTCTGTGCCGATCCGGACAGCACGCCGGAACGCCTGGTGTTCAACCGCACGGTCGGTCTGCGCGACACCTGGGCGAAACTGAATTCTCCTGCGCGCGGGAAGGGATAGGGTGAGGACGCATTCGGCAGTTACCTCTCGGCAGCAAGAAAGCGTTTATCACGGAGATAGAACGAGCACGATCGAGGGCCACGGGGGTTGTGAGCCGCTTCGGCAGTGGGGATCCACATTGCCTCCGTGGCCCTCGATCGTGCTCGTTCTATCTCCGTGATAAGAGCTTAACGGTGTTGCCCGCACGCTCCAGCGATCCTGGGCTTCCGCCGACCGCCCATCGCGGCTGAATGCGATAGCTTGCCGATACATTCCTGGCAAGAAACAACCAGCCGAGATCGCCTCTCACGTCATGCCGACCTTCGTCGGCATGACGTGAGAGCTGTGCCCCGCCGCGGTTTCATCCAGGGCGGGTCGGTCGCGCCGGCCGGTGGTCAACTCGCAATGAGAAGGGCTACCCCTCGCCAGCCAGCACCGTCCCGACCCGTCCCCCCACCAGCACCGGCGCGTTCGCATAAACAAAGCACGCCGCAGCGCGTCCGGGCTCGGTCTGGAACAGCGGTGGCGTCTCGCCCAGACATCGAGCCATCGCCAGCGGACACCGATCGGCGAACTTGCACCCCGTGGCCGATACGACGCGTTCCTCCTGCGCCTGTTCCGTCGCCCAGTCGCGCACGGTGCTGACGCGTGGGATCGAGCCGATCAGCAACTGCGTGTATGGATGCTGCGGCGACTTCACCACCAGTCCGACATCACCCGCTTCCGCCACCGCCGCCCGGTACAGCACCAGGATGCTGTCCGCGACCTGGTATGCCGTCGCCAGGTCGTGGGTGATATAAAGAATCGAAATCCCCAGTTCCTCATGCAGCTTGCGCAGACTACCGAGGATCGTGGCACGCAGCGACGCATCCACCATCGACACCGGCTCGTCCGCGACGATCAGCCGAGGCCGCAGCAGCAGCGCGCGCGCCACCATGATGCGCTGCCGCTGCCCTCCGGAAAGCTGGTGCGGAAAGCGCCCGAGGATCTCGCCCGGCTGTAACCCGACGGCGTGCAATGCGGCCTCGATCTGCGCATGACCGTCGGCCTTCGACCGCGCCAGGCGAAACTTGCGCACCGGGGTCGTAAGAACGTGGTCCACCCGATAGAACGGATTGTAGACCTCGTACGGATCCTGGAAGATCGCCTGCACATGATGGCGGAAATCGCGCCGCCCGGACGACGACAGTCCGTGCAGATTGCGACCCTTGAACAGAACATCGCCGGAGGTCGGCTGAATAAGCCCCAGAAGCAATCGCGCCAGCGTCGTCTTGCCGCTGCCGCTTTCGCCCACCACGGCGATGACTTGCGGCCGATCCGGATCGATCGAAAGCGAGAATTGCTCCAGCGCGGCCTTGCGTTCACGCCCCAGCACGCCGCTGCTGAAGGTCTTGGTAACATCGCGCAACTCGATCAGCGGAGTCATGCGAAATGGCACGCCACGGTGGCGCCCGGTCCCATCGGCCGCACCTCCGGCTTCTCCACCCGGCATCGCTCGTCCGCCCGAGGGCAACGCGGATGGAATGCGCAGCCGGATGGCAGATCGCGGAGCAGCGGCGCCAGGCCGGGAATGCCGCGCATCGCGCCCTTGCGTTCCAGCGACGGCAGGCTGTCGATCAGCAGCCGCGTGTAAGGATGGCGCGGCGCGGTGATGATCTCGTGGATCGGCGCCACCTCCACCAATCGCCCGGCATACATGATGCCGATCCGGTCAACGAACTGCGCCATCAGTCCCATGTCGTGACCGACCAGGATCACCGCCGCTCCCAGATCCGCCTGCACGCGGCCGAGTGTTTCCATCACCTGGCGCTGCACCACCACATCCAGCGCGCTGGTCGGTTCGTCGGCAATGATGACCTTCGGCCGCAGGCAGATCGCAATCGCGATGCAGGCGCGCTGCTTCATCCCGCCGGACAGTTCGTGCGGAAATTTCGTCCCCACGTCAGGCGGCAGCCCGACTTCGCTGAGCAAGCCGTGGACGCGCGCTGTCAGTTCGCGGCGCGACAGTTTGCCCCCATGATCGGCGATCGCGTCGCCGATCTGGTCGCGAATGCACACCACCGGATTGAGCGAGTTCATCGATCCCTGCGGCACCATCGCGATGCCGGCCAGCCGCAGCCGCCGCATCGCCTCCGGCGCCAGTTCCTGGAGTCCAATGTCCTCCAGCCAAACCTCGCCGCCCTCGATGCGGCCGGGCGGCTTGATCATGCGCAGGATAGCCAGCGCCATGGTGGACTTGCCCGAGCCCGACTCGCCCGCCAGGCCAAAGCGTTCATGGGCGCGGAGGGAAAAACTGACGTCGTCCACCGCCCGCACCACGCCGCGCGAATGCTGATACGCGACGCGCAGTCCCTCGACGCGCAGCACGGTATCGTTCGAATGGTATGAGCCCGTCACGCCGCCCGCCGCAACCTCGGGTTGGCGATTTCGTCCAGCCCCACTGTGAGAAAGAACAGACCGAGGAACACCATCACGATCACCACCAGCGGCGCGGTCCACCACCACCACCAGCCATTGATGATCGCCGCATTGAAGAACACCCAGTACAGCGTCATTCCCAAGGTCGGCGATTCCACCGGCCCCAGCCCCAACACCTCCAATCCCACCGACGCCAAAATCGCCGCCGACACACTGCTGACCAGCGTCGCGGCTAGATACGGCAGCAGGTTGGGCATCAACTCGCGCACGATGATCTCTGGACCGCTCATGCCATTCAAACGCGCGATCTCCACGTAGCCACGCTCGCGCAACGTCAGCACTTGCGAGCGGATGGTGCGGGTCGGATTGAGCCAGGCCAGCGACGCCACCACGATCGCCATCTGGTTCACCGTGAGGCTGCCCTTCAGCGACACCGCGATGATGATCAGCACGAGCAATCCGGGTATGGTCAGGCCGACATCGGCGATGCTGCGGATCAGGGTATCGACGATCCCGCCGTAATACGCGGCGGTGAAGGCCAGCACGGCGCCGACTCCACGCCGATGAAACCGGCGACGAACCCGATCCACAGTGTGAGCGGCGTGCCCGCCACCATCACCGAGAGCAGATCGCGTCCCTGCCGGTCGGTGCCGAACGGATAATCCCATGACGGCGGCTGCAACGCCGGCACCGACAAAGGCTGGTCGTTGCTGATATCGACGGTGAACGCGCCGACCACCATGAACACCACCAGGATACCCAGCAGCGCGACGCCGACCAGCAGCGAGGTGTTGCGGCGGAAATAAGCGATCATCGCGAGAAGCTCCCCCTCCCGCGCTTGCGGGAGGGGCCAGGGGAGGGTGCGACCAACCGCACGCACCAAAATCCACTAAACCCTCCCGCAGGCGCAGAACGGGAAGCAGTGCGTGCAATGCCAGCGACGAGACGCACCACTCTACCCTCGCCGATACGAAATGCGCGGATCCAGCCACGGATACACGATGTCGAGCAGGAACGTAGCAAACCCCAGCGCCACGATGACGGTGAACACGATGCCCTGGATCAGGAAGAAGTCGTTCTCCTCGATTGCCTGGAACAGCAAGGCGCCGATGCCGGGATAACCGAACACCACCTCCACCAGCACCGCGCCGGACAGGATCTGTCCCAACGCCAGCGCGAGGCCCGTGGTCTGCGGCAGGATCGCGTTGCGGATGCAGTAGCGGGTGAAGATCGTAGCGCTGCGCAGGCCCTTTGCCTCGGCGAAGGTGACGTAGTCCTCGCCCATCGTGGTGACCATCATGCCGCGCATCGCCAGCGCCCAGCCGCCCACCGACACCAGCACGATCGACAGCGCCGGCAGCACCGCGTGGCGCAGCACGTCGAACACGAATTTCCAACTCCATCCCGGGCTCGCGCCGGCGCTATAGCCGCCGAAGATCGGCAGGAACTGGAATTGGAAAGCGAACAGATACATCAGCACCAGCCCGAGCAAAAAGAACGGGATGGCGTGCAGCGCCCATAACGGCGGCATGAGATACCGCATCCACCGAGGTGCGCCCGGCCACGCCAGCAAGGCACCAAGGAACGTCCCCGCGGCAAACGAAAACAACGTGGTCAGGCCGAGCAATCCGATCGTCCACGGCACCGCGTCGCGGATCATGCTGGCGACCGTCAGCGGATAGTTGGCAATGGAGTAGTTCAGGTCGCCGTGGAACACGTCGTCGATATAGCTGAAGTACTGTCGCCACAGCGGCTTATCCAGGCCGAACTTCTCCTGGTAATGCTTCACCATGTCCTCGATCCCGGCATGCACGTAGCCGCCGAGCGAGGCTTCCTGCATCAGCTTGGTACGCACCGGGTCCTGCCCCGACAGCTTGGGCAGGAAGAAGTTCAGCGACGCGGCCAGCCAGACGATGACCAGGAACACCCCGAAGCGCCTGGCGATATAAAACAGTTGCATGGCATCTCGCTTCGGCGCCGCGCCGGTTCAGGCTTGCGCCGACTGCACGGTCCACAGCACGAGATTATAGGTCAGGTGCCACGACGCGCCGTTGACGTATGGGTTGTCGGCGGTCGGCCAGTTCTTCCAGCGATCGGTGTTCATCGGGATGCGGTGGTAGTTCTGCACCAGTTGAATGTCCGGCAAATCCGGCAGCCAGATCTCCATCGCCGCGCGGAACAGTTCCTTCAGCTTGGCGACGTTTTGCGGATCGGTGATGTAGACCTCGTCCACCAGCTTGTCGAATTGCGGATTCTTCCAGTGGCTGAAGTTCGCGGCATGCGCACCCGGCACCGCGATGCTCTGGCTCTGATACAGCCGCATCGTGTCATACGGTTCGCGGATGCTGCCGCCATGGCCATAGATCGAGCCGACGAACTCGCCCTTCTGGAACCGGCTGTCGAAATCGGGCGGCAGGCTGAGGCTCGCGGCCACGCCATGCCGCTTCAACATCTGCGACAGCACCGGGCCGATGGCGGGACCGGACGCGCCGAAACCGATGATCTCCAGGGTGAACGGCTTGCCGTCCGGTCCCTCCCACATATTGTCGCGCTTCTTGAAGCCCTTGCCCTCCAGCAGCGCGTCGCCCTTCTTCGGGTTGAATTCCAGCGTGTTGTATTTCTCCAGCAGGTCCTTCACCGCGTCGAAATACGGCTGTAGCGGCTTGTACGGCGGCATCGGCAGCGACGACGCCGACGAAGCGCCGAGATAGGCAACCTCGATAAGCTGCTGCCGGTCGATGTAATGACTGACCGCCCAGCGCACGTCCCTGTCGCCGAACGGTTGCACGTCATTGTTGACGTACAGCGAGATCGGCCACCAATCCACGTATCCCCACGGCGCCTTCTGCCCCGCATGCGTGGTGATCTTCGGATTCTGCCGGATCACCGTTGGGAAGGTCGCCGGCTGCAACGCCCCCCCGAAATCCACCTGATTCGTAATCAGAGCCTGTGCCAACTTTGCTCCCCCACGAACGGCAGCCAGATGTTGCGCAGGATCTGTGGCATCGGCGCCAGCTTTTGGTCCGCCGCCCACCACGTATCGCGCCGGTCGAACACCTTCTGTTGCAGCGCCGATGCCGCGACCTTCCACGGGCCGGTGGTGACCGGCCAACCCTTGGCAATGTCGAAATGCTTGAAACTGGTCCAGTCCTGGCCTTCGAAGATGTGCTTCGGCACCATGTAGATGCCGATGTCGTATTTGTAGGTGGCAAAGAAGAAGAACCGCGGCGAGGGTATCTTGAACTTCAGCACCACGGTGTTCGGATCGGTGACGGTGGCCTCGTCCAGCGCCTGGTGGACGTCCACCCCCCACTTCACCTTGGGGCCGAGATCGCGCAGCGTGTTGAACGTGTAAGCGACATCCTCGGCACTGAACGGCGCGCCGTCGCTCCACTTGATGCCTGAGCGGGTCTTGATGGTAAGTTGCTTGAAGTCCGGCGTGAATTCGTAGCTCTCCGCCAGCCACATATACATCTTGTCGGCGAATGCGCTGTAATACGCCAGCGGTTCGTAGATCAGGTTCGGCCCGTTCTGGTGGTTCGCGCCGATGGCGTACGGGTTCCACAATTCGTAATCGACCCAGCGGCCATCGCGGCTGTTGATGCCGATCAGGGTCATCGTCTTGTCGCGCGGTATGTCGGCCAGGTCGGCCCTGGCGACGCCCGCGGGCAACATCGCCGCGGCGGCCACGGCCATGCCGCCCCTGATCACATCGCGCCGGCCCGCATGCACGCGCGTCGTCCTGTCTGTCATTGCCGTTCCCCCACGCCCGGGGCGATGCGTTCATTGCATCCCCGTTCCGCTTCGGCCTGACTCTGAGCCTTGCGGACGCCCCGCTGTCAAGACCACGAAACCCCTTAACCTCTCCCGCGGAAGCGGGAGAGGTCGACGTGCGAAGCACGAGGGTGAGGGTGATCGGGCCGCACGCAGCGCGTAGAGCGTAGTGTGCCGACCCGATCACCCTCACCCTCGTGCGCTCCGCGCCCTCGACCTCTCCCGCTCCCGCGGGAGAGGTAAACTACAGCCGCTCTATAATCGTCACGTTCGCCACGCCGCCGCCTTCGCACATCGTCTGCAATCCATACCGCCCGCCGGTGCGCTCCAACTCGTGCAGCATCGTCGTCATCAGCCGGGCGCCGGTCGCCCCGATCGGATGACCCAGGGAAATCCCGCCGCCATTCGGATTGAAGCGTTCATACGGGAAGTCGATCTCCGCCAGCCAGGCCATCGGCACCGACGCGAACGCCTCATTGCACTCCACGGTATCGATATCCGCCCACTTCATGCCGGCCCGTTCGATCGCCCGCTTGCTCGCCGGGATCGGCGCGGTCAGCATCCAGATCGGATCGTCGCCCAGCACGCTCATGTGGTGGATGCGCGCCCGAGGCTTCAGGCCGTAGCGCTTCACCGCCGCCTCCGACACCACCAGCACCGCGGCGGCCGCATCGCAGGTCTGGCTGGCGATGCCGGCGGTCAGCCGTGGGAACCCCGGGATTGGCTCCAGCGACGCCATCTTCTCCAGGCTGGTCGCGCGCGGTGTTTCGTCGCGCTGCACGCCCTCAAGCGGCATGATCTCGCGATCGAACCGCCCCTCCGCCTGAGCCTTCAGCGCGCGGTTGTGGCTTTCCAGCGAATAGACCTCCATCGCCTCGCGCGAGAGCCCCCATTTCTCCGCGATCAGCGACGCGCCGTGGAATTGCGACACCGGCTGGCCGCCGAACCGCGCCACCCAGCCGAGACTGCCGGAGAACGGGTCGGGCATCCCCAGCGGCGCCCCGGCGCCCATGGCATACCCGATCGGAATCTGGCTCATGGTCTGTACGCCGCCGGCGATCACCACGTCCTGGTTGCCGCTCATCACCGCCTGCGCTGCGAAGTGCACCGCCTGCTGCGACGATCCGCACATGCGATCGATGGTGACCCCCGGCACGGTCAGCGGCAGCCCCGCCGCCAGCCAGCAGGTGCGCGCCACGTTGCCGGCCAGCGGACCGACCGCATCGATCGCACCGAACACCACGTCGTCGTAGTCTTCGGCCGGAATCGCATTGCGCTCGACCATCTGCCGCAAAATGAAGCCACCGAGGTCGGCGGCGTGCACTTGCGCCAGTCCGCCCCGCCGCCGTCCGGCCGGCGTGCGTATGGCATCGACAATGTAAGCTTCGCGCTGTTGTGTGCTCATTGGAGCATCTCCTCGGGAGTCCGCCATCACCTTGGTTATAGCCGGCGCCCCGGACGATCGTTCAACCGACCGCCGGGGCGCATTAATTCAGGTCAGGCACGCTGTTCCCGCGGCGTGCGCGGTTCGGGCGCAACCCACGCCTCCGGCACCGGTATGATCATCTCCAGCGCCATCTGCCCATAGGCCTTGCCCTGCGGATCGATCCTCGGCGAGGCCATCCCGCCGCCGCCGAGGGCCTCGCCGACGACGAAATTCATCGCATGCAGCCCCGGCGCCTCGAACCGTTGCGCCGGCCCCTGCGCCAGATGGCCAAGCTGCGCGACGATCCGTTCCGGCGTGACCTCCCGCCGCAGCAGCGGCAGGAAGCGTGGCTCCCGGGCAATCACCGCGACGGTCGCCGAGTCTCCCTTGTCGCCGGACCGCGCGTAGGCCAGGCGGATCAACGGCAGATCGACCGTCGGCCCGTCCGGAATGCCATCGACCATGGCCTGGCTGTTCGGTTGCGGCGCGACGTAACCGCCGTCCGCGGGCACGGCGACTTCGAACGCATCCGCGCCGCCGATGCTCACCTTCGGCGCGGCCAGTGCGGCCTTGTCGATGAAGAAGGTGAACAGCCGCACCACCGGCGTCGGCCGCGGCCGGCCGGAATAGATGCCCGTCGTCCCCGGCGCGCAACTCAGCGGGATCGCCCCCAGTTCGCGGGCAAAGATCTCCAGCGCGTCGCGGCTGGGATGCGAAACCGCCACCCGCAGCAGCACCTCCCGCGATCCGCGCCCCGCGGCGTTCGGGCCATACGACGCCTCGGCGCCCAGCGTTTCGACATGCGTGCCGGTAAAGTCCGGCAGCCCGCGTTTGGCGAACAGCATGCGGGCCCGCTCGATCAGGGCGTCGGCGGTCTTTTCCGCCTTGCCGGCCGCATTCGGCCCGACGATGGAGATCGTGGCGACCGCGCGGTAGCCATCCTGATAGGTCGCCGACACTTTGTATTGGCTGGTCGGCGGCCGCCCGCGCCCGCCCTCCACCGCGACCCGATCCGGGCCGACCTGGGTCAGGTGAACGTTGGAGAAATCCGCAACCACGTCGGGCAGGAAATACGCGGCCGGATCGCAGATCTCGTACAGGCATTGCTCTGACACCACCGCGGGCGTGATCATCCCGCCCGTGCCATCGGGCTTCGAAATCACGAACGTTCCGTCGCTGCGGCATTCGGCAATCGGATAGCCGATGTTGAACCAGCCGGGCACCGTCTCCCAATCGGTGAAGTTGCCCCCGGTCGCCTGTGCGCCGCATTCCAGGATGTGGCCCACCAGGCTGCCGGCGCCGAGCAAGTCGTAATCGTCCGCGGCCCAGCCGAACTCGTGCATCAGGATGCCGAGTGCCAGAGCGCTGTCCACGCAGCGCCCGGTGATCACGATGTCGGCGCCCGCGTCGAACGCCGCCTTGATCGGCAACGCCCCGAGATAGGCGTTGGCGGTCAGCAGCCGGGCGGGCAGCGGCGCGCCGGACACCGCCTCCCTCAGGCCGCCGGCGCGCAACGCGTCGGTCAGCGGCAGCACGTCGTCGCCTGCCACCATCGCCACCCGCATCGACAGCCCGAGCTCCGCGATCGCCGCCTCCATCGCCCGCTTGCAGGCGGCCGGATTGACCCCGCCGCCATTGGTCGCGACCTTGATCCCGCGCCGCGCGATCTCCGGCAGCGACGGCTTCAGATAGCCGATGACGTCAGGCGGATAGCCGGCTTCCGGGTCCTTCATCCGCGCCCGGGCCAGCAGCGACATCGTCACTTCGGCCAGGTAGTCCATCATCGGGTACTGGACGTCCGCCCCCAGCAATTGCGGGATCGCCATCGGGCTGTCGCCCCAGGCGCCGGAGGCGCCACCGATCCGAACGATCTTGTCAGACATTGTCCGTCTCCTGCTGCCAGCGCGGCTTGCGGCGCTCATTGAACGCGGCGAGGCCCTCGGTCGCGTCGCGGGTCAGCGATGTCACGGAGATCAGCGTCTCCGCGAAGGCCATTGCTTCGGGGAATGCCATGCGCTCCATCGCGGCGATGGCGTATTTGCCGCGGCGCAGCGCGACCGGCGACATGTCACAGAGCTTGCCCAGCAATGCCTCGACCCGCGCGTCGAGTTCCTCGAACGGCACGACATAATTGGCCAGGCCGATCTGATAGGCGCGGTTGGCGTCGATCAGCTCGCCGGTCAGGCAGAGTTCGTTGATGTGGCGCGCGCCGATGGTGTTGCGCAGGAACACCAGCACCTGCATTGGGAACACGCCCACCTTGGCCTCCGGCAGGCCGAACCGCGCGTTGGCGGCGACCACGGCCAAGTCGCACAGCCCCATCAGCGCCATGCCGCCGGCGACGCAATCGCCGTTGATCCGGCCGACCACGGGCACCCCGCAGTCGCGGATCAGCCGGGCGAGCTTGCCGAAATCCGTCATCGGCTCATCCAGCCCGAGCGTGAACGTGTCGGTCCCGCCACTCAGGTCGGCGCCGGCGCAGAACGCCTTGCGGCCCGCGCCGGTCAACACGATGGCGCGGATCGAGGGATCGGTGCGCGCGGACGCGACCGCGGCCTCGATGCCGGCCAGCACCGCCTTGTTCATGGCGTTGCGCCGGTGTTCCCGGTCGATCCAGATCCATAGCGCAGGGCCGCGCTTTTCGGTCCGGATGTCGGGCTTCAATTCTGAGTCGCTCATGGGAGCACCTCGTCAACAGGATTGGAACAGGGGAAAATCGCCATCGACAGGTCGGAGTCGATTTTGCCCTGGCGGAAAAATGCCAAAGGCGACTGTCCCGCCTCCGGCTGTAACCATACCCCTTGCCCGGCCGCCGCCAATCCGGGCGCCGACGCAACGTAGCAGTCGATCAGAGGCAGATTTCGCACTCGGCCGGCACCGGCCTTGACCGGGCTCGGAGCCCGGGAGTATTTCGCCACAGCGAAAAATATCGGACGCATGGCATGTCGAAGATCGTCGGCCGCACACTGGACCTGCTGGAACTGTTCGCCGCGGAAAAGCGGCCGCTGCCGCTGTCCGACATCGCCCGCCTGATGAAGATTCCGGTGTCGAGCTGCCATGACGTGCTGCACGCCATGCAGGCGCGCGGCTATCTGTACAACTTGCGCCGCGGGCCGGCTACTACCCGACCCTGCGTTTGCAAAAACTCGGGCAGGAGATCGGCGACAACGATCCGGTGCTGCTGCGGGCGGAACTGCTGCTGCGCTCGCTGCGCGATACGCTGGACAAATCCGTCCTGCTGGCAAAAGTCTCCGGCCTGCACGCCACCTACTTGCTCGCGTTGGAACCGCGGCAGCCGCTGCGTTTCCTCATCAAGGTGGGGGAGAATGTCCGCAGCCTGTACGCGACCTCGGGCGGCAAGGCGATCCTCGGTGGGTTGGACGACGCGGCGCTGGACGCCGCCCTGCGCGCGGTCACCCTCACCAGGCTGACCGACCGGACCATCACCTCGAAGGCCGCGCTGCGCGAGGACGTCATGCTGGGCCGCAAGCGCGGCTGGTACCTCAATCGAGGCGAGAGCCTCGACGGCGTGACGACGCTGTCCGCGTCGTTCCGTTGGAATACCGCGATGTACATCGTCACCGTCGCCGGTCCGGCGTCGCGGCTGGACCCGAAGCTCGACCAGGCGGCCGGCTTGATCACCAATGTCTGCCTGATGCTGGAAACCCGGCCCGAAGCCACCCAGCGCCCGGTGCGGGACAACGTCGCCTGACAGGATCGTCGATCCGCGGCGCATCGGCTTAGTCCTTTCGCGTCCCGCCGGCCGCCTCCTCTGCGCCACCGAGAATCTCGGCGTTGTGCTCGCCCAGGTTCGGCGCCAGGCGCCGGATCGACGCCGGCGAGGCGCTGAAGCCGATCGGGCACCGGCTGACGGTGACGCGGCCTTCCGTCGGATGGTCGGCCTCCTGGAAGAAGTTCACCGCCTTCAGATGCGGATCGGAGAACAGCGCCTCGATCGAGTTGACGGGACAGGCCGGGATGTCGATGCCGTGCAGCACCTCCAGCCATTCGGCATTGGTGCGCTTCGGCAGTTGCGCCGACAGGAACGCGCCGATCTCCTGAGCAAACCGCGTACGGGATTCCTGCGAGGCAAAGCGGTCGTCGGTCTGCATCAGGTCCGGCTGGCCGATCAGCTTGGAGAAATCGCGCCAGTGCCGGTCGGTGTACACCACGATGGCGAGGTATCCGTCCTTGGTCGGATACGGACCGCGGGTGCGCGACAGCAGCCGGCGATAGCCCATCTCGCCCTCGGGCGGAACGAACGCGCCGCCGCCGATGTGATCGGCCAGCACGAACTGCGCCATGGTTTCGAACATCGGCACTTCGATCGACTGGCCCTCGCCGGTCGCGGCCCGGTGCACCAGCGCAGCCGATACGGCGGTGGCGACATAAACCCCCACCACGCGGTCGCAAATGTTGATCGGGGCGTAGCGCGGCGTGCCATCCACCACCCCGAACAAGCCGGCGATCCCGGATGCCGCCTGCATCAGGTCGTCATACACCGCCCTGCCGGAATCCGGCCCGCCGGAGCCATAGCCGACCGCAGCGCAGTATATGATCCGCGGATTCGCCGCCCGCACAGCCTCATAATCCAGGCCGAGCCGGCGCAGACCGTCGGGACGCACATTGGACACCAGCACATCGGCCTTGTGGGCGAGCGCCAGGACGGCGGCTTTGCCCTCCGGCGTCTTCAGGTCCAACACGACACTCCGCTTGTTGCGGTTGCCGGCCAGGAACATCGGTCCCATGCCGGCATGCCGCCACGGACCGATCCACCGCATCGTGTCGCCAACCCGGGGGGTCTCGATCTTCACCACGTCGGCGCCGAAATCGCCCAGCAGCTGGGTGGCGGACGGCCCCATCACGACGGTGGTCAGATCCAGGATCCGGATGCCGCGCAGCGGGCCGGTCGCCGGGACGGAATCGTCGGGCCATACGGTACCTGGATTGCTCTGCCATCGCACGCCACCTCCTGGGTGGATGGCCGATCCGAGGGATCGACCTAGGTATTTACGCCAGAGCGTATATCTATTCGGCAATCCGTATCAAGATCGCACCCGCACAGTTTGTCAACGCTGCCTCCCGCGTTCCTGCCATGCGGAAGAGTGATAAGTCTCATAGCTGAGGAAACCGTCTCTCGTCGCGACGGGCTTTACCCTGTTGGTCGCCCAGTGCAGCCCAGGTCCGCGCATTGGCCCACTTGACGGAAATTGCGAGGCGGAGTGGATTCCGATCCAGCGCATCGAGTTTCGGTTCAGCGAAATGCGATCGACTCCGAAATCCGGGCGACAGGCGAAAAGCCGGCGTCTCCGGGCGTTCCCGCCGGCGGCGGACAGGAGGACACGATGGCGAACCACGACCAGGACAGCACTCCGGGCGGGCCGGCCGGCCTCGCCAATGATACCATGCGCCGCGTGGTCATGCGGCTCATTCCCTTCCTCTTGCTATGCTACTTCTTCTCGTTCCTGAACCGGGTCAGCGTCGCCTTCGCGGCGCTGCAAATGAACCGTGACCTCCATTTGACCCCGGCGGTCTACGGCTTCGGCGCCGGCCTGTTCTTCCTGAGTTATTGCGCGTTCGAGGTGCCGTCGAACCTGGCACTCTACCGCTACGGCGCGACCCGCTGGATCGCCCGCATCATGTTCACCTGGGGCCTGTGCGCGACCGGCATGGCGTTCATCGTCGGCCCGAAAAGCTACTACGCCATGCGTTTGCTGCTGGGCGCGTTCGAGGCGGGCTACTTCCCGGGCATCCTGTTCTTCCTGACGCTGTGGTTCCCCGCCGAATGGCGTGGCCGGATGGTCGGCCTGTTCATGACCGGCGTGGCGGCCAGCGGCCTGATCGGCTCCCCGCTATCGGGCGCATTGCTCGCGCTCGACGGCGATTGGGGCCTGCGCGGCTGGCAGTGGCTGTTCATCATCGAAGGCTTGCCGCCGGTCATCCTGGCGCCGTTGTGCCTGGTGTTCCTGCAAGACGGTCCAGCGCAGGCCAAGTGGCTGCCGGCGCCGGAGAAAGCCTGGCTGACCGCGACGCTGGAGGCCGAGCAATCGGGCGCCGGCGCGACCCGGAAAACCCACAGCCTGAAAGCGCTGGTGCAACCACGGGTGCTGTTGCTGGCGGCGATGTGGTTCTCCAACGCCGCGGTGCTGAACGGCATCCTCTTCTTCCTGCCGATGATCCTGAAGGGTTTCGGGATGAGCAATACGCAGACCGGTTTCGTCGCGGCGATCCCCAGCGCGGCGGCACTGATCGCGGTGGTCTGGTGGGGCCGCCATTCCGACGCCAGGAACGAGCGTTACGGCCATGCCGGATTCGCCAATTTCCTGGCGGGCGCGGCGCTGCTGGCGTCCGTCCTGGTGGCCGATCCGACGCTGCGCATCGTGCTGATCACGATCTCCTTCGCGGCGACGCTGGCGTTCACCGCACCGTTCTGGACCATCCCGCCGACCTTCCTGACGGGTGCGGCCTCGGCGGGCGGCTTCGCTGCGATCAGCTCGATCGGCGTGATCGGCGGTTTCGTGGCGCCGACCATCATCGGCTACTTCTCCGGCATCGGCGGCGGCGATTTCCGCGTCGGATTGGCGAGTGTCGCCGTGTTCGCCATCGTCATGGCGGGCGTGTTCTATGTCCTCGGCACTCGCATGGCGAAGGCGGATCGGGTTGCCGCGCCGGTGCTGGAACATGCCGGATAGCGGGTGCGGCGCCATAGAGCCAATCCGCCGGAACGCCCCCTGCATCCTGATGCCGAAGGATGCGGCGGGGCGCGCCGCCGGGACTGACATCGCGGCAGGCTTCGAGCAAGGAACCAAACGATGACCGAGAAATCTCCCTACATCATCCGTGCGTCGGAGCAGGAGGCGTACAGCCCGGCGAATCATACGGGAACGAAGAATTATCGATTGGTCGGTCCGCAGGTGAACGGGGCGAAGTACCTGGAGATCGCGCTGGGCGACATCGAGCGCCATGAAGGCTCACCGGCGCATGCGCATCCGGATCTGGAGCAAGCGGTCTATATCCTGGAAGGCGAGGCGATCGCCGGGATCGATGGCGTCGATCATCATGTCAAGACCGGCGACATGATGTTCTTTCCGGCCAAGGTGTTTCACTCCATCAAGGTGCTGACGGAGCGGATCAAATTGCTGGTGATCTATTCGCCGCCCTATGGCGAGGACCCCGCCAAGGTGATCCACAGCGCGCCGGCTGAGTGAGCGTGCAAAGCCAAGTTTTTCCGGCATTATGTAGCAAACGCCACAAGGAATTGTCATCCCCAAGGAGTTATCATCCGCGCGAATGCGGGGACCCATGCCGCTTGGGTCCCCGCTTGCGCGGGGATGACGGTGTGGTTTGCGGTAAATTCTGACCAAGTGGCGTTTGTTACATAATGGCGGCCTTTTCCAACCACAGGGAAAAACCCCGGAAGGGCCACTGCGCAACCGCTACGCCAACAACGCCGCCGCCGCTGCACCGTGCCGACGCCGCAACGCCGGCAGGTCGAGCCCGCCGATCGCGCCATCCTCCACCACCCACCGTCCGCCGACCATCACCCGGTCGGCACGATGCGCGCCGCACAGCACCAGCGCGGCCAGCGGATCGTGCGCGCCGGAAAAGCGCAACTCGTCGAGTTTGAACAGCGCCAGGTCGGCCGCCGCGCCAACCGCGATGCCGCCAAGTTCCGGCCGGCCGATGCAGGCCGCCGACCCGGCCGTCGCCCAGCGCAGCGCGTCGCGATGGCTTACCTGTTCCACGCCGTAGCGGCCGCGCTGCAGCAGGAACGCCGCGCGCACTTCCTGCATCAGGTTCGACGCATCGTTCGACGCCGATCCATCGACGCCCAGCCCGACTGCCACGCCGGCCTGTTCCAAATCGCACACCCGGCAATGACCGGAATCCAGCGATCTGGTTGCTGCACGGACAATGCGTCACCGCGACGCCCGCCGCCGCCAGCCGCGACATCTCGCCGGGCTCGAAATGGATGCCGTGCGCCAGCCAGACCTTGTCATGCAGCCAGCCGCATTGTTCCAGGTAATCCAGCGGCCGGCACGCCATGCATCTCCTGGCAGAACCGGTTCTCGTCGGCGGTTTCGGCGAGATGCGTGTGCAGCCGCACGCCGGTCCGCGCCGCCAGCGCCGCGGTCGCCCGCATCAGCGACGTGGTCACGCTGAACGGCGAGCACGGCGCCAGCGCGACCTGCACCATCGCGCCGGGCGACGCGTCATGATAACGCGCGATCAGCCGCTCGCTGTCGGCCAGGATCGTGTCCTCGTCCTGCACCACGCTGTCCGGCGGCAGGCCGCCATCGCGCTGCGAGCGGTTCATCGACCCGCGCGTCGACCACCACGCGCATGCCGAGGCGCTGTGCCGCGTGCGATCTCGATATCGATCGCCGTATTCCAGGCCGGGCGGAAAGACGTAGTGGTGATCGGTCGTCGTGGTGCAGCCTGACAGCAGCAATTCCGCCAGTGCGGCAGTCGCCGCGGCGTCCATCGCCTCCGGCGTCAAACGCGCCCAGATCGGATATAGCGCCGTCAGCCAGTCGAACAGCGGCCGGTCCAGCGCGGGCGGCGCGGCCCGGGTCAGCGTCTGGTAGAAATGGTGATGCGTGTTGATCAGTCCGGGCAGCACGACATGCTGGCTCGCATCGAACGGCACTGCGTCGCGTGCGACAGGTTCGGCGCCCGACGGCACCAGTTCGGCAATGCGGCCGTCCCGCACCACCACGCCGCGCGCCGCGCCGTCGGCCAGGATGCCAAGCGGATCCTGATCCAGAGCGGCGGCGATCGCGGCCATGCCCGGCGAAAATCAGGCCCGCGCCTGGAACGGCCGGCCCAGCATCGCCGGACGATACAGCATGATCCGCCGCGCATCGCGCGAGATCAGCACCAACACGACGACGGTGCCGATATACGGCAGCGCCGACAGCAGCGCCGACGGGACCGCCACACCCAGCGCCTGCACATAAAGCGACAGATACATCAGCGCGCCGAAGAACCAGGCGCCGATCAGCAGCCAGAACGGCCGCCAGGCCGAGAACGTCACCAGCGCCACCGCGACCCAGCCTCGGCCGGCGGTCATGTCCTGCGCCCAGAGCGGCGTATAGGCGAGCGACATATAGGCACCTGCCAGCCCGGCCATCGCGCCACCGAACGCCACCGCCGCGTAGCGGATCGGCACCACCGAATAGCCGAGCGCATGCGCCGCGTCATGCGAATCGCCGACCGCGCGCAAGATCAACCCGAGATGCGTGGAGCGAATGCACCAGGCCACGCGGCGAGGATGACCAGCGACAGGTAGACCAGGATGTCGTGCGAGAACACCACCGGCCCAAGCACCGGAATGTCCGACAGCAGCGGAATTGCAGCTTCGGCAGCGTCGGCGCCGGGATGCCGACATAGCCGGCGCCCACCAGCGCGCTGAAGCCGCGGCCGAAGATCGTCAGCGCCAGCCCGGTCGCGGTCTGGTTCGCCTGCAGGGTGAGTGAAATCACCGCGAAGATCAGCGCCAGCGCGATACCGGCCACCAGCGCGGCAAACACGCCCAGCGAGGTGATGCCGGTTTCGTTCGCGGTGGCGAAGGCGGCGATGGCGCCGGCCAGCATCATGCCCTCGACCCCGAGGTTCAACACGCCCACACGCTCGACCACCAGTTCGCCGGTCGCGGCCAGCAACAGCGGCGTGGCGGCGGCGATGGTGCTGACAAGGAAAGCGACCAGCAACGCGGTCATGACGGGCACCTTCGCCGGGCGTCGGACTCGCCATTTGACCCGGTGCAGCAACAGGAAGTCGCAGCCCAGCAGGTAGAACAGCAGGATGCCCTGGAAGATGCCGGTGACGGCGTTGGGCAGGCCGAGATTGATCTGCGCCGCGTCGCCGCCGAGATAGGTCAAGGCCAGCAGCAGCCCCGCCGGAATGGCGCCGAGCGGGTTCAGCCGGCCGAGAAATGCGACGATGATCGCGGTGAAGCCATAGCCCGGCGATAGCGTCGTGGTCAGTTGTCCCAACGTGCCGGTGGCCTCCAATATACCCGCCAGCCCGGCGAGCCCGCCGCTGATCAGCATGGCGACCCAGACCAGCCGGTTCTCGCTGAAGCCGGCGAATTTGGCGGCGCGCGTCGCCTGGCCCAGCACGCGGAACTGAAAGCCCAGCAGCGACTTTTCCAGCATGAACCACAGCGCGAAGGCGATCAGCGGCGCCAGCAATATGCCGATATGGACATTGGTATCCGCGATCAGCCGCGGCGCCCGCGGCTTCATCGGAGAACAGCGCGGTCTGCGGAAAGCCGAAGCCCTGCGGGTCCCGCCATGGCCCGACCACCAGATACACCAGCAGGTATTGCGTGATGTAGGTGAACATCAGGCTGGTCAGGATCTCGTTGGCGTTGAACCGGATCCGTAACCAGGCGACCAGCCCGCCGCTGCACATGCCACCGAGCGTGCCGAACACGAGCATGGCCGGGAAGATCACCCAGGCCGACGCGTCGGGGAATGCCAAAGCCAGTCCGCCGCCGCAGATCGCGCCGAGGGTGAATTGCCCATCCGTTCCGATGTTCCAGACATTCGCGCGATACGCCAGCGACAGCCCGACGCCCATCATGATCAGCGGCGCCGCCTTCACCACCAGCGCCTGCAACCCGTCCTGTTGCAGCAGCGGGGTCACCAGGAAGGTATAAACCGTCAGGCCGGCCGGCCGGCCCATGCCACGAAGATCAGTCCCGATGTCGCACCGGTCAGCAGCAGTGCCAGGATCGGCGATGCATAGCGCCAGAATTTCGACTCATAGCCGCGCGGCTCGATCTTAAGCATGCGTCAACTGCTCCACGTCCTGCCAAGACAGGTCGGCATTCAAGACGTTCATCGCGTGGACCACACTCTCCCCGTCATGGCCGGCCTTGTGCCGGCCATGACGGGGGATACGGACCCGCGTGCCATAATCGAACCATTCATCGTGCCGCGTCGCCTAAGCATGCACGGGTTGCTCCCGGCTCTCCCCGGCGACCGTGCCCGGGACGGCGGTTGCTGAACCGGTGGACGCGCCGCCGCCCATCAGCCGGCCGATCAACTCGATGGTCGCATCCCGCGTCAACACCGGCTCGGACATGTGGCCGCCGGCAATCACCGCGATGCGGTCGGCCAGCACGAAAATCTCATCCAGGTCCTGCGAGATGATCATCACCGCCGCACCGGCCTGAGCCAGCGCCATGATCGCTTCGTGGATCGCCAGGGCGGCGCCGGCATCCACCCCCCAGGTTGGCTGATTGATGATCAGCACGCTCGGTTCCTGTAGCACCTCGCGTCCAACCAGGAACTTTTGCAGGTTGCCGCCGGACAGCGATCGCGCTTCCGCGTGCGGACCGGTGGTGCGCACGTCGAAGCGCTTGATGATGTTCGACGCGAAGGCATTCGTGCGCTTCTTGTTGATCACACCGAAGCGCACCAGGGCCTCACGCAGGTGACCCGACAGGAAGGCGTTTTCCGCCAGCGTCATGGTGGTGACGGCGCCGTGTCCATTGCGCTCCTCCGGCACGAAGCAGCCGCGGATGCGGCGTCGTTCGTGCGGACCCATATGCCCCGCCGGAGTACCGTCGATCATCACGCTTTCGGGCCGTCCAGAGAGCACTTCCCCTGACAGCGCCTCCATCAGTTCGGTCTGGCCGTTGCCGGCGATCCCGGCGATGCCGAGGATCTCGCCGCCGGCGAGCGACAGCGATATCTCTTTCAGATCCGTCCCGAAATGGTGTGGCGAGCGCACGGTCAGCCGGTCCAGCACCAGCCGGGGCTTCGCCGTATCCGCCATGCGCGGCCGCGGCGTCGGCGCGTGGAGATCCATGTTGATCATGATCTCCGCCAGTTCCTTGACGGACTTTTCCGCCGGCACGACCCGATCGACGTTGCGCCCCAGCCGCATGATGGTGGCCGCCGAACACAGCGCGCGCACTTCCTCCAGCTTGTGGCTGATATAAAGGATAGAGCACCCCTCCGCCGCCAGCCGGCGCAAGGTGACGAACAGCTTCTGCACCTCGCTCGGCGTCAGCACGGAGGTCGGCTCGTCCATGATCAGCAGCTTGGGATTTTGCAGCAGGCAACGCACGATTTCGATACGCTGACGCTCGCCGACCGACAGGTCGTGCACGACGCGATCCGGATCGAGCGGCAGCCCGTATTCCGTGGACACCTTGACGATGCGGTCGTGCAGCCCCACCCGCTCCGCCGCGCTGCCCAGGCCGAGCGCGATGTTCTCGCTGACCGTCAGTGCTTCGAACAGGGAGAAATGCTGGAACACCATACCGACGCCAAGCCGCTGCGCCTGGCCGGGATTCTGGATGGTGACCTTCTGGCCTTGCCAGACGATCTCCCCGGCGTCGGGCTTGACCACGCCGTAGATGATCTTGACCAGCGTGCTCTTGCCGGCGCCGTTCTCGCCCAGCAAAGCATGGATCTGATTATGCTCTACCGTGAGCGAAACCTGATCATTGGCCAGGCAGCCTGGATACTGCTTGGTCACGCCGGTCATCGTCAGCAGCGGGCCTGGCGGGGTCGGATCGTTCATGGCGTTACTCGTGGCTTGAGAACAGCCGCGGTCCGGCGGGCCGCCGAACCGCGGGATGTCATCCGGTTCAGGTCAGTTTGCCATCCACACCCTGAACCAGCCACTGCATTCCGGATAATGCGGCATCGTCCATCGTCGTCCCGGCCGGAACCTTCACCGCGCCGCTGGTATCCTTCAACTCGCCAACGAAGATCTTGTTCTTGCCCGACTTCACGTCCGCGACGGTGGCCGTCGCCAGCGCCTTGACGTCATCAGGCATGTTGGTGAACGGCGACATCTCCAGCATGCCGCTTTCGAAGCCGCCCCAGGTATCGGTGCTCTTCCAGGTGCCCGACAGCACATCCTGGATGCGCTTGATGTAGTACGGCCCCCACACGTCGGTGCTCGCGGTAAGCTCGGTGGTCGGCGCGAACTTCGACATATCCGTAGACTGCCCGAACGCCTTCACGTTCCTGCTTGCCGCCGCCTGCAACGGCGCCGGCGAGTCGGTGTGCTGCGTGATGATGTCGCAGCCCTGGTCGATCAACGCCTTGGCCGCGTCGCCTTCCTTCGGCGGGTCGTACCACGAGTTGATCAGCACGAACTTCAAGCGTGCCTTCGGATTGACCGACTGCATGCCGATCATGAAGGCATTGATGCCCTGCACCACCTCGGGCACCGGCACCGAGCCGACATAACCGGCAAGACCCGCCTTGCTCAGCTTGCCCGCGATGACGCCTTGCACATAACGCGCCTGGTAGAAGCGGATGTTGTAGTCGGAGACGTTTTCCGCGCGCTTGTAGCCGGTGGCGTGTTCGTAGAACACCTTCGGGTGCTTCTTCGCCGAGTTCAGCACGTAATTCATGTAGCCGAACGAGGTGGCGAAGATCAGCTTGTTGTCCTGATTGGCCAGGTCGTTCAGCACCTTTTCCGAATCCGGCCCCTCGGCCACGTTCTCGACGAAGGTGGTCTTGATCTTGTCGCCGAAATGATCGACCGCCGCCTTGCGCGCGATGTCGTGCTGATAGGTCCAGCCGAAATCGCCGACCGGCCCAAGATAGATGAACCCGACCTTCAGCGGTTCGGCGGCCATGGCAGGCCTGATGATCGAAGGAACGGCAGAGGCGACGGCACCGGCGCCGACGAGCCGGGTGAACTGACGTCTTAGCATGGTGAACTCCATGAAACTGGTATGCGACTGTGACGAAAACCGTCCTGCTGCCTGCGCGCGCAGGCTTGGCGCGTTTGCTTGGTCGGCGCTTTCCCCGCCCTACCCTCCTTTGTGTCACGAACTCGTGACGGAGGGCTATGCAAGCGACGCGCCAAGCACGCCGCGGCGATCAGGTCCAGAATCCTTCGTGCACCGCGCGAGCCTCGTCCTCCAGCAACGGCCCGGCCACCTCGACCGTGCGTTGCCCGGCGCCGAGGACGATGCGGCACGGCAGGTCCATGGTCAGGTTTTCCGGATGCGGTCCGATCAGCTTGCCGAGGTCGCGTTCCGATAATCCATAGACCACGCGGCCAATCCCGGCCCAGTAGGCGGAACCCGCGCACATCGCGCACGGCTCGGCGGAGGCATACATCGTGCAGCCGGCCAGAAAGTCCGCCGGATAGGCGCGACTTGCCTGCGTCATGAGCACGCGCTCGGCGTGCGCGGTCCGATCGCCGGCATCGGCATGCGAATTGCCGGCTTGCATCAGCACCGTCCCATCGGGACCCACCAGGATCGCGCCGAACGGATGGTTGCCCGCCGCCCGCGCCTGCCGCGCGACGTCGATCGCCAGCCGCACATAATGTTCATCGTTGTTCAAAACCCTCTCCCGCTACGCGGGCAACAACCTCGCCCGCCCTGCGGGAGAGGTCGCCGCGCCCTTGCGCGGCGGGTGAGGGTGCAACGGACCGCACACTCTCCCTCCAAAACCGTCCACTCCGCAGCCAAGAGCAGTAGCGTGCGGCGCGCGTCACCCTCACCCGCAGCGCTACCGCGCCGCGACCTCTCCCGCGCAGCGGGAGAGGTTGTCAGGCATCCGCTCAATACACCACCTTATCGACCTTGCGGTCCCACTCGGCGAACGCGGCCTGGCCTTCCGCGTGCAGCAACCGTAGCGTGGGAATGGCGCGCTGATCCAACGGCAGAGGAATCTCGTGATACAGAAAATCGTCGCGGAACCCGATCGCCGCGGCGTCGTGCCGATCATTGGCGTAATAGATCCGATCCAGCCGAGCCCAATAAATCGCGCTCAGGCACATTGGGCATGGTTCGCAACTGGTGTAGATCTCGCACCCCGCAAGATCGAACCGTCCCAGCGTAGAACAGGCACGGCGGATCGCCACCACCTCGGCATGCGCGGTGGGATCGTTGGTCGAGGTGACCTGGTTGAACCCCTCCGCCACCACCACCGTCCCGTCCTGCACGATCACCGCGCCGAACGGACCGCCCTTGCCGCTGCGCATCATCTCCAGCGACAGCGCGATGGCGCGGCGCATGTGGTCTTCGGAACTCATGCCCGCACCTTGACCGTCTGGCACGTCGCAGCGCAGTCGCCGCACTCGGCAACCGCATCGCGCCGCACCCCGCTTCGTTCCGCCATCGGCCTGCCCACACCCTGCGCATGCTCTGCCGGCGCGAATTGCAGGATTTGCGCGGCAACCGCGATGGCAATTTCCGCCGGAACCTTGCCCTCGATGCCGGGCACCCCGATCGGGCAGATCAGCCGCCCGATCGCCGCCGCATCAAGCCCGACCATGCCAAGCCGGCGAACGAACCGCGCCCGCTTGGTCGCTGAGCCGATCAATCCCACAGCGGCAAAATCATCGCGCGCCAGCGCCGCCGCGACGATGGAAAAATCGATTTGATGATCGTGCGTCATCACCAGCAGCAGCGCGCCGGCCGGCAGATGAGCGACCCGCGCAGCCGGATCGGCCGCCACGACCGTGCTGACATTGCTGGGGCAGTCAGCGGGAAACGCGTCCGGCCGCGAATCGATCCAGGTGACGCGCACCGCCAGCTCGCCCAGCAACCGCACCAGCGCGCGGCCGACATGCCCGGCGCCGAACAGCACCACGTGCTGGCGCGCCGGCCGCATTTGCTCAAACAGCACGGTGACATGGCCGCCGCAGCACTGGCCCAGCGCCGGCCCGAGCGGAAAATCCCGCGTCACCGGCCCGCCGCCGCCATCCAGCATGTCGCGCGCCGCGTCGATGCAGGCGAACTCCAGGTTGCCGCCACCGATCGTGTCGAACAGCGCGTCGCGCGTGACCACCATCTTGCAGCCGGCATCGCGCGGCGTGGACCCGAGCGCCGTCAGCACCGTCACCAGCACCGATGGTTCGGCGGCGCGATCCAGCTTGCTCAGTGCGTCCAGCCACGCCTGCATCACTCGGCTGCCTTGGCCGTGGGAACCGCCGCCAGCGTGCGGCGCTGCGCCACCGCCAGCAAGACCCGTTCGGGAGTCGCCGGCGCATCCAGGTGCAATGGCCCGTCGCCCGCGGCGGCCACCGCATCCTTGAGCGCGTGGAACACCGAGATGCCTAGCATCAGCGGCGGCTCGCCCACCGCCTTGGAACGGTAGATCGCGTCCTCATGATTGCGTCCGGCGGCGTAGATGCTGACGTTGAACGCCGCGGGCACATCGCCGCAGGCCGGAATCTTGTAAGTGGACGGCGCGTGCGTGCGAAGATGGCCTTTGGCGTCCCACCACAGTTCCTCGCTCGTCAGCCAGCCCATGCCCTGCACAAAGCCGCCTTCGATCTGCCCCAGGTCGATCGCCGGGTTCAGCGATTCCCCGCAATCGTGCAGGATGTCCACGCGGCACAGCCGGTATTCGCCGGTCAGCGTGTCGATCTCGACCTCCGACACCGCCGCGCCATAGGAGAAATAATAGAACGGCCGGCCTTGCAGCGTCTTGCTGTCGTAGTGCAGCTTCGGCGTGCGATAGTAGCCGGTTGAGGACAGCGACACGCGCGAGCGATGCACCAGCTTCGCCGCCTCGGCAAAGGTCATCTCGTCGCTACCGCCGCGCACCATGCCGCCGGCAAACACCAGCGAAGCAGGCTGCACGCCAAACGCTTCGCCAACAACGTCGGCCATGCGCTCGCGGATCGCCTGTGCCGCGGCCTGCGCTGCCTTGCCGTTCAAATCGCTGCCGGACGACGCCGCGGTGGGCGAGGTGTTCGGCACCTTCGCCGTGCTGGTGGCGGTGATCTTCACCCGGCTCACGGGGATGCCGAATTCCGCGGCAACCACCTGCGCCACTTTCATATACAGGCCCTGGCCCATCTCCGTGCCACCGTGGCTCAGCATCACGCTGCCGTCGGTATAGACGTGCACCAGCGCGCCGGCCTGGTTCATCTGGGTCAGGGTAAAGGAAATTCCGAATTTCACCGGCGTCAGCGCAAGCCCGCGCTTGATCCAATGATGCTCTGCATTGAACGCGGCCACTTCGGCGCGCCGCGCCACGTAATCGGCGCGCTGTGCCAACTCCGCGACCAACTCCGGAGCAACGTTGTCTTCCACCTCCTGCTGGTATGGCGTGACGTTGCGGTCGGTCTTGCCGTAAAAATTGCGCTCCCGCACGACCAGCGGGTCAACGTCCAGATAACGGGCAATCTCGTCGATGACGTACTCGATGCCCATCATGCCTTGCGGACCGCCGAAGCCGCGGAACGCCGTGTTCGACACGGTGTTCAGCTTGCACCGGTGCGAAACGATGCGGGCGTTCTCCAGGTAGTAGCAATTGTCGGCGTGGAACATCGCGCGGTCGGCGATCGCCGCGGACAGATCGGGGGAAAACCCGCAATCCGCCGCCTGCATGAAATCGACACCCAGGATGCGGCCGTCGGCATCGAAGCCCACATCGTAATCGATGCGGAAGCCGTGCCGCTTGCCGGTCAGCACCATGTCGTCGTCGCGATCCAGCCGCAGCTTGACCGGCCGTCCGGTGCGCTGCGCCAGCAACGCGGCGACGCAGGCGACCAGCGAGGCCTGCGATTCCTTGCCGCCGAACGCCCCGCCCATCCGGCGCGTTTCACAGATCACCGCATGATCCGCCAGCTTCAGGGCGCGCGCGACGAGATGCTGGACCTCGGTCGGGTGCTGCGTGGAACTCATCACCAGCATGTCGCCGTCTTCGCCGGGAACCGCCATCGCCACCTGGCCCTCCAGGTAGAAATGTTCCTGCCCGCCGATATCCAGCCGGCCGGCAAGCCGATGCGGCGCCCGAGCCAGCGCGCCCGCCGCGTCGCCTCGTGTCATGACCTGTGTCGGCAACACGTAATTTTCCGCCGCGAGCGCCGCGTCGATCGTCAGCACCGGCGGCAGCACCTCGTATTCGATGACCGCACGGGATGCCGCCTCGCGCGCGTGCGCGATGCTGTCGGCCGCCACCGCGAACAGCGACTGGCCGCAATATTCGACCAGCCCGTCGGCGAAAATCGGATCGCCCGGAACCGCCGGGCCGACATCGTTCACGCCGGGGACGTCCGCCGCCGTCGCCACCGAGGCAACTCCCGGCATGCCGGCGACCGCCGACACATCCAGCGTTACGATGCGGGCATGCGCATGCTCCGATAGCCGCACATAGGCGTGCAGCAGACCCGGCGGCTCCGGCGCATCGTCGATATACCGGGCCTCGCCGCTGACATGCTTGGCCGCGCTGTCATGCGCAATGTCGCTGCCGATCGGGGAGGGGCGATTGATCGCGTTCATGCAGGCACCGTAAGCCGCGTCCGCTGGCCGGCCGCGGCGGTTTCCAGGAAGAACTTATACAGCAGATTGCGCGCCACCATCAGGCGATACGCCGCGCTCGCGCGCATGTCGGAGATCGGCGAGAACTCGGCATCCAGCGCGTCCATTGCCGCATGCACCGAGGCCGCGGTCCACGCCTGGCCAAGCAACGCTTGCTCTGTGCCGCGCGCGCGCACCGGGGTCGCCGCCATGCCGCCGAAGCCGATGCGCACATCGCGCACGCGATGATCGACGATCTTGATGCGGAAGGCGCCGCAGACCGCCGAGATGTCCTGGTCGAAGCGCTTCGCCACCTTATAACAGCGGAATTCGCTGCCGGGCTGCGGCAGAGGCACGTCGATCCGTTCGATGAACTCGCCGGCGGCGAGCGCCGTTTTGCGATAGCCCAGGAAGAAATCTTCGATCGGCAGCGTGCGCTGCTGCGACCCGCGCCGCAGCACCAGCGTGGCATCCAGCGCGATCAGCGGCGGCGGCGTGTCGCCGATCGGCGAGGCGTTGCCGATATTGCCGCCGATCGTGCCGCGGTTGCGGATCTGCCGCGAACCGAGTCGCCGCAGCAACAACCCAAAATCGGGATAGTGCGGCTCCAGCGCCGCCAGGGCATCTTCGTAATTCGCCCCGGCGCCGATCGATACGGCAGCGTCGCCCGGACTAATGGTTGTCAGCTCGCGCACCCCATCCAGTGCCACGACAGCATCGAGCCTGCGATGCTGCTTGGTGACCAGCAGTCCGACATCGGTGCCGCCGGCCACCATCTGCGCATCGGGGTGCTGCTGCATGACGTCCGCCAGCTCGGCGGTCGACCGCGGCGCGAAACAGGTCTGGCCGCCATGCCGCACCGCCAGCATGTCGCCGGTGTCGAGCGCCCGCAGCCGCGCTGCTGTCTCGGCCGCAGCGGTTACGAAATCATCGGCGGCGGAACTACAGCAGGAATCCAATGCGGCATCGACAATCGGGCGGTAGCCGGTGCAACGGCACAGATTGCCCGCCAGCGCTTCGTTCACCGCAGTGCGGTCCGGCGCTTCGGATGCTTGATAAAGCGCAAACAGCGACATGACGAAACCGGGCGTGCAGAAGCCGCATTGGCTGGCATGACGATCCACCATCGCCTGCTGCACCGGATGCAGCGCGCCGTCGGCGGCGCGCAAATGCTCCACGGTGATAAGCTGCTTGCCATCCAACGCGGGAACAAACAAAACGCAGGCATTCACGGCGCGATAGCGCATCTTGTCGCCGTCCGGTTCGCCCAGCACCACCGTACACGCACCGCAATCGCCCTCGGCGCAACCCTCCTTGGTGCCGCATAGATACTCTACGGTACAGAGGTACTCCAACACGGTCAGCGTCGGGCTGACGTCGCGCAGTTCTTTCTGGCTGGTTCCAAGAAGGAAACGAATGGTGTCCCGCACGGCCCTCACCCAGACCCCAGGATGTCATCATCGTAAACCAGGCACCAGCCATGCGGCGCCGCGGCGCCGACCCCCGATGTGTCGCTGCTTTCCATGATGTCAGCCTAGGGACAAAGCGGCGACGCGCGCAACCGGTTTTGTGCAGTGCAAGATCGTTTTATAGGCCCGGGAATAGCCGTCCGCATATAACCTGGGCAGCAGACGCCTAATTTGTGGTCGGAATGCTTACAAAGCGGTAATGGTCCGGCGTCTTTCGATCTCCAAGCGCAGGTCTGGCCGGGTAAGCCGGCCGGGAACAAGTCCTCCAAGTGATCGCGCTGCAAATTCCGTGTCATGGCCGGGCTTGGCCCGGCCACCCACGACTTCGCTGCTGGCAACTAGAAAAGACGTTGGTGGCCGGCCTTCGCCGGCCATGACACGTGGGATTGCAGCGCGATCAGTTGGAGGACTTGTTCCCGGACGGACATTTAGGATCGCCCCGCCCGATCTTACATGCCGACAAGCCGCGCCAACGCTCATCTCTCCGAATGGCACGCGGGTTGCACCAGACCACCCCAATATCGCGTCAAATGCGTGGGAGAGGGGTGGGTTCCGATGCCACGATTTTCGGGACGGATCGCGGGCGACCCTAGCGGGCATGGCGGCTGCCCATGACCGAGATACCGGCTGAGCCATACCCGTTCTCCTTCGATCCGAAGCACGCTGCGCTGCTGATCATCGACATGCAGCGCGACTTTCTGGAGCCTGGCGGCTTCGGTGAGATGCTCGGCAATGACGTATCGCAGCTTCGCCGCACCATCGAGCCCAACCGCGGGTTATTGGCCGCGTGGCGGAAAGCCGGATTGCTGGTGATGCACACGCGGGAGGGGCATCGTCCCGACCTCGCCGATCTGCCGCCGGCGAAGAAGATCCGCGGGCGTAGTGCCACCTGTATCGGCGACGCCGGCCCGATGGGCCGCATCCTGGTGCGCGGCGAGGCCGGCCACGACATCATCTCCGAACTTTACCCCGCGCCCGGCGAACCGGTGATCGACAAGCCCGGCAAGGGCGCGTTCTTCGCCACCGACCTGCACGCCATCCTGCAGAACCGCGGCATCACTCAGCTTGTGGTTACCGGTGTAACGACCGAGGTCTGCGTCAACACCACGGTGCGCGAGGCGAACGATCGCGGCTACGACTGCTTCGTGCCGGAGGACTGTGTCGGGTCGTATTTCCCGGAGTTCCAGGAGATGGGCCTGAAGATGATCAAGGCGCAGGGCGGCATCTTCGGCTGGGTCGGCAGCAGCAAGGACGTGATCGCGGCGCTTAAGGGTGCGATGGCTGAAGCTTTGTAACGGATTCAGAATGGAGCAATGGAATGAGCGCGACGATGGCTTTCAAGCCTAAGTTCTGGGTCCCTGGCGACTGGAACGCGTTGTTCGGGTTCGGCACCAACATCCTGGTGAATGTGCTGGTGCTGACCGGCCTGCTGCGCTTCGTTCTGAAGATGCCGGACGACCTTGTGTTCGGCCGCATTCTTCCGGCGCTGGGCCTGATGCTGTTCCTCAGCACCTGCTACTACGCGTTCCTGGCCTATCAGTTGGCGAAGCGGACCGGCCGCAGCGACGTCTGCGCGCTGCCGTCCGGTATCAGCGTGCCGCACATGTTCGTCGTCACCTTCGTGGTGATGCTGCCGATCCTGATCGCGACGAAAGATCCCGTGCAGGCCTGGGAAGCCGGGCTGACCTGGGTGTTCGTGCAGAGCTTCGTGCTGATGATCGGCGGCTTCATCGGCCCGTATATCCGCAAGATCACCCCGCGCGCCGCCTTGTTGGGATCGCTGGCCGGCATCTCGATCACCTTCATCTCGATGAGCCCGGCCGCGCAGGTGTTCACCACGCCGGTGATCGGCGTGGTGTGCTTCGCGGTGATTCTGGCCAACTGGTTCGGCGGGGTAAAGTATTTCGGCGGCGTTCCGGGCGGCCTGGTTGCCATCGCCGTCGGCACGCTGATCGCCTGGGTATCGAACCTGTTCGGCCTGGGCTATGGCGGCCTGACGGTTGCCAAGATGCTGGGGTCGGTTTCGAATTTCGGCTTCTCTTTCCCGGTCCCCGCCGTGCTTCACGTGTTCGGCGGTTTCAAGTACTTCTGGGTCATCCTGGTGACCGCGATCCCGTTCGGCATCTATGACCTGATCGAAGCGCTGGATAACGTCGAAAGCGCCGCCGCCGCGGGTGATTCTTTCCCGACCACGCGCGTGCTGACGGCCGACGGCGTGATCAGCCTGATCGGCTGCTGCCTCGGCAACCCGTTCATCAACGCGGTCTATATCGGCCAGCCGGGCTGGAAGGCAATGGGCGGGCGGATCGGCTACTCTGCGGTGACCGGCATCATCGTGCTGGTGCTGACCTGGTTCGGCATCATCTCCGTCCTGATGGCTGTCATCCCCGTCGTCGCGATCCTCCCAATACTGCTCTACATCGGCATGCTGATCGGCTCGCAGGCATTCCAGGAGTCGCCGCATCGTCACGCACCGGCGATCGTGCTCGCGCTGTTGCCGCAGCTTGCCGCGTGGGGCAAGACGCAGATCGACAACGCGCTTGGCGCCGCCGGCACCAGTGCGGCCGCGATCGGCGACGCAAAGTTGGCGCAGGTGGGCGTGTTGTACCGCGGGCTGGAGACGCTGGGCGGCGGCGCCACGCTGGCCGGCATCATCCTGGGTGCGATCACGGTGTTCATCATCGACCGCGAATTCGAAAAAGCCGCGGCGTTCGCCGTGGCCGGAACGGTGTTCACGTTCTTCGGGTTCATCCACGGCGAGGCGATCGGCATCGGCAGTTCCCCAGCGGTGGCGGTATCCTATCTCGGTGTGGCCGCGATCCTGTTCACGCTGTCGAAGTATGCCGAGTTCCATCCGCATCCGGTGGAGATGCACCAGGCGGTCGAGGCGGATTAGATGACCAGGGAACCTCTCCCGCTCCGCGGGAGAGGTCGGCGATCGAAGCGATGCCGGGTGAGGGTGATCGGGTCGGCACGTAGCAGGTAGAGCGTACCGGCCCGATCACCCTCACCCTCGTTGCTTGCGCAACTCGACCTCTCCCGCCAGGCGGGAGAGGTTTACGCAAATCAACTCCCCCGGTACGTCGTGTAGCCGAACGGCGAGAGCAATAGCGGGATGTGATAATGCGCTCCTGCATCGGTAACGCGGAATCGGATCGGGATTACATCGTAAAACCCTGCTTCCGCCTCCCCGCCTGCCGCGCGCCACGACGCGATATCGAACATCACCTCGTAGCACCCCGGCACCAGAGCATCGCCGGCGAGCAAAGGCGCATCGCAGCGTCCATCCACATTGGTACGCTCCGCAACGAGCAGAACGCGCGCGTCCGCGTCCAGCCGGAACAACGACAAGGCCACGCCGGCGGCTGGCTTGCCGCGTGCGGTGTCCAGCACGTGCACGGTCAACCGGCCGGTCGCCTCACCCGGCATCGCCGTTCTCCGAGATCAGGTCGTTCAGCCGAAAGCGCGCGATCTTTGCCACTTCCGCGAGCGCCGTCGCGTGCTCTTGTTCCGGCGCATTGCGCACGCGCGACTGAAGTGCC
The DNA here is from genome assembly GCA_963762885.1 of uncultured Alphaproteobacteria bacterium. Taxonomy (GTDB): domain Bacteria; phylum Pseudomonadota; class Alphaproteobacteria; order Acetobacterales; family Acetobacteraceae; genus JASHVB01. The sequence continues at coordinate 155,647 of CAVXNH010000088.1, forward strand.
GCGAGGATCGCACCACGGTCGCGCTGGCCACGCACCGCGATGATAAACGGAAACCCGAAGCGCGCCCGGTAAGCGCGATTGAGCGCATCGAACACCGCGGTTTCGTCGGCCTCCAGGCGATCGAGGCCAACGCCGGCTTGCTCTGCCGCGGACGCAGCGGTCAGCGTTGTCGGCGTCGACGGCGCCAGTGCGGGATGCGCCTGCAACAGCCTGACCTGCCGGTCCATGCTTGCATCCGCGACGACGCGCAGCATCGCTGCGTGGAGCTCGGCGATCGAACCGAATGGACGGGCGCCGTACGCCGCGCGCGCAATCCATGGCGAGTGTTCGAACACGCCGCCCAACAAAGCGACAAATGCCTCGGCATCCAGGGCATTGAGTGCCGCAAGGCGGTAACGGGCGGCCGGCACGATCAATCTGCCTGCGATCCGGATTTGATCCAGGCGCCGAGGGCGCCGCGCTCGGCTTCGGTGATCCGGGTTATGTTGTTGAGTGGCATGGCGTGGGTCTTCACCGCCTGGGCGTAGATCTGCTGCGACAGCGTGGCGATCTGTGCCGGCGTATCGAACATCACGCCTTTGGGGGCCTGGGAAAATCCGGGATAGGTGGGGTGGGCCGAATGGCAGACGTGGCAGCGCTGCTGCACGATCTGCTGCACCTCCGCGAAGGTTGCCGGCAACGCCGCGGCGCCGGCGGGCGGCGCGACGGGTGCGGACTGGCCGAACAGCGTCAGCAGCATCGCTCCGAAGATCGGCACCGCCGCGGCCGGCCACAGCCGCCAATCCGGCGCGGCGCCCGTGTGCATCGTGTTGAACCAATGCCGCACCAGGAAGCTGGCGACGAAGATGCAGGCCAGCACCAGCCAGTTCCACTTCGTCTCGTAGGTGAACGAGTAGTGGTTGGACAGCATGGTGAACAGCACAGGCAGCGTCAGGTAGTTGTTATGGATGGAGCGCTGCTTCGCCTGGTAGCCCCAGATGGGATCGGGTTCGCGGCCGGCGATCAGCGCATCGACCGTCTTGTGCTGGTTTGGAATGATGATGAACAGCACGTTCGCCGCCATGATCGATCCGGTCAGGGCGCCCACCTGGATGAAAGCCCCACGGCCGCTGAACACGTGCGTGTAGCCGTAGGCGATCAGCACCAGCAGGATGAAGCCGGTGAGTGCCAGCCGCCCGGTCTCCTTGCCGATCCAGGAACGGCACAGCGCGTCATAAGCGAACCAGCCGGCCACCAGCGAGAACACCGCGAGCGGCACGGCGTCCCACGGCGTGATGTTAGCGACCGAGGTGTCGATCAGGTACAGGCTGGGGTTGGCGTAGTATGCCAGCACCAGAAGGATGAATCCGAAGATCCAGGTGCCATAGGCCTCCCATTTGAACCAGGTGAGGTTCGGCGGCAGGAAGTCGGGCGCCACGATGTATTTTTGGATCTGGTAGAAGCCGCCGCCGTGCACTTGCCACGCCTCACCGCCGACGCGCGGGTCCAGGCGCTTGTCCGGCTTCAGGCTGGCGTCCAATGCGATGAAATAGAATGACGAGCCGATCCAGGCGATGGCGCAGATGACGTGTGTCCAGCGCACCCCCAGGTTGACCCAGTCGAGCACCATGCCCCAGTCGATCAGCGAGTATGGCCACATGTTCGGTTTCTTACATTCTTGCAGCAAGCGCCCCAGACGCAGCGCCCTGCGCCATCATAAGGACAGCGCAGGGCGAGGTCCATCGAATCGCGGTGGATCAGAAGTGGACTTCGAAGCCGATTTCCGGAGCGACTTCTTCGGCGCCGGGCAGGGAGTCACTGTTGCCGAACTTGTGTTCCCAGAGTTCAAGCGCGAGGTACACGTCAGGCACGTGCGGCTTGTGGAACAGCATCGAGCCGACATCCAATGAGAGGTATGGCCGGGCGAGGACTTCCGTATAGGTCGGGGTCCCGAAGCCGGTCATGCCCTTAGGCGTAACGACGTTGACGAACCCCTTGAAGTCCAACGGCAGGCCGGTCAGCTTTTTCAGGCTGTAGAGCCAAACGAATTCGAATTCCGCCGCGGGGCTGAAGCTGACGGGACCGCCGGCCCTGGTGCACGCATCGGCGCAGAAGCCGTTGTTGTTCCATTCCTTCGAAAAATGGATTCCGACGTTCAGGAAGCCGGCGCCCAGGTCGAAGTGGACGTTCGGACCGACGATGAGCAGCTTCTTGTCAGGAGCAAAGGCGGTATTCTCGGTTTCGAGGTCGCCACCGAATTCGAAATTGATCGCCGTGACGGGTCCGAACTTGGTGTTGAGACCGAAGATCTTGTCGGGGCTTAGCTGGCCGCGGGTACACGCCGTAGAGCTCGGTCGACCCGCCGGACGAATTCAGCGCATTTTCATTGGGGTTGGAGAGCAGGATGTCGAGACTGAGGAAGTTCGAACCGTAGTCCCAAACGTTGAAGGTTCCGACGTTGACGATCACCTTGTTGACGTCCCGCGATCCCTTGCCGTCGCCGTTGGCGCCCCCTGGGTTCAACTCGGTCAAGGCGTCGCGGACACCCATCCAGGAGTCGGTGAAGCCTTGCGCGCGGGCCTGGATGGCAGTTAGCGTGAGGGCCGCCGCCAGCAGAAGATGTCTCAGTTTCATGTTAGATCCTTTTGTTATGGAGACCAGGCAAAACCGCCCGCTGCTTTCTTACGCGTTTGCCCCATTTGCGACCCCGTCACCCGGTTGACGTCGTATGGCGTCCTCGATCGTTGCAAGGGTCGAGCTCCCCAGTGACAGTTGCTGTTGCAAAAATGTTGCGCAGCAATCGACGTGCCACACCCTGTCGGTTGAAGGCGGTAGACGAGACGGGCGAGCCGATCGTGGCAGAGTTGCAACAGGTGCGGTGACGCCGGCGCGGCAATCCTCCTGCGGCAAGATTTCGCGGCCGGAAACGCGCTGCTGGCCGCAGCTTGCGTCAGCACGCTACTGGAACGGTTTGCCGCTGCCTCATCGCGGAATGTCTGGGTTGCCCGTCAGGGCGGCGCCACCGGCATAAATTGTGGCCGGTGCCACATCGAAATTTGATCATTCTGCGTATAAACTAGGCGCTGATCGTTTTCGGACACGCTAACCCCGCCCGATGAAGGCGCGCACGCCTAAGTGGCGCCGTTTGGCATGTCGATTGCTATGCCGTCTCCGCCACACCCACTCATCGCTCAGAGTCCGGGCGCGTCGTGGCGCGCGTGTCCCGCACCAATCCACGCCGGCGCACCGTCGGCCGCAAATGGAGCCCAATTGCATGCCAAATAAACCAGGCCTGTCGCGTCGCTCTGTCATTGGAGGCCTGGGACTTGGGGTTTCCAGCCTCGCCGCGGGCGTTGGGCTGCCGCTGCGTTCCGCCGAGGCCAAGGACCTTGTCGTCGGCTTCATCTATGTCGGAGCGAAGGACGACTACGGCTACAACCAGGCGCATGCCGAAGCCGCGGCCATGCTGAAGAAGATGCCCGGTGTGAAGATCGTCGAGGAGGAGAAGGTCCCCGAGACCGACGACGTTCAGAAGACCATGGAGAGCATGATCCAGCTCGACGGTGCGAGCCTGCTGTTCCCCACCAGCTTCGGCTATTTCGACCCGTACATGCTGCGTATGGCCACCAAGTATCCGAAGATCCAGTTTCGCCATTGCGGCGGGCTGTGGACCGACAAGAACCCGATGAACGCCGGATCCTATTTCGGCTATATCGGCATGTGCCAGTATCTCAACGGCATCGCCGCCGGGCATGCAAGCAAGAGCAAGAAGCTCGGCTTCATCGCCGCCAAGCCGATCCCGCAGGTGTTGATCAACGTCAACAGCTTCGCGCTGGGCGCACGCTCGGTCGATCCGTCGATCACCACGACGGTGATCTTCACCGGCGACTGGTCGATGCCTGTGAAAGAGGCAGAAGCCGCGAACAGCCTGGCCGACCAGGGCATGGACGTGCTGACCTGCCATGTGGACGGTCCCAAGGTGATCATGGAAACCGCCGAGCGCCGCGGCATCTTCGCCTGCGGCTATCACGTCAACCAGTCCAAGCTGGCGCCGAAAGGATATCTCACCGGGGCGGAGTGGAACTGGATCACCGTGTACAAGGAGTTCATTGCGGACATGCAAGGCGGCAAGCCGCTGTCGAACTTTGTGCGCGGGGGGCTGAAGGAGAACTTCGTCAAGATGTCGCCCTACGGTCCGGGGCTGAACGCCGAAGGCCGCAAGAACGTCGATACGGTGAAGGCCGAAATCCTCAAGGGTGGCTATTCCGTATTCAAAGGGCCGCTGAAGGACAACAAGGGCAACGTGGTCATCCCAGCCGGCAAGGCGTACCCGGAGACGGCGGTCGAGTTGGAGTCGATGAACTACCTGGTCGAGGGAGTGAACGGCGCGATCGCCTGAGCATGCCCATGCGGGAATCGGCAGACCTGCTCTGGCAGGAAGTGGGCGGCGCACCGGCATGAGCGAGGCCGGGGCCGTGTCGGTTGCGGTCGGTGGCACGGAACCCGTGCGGCCGGCCGGCGACCGGTACTATCCGCTGCGCCGCATTCTCGAGGCGGTGCTGGCGCCGCTCGTCGCATTGCTCGCGGCGGTGGTGCTGTTCTCGATCTTTCTGCTGGCGCTGGGCCAGTCGCCGCTCGACTTCGTCGACATCGTCTGGCGTGGTGCGTTCGGCAGTTGGTTCTCGCTGCAAAATACGCTGGCGCGGGCGGCGCCGCTGCTGCTGACCGCGCTGTGCGTCGCACTGCCGGGGCAGCTTGGACTGGTGATCATCGGCGGGGAGGCGGCGGTGGTGCTGGGTGGGTTGGCCGCCACGGTCGCCGGATTGCCATTGGTGCATACCGATCCGATCGTCGTGCAACTTGTCATGGCGGTGGCTGGTGCGGCGATGGGTGCGCTGTGGATCGGCATATCAGGCGCGCTGCGTGCCAAGCTCGGCGTCAACGAGACAATCGCCAGCCTGGTGCTGGCGTATATCGGCCTGGCAATCTTCAACCACCTCGTCGAGGGCGTGCTGCGCGATCCCGCCAGCCTGAACAAGCCGTCCACCTACGGCATCGGCGACGTTAACATGCTGGGCACCGTGCCGTGGCTGGACGTGCATCCCGGCATCCCGGTCGGCATTGCCGCCTGTGTGCTTTGCTGGGTGCTGATCTATCGCACTCGGTTCGGGTTCGCTGCGCGCGTCACCGGCGGCAACATTCGCGCCGCACAATTGCAGGGCCTGCCGGTGGCGAGACTGATCATCCTGGCCAGCGCTTTGGGCGGCGCCTGCGCCGGACTGGCCGGCATGATCGAGGTCGCCGCGGAATACGGCAGGGCGAATGCGTCGTTGAATGCGGGATACGGCTACACGGGGATTCTGATTGCCTTCCTGGCGCGGTTCAATCCGCTGGCGATTATGCCGATGGCAATCCTGCTTGGGGGGCTGAGCGCCGCAGGGGGTCTGATGCAACGGCGCATGGATCTGCCCGACGCGACGGTGCAGGTGCTGCAAGGCATGATCTTCGTGGCGATCCTGACCAGCGACACGCTGTACGGACGGATCAAGTGGTTCCAGCCGCGGGGGGATACATGAAAAAAACCTCTCCCGCTACGCGGGAGAGGTCGGCGCGCTTAGGCGCGCCGGGTGAGGGTGCCGCGCGCCGCACACTGCCCTCTGCGGACTTGCATTGTGCCCGAGCGGTCGGGGCAAAGGCGCAACGTGCGGCCCGATCACCCTCACCCTCGGTGCTTCGCACCTCGACCTCTCCCGCTCCCGCGGGAGAGGTTAGGTTGTCGACATCTCCCGCGCGCAGCGCGGGAGATGTAAGGAAATACCATTGACCCCCGTCGGCACCGTTGCGGTTGCCATGCTGGCCGGTAGCCTGCGGGTCAGCACGCCCTTCCTGTTCGTCAGCATCGGCGAATGCCTCACCGAAAAATCCGGCCGCATCAACCTCGGCAACGAGGGTGTTCTCGTGCTCGGCGCCATGGTCGGTTACGCCTTCTCTTACGAAACCGGCAATCCCTGGCTGGGTCTTCTCGCCGCCGCCGTCGCCGGCATGGTGCTCGGCGGCCTGCACGGCGCGGTGTGTTCGCTGGCGCGGGTCAACGACGTTGCCATGGGTATCGCCATCATGCTGGCCGGCACCGGCATCGCGTTCTTCTTCGGCAAACCCTACGTGCAACCCAGCGCGCCGTTGCTCCCCGGCATTCCGCTCGGCTTCTGGTCCGACGCGCCGGAACTGCGTTACGCGCTGCTGGTCAGCCCGCTGTTCTTCATCGGCATCGCCGCCGCCATCGCCATGCACTGGTGCTTTCGCGCCACCCGCGTCGGGCTGCGCATCCGCATCGTCGGCGACAGCCAAGACGCCGCACTGGCGCTCGGCCTGCCGATCGACCGCACCCGCTTCCTCGCCACCGCCGTGGGCAGCGGCCTGGCCGGAGTCGGTGGAGCGTTTCTCTCGCTGGACTATCCCGGAAGCTGGAACGAAGGCCTGTCCTCCGGCCAGGGCCTGATGGCGGTCGCCCTGGTGGTGTTCTCGCGCTGGAACCCGATCAACTGCATCTTCGCGTCGCTGCTGTTTGGCGCTGCCGGAGCGCTCGGCCCGTCGCTGCAAACCATCGGCATCACCTGGGGCTACTACCTGTTCTACGCGACGCCCTACGTCATCACCCTGGTCGTATTGATCATCGCCGCGCGCGGCGGACGCTCGCTCGCCGGCATGCCCGGACAACTCTCGATCGGACGCTGACCATGCCAACAATCGATGCAGATCCGTATCCCTGGCCCTATGACGGTTCCCTCGCGCCGGCCAATACCGCGATCATCGTCATCGACATGCAGACCGACTTCTGCGGCGTCGGCGGCTACGTGGACAAGATGGGCTACGACCTGTCGCTGACCCGGGCGCCGATCGGCCCGATCTCCCGCGTGCTGGCGGCATTGCGCGAGCGCGGCTACCACATTTTCCACACCCGCGAGGGCCATCGCCCCGACCTGTCCGACCTGCCGGATAACAAGCGCTGGCGCTCGCGCCGCATCGGCGCCGGCATCGGCGACGACGGTCCCTGCGGCCGCATCCTGGTGCGCGGCGAGCCCGGCTGGAACATCATCCCAGAACTCGCGCCGCTGCCCGGCGAGATCATCATCGACAAGCCGGGCAAAGGCAGCTTCTGCGCCACGGACCTGGAACTCATCCTGCGCACCCGCGGCATTACCAACATCCTGCTGTCGGGCATCACCACCGATGTCTGCGTCCACACCACGATGCGCGAGGCGAACGATCGCGGCTTTGAATGCCTCCTGCTGGAGGATTGCTGCGGCGCGACCGACGCCGGCAACCACGCCGCCGCGGTGAAGATGGTCAAGATGCAAGGCGGCGTGTTTGGCGCGGTCAGTGACAGCACCAAATTCCTCGCGGGCCTGCCGTGAACGACGCAGCCTCGTTCGAGCCGCCAGAGCACCTGCCCTTACGCGCGATCGGGGTCGAAGCCATCGGCATCGGCAAGCGCTTCGGTTCGTTCCAGGCGCTGGCCGACGTGTCGTTGAAAGTGCGGCCGGCCACGGTGCATGGGTTGCTCGGCGAGAACGGCGCCGGCAAGTCCACGTTGGTAAAATGTTTGCTCGGCTACTACCGCGCCGACGAGGGTTCGTTCCTGGTGGACAACCACGAAGTGACCATCGCGCGTCCCGCCGATGCCGACGCGCTGGGCCTCGGCATGGTGTACCAGCATTTCACCCTGGTGCCGTCGATGACCGTCGCCGAGAACCTGGTGATGTCGCGCCGCGACGTTCCTGCGATGATCGACTGGCGATCCGAACTCGGAGCGCTGGCGGATTTCATGCGCCGCATGCCGTTCAAGGTGCCACTGCACGCGCCGGTCGGAACGCTGGCGGCGGGCGAACGGCAGAAGACCGAGATCATCAAGCAGCTCTATCTGCAACGCCGCTTCCTGGTGCTCGACGAACCGACGTCGGTGCTGACGCCGCAAGAGGCTGTGGAAATGCTCGGCCTGGTGCGCGAGTTGGCGCATTCCGGCCAACTCACCATCGTCATCATCACCCACAAATTGAAAGAGGTGGCACAGTTCGTCGATGAGGTGACAGTGCTACGCCGAGGCCGCGCCGCCGGCTCCGGCGCGGTGCGCGATCTCGGCCCGGCGGATCTGACCGCGATGATGATCGGCGAACCGCATGCACCGGAAAATCCCGAACGCCACGGCGCTCCGGTGGCCGAGATCAGGCTCGAGGTGCATGCGCTCAAGACCGCGGACGACGGCGGCCGCAAGGGCCTCGACGTGGAAGAATTGAAGGTGCACGCCCACGAAATCGTCGGCGTGGCGGGCGTGTCCGGCAACGGTCAGAAGGAACTGCTGGAAGTGCTCGGCGGCCAACGGCCGGCCGACAGCGGCGAGATCATCGTCGATGGCGAGGGCTACGACGCAAGCCGCGCGGCGTCGCAGGCGCATGCCGTGCGCGTGCTGCCGGAAGAGCCGCTCCGCAACGGTTGCGTGCCGCCGATGACGGTGGTGGACAACCTGGCGCTGCGCAGCTTCGACCTCGGTGCCGACGGCAAACCGCGCGTCTGGCTGGATCGCGGCGGCATGGCAGCGCGGGCTCGCACAATGATCGCGGCTTACGGCATCCGAGCGCCGTCGCCGCAGGTGCCGATCGGCGTGCTGTCCGGCGGCAATGTGCAGCGCTGCGTGCTGGCACGCGAGCTGGCCGGCGATGTGCGGCTGCTGATCGTTGCCAATCCGTGCTTCGGCCTGGATGTAAAGGCGGTGGCGGAAACCCGTGCGAGGATCATGGCGGCACGCAACGCCGGCACCGCGGTGCTGCTGATCTCCGAGGACCTCGACGAAATCCTCGAACTTGCCGACCGCATCGTGGTCATGCGCGAAGGCCGCGTCGCCGCCGAACTCCCCGCCGCCGGCGCCGATCCGCAGGAGATCGGTCGCCACATGCTGGGTCACGGGTGAACGAAGACAAGGCCAGGGGGCTTTGCCCCCTGGACCCCCAGCAAAGGCACAGCCTTTGCAATCCATCCGTTTTGAGTGGTTGGACGGGAGGAGGTCATGTGATGTCGCTGCCTTTGGTAACGGCAACGGCCGTTACCAAAGGCAGCGACATCACATGACCTCCTCCCGTTCAACCACTCCAAGTGAAGGGTTCCAAGGGCCCTGCCCTTGGCGGGGTTCCAAGGGGCAGAGCCCCTTGGCCTTGCTTCCCTCATCCCCTGGCCCGGCGGTGGGCGGTCGATACCGGGTGGATGCGTTGGATGGGTGCGCGTGCCAGGTACCGCCTCGGCCAGTTCATTGACGCGCCGTAGCAGTGCGCGCGCGTCCCAATCGATGGGCCAGCCGCGCCAGAGTTCTGAGTTGCCCCGCAACGAACGCGGCGACGATCTGGTCGCGGTTGGCCAGCCGCACCAGTTCCCAGGTCAAATCCCACGACGGCAGCATTTCGGGTACGTCCAGATCGACAATCAGGAAGTCCGCGACATAGCCCGCCTCGATCCGCCCGGTCACCGCGCCCAGCCCGATCGCATCGGCGCCGTCGGCCAGTGCGTGATCGAGCCACAACCAGCCGCCACCGGAGGAAAAATCCCCAGCGGCAAGGCCAAAGCACAACCGCTGTGTCGCCTCGGCCGCGTCCACCAGGCGGAACCCGTCGCCGCGCGTTCCGTCGGTGCCCAACCCGAAGCGGATGCCCAGCGTCGCGAACAACTCGGCCGGGGCGGCGGCGTTGCCCTTCCATTGTGTTGCCACCGGATTGTAGGCGACCGCCGTGTCTGTCGCCCGCAGCATGGCGATTTCGCCGGGCGTCAGCAGAGTCGCATGGGCCAGCAACACCTGCGGACCGAGAGCGCCGAGATGGTGCAGCAATTGGATCGGCCGCAAGCCTCGCGCCACCAGCGAACGTTCGACGGCAACGAGGTGCTCGTTGGCGTGGGTCTGGAAGATCGCGCCCGCCTCCCGGCATCGCGCGGACACGGCGCGCAGCATGTCGTCCGACGCCGCTTCGGGAATCGAGATGGCCAGCGACGGATGGATCAGCGCGTCGCCCTGCCAGCGCGCCAGGTGACGATCGGCCGTGGCCAGGATCGCCGCACCGTCCGCCGCGGGTGCGCCACCTCCCTGGTCGTTGCAGATTGCGCCCAGCACGCAGCGCAATCCGGCCTCGGTCGCGGCGGTGGCAATCGCCGCCACGTCGCCGGCCGAGCGGGTCCCGGCATCGACCACCGTGGTGAAGCCGCCGCGCAACGCCTCCAGCGCGCCCAGCTTGGCCGCGAGATACACCATGTCCGCGTCCATGCTGCCCTCGAGCGGCACCCAGATCCGCCGGAAAATCTCCGAGGGCTCGCCGAACGCCAGCGCCTTGCCGAAGGTCTGGCTGAGATGGTGGTGCGCATCGATAAAGCCGGGCATCACCAGCGCGCGCGTAAGCTCGATCGGAGGCAGATCCGGATGGCTTGCGATCACCTCCGGCGCCGGGCCGACATCGCGAAACATGCCGCCTTCGACGACCACGGCATACTCGCGCACCGGCCCGTCGCGCAGCAGGACCCGCTCGGGTACCAGCAGCAGCCGATCGGCGGCGAATTGATCGGCAGCCAGATCGGCGGCAGACGCTGGCGCAGCGTCGGGATGGTCAGCGTTCGGCACGTCCATGATCCCTTGTCATGGCCGGCCTTGTGCCGGCCATCCACGCCTTACTTATGGCATCGCGATCAACTCGTGCAGCACCGGCCTCACTCCGCCGCCTGCGCGTCGACAGACACGGGCATATTGCCTCTGCGAAGATGGTGGAACGCGATGTTCGACAGCACCGCCGCGATCGTACCCATCGCCAGGCCATTGCCGAGGATGATCTGCAGATTGGCCGGAAAGCGCGAGAACAGCCCCGGCACCATGATCGGCAGCAGCCCGATCGACAACGCGATCGCCAGTGTGAAGAGATTGCCCTGCGCATGCAGATCGACCCGGCGCAGGATCGAGATGCCCATGCCGCAGATGATGCTGAACACGATGATCGCGGTGCCGCCCACCACCGGCGCCGGAATCGCGTTGGCCAGTCGCGCCAGCGGCGCCACCAGGGCCACCACCACCAGCAACCCGCCGCAGGTCGCGGTCACATAGCGCGAGCGCACCCCGGTCGCGCGCACGATGCCGATGTTCTCGCCGCTGGTGATGATCAGCGACGTGCCGAGGATGCCGCCGATCAGCGACATCAGTGCGTCGCCGCGAATCGTCTTCGGCACGTCACGTTCCCGGTCGATCGGCTTGCCGACGACGTCGCAGATCGCCACGGTTTGCGACGTCGCCTCGGCCATGGAAATCACGCTGAACAGCATCATTGGGATCGCGGCGGTGATGCTGAAAGTCGGCATGCCGAACGGGAACGGGGTCGGCACACTCAGCCAGGGACCGCTGAACACGCCGTCCAGGTGCAGCACGCCCACCGCCGCCGCCAGCACCGCGCCGGAGATCAGCCCAGCCATCACCGAGAGCTGGCTCGAACATGCCGGGCAACACGCGCACGTAGATCACGGTCATCACGATGGTGGCGACGGCCAAGCCCAGCGCGGTCGGATCGCCGAATCCCGGGGTGCCCGGACGCCCCGCGACAATGCTGCCATACACGGCGATCAGATTGATGCCGACCAGCAACAGCATCGTGCCGATCACCAGGTCCGGGAAGAACTTCAGGCAGCGGGAGAACACCGGCAGCACCACGGCATAGAACACTGCCGTGAGGATGACCGCGCCGACCGCAGTCTGGATGTCGGTGAGCTTGGCGATGCTGAGGAAGATGAACACCGGCGCGCCACCCGGCACCATCACGAAAGGCAGCCGCGCTCCGATGCCCCATGGTCCGAATGCCTGCACCAGGCTGCCCAGGCCGCACACCAGGAACGTGGCGCCGATCAGGTTCACAGTCACGCCGGGTGACAAGTCGAGCGCGCGGCTGATGACGAAAGCAGCAGTAATCGGCGAGGCCGCCATTACCAGCAGATGCTGCAACCCGAAGGCTAGCAACTGGCGCGCCGGCAGGATTGTATCGACGGGATGGATGGTGGTGCTGCTCACGATGCGGGCCTCGCTGCGGGCGCGGTTCTTCGTCGGGAAACGGCTTCTGAGTATGCAAGCCCTGCGCCACCGATCATATCAGCGCCGCGCGGTACCCCGCTGTTTCATGGCCGGCCTGTGCCGTCCACGATTCGCATCGTACCCGCTGCTGTCACGAACGCGCGGCTTGCCCAGGCGGCGCCGCCATCTGGCCCGGAGGCAGCAGCAGGCTGACATGCGCCGCGGCGATGCGCCAACCGCCGTCGGTGCGCAGCCACATATGGCTCTGCCGGCCCGTGATCGTGGAACCGACCCGCTGAAACTCGGTATTCGCCGTCGCCGTGTCTCGGCCATAGGTGGTGATGACGGTGTTCATCAGCCGGCGGGTCAGGTCCATAGCGGGCCGAGTGCTACGGAAGCCGGCGATGGCCGCATGGCCATACAGGTTCTCGGCGATGCCAAACCGCAAGGTATGCGTGCTGTCCCAGAACAGCGCGTCCAGCGCGGCAACGTCGTTGCCGACCAAGGCGCGCTCGTAGCGCATGAACGCCTCGGTGACCTCGGCCACCACTTCGGGAATGTTGATTTCGAGCATCAGACAGCATCCGCAACAGGAACAGGGGAACGCGCGGCCAGCACCCCGAGCGCTTCGCCCGCGGCGGCAACCCGCAACACGAGGTCCTCGCGCCACGGCGCAGCGACGATCTGCACGCCCAGTGGCAATGGCCCCGCTTGCACGACCGGCGCCGCCACCACCGGCAGGCCGGCAAACGACAACGGCTGGGTGAACACACCGAGATGGCCGGCTGCCGGCAGCCGCATCCCGTCAAGTTCGACCCACGCCTGGCCGATCGGAAACGCCGCATAGGGCGTGGCCGGCGCAAGGATCACGTCCACCTCGCGGAACAGCGCGGCCAACTCCCGGCAATACCAGCGGCGGAAGCGTTGCGCGTGGGATGTACCAGGCACCCGGCACCAGCGCGCCCGCCAGGAACCGTGCCCGGGTCATCGGGTCGAACGCCGCGGCGCGTGCGATCAGGTCCGGCAGATGCAGTTCGGCGCCCTCGACCGAGGTGACGATCATTGCCGCGGCTCGCGCCAAACCGGCGCCCGGCAACTCGACCCGCCGGGACGCACCCAGCGCCGACGCCACATGCTCTGTCGCGGCGAACACCTCCGGCACCCCCTGGCGGGTGAAATGTCCGTCCGCGACGGCCAGCCGAATGCCGTCCAGCCCCTGGTGCAGCACCGGCCGGGCCGGCTCCGCCGGCCGGGTATTGCACGCCGGATCCTCCGCGTCGGGCCCCTGCAACACGTCGTAGGCCAGCGCCAGGTCATCCACTGACCGGGCAAACGGCCCGCCGTGGTCCAGACTGGCCGCGAACAACCGCAGTCCGGCGCGGCTGAGCCGGCCGTAGGTCGGCTTCAACCCGAACACCCCGCACAGCGCCGCCGGCACACGGATCGAGCCATTGGTGTCAGAGCCAAGCGTCAGCGGCACCATCGACGCGGCAACCGCAGCCGCCGAGCCGCCGGACGACCCGCCGGCAATCCGCATCACGTCGTGCGGATTGCGAGTGGCGCCGTAATGGCTGTTCTCGGTGGAGAAGCCGAACGCGTACTCGTCCATGTTCAGTGCGCCGACCAGAATCGCTCCGGCGCTGCTCAGCCGGCGCACCAACGCGGCGTCGCGCACCGCCGGCGTCCGATCGCGATCGATTTGCGAGCCGGCGACGGTGGGCAGTCCGGCCACGTCGTACAGGTTCTTCACCGCGAACGGCACGCCGGCCAGCGGTCCGGGATCGCGCCCGGCCGCCAGCGCCGCATCGACGGCGGCGGCTTCGGTCAGTGCCCGGTCTCGCGTCACCGCGGTGAACGCGTTGATCGCGCCGTTGCGCGCCGCGATCCTCGCCAGCGTCGCATGCACCACAGCAAGCGCGCTGTGTTCGCCACCGCGCACCGACGCTGCGAGGGCGGACGCCCCGATGCCCGCGTTCAACATCCGTCCCCCTCGTCCGGCACAAAGGGAGCATCCGGCGTGAAGATCGCCGCAGAGACCATGTCTTCGGGCAGCGTAAAGGCCATGAGCGGTTCCGCCACCCTCGCCAGGACCGCGAAGGCACCGATGACGCTGCCCAACTCCTCCGGTGCCAGCTCCAACCCCACTGCCGCCGCGGCGAGCGGCACGTAGCGGGCCGGATCGAACGGTTCGGCCATTTTATTTGGCCTTGCCGATCACGCCGGCGACGTACCAGTCCAGGTCGCCCATCTTGTCGCCACCCAGGGTCTCGCCCTCCTTGAGGCGAACCGTCCCGGTGTTGTCGGTCAGCGGTCCGGTGAACGGATTGAAGCCCTTTTCCACCTTCTCTGCCGCGGCGTTGACCAGCGCCCGCGTGGCCGGCGGCACTTCGCTGCCGAACGGCGCGATCGCCAGCATCTCGCCCAGGCCCTCGCGAACAAACCCCGGCTTGAAGGTCCCGGCGATGACGCTCTTCGCGGTCGCAGTCATGAACGGACCCCAGGTGAACCCGAGCCCGGTGATCCAGCCCTTCGGCGCCAGCTTGCGGGCCTCGATCGACTGGAAGCCGATCGAATAGACGCCGCGCTTTTCCGCGGTCTGCAACACCGTCGCCGGGGAATCGACGTGCATGGTGACCACGTCGGCGCCCTGATCGACCAGCGCATTGGCGGCCGCCGCCTCTTTCGCCTTGTCGGACCAGCCGCCGGTCACCACTACGCGGACCTCCGCCTTGGGGTTGACCGAGCGGGCGCCCATCGCGAAGGCGTCGATATTGCCGATGACAAAGCCGATCGGCACGCCGGCCACGAAGCCAAGCGTGTTGGTCTTGGTCATCTTCCCCGCGGCGACGCCCATCGGATACCAAGCCGCCTGCGTCGCGCCGAAGAAGTTGCCGAAATTGGGCGCCATCATCCAGCCGCCCGCATGCTCGAAGAACACGTCAGGGTGCTGCTTCGCGAGGTCGAAGGCGAATTGCTGGTGGCCGAAGCTGGTGGCGAAGATCAGCTTGGCGCCCTGCTGGATCATGCCCTCCATGACGCGCGTGGACTCCGCCGTCTCCGGCACGTTCTCGGCTTCCAGCAGGACCACGCCGGGGATGGCCTTCTTCATGGCCAGCAGCCCGTCATGCATCGCCTGGTTGTAGCCGTAGTCGTGCACCGAGCCGACATAGATCGCGCCCACCTTCAGGGTGGTCTGGGCCGCGGCGGGCAGTGCCGCGAACAGCAGCGGCACCGTGGACATGAACAAGCGACGCTTCATGATTGTCTCCTGTGTTGCAGCAGGTGGGATCGCATCGCGTGGCCTATTCCACGCCGAAGAAGCTGCGGCCGAGCGCCGCGGGTGCAGCCGACCGCCGGTTGATGCCCCAGAGCACCAGGACCAGCAGCGTCAGCAGGTAGGGGACCATCGTCATGATGAACGGCGATACGTCCGTGCCGCGCGCCTGAAGCTGGAGTTGCAGCGACTCCGCCCCGCCGAACACCAGAGCGCCCAGCACGGCCCATAGCGGGTTCCACCGGGCGAAGATCACCAGGGCGATGGCGATGAAGCCGCGTCCGGCGGTCATTCCCTCGTCCCAGGTCAGCGCCAGAGCGAGCGACAAATGCGCGCCGCCGATGCCGCCAAGTGCGCCGCCCAGCGCCAGCGCCTGGTATTGCAGCAGGTCCGGCCGGCGGCCGGCCGCGAAGGCGACCGCGGGGTCCTCGCCGACCGCGCGCAAAGCCAGGCCCCAGCGGGTGCGGAAGATCAGGCACCATAACAGCACCGCGGTCGGCACGGCGAGCCAAACCAGGGCGTCGAAGCTGGCAATGCCCAGCAGGTCGAGGTCCGGCAGCCCGGGGACGACGGCGCCGACGAACGGGCCGCCGATCAGGGCGCTGGCGCCGAAGCCGAAGAAAAGCAGGGTCAGGCCCGAGGCGAGCTGGTTGGCCCAGCGGCTGATCACGACAAATCCGAACAGGAGGTTGGCCGCGATGCCGGCGAGAGCGGCCGCGGCCACGCCGAGATATGGGTCGTCGGTGATCGAGGCGGCGGCGACTCCACCGCCGCGCCGATCAGCATGTTGCCTTCCAGCCCGAGATTGACGATGCCGGCACGTTCGCCGACCAGCTCGCCCAGGGTCGCGTACAGCAGCGAGGTGCCGGACAGGATCGAGCTCGCCAGCACCGCGGCGGCGAAGGACAGGGTCATGCCCGGCCCCCCGTGCGCCGATCCGCATCATGGCGGACGACGCTCCACGGCCCAGCGCCACGGCGGGCAAAGGTCCGCCGCCTGGCGTCATGGCGGGCGAAGGCCCGCCATCCACGACTTTCGCGGTTGCCAGCACGGGAAGTCGTCGATGCCGACCTTCGTCGGCATGACGCGGCGGCGAAGGCGAGGCTCATGCCCGGGCTCCCGCGCGCCGCTGGGCGAGCACGATGAACAGGATGACCGCCATCAGCAGGTTGACCACGGCGAAGGGCACGCTCTGAGTGATTTGCAGCATGTCGCCGACCGAGCTGATCACCGCGAACAGGAACGCCATGACCAGGATGCCGATCGCGCTGCCGCCGGCCAGCCACGCGACGAGGAACCCCATGAAGCCGTAGCCGGGCGACAGTCCCGCCACGAGCCGGCCCTGGATCGCCGAGACCTCGGCCATGCCGGCGACGCCGGCTGCCCCTCCGGCGATCGCCATGGCCGTGATCATATAGCGGGCGACCGGGATGCCGAGCCGCAGGCTGGCCTCGGCGTTGCCGCCGATCGCCCGCATCTCCAGCCCCCAGCGGGTGCGGCGCATCAGCACGCTGTAGAGCGCCAGGCCGGCCAGCCCGAAGAGCAAGCCGACATGGATGCGGGTTCCGGCGAAGCTGGGCAGGCGGGCGGCGGCGACGAAGGCAGGCGATTGCGGATACGACGCGCTTTCGGAACTGCGCCACGGGCCGAAGATAAAGTAGCTGACGATCAGCGGCGCGACGTAGTTGAGCAGTAGGGTGGAGATGGTCTCGTTGACCAGCTTGGCGGCGCGGAGGAGGGCGGGAAGCAGCGCCCAGGCGGCGCCGCCGGCGAAACCCAGCGCGGTCATAAGTGGCAGCAGCAGCCAGGCGGGCAGACCGGAGAAGGCCAGCGCGCCGGCGGTGGCGAGCCAGGCGCCCATGTAGAGTTGGCCCTCGCCGCCGACGTTGATCAGCCCGAGGCGCGCCGGGAGTGCCACCGCGACGGCGGTCAGCAGCAGCGGCGTCATGCGGACGAACAGTTCGGAAAAGCCGTAGGTGTTGCCGAACACGTAGACCAGCGTGTCGGTGTAGGCCCGCAGCGGGTCCTTGCCGGCAAGCAGCAGAAGCACGGCGAAGATCGTCAGGGACGCGGCTGAGATCGCCGCTGCGCGGGCGATAAGTAAACCTCTCCCGCTGCGCGGGAGAGGACGCCGCGTAGCGGCGGGTGAGGGTGTTGCGGCCGCACGCTGCGGGTCTTTCTTCGGGACCCACGAAGCAAGGGGTTCGGAGTGGGCCGCGGCACCCTCACCCTCGGTGCTATCGCACCTCGACCTCTCCCGCGTTGCGGGAGAGGATATTTTTGCGAACTCACCCACCGCCGGCCCCCACCATGCAGGGGCCGATCGCGTCAGCGCGGAACTCGGGGGGCAGGAACGTGCCGGCGATACGCCCGTCGTGCAGCACCACCAGCCGGTCGCTGACCCCGAACAGCTCGTCGAGATCCTCCGAGACCAGCAGCACCGCCGCGCCGGCCGCCCGCGCCTCGCACAGCACCGCGCGCAACGCGTCGGCACTGCGGGCGTCGAGGCCGCGCGTGGGATACAGCGCGACGATGAGCTTCGGGTCGTGTGCCAGTTCGCGCGCCAGCACCACGCGTTGCAGGTTGCCGCCGGACAGCACACCCGCCCGCGCGTCATACGACAGCGGCGGGAAGTGCAGCCGGGCGACGCTGGCATCCATGTCCGTGGCGAGGCGGGGCCAGTCCAGGCCCAGTCCGGTGCGATACCGCCGGCCGGTGCCAAGCACGAGGTTCTCCCGCACCGTCAGGCCGGGGATGGCGGCCAGCGCCAGCGGATCGTCCGGAATACTGGCCACGCCGCTTTCGCGGAACTCGAGCCACCGACCAGCCGGTCGCCACCTCGCCCCACAGGCGCTTGGTCCCCCGTCGCGGCCGCCGCAGCCCCAGCACGAGTTCTGCAAGTTCGCGCTGTCCGTTACCGGAGACGCCCGCCACGCCGACGATCTCGCCACTGCGGAGGGAGAGCGAGAGGTCGCTCAGCACCACGGCACCGGAGGCAGGCGCGGTGGTGATGGCTTCGAGTTCGAGCGCGACGTCGGACGGAGGAGACGAGGAGGGGAAGCGGGAGGGAGTGATAGAGAGCTCTCCCCCTCCCTCAAGGGGAGGGGGAGGACTCACCACCACCCTGTTCTTCTCGTCCGCCGCTGCCGTCGCCTCTTTCACTCCCCCAAACATCAACCGCAGCAGCACACCCTCGGTCGCTTCCCGCCCGGGCAGCGTCCCGACGACCCGCCCCTGCCGCATCACCACCACGCGGTCGCAGCAGACCATCACCTCGCGCAGCTTGTGGGTGATGAACACCACGCCATACCCGTCGTCCCGTAGTTCGGTGAGAGTATGGAACAGCCCGTCCAGCTCCTGCGGCGCCAGCACTTTGGTCGGCTCGTCCAGGATCAGCACCCGAGCACCGGCGACCAATTGCTTCAGTATCTCCACCTTCTGCCGATCGCTCACCGCCAATCTGCTCACCGGCAGCCGGGGATCGATCGACAGCCGCAGGCGTTCGGCATAGCGCCGGATGCGGGGTTGCAGCTCGCCCGGGCCAATCAGCCAGGGCAAGTCATCCAGGAACAGCGCCACGTTCTCCCAGACCGTCAGCGCCGGAACCAGGCTGAAGTTCTGGAACACCATGCCGATGCCGAGCCGCCTGGCGTCGCGCGGCGAGGCGATCGCTTCCGGCCGTCCGGCCACGCGGATCTCGCCCGCGTCCGCCCGGTAATAGCCGTACAGGATCTTGCACAGCGTGCTCTTGCCTGCGCCGTTCTCGCCGAGCAATGCGACCACCTCGCCCGGCCGTATCTCGAAGGCGTCCACGTCGTTGGCCAGCACCGGGCCGAAGCGCTTGACGATGCCGCGGGCTTCCAGCAGCGGCGCGGCGCCGGTCATCGCCCCGCCCGTGGCGTGCGGCTTGCATGGCATTTGCCGCAGGCATGCTGGGCCCGACCATCATGCCTGCACTGCATATCGCCGCGGTCCGTCATCGCCCGCCCATGCGCCGCCCCTTTATGCTGCGGCGCAGCGTAACGGCTCGCCGGGCGTGGCGGAAATGGCGAAAGGATATTCGGGCCATGAACGAAAGGAATTAACCCATGCAGGCGATGACCGACCGGAATTTACGCGGCGTCGATCTCAACCTGCTCGTCGTGTTCGACGCGCTGATGGCCGAACGCCACGTAACCCGCGCCGCCCAACACAACGGCCTCAGCCAGCCGGCCATGAGCAAAGCCCTGAACCGGCTGCGCTACCTGCTCGGCGACCGCCTGTTCGAGCGGCGCGACGGCCGCATGGAACCCACCGCGCGGGCGCTCGAACTGTCCGGGCCGATCCATAGCGCGCTGTCCGACATCTCCCGCACGCTGACCTCGGCCGGCACCTTCGATCCGCAGCAGATCGCCGCCACCCTGCGGATCGCCACCATCGATCTGTATCAGACCACGCTGCTGCCGGCGCTGGTGGCGGCGCTGCGGCGCAACGCCCCTGGCCTCGATCTCCAGATCCGCACCATCGAGCGCCATCGGCTGCACGATCTGCTGGCCGCCGGAGACCTGGACCTCGCGATCGCGCCGCCGCTGGTGGGCAGCCGCGATCTGCGCGCCGAGTCGTTGTGGAACGACCATCTCGTCACCCTCGTCAGCGCGGACAATCCATTACGATTGCCGATGACGCTCGATTCATTCGCCGCCGCCGCCCACGTGGTTGACGCCGGTCACGTGCAGGTGGCGCCGGACGGGCAGGGGATCAGCGTGGTGGACAGTATCCTGGCCGCGCGCGGGCTGCGGCGGCGCATCGCCGTGGTGCTGCCAAGCTCGGCAGGAGTGCCGTTCGTGGTCGCGGCGACCGACCTGATCGCGACGCTACCGAGCAGAATCGTCAAGGATCTGGCATCGATTCCGAACCTGCGGATTGTGCCGGCGCCGTTGCCGCAGGTCGAGGTCAGCCCGCATCTCATCTGGCATTCACGCACGCATAACTCGCCGTTGCGCGCGTGGCTGCGCTCGGTAATCCGGCAGATCGCGGCGGAGACGTGATGCCAGGGATATAACCCTGCCCATCGTCTTTCAATCGTCGGCCGCGCCGGTCTTCAGTGTGTATGAACTGAGCACCTTCATGTAGTTGCCGCGTTCATAGGCGTTCGTATCGGGAACGGCATCGTAGCTCATGCAGCCGCACATTTCCGCAATCGATGCGTATTCGTGCGTATCGAGCCAATGATCCAGTTCGGTGAGCACGTGATTGGCGTGGCGGACGCCGTGCTTCAGCAGGGCGGATGCCATGAATGCGACGCGCGCCCCGGCCATGATGCATTTGACGACATCGCGTGCGCTATGCACGCCGCCGGTAATCCCGAGATCGGCGCGCACGCGGCCGTGCAGGATCGCGACCCAATGCAGCCGCAATAGCAACTCTTCAGGAGTGCTCAACGTCAGCGTGCTGATGACTTCCTGATGTTCGATGTTGAAGTCCGGCTGATAGAAGCGGTTGAACAGCACCAATGCGTCGGCCCCGGCCTGATCG
This sequence comes from uncultured Alphaproteobacteria bacterium, assembly GCA_963762885.1. GTDB lineage: Bacteria > Pseudomonadota > Alphaproteobacteria > Acetobacterales > Acetobacteraceae > JASHVB01. The sequence continues at coordinate 176,490 of CAVXNH010000088.1, forward strand.
AGCCGGCGGCCCATGTTCGCCGGCGCACTGAAGAACGGCGAAAGCTTCACCGCCATCGGAATGCGCAGGCTTTGCTTCGTCGCGGCGACGAGTTCAAGCAAACCGTTCTCCACTGTCTCGCCGCTTCGCGACGGGTCGGTCGCTATCGCATAGAGATTGAGCTCAATCGCGTCAGCGCCAGCGTCCTGCATCAAGCGGGCATAGTGACTCCAGCCGCCCGCGCTGACGCCGTTGAGACTCGCGATCACCGGAATCTCCACGCGTTCCTTGGCACGCCGGATCTGCTCCAGGTATAGATCCGGCCCAAGGTTGAAGGTTTGCAAATTGGGAAAGTACGTGAGCGACTCGGCGAAGCTCTCGGACCCACGAGCCAGGTCGTCATCGACACTCGCACTTTCCAGTTCCAATTGCTCCTCAAAGAGCGACGGCAGGACCACGGCAGCGATACCGTGGTCCTCCAGCCTGGCGATACCGTCCACGGAATCGCAGAGCGGGGACGACGAAGCCACCAGCGGGGACTTCAACGACAGTCCGAGATAGGTCGTCGCCAGATTGCTCATGACTGCGCGCCTCCCGTCTTTGCCGGCGGCGTAACGTCGGGCATTGTCGTGTGGCCTGGCATTGCGGCGCGGCTGGTATAGACGCGCCAATTACGGTTCACATCGTCCTGCGCCGCCGTCAACAATTCTGCTGCGACATCCGGATTGCTGCGGGCCAGCATGGTGTATCGCGCCTCCTGGTAGGCGTAGTCGCGGAACGGGATGCTTGGTGGTGGGGAGTCGAGTTGGAACGGGTTCTTCCCGTCGCCGCGCAGACGCGGATCGTAGCGCAACAGCGGCCAATAACCCGACAGCACGGCGGCCTTCTGCTGCGCCAGACCGAACGACATGTCGTAGCCGTGCGCGATGCAATGACTGTAGGCGATAATGATCGAGGGACCGTCGTGCAATTCGGCTTCCTGGAATGTGCGCACGGTATGGACGTCGTTGCCGCCCATCGCGACCCGAGCCACATAGACGGAGCCGTAGCTGATGGCTTCCATCGCAAGGTCCTTCTTCGCGGTATGCTTGCCCCCGGTGGAAAACTTGGCGACCGCGCCGCGTGGTGTCGCCTTCGACATCTGGCCGCCGGTATTTGAATAAACCTCCGTATCGAGCACCAGGACGTTGATATTGCGCCCCGAGCCTAGAACGTGGTCGAGCCCGCCGGCCCCGATGTCATAGGCCCACCCATCTCCGCCCACCAGCCAGACACTCTTCCGCACCAGGCTATCGGCGATGGCGCGCAAAGCGACCGCTTCTGCGGAACCGGCAGTCGCCAACATGCGTTTCAGGTCGGCCACGCGCCGTCTTTGCGCTTCAATTCCCGCTTCCGTTGCCTGATCCGCTTGCAGCAGACCGGTTGCCAGCGAGTCGCCGATGTCGCCGCTGAGCCGCTTTACCAGTTCGCCGGCGTATTCCATCTGCTTATCCACCGCCAACCGCATCCCCAATCCGAACTCCGCGTTGTCCTCGAACAGGGAATTCGACCAGGCGGGGCCGCGGCCCTGGGAATTTATCGTGTAGGGGGTGGTCGGCAGGTTGCCTCCGTAGATCGATGAACAGCCGGTCGCATTGGCGATCAACAGGCGATCGCCAAAGAGCTGAGTCAGCAGCTTGATATAGGGCGTTTCGCCGCAGCCGGAACATGCGCCGGAGAATTCGAACAATGGTTCAAGAACCTGGACATTCTTGGGGGTGTCGGGCACCAGGCGTCCCCGATCGAGTTCCGGCAGCGCCAAAAAGAACTCCCAATTGGCACTTTCGGCAGCGCGCAACGGCGCCTGCAATTCCATATTGAGCGCCTTGTGCTTTGCCTCGCTCTTGCTCTTCACCGGGCAGATTTCGACACACAAGGTGCAGCCGGTGCAATCTTCCGGCGACACTTGCAACAGGTAGCGCATGGAAGGTTCGACTTCGCGGAATCTCGGTTTCGCGGACTTGAAGCTGGGCGGCGCGTCGGCGAGCAGGGATTCGTCGCATAGCTTGGCGCGGATGACGGAGTGAGGGCAGACCATTACGCACTTGCCGCACTGGATGCACAGGTCCAGATCCCAGACCGGAATTTGCTGCGCGATATTGCGCTTTTCCCACTTGGACGTGCCGGTCGGGAAGGTTCCGTCGATCGGCATCGCGCTGACGGGTAGTGCGTCGCCCCTGCCGGCGATCGCCATTCCCAGGACGTTCTGCACGAAGGCCGGAGCGGTGGCGGCCACCGGCGGCAGGATGTCGAATGACGCATTCGCTTGCAAACCCAATGGCACCTCGTGCAACTGGGCCAGCGTCCGATCGACGGCCGCGAAGTTTTTTTGCACGGCGGCGCTGCCGCGCTTGCCATAGGTATCCTCGATCGCGTGCTTGATCGCCGCGATCGCTTCGTCGCGCGGCAGCACGCCGCTGATTGCGAAGAAGCAGACCTGCATGATCGTGTTGATGCGCTTTCCCATGCCGGTTTCCCGGGCAACCGCGAGCCCGTCGATCACGAACAGCCGCAGTTTCTTGCGGATGATCGTTTCTTGCACCTGGCGCGGGAGGTGGTCCCAGATTTCCTCGGGGCCGAATGGCGCGTTAAGCAGGAAGGTCGCGCCGACTTCGGCGGCGGCCAGAACGTCGATGCGATGAAGGAATTCGAACTGGTGGCAGGCTACGAAATTCGCCTTGCTGATCAGATAGGTCGATCGGATGGGGGCGGGACCGAACCGCAGGTGCGATACCGTCATCGAACCCGATTTTTTGAAATCGTAGACGAAATATCCCTGAACGTGGCTGTTGGTCTGCTTGCCGATGATCTTGATCGAGTTCTTGTTCGCGCCGACGGTGCCGTCGGAACCAAGTCCATAGAACAATGCCCGCACCGTGTCGGGGCGTTCTGTCGAGAAGTCCGGATCATAAGCCAGGCTGGTGTGGCTGACGTCGTCGAGGATCCCCACGGTGAAGTGGTTTTTCGGCACCGGCCTGGCGAGCTCGTCGAACACCGCTTTCACCATGGCCGGTGTGAATTCCTTGGACGCCAGTCCGTAGCGCCCGCCAATCACGCGCGGCAGTGCCGGTAGCGCGCCCGACGCATGGTGTTCCATGAGTGCGGTCACGACGTCCTGGTACAGCGGCTCGCCGATGCTGCCAGGTTCCTTGGTGCGGTCGAGCACGGCGATCGCCTTCACCGTGCCGGGCAGTGCTGCCAGGAAATTGTCCATGGCGAATGGCCGGAACAAACGGACTTTAAGGATACCGATCTTTTCGCCGCGTTCCTGCAACGCCTCAACCACCTCCTCCGCCGTGCCTGAAGCGGATCCCATCAGCACCAGGACCCGTTCCGCGTCCGGTGCGCCGAAATAGTCGAACAGGCGGTATTTGCGGCCAGTTCTTTCTCCAAGCCGGTCCATGACGTTCTGGACGATCGTCGGACACGCGCTGTAGTATGGATTGATGGCCTCGCGCGCCTGAAAGAACATGTCGGGATTCTGCGCCGTCCCCCGTATCATCGGACGGTCCGGCGACAGAGCGCGCGCCCGATGGTGCTCGATACAACCGTCGTCGATGATGGCGCGAAGATCGTCATCGCTGAGTGTTTCAATCGCGTTGACTTCGTGCGACGTGCGGAATCCATCGAAGAAATGCAGGAACGGCACGCGCAATTCCAGTGCGGCCGCCTGTGCAACGAGTGCAAAATCCGCGGCTTCCTGCACCGAATGTGCGGATAGCAGGGCGAAGCCGGTCGCGCGTGTCGCCATGACATCGCTGTGGTCGCCGAAGATCGACAGGGCGTGGGTCGCGATGGTCCGCGCCGCGACATGGATCACCGCCGCCGTCAGCTCGCCGGCGATCTTGTACATATTCGGGATCATCAAGAGCAGACCTTGGGATGCCGTGAACGTTGTTGCTAACGCTCCGGCTTGCAGGGCGCCGTGCAGTGCACCCGCCGCGCCACCCTCGCTCTGCATTTCGATGACGTCCGGAACAGTGCCCCAAAGGTTGGTCGCACCTTCGGACATCCACTGGTCTGCCCATTCGCCCATTGTCGAAGACGGCGTGATCGGAAAGATCGCAATCACTTCGTTGAGCCGATACGCCACGGAAGCAGCGGCTTCGTTACCATCCACGATCGCGCGCGCACGGTTCATCGCTTGTCCCCTATCGAGCGCATGTCTCGCTCTTCTGCGCGTCTGCCCACCGAATTGGCATAAAGCTCATTCGCTCGGCATCAAATGCAGCAATCGTTGGCTGGTGTGGTAGGGGCCGCCGAATTCGGGCGCAATCCGGAAGATTACGGATTGCCGAGCCCCGGGGAGGTCATAACATGGCGGACAAAGCCTGAATGACCTGCCGAGGATTCATGCAGCCGACACGGGAGACAAAGCCATGGCCTACCAGATTATCGCTGCGCTCTGCACAAGTTGTGGCGCCTGCGAGTTGGACTGCCCTAATTCGGCAATCAGCATGAGCGGCTTCACCTATGCGATTGACCCAACCCTGTGCACCGAATGCAAGGGATTTCACGACGAGCCGCACTGCGCTTCGGTTTGCCCCATACCGGACACATGCGTTCCCGCCTGAGTAACCGTCCCTTTCAGATCGTCGCCATGCGGTTCCATAGCCGAGCCGCCTGGGTGCGAGCAGTTCCGGCGATCGTTTCCATGTCGGCCGTTTGCAAAATGCCGTCCTTGACCACCAGCCTGCCGCCGACCACCACATGCCGAATTTTGCCCCCGCGCCGCACCACCACGTCGCCCAATGCGCCCGGCGCCAATGGTCCGGCGACACTGCCGAAGCGTTCGGCCACCAGCGCGTGCCCGGCCGCGAGCCTGCCTTCGACACTCCCGTCGCGGTGCTTCTCGGCAAGCCGCAGCAATGCGGCTTCTTCCTCGGCCATATCGGCGTTCCAGCCATCGGTGCCCAGCGCCACGCGGCGCGCCGCGGATAGCGCGGTCGCGTAGCCCACCCGATTGCCTTCGTTGGAGCGCGGATTGTGGACGAACCAGCAGCCGGCGTCGGACGTGCGGCGCACCTGTGCTTCGGTCAGATGCACGCCGTGAGCGAGGATCGAACCGGGAACGAGCGCGCCGAGCGACAACAAACGTTCCAATGGTCCCGCCGCGCCGCGCCTGCGGGCGTCGTCGATATCGGCCTGGTCTTCCGCCACGTGCACGTGCAGAACGGTCCCAAGTTCGCGCGCGAGATAGCCGGCTTCTCGGATCGTATCGTCGGACGCGGTGAAGCTTGCATGCAGACCGACCAGCCCGCGCACGAGTGGTGAAGCCTCGACCGTGCGGCATTCCACCAGCCCACGCCGTGCCTCTTCTTTGCCAAAATTGCGTTCGGTCGCGCCATAACAAAGCAGCGCTCGCATGCCGAGTTGGTGGCAAACCGCCGTCAACAGCGACAGAGAACCTTCGATCAGGTTCGGAGATTCATGGTGATCGATCAGCGTGGTGGTGCCGGCGAGCAATGCGCGGGCCACATAGTCCTGAGCAGCAGCCCGAAGAATATAAGCATCGATGGCGCGATCGAGACGCCACCATACCCTTTCCAGAATCTGCATGAAGCTTGCTGGCGGCGGGTCCGGCGATGGCATGTCATGGGGCACCAGGCCGCTATATATATGCGTATGGGCGCACACTGAGCCAGGAACGATCTCGCCGTCAGGGCAGGGCAACCACGCCAAATCGTCCACGTCCGCTGCAACAACACGGCCGTCTACGATTGTTACGCTGCGGCCGTTGCGATCTGGGCCGACGACGATGGAGCCGTTCAATGCCATTGGTCGCGGTCGCCATCGGGAATCCGTCCGAGATTGATCGCCCGCGCTGCGGGTAAATCCTTCATTGGCAGGCGCATGCGTCGAATACCGTCGAACGCTTCCAGCGCGCCTGCTACGGCGCTTGCTGTCGGAACCAGTCCGATTTCGCCGACACCCTTGGCGCCGAACGGACCCTCCGGTTCCGGATCTTCGACCAGGATAACTTCGACTTCAGGCATGTGCTGGGCACGCAGCACGCCGATTTCACGAAGTTTGAAGGTCACCGGCATGCCATCCTTGCACGGAAGCTCTTCGGTCAGCGCGTAGCCGAGGCCCATATGCACCGCGCCCTGGATTTGCGCCTCGCATTGTTGTGGGTTCAATGCACGACCGACATCGTGCGCGGCAATCACCCGTGCCACAGCGCCGCGTTCGTCGAGCACCACCACCTGGGTTGCCCAGCCGAATGTCGTATGGGTCTTGATCTTGCCGTTCTTCAACTCGCCCGGTGCGGTCGTGTCATCGATACGGAATTCGCCAGCGTAGATCCGGCCGGACAACTCGGCCAGACGCAACCCGCTGTCCAGGTCTGCCTTCAGCTTCATTGCCGCATCGATCACCGCCTGCCCACCCAGCAGCGTCGCGCGTGAGCCCGTGGTGTGACCGGTGCCCACTTCGAATCTGCTGTTGACCTGCGGGCGAAAAATTCCGGCGGGGAGACCGGTCACCTCGACCGCGCATTGGGTGAGTATGGTCAGCAGCCCCTGGCCCATTTCGGTGAAGCCACTATGCAGGTCGATCAGTCCCGTCGGATTGCACAACGAGACGGCATTTTCCGTATTCGATCGCGCCGTTACCGATGCCGCTATTCTTGAGGCCGCAGGCGATGCCCACGGCACGGCCCTGGGCGCGGGCCGCATCATAGGCGGGCTTCACGGCCATCAACGTCTTCTCGATGCCAACTGACTTTTCCAGGATCTGCCCGGTTGAAAACAGGTCGCCAACGTGCAGGATGTTGCGCCACCGCATCTCCCAACGGTCGATCCCGGCCTTGGCGGCAAGTAGGTCGAGACAACCTTCGATTGCGAAATTGGTCTGATTGACGCCGAAGCCGCGCATCGCTCCGCAGGGCGGATTGTTGGTGTACGCGGCAACGGCTTCTATCGCCAACGCGGGCATTTTGTAGGGCCCGCAGGCATGGGCCGCGGCGCGTTCCAGAACTTTGCCCCCGACCGACGCATACGCACCCAAATCGCCGAGGATATTTATGCGGGCCGCAGTCAGCCGGCCATCCGCATCGCAGCCCACCGCGTAGGTCATGGTCATCGGGTGGCGCTTGGGATGCATCCGGATCAATTCTTCGCGGTTCAGCGCGATGCGCACCGGGCGTCCTGTCATGCGTGCCAGCACTGCGGTCTGCGCCTGGATCGTCATGTCTTCCTTGCCGCCGAATCCACCGCCATTGGGCACGAGTTCGACGAAGATATTTGCTTCCGGTTCGCCAAGCACGGCTGCGACGTGGTGGCGATCGTCAAAAATACCCTAGACTCTGGCTGTAAAGATGCAGACGGCCGTCGGGCAGCGGCACGGCCAGGGCCGCTTCGGGTTCCAGGAACAGATGTTCGATCCGCTGCGTCGCCCAGGCGCCGGTGACGACATGCGCCGACGCAGCCAGCGCGGCCTGCACGTCGCCGCGTGCATAGCGCGTCACCGACAGGACATTCTCATGCATCGGATTGACCTGAGGCGCGCCCTGCTCGATCGCTTCGGCGGGATCGAGCACTGGTGTCAGCACTTCGTACTCCACGGCAACCAGGCGCGCCGCCTCCCGTGCGATGCGCGGGGTTTCGGCGGCCACCGCTGCCACCACATCGCCGACGTAACGTACTTCTTCGCCCTCGGCGACGAAGCAAGGCCAGTCCTGGTGGATTTGTCCGACCCAGCGGTTGCCCGGCACATCGTTGGCGGTTGCCACGGCGGCGACGCCCGGAACCGCAAGCGCCTTCGTGGTGTCGATCCGGATAACCCGGGCGCGCGCATGCGGGGACAGCACGACGGCCCCATACAACATGCCGGGCACATCGATGTCGGCGACGAAGGGTCGCGTTCCCAGGGCCAACTCACCGCCCTGGTAGCGTTGCAGCCGCTGGCCGACACCACCGTTGTCGATCACCGTGGGAAGCGCACCGCCCTGTTTGGCTGCCTGAATGAGTTCGACCGCATCGATGATCTTCACATACCCCGTGCAGCGGCAGAGATGCCCGTCCAGCACCCTGGCAATTTCCGCGCGGGTCAGCTCGCGCCCCTGATCGGTCATCCATTTGATGCGAAGTACCAGTCCGGGCGTGCAAAATCCGCATTGCAGTCCGGCAGCGGCCTGGAAAGCGTCGGCATAGAGTTTGCGTTCGTTATCGGACACGCCTTCGAGCGTGAGAATAGAGCGGCCCTCGGCCTGTTCGACCCGGACGGAGCATGTCACCTTGGGAGACCCGTCGATCAGCGCGAGACAACTGCCGCATTCGCGCTGCGGTCCGCAGCCCGCCTTGACGGATTTGATCTTGAGGCTGTCCCGCAACACATCGATCAGCGGTTCGTCTGGCCACGCCTGTACCTGGCGGCGTTCTCCATTGAGATGAAAGCTGAAGGTTTTCATGGCGGCCATCCTGCCAGGCGCATACGCTGAAATCGCCAAATTCCTGTTGTCATAAAAACCTAAAATCCCCTGGACGCAAGGCCTAATTTGGTGTTTCATTGCGCGATCTAATTAAGCGCGGCGCTCGCATCTGTGATGCGGGAATGCTTCGGATTTCCGGGGATCATCGGATGCAGCACAATCTTCGTGTCAAAGGCGCACGCCTGTCTGCGCGTCTGGCCCAACTGGCGGAGGCGGGTGCGCTGCCGGGCGGTGGCGTGTGCCGGTTGGCATTGACCGATGCCGACAAGGCCGGCCGCGACATGGTCGTTCAGTGGATGCGCGAGCTCGGCCTCGCGGTTTCGATCGACGCGATTGGAAATGTGGTCGGCATTCGGGCAGGACAATCGGATGGGGCGCCGGTGATGACGGGCAGTCACATCGACACCGTCGCCACGGGCGGAGCTTACGACGGCTGTCTGGGCGTGCTGGCCGGGCTCGAAGTGGTCGCATCGCTCAACGACGCCGGGATCGTGACGCGCCGGCCGCTGGCAGTTGCGTTCTTCACCAACGAGGAAGGGGCCCAATTCCAACCCGACATGTTCGGCAGCCTGGTTTTTACCGGCCGCCTCGACCTTCAGCATGCGTTGACGATTGTCGGCGTCGATGGCGCCGTGGTTGGCGACGAACTTTCCCGGCTTGGTTATGCGGGTTCCGCCGCGGTTGGTCAGCCGAATGTGCACGCCTATGTGGAACTGCATATAGAGCAGGGGCCGGTGCTGGAGGCGGAAGGGTTCCGGATCGGTGCGGTGGAGGGTGTGCAGGGAATTTCCTGGACCGAGTTCACGCTGACCGGCCAATCGAATCATGCCGGCACCACGCCAATGCGGCTGCGCCACGATGCCGGATATGTCGCGGCCGCGATCGCCACGTTTGCTCGCAAGCTGGCGCAGGATATCGGCGGCAATCAGGTCGCGACGGTCGGGGCACTGACGCTGTCGCCCAATCTCGTGAACGTCATTGCCGATCGCGCGGTGCTGTCGGTCGATCTGCGCAATACCGATAACGATCGCCTGAAGGAGGCAGAGCTTCGGCTGTTCGGCTTCGTCCAGACAACCGCAGCCGCCGAGGGCGTCGCGGTGACGCATCGATCACTTGCCCGCTTCGATCCGGTGGCTTTCGCGCCGCATCTGGTCGCGCGCGTCGAAGCCATCGCGCAGGACTTCGGACTTCCGGTGAAGCGGTTGCCCAGCGGCGCCGGACATGATGCGCAAATGCTGGCCGCGGTCTGTCCCGCCTGCATGATTTTCGTGCCGAGCGTCAACGGCATCAGCCACAACATTCGCGAATATACCAGTCCGGATGACCTCGCCGCCGGCGCCGATGTGCTGCTGCGGCTCATGCTCGAACTGGCGGCGTGATGCTTGCGCTGATTTGCAATGCGCGGATCGTCACCGGCGACGGCATGACGGCCCCGTTTTTCGGCGATGTGCTGATCGCGAACGACACCATCGCGGCCATGGGTGCGGTGCCGCTGTCCGAAGCCCAGCGCGCCGATCGCGTGATCGATGCGAAGGGACGGGCGTTGGCGCCGGGGTTCGTCGATACGCACAATCATGGAGCGCTCGGCGGCACGGCGATTGGTGCCAGCGGGCTGCCGGTGAGTTGCGAATTGGCGATCCTGGGAGGCGTCACCAAACGCATTTGCGGCGTCGATGGTCTGTCGCCGGCGCCGGTCCTGGAGGCACAGCGTTCGCAATATGCCGCGCAACTCAAACCGCTCGATGGCGCCATCGATGGCGACTGGACATGGTCTTCGGTAGCCGAGTTCCTGGCGTGGCATCGCGGGCGTTCGGTCACCGATATGGGAGATCTATCTCGGCCATTCGGCGGTTCGGCGTGTCGTGATGAACAATCTTGCCCGTGTCGCCACCGATGCCGAGATTACCGCCATGGCGGAGGTGGTGCATCGCGAGGCGCCACTGACGCTCGGACTGTCAACCGGATTGGTGTACAATCCCGCGGTCTATTGCGACCAGCGCGAGATCACGGCACTGGTGCGCGCTTTCAACCAGGTCAAGCCCGGGGCATTGTTTCCCCATTTGCGGTCGGAGAGCGACAACATCATCGCCAGTGTGAAGGAAGTGGTGGAGGCGGCGGTCGACGGGGGAGGGGGCTACTGCAATGAACACTCCAAGATTGCCGGCGCGCAGAACTACGATCGCATCGGCGAGCTTGAGGACATTCTGGCCGACGCGTCGGCGCTGATTCCGACCATGGAGAACATGTATCCTTACACGGCGGGCTCGACCACCGGTGATGCGATCTTTCCGCCGGAGATGCGCGCCGGCAGCCGTGCCGAATTTCTGGCGCGGCTTGCCGATCCGGCACTGCGCCGGGCGATGACCGGCAAGATGCGGAGCGACGGCACAAGCTGGGATAATTTCATCCACTTCTGTGGCGGGCTTGGCGGAATTCAAATTGCCGGGGTGAAGCCAGGCGTCGGGGACGCCTGGCTGGGGCGACGTCTGGGCGACGTGGCGCGCGATGCCGGCGCCGCCGATCTCGACAGCGACGCAGCGTTTGCCGCGGTATTCGATTTCTATGCTGCGAACGACGGTGAGATCGCGATCATCAGCCATTACGGCAATGAGGCGACCATGGAACGCTTCTTTCGCCGGAATTCCATGGCGATCTGCACCGACGGGCTGATGCCGGGGCCAGGGCAGAAGCCGCACCCTCGGTCGCTCGGTGCGTTTCCCAAAGCGCTGCGCATGGGCCGCGAAATGGGCGTGCCGCTGGAGCAAATGATCTGGCGGATGGCGACGCTACCGTGCAGGTTTTTGAATTTGCCCGATCCGATCCTGCGGGTTGGGGCGGATGCTTCGCTGGTGCTGTTCGATGCGGACACCGTTGGAGAACGTAACGACTATCTCGATCCTTTGGTGCCGCCAGAGGGGATAGACATGGTCTGGGTGCACGGGCATTTGGTGCTCGACCACGGGCGCTTGATCGCGCCATATCCATTTCCAGGCCGCGGATTGGTAAGTGCGGTGCGTGCCTGAATTGCGTTCAGTGCGGTGCTTCAAGTTCCAGCATCGTGTTGACGTAATTGATCGCCTTCGGCGCGGTAACGGCGGTCAGAATTTGATCCATGATATGCAGCCATGTCAGGTCCACCGGGCCATTGGCTTCGCCTTTGGCGCTTGCCGCGGCGTCACGCGGATCGAGAACGACATCGAACCCATCGCCGGTGTAGCGCACCAAACCGTTGCTGCGTTCCATCCGCACAACGTGCCCGCTGAAGCGGCCGCGCATGGCGATGCTGTTTCTGCTGTTCTCCAATACGAAACCGTCACGTTGCGGCGATGCTGCCCAGGCCTCGACGCTGCCGAAGAACAGCGGCTTTACCAGGTAGGGACCGCCATCCTCGGGGCATAGCACGTCGCAATGCCCACACTCATTGCAGACATCGGCGAATGTGCCGATCTGCCGCGGCTTGGTAAAGGTCAATGCCCCGCCCGGTTGCACGGTCCAGCCAATATCATCAGGCACCAATTGTTCGATGGGGATTTGCCCCGGCGGAATGACGAAGCTGAAATTGGCGTCATTCGGACAAATTGGAATGCATTTGTCGCAGGTCAGGCAATCGAACAGAACCAGGTGACTGCCGACCTTGTTCGGTGGCGTCGCGTTCTCCTCGGCGCTGTAACGGCGATCCGCAAGTACATGGTCGGCGTACACCTCCGTGTTCAGTATTCGCGCTGCCGACACCCAGGCCGCGAAGGCATCGCCCGCGGCTGCCCGCAGGTCACCGCCGCTGGCAAGCGCCGCGCGACACGCGGCAACTCGTCCTTCCGCCAATCCAAGTCCGGCAAGTGCGGTCTCGGCCTGCCCGTGCGCCCGCAACACGAAGCCGTCGATATCCGCGGCGCCAACCTCATCCATGCGCTTTACGAGGTTACCAATATAATACCAACCGCGCCGATACCCGCCATGTTTCAATAAATTGGTGCAGACGGTGACGGGCTGCAACCCCAGGCCCACAACGTCAGCGAAATTGACCTCATCGACCCCGGCCGAAAACGAGATTGGAAACCGGTCACCAAAACTCCGCCGAAAGCGTCGCACCAGCGCAATCGCCAACGGATGCAGCGGCGGTCCGGAAAGATACATCCACTGTTCGCTTGAAGGAAAGAAGCTCTTGTGGTTCTCTACCACTAACGTGTTGGAAAACTTCACTCCGAAGCCTCGCCCGACAGCCTCCGCCTGCGGCCCAAGACGCTCTACCAAACCAGTCACCTGATCCCAACTGGCATCCTTGGCGAATGCCGCATCGGGAACCTTGATTTCGGAATAACCCATGCGCGCATGCAAAATCGAATTCAGTTCTTCGCGCCCAAGCAAGGTCGGATTGAGCTTGACGACGACGTCGATGCCGATTTCGGTCAGCAGGAACCGAGCAATACTTTCGATCTCCTCCGGCGGACAGCCGTGGAATGTGGACAATGTCAGCGTGTCGGAAACACGCGATGCAAAGGGCAGCTCGCGCAGGTGCCGCCAGGCATCGGGGATCTGCGCGCGCAGCCGTTCGATGACTTCCGTCGCATCCATCATTCCCGCCAGGAATGCACCGACCTTGTCCGATCGGATACCGGCCAGGTCATAGCCGACACTCATGTCGAACACCGTTTCCTCAAGGCCAGGGGCCAGTCCCGAAGCCTTCAGCATCTCGATCAACATCGAGCCCTTGACGTACTCCTCCAGCGACTGTTCCAGCGTCAGTTCCTGCGACCATTCGACATTGAATCCGACCGTCCCCATGTCGATGCAAGGCCGCGGGATTGTGAGATCGTCCTTCACCTGGACGGTCTTGCATTCGATCACCCGGCCGCCCGCGAGCCAGGACAGCACGATGTTCTGTGCCATCTGGGTGTGCGGACCGGCCGCCGGACCGAACGGCGTTGCCGCGCGATGGCGGTGAATGGCGACGGAAAGGTCGTGCCCGGGAGAACTTTTGACGAACCGCTGCGCAGGAAGATCGAAGGCTGACCGCTTTTGCTCCAATTCGCGGAACAGGCGGGAGACCAGAACACCGAATGGAAGGGGAACCAACTGCACCATACGAGCATTGATCGCGCGGTTACGCGATGCGATGCATTGACCCAGATCAACCCCACGGGGCGCATCCGTGCTATTCATTCGCCCATGCTCGGTCCGCACCCGTTCAGTCTGTTTGCCAACCCGCGCCTCGGCGTGCCCGGGGTGACCGTGCTGCCCGCCGCTGGCTTTCGTCGCGCGAAGGCGGAAATCACAGCCTGGCCTGGCTACGCACCGACGCCGTTGCGCGATCTTGCGGACCTCGCCCGACAGGCCGGGATCGGCACGCTTCGCCTGAAGGATGAAGCCGGGCGCTTCGGACTCGGTTCCTTCAAAGCGCTCGGCGGGGCCTACGCCGTCGGCACGCTGCTGCGTAATGAACTCGCACGCACCGGAGTCGCGGCCGCCGCGTCCATGACGGATCTTGAAGCCGGCACCTACAGCGCCGTTACCGAACGCCTCACGATTACCTGTGCCACGGATGGCAACCACGGCCGGGCCGTGGCCTGGGGCGCGCAGCGCTTCCACGCACGTTGCGTCATATTCATTCACGCGACGGTCAGCCAGGGCCGCGCCGACGCCATCGCGCGTTATGGGGCCGAGATTTGCCGCGTCGCCGGCAACTACGACGATGCTGTTCGCGAATGCGCGCGTCAGGCCGAGGTTCAGCAGTGGCACGTCGTGTCCGACACCTCCTGGCCCGGCTACATGGAGGTCCCGCGCGACATCATGCAGGGCTACCGGCTCATGGCCGATGAGGCAGCGGATCAATGGACCGGCCCGCCACCAACGCACGTCTTTATCCAGGGTGGCGTCGGCGGGGCTGCCGCCGCTGTCTCCGTGCAATGCCGCGCCCGCTTTGCCCCGTCACCCGCGCTGATCGTCGTCGAGCCTGACCGCGCCGCATGCCTGATGGCCAGCGCTGAACTTGGCGAGCCCACCGCCATCCCCGGCGATCTCGATACCATCATGGCCGGGCTCGCGTGCGGCGAACCAAGTTTGCTCGCCTGGCAGGAATTGGACCGCGCATCCTGTGCGTTCATGGCGATCCCCGATAACGCTGCGGTGGCAACGTTGCGTCTGTTAGCAGCGGGGGACTCGTCGCGGGTGAATTGGGTGTCGCCGGCCTCGCCGGATTCCTGCTGGCCGCCGCCGATCCGGCTGCGCGCGCCACGCTTGGCCTCGATGCCGCAAGCAGGGTGTTGGCGTTCAGCACGGAGGGTGCGACCGATCCGGAGGTTTATGAGAAATTGGCGGGCGCATCGGCCGCGCAGGTCATGGCACGGCAGGGTTAGCGGCGATCCCGCGGTTGGCCTAGGATCGCATCCCGCATCACCTCCGGACTCCCGCACATGCGCCTGTTCAGCGCCACCATCGCCACCGAAACGAACACGTTTTCGCCGCTGCCCACCAGCCTGGCGGCATACCAGGAAGGCGTGTTCCTCCGCCCCGGAGAGCACCCGCAGGACACGCCGTTGATGTGCACCGCGCCGCTATGGGTGGCGCGCCGACGCGCCGCGGCGGAAGGCTTCACGCTGATCGAGGGTAGCTGTTTCGCCGCCAGCCCCGCCGGCATCACCAACCGTGCCGACTACGAATTCATGCGCGACGAAATCCTGGCGCAACTCAAGGCGGCGTTGCCGCTCGATGGTGTTTTGCTCGGGCTGCACGGCGCCATGGTCGCGCACGGCTATGACGATACCGAAGGCGACGTTATCGAACGCGTGCGTGCGCTGGTGGGTCCCGATTGCGTCATCGGCGTGGAGCTCGATCCGCACTGCCATCTCACGCTCAAGCGCGTGCGCGCTGCCGACATCATCATCCTCTACAAGGAGTTTCCTCATACCGACGTGGTGGAACGCGCCGAGGATCTGCTGACCCTGGTGCTGCGCACCATTCGCAAGCGGGTCGCGCCTGTGATGTCGCTCTATGACTGCCGGCAGATCGCCAGCTATCCCACGACGCTGCCGCTGATGCGTGCGTTCGTGGACAAGACCGCGGCGATGGAAGGCAAGGACGGCGTCCTGTCGGTCTCGATCGGCCACTGCTTTCCTTATGCCGATGTCGCCGAACTCTCCGGCCGCATCCTGGTCATTACCGATAACGACAAGGCGAAGGCCGACCGGCTGGCGACCGAAATCGGCCAGGAGTTCATGTCGATGCGCGGCCGCACCGCGCCCGACTATCTATCGATCGAGGATGGCATTGACACGGCGTTCGCGTTCAACGCCAGCCCCGTGGTTATGGCGGACCCGGCCGACAACGCCGGCGGCGGCGCTCCGAGCGATAACACCACCATCCTACGCCGACTGATAGAGCGTAACGTGGCGGACGCCGCGGTTGGTCCGATCTGGGATCCCATCGCGGTGCGCCTGTGTTTCGACGCCGGCGAAGGCGCCAGCTTGCCGTTGCGTTTCGGCGGCAAGATCGGCCCGGCGTCCGGTACTCCGATCGATGCAACGGTCACGGTGACGGCACTGAAGCGCGATTGCTGGCAGAGCTTCGGTCCGACCCAGGTGCCACTCGGCGATTGTGCCGCCGTGAAGGTCGGTGGGGTAGAGGTGGTACTGATCTCTAACCGAGGGCAGGCGCTGGGGCTGGAGCTGTTTCGCAACCTCGCGATCGAACCGACCGAGCGCAAGCTGGTCGTTGTGAAGTCCACCAACCACTTCATGGCGGCATTCGGACCGATTGCGAAGAAGGTGATCTACGTCGATGCCGACGGCCCGCTCAGCCGCGATTATCGGCGGATTGCATATACGAAGGTGCAGCGCCCGATCTGGCCGCTGGATGCGGAGACAAATCCGGGCCTGATCCTGTAACACCAACCCGCCGAACAATTGACTTCTCGACGGCGTCGCACGGACGTCAATCAATCGTTTTGCGGATTGGCATAAGGCGAACGCCGCCGCACAGCACGCGCTTGTGACACGTGGCACGGTGCCGCAATCCGTAGCCAGTTCCTACTTCCCTCTGGTTCCGCTTGACCCTTCCGGAGGAAACCTCGCATGCGCCTGGCCCTGCTCGTTCTGTTGCTGCCGTTCGCGCTGGCTGCATGCATCAGCAGCAGCAGTCCACCGCCGCCCGCGAGCAATACCACCGTCGTGGCCCCGCCTGGATCAGTCGTGACGCATTGATGCCTGTTGCGCGCTGATCGAGCGCGCAATTCCCATGATCTGACCAACGAACAACACGCCGGCGGTCGGCACGGGCAGCCCGCCGGCGTGCAGCATGTCCGCCGTCCAGGTATTGCACGTATCGAACGCGTCATACGTGCCGCGCGACGCATAGTACCGCACTGCCGGGATAGGGACCATCGCCTAACATCTCGGGTCCGCCGTCCGGCGTCTTCTCGAGTTCTTCCCAAATGGCCGCTTCGATCCCGGCGAGCCCTTCCTGCGTGACATGCACCGCCACCACGTTTCCCTCGCCGAATGCCGCCGCGGGATCGGTTCCCAGCGCTGTCATCAGCAGCGCGCTGCGGCTGGGCAGCATGGCGCGCAGCATGCCGCCGAACGTCACCTGTCGGCTCAGCAGGAATTGACGTTCGCCGAACCCAAAGGTCAGGACACGAACGCCTGGAAAGCGCTGCGTGAGGCTGGTCAACGGTCCCGTGACCTCGTCCACGGGCACGCCGATATCGGAGTGCCAACTGCGCTCGATCACAAAGACGGTGGCGTTCCCTGGCGGGTCGGGCGCCACGACCGCCGGCGTGCACGCACTCAGAAACAGCGCAGTGAAGAGCCAGGCGGAGGCAGTCATAAGGTTCTGGCGTGCGAGCCCCCTTTTACTTCGGAGCGTAACGGTGCAAACTGCCGTCATGCGATTTCTGGCTCTCAGCATTTTGCTTTTGGCGGTGGCTGGCTGTGCCGACGGCCCGCAGGCGCTCGGGATCACCGGTCCGGAGGGCGGCAAGAATGCGCCGGTCGCCGCGCCTGTGCCGCCGCTCGATCCGTTCGATAATCCGGACACAATGCAGTCCGGCGGGCGGTATGGTCCCAGCTATACGCCCACCTCCGGCGGCGGGCATTTCTGGGGTTACGACTGAGCAGGTCGCACCCTCGGCACAGTAGCAGACGGCAGGGAACGCGCCGCGGGCGGCGAATGCGGCCCGCGCCGGACAAGCTTTCGCAGCACCGCAAGGCGTGGGTGGCCGGGACAAGCCTTGCCCCCGGGCGCTTGACCCGGAGGCCGGCCATGACTGAGCTGCACGTTCTACGCTGACAGCGCCTGCGGTTCGGTCCGTACCCGCTTGACCAGCAGCTTGTTCAGCGCGTGTACATAGGCGCGCGCCGCCGACACGATCGTATCGGTGTCGGCACCCTGGCCATCGACCAGCTTGCCGGATTCCTCCAGCCGCACGGTGGTTTTGGCCTGCGCGTCGGTGCCCTCGGTCACCGCGCCGACCGAGAACAGCACGAGGTTCGCCTCGTGCGGGAACACCTCGCGGATCGCCTTGAACACCGCGTCCACCGGTCCGTCGCCCGTCGAAGTCGCCTGCTTCGCCACGCCGTCCACCGACAGCTCCAGCTCGGCGCGCGCCGGCCCCTTGGACCCGGCGTGCAGGTCCAGCGAGACGAACCGGATGCGTTCGTGATCGCGCATCACCTCGTCGTCCACCAGCGCGACGATGTCGTCGTCGAACACCACCTTCTTGCGGTCCGCCAGGTCCTTGAAGCGGCGGAACGCGTCGTTGAGCTGGTTGTTGCCGATCTCGCCGTAGCCCAGCGTGTTCAGCTTGTCGCGGAATGCGGCGCGGCCGGAGTGTTTGCCCAGCACCAGGCTGGATTTCTGCCAGCCGACGCTTTCCGGCGTCATGATCTCGTAGGTCGCCGCGTTCTTCAGCACGCCGTCCTGGTGGATGCCTGCCTCGTGCGCGAAGGCGTTGCGCCCGACGATCGCCTTGTTCGGCTGCACGTCGAACCCGGTGATGGCGGACAGCAGTTTCGACGACCGCAGCAATTGCTCCGTGACGATGCGGTTGGAGTAGGGGATCGCGTCCTGCCGCGTGCGCACGGCCATGACGATCTCTTCCAGCGACGCATTGCCGGCGCGCTCGCCGATGCCGTTGATGGTGCATTCCACCTGACGGGCGCCGGCCCGGAAGGAGGCGATGGTGTTGGCGACTGCCAGACCCAGGTCGTTATGATTGTGCGTCGAGAGGATCACTTTTTCCACGCCGGGCACGCGGTTGCGGATGCTGGCGTACATGCGCTCCATGTCCTCCGGCAGCGCATAGCCGACGGTGTCGGGCAGGTTGATCGTGGTTGCGCCGGCCTGGATCGCCGCCTCTACGACACGGGCCAGGAAATCGGGATCGCTCCGCGTGGCGTCCTCGGCCGACCATTCCACGTCGTCGGCGTGCTGGCGCGCGAGCGTCACCGAATCGATCGTTGCCTGGATCACCTCGTCCGGCGTCAGGCGCAGCTTGTACTTCATGTGCAGGTCGGAGGTGGCGATCACGATGTGGATGCGCTTGCGCTTCGCCGGGCGCAGCGCCTCGGCCGCACTCATCACGTCCATCTGACCGGCGCGGGCCAGGCTGGCGATGACCGGCGTGTTGTCGCGCTGGCCGATGGTTTCCGAAATTGTCTTGACGCTTTCGAAATCGCCGGGGGAGGCGATGGCGAAGCCCGCCTCCAGCACATCGACGCCGAGCTCGGTCAGCGTCTCCGCCATCCGGATCTTCTCGTTCAGGTTCATCGAGAAGCCGGGCGATTGCTCGCCGTCACGCAGCGTGGTGTCGAAGATGATGATACGGTTGTCGTCCAGCGTGCCGAAGCTGGGATGGGTGATGCTCATTTGGGGTCGGTTCCTCGGGATGGTTGTACGACGTCAGCCTCAGGGGTCCCCCTGAGCGAGCCGGCACTCAACAGCCCGGCGCGGCGCTCAGGGGCGGCTAAGTCGAAGGAGGAGGCCGAGGGCGATCGAGGTGGCAAGCAGCCGCGCGGAGCACCGCGCGGCGGCGCGGGCGGTACGGCAGGCGAGGTGCAGGCCACAGAACATGTGGTACGTATATCCTGAATCGCTGGGCGCGATCAAGTGGGGGCTGTAGCGGCCCTTGTAACAGGCTATATGTCCTTGCGGGTGCTGCGTCATGGCACGCCGCAACCAACCCGGGGGTCCGCACGTGGCGCAGCCACCACGCGACGCGAAACGCACTGCCTTGCGCACCAGCCAGCTCTTCCAGGCGATGCAGCCGGAGGAGGTGGATGCGATTCTCGGCTTCGCGACCGAGCGCCGCGTGCGCCGCGGGCAGACGATCTTCCAGAAGGGCGACAGCGGTTCGTCGATGATGGCGGTGCTGAGCGGCCGCGTGCGCATCAGTGCGGTCAACGCGGAGGGCAAGGAGATCACCCTCAACGTGATCAACCCGGGCGAAGTGTTCGGCGAGATCGCCTTGCTGGACGGCCAGCCCCGCAGTGCGGACGCCTCCGCGATCGACGAGACGGCGCTGCTGGTGGTCGAGCGCCGGCATTTTCTCCCGTTCCTGGCGAGCAATCAGACGCTGGCCTCGCGGCTGCTTGCGGTGTTGTGCGAGAAGCTGCGCAGCACCAGCCTGGCGCTGGAACAGATCGCGTTGTTCGACCTGGAAGCACGGCTGGCGCGGCTGATTCTGAAACTCGCGGCGGATTACGGCAGGCCGAGCGCCGACGGCATGCGCATCGAGATGAAGCTGTCGCAGCGCGATATTTCGAACCTGGTCGCGTCGTCGCGCGAGAGCGTGAACAAGCAGCTCGGGCATTGGCGCGACAGTGGCGTGCTGGCGTTCGACGGCGGCTACATCGTGGTGCGGCGCAGCGCCGATCTACAGGCCCTGATCGAGCCGCGGTAGCGCGCTCGACGAACCCCTGTCATTGCGAGCGCAGCGAAGCGATCCCCCGCGCCCGGACCAGGCGTCCCCGTCATGGCCGGTCTTGTGCCGGCCATCCACGCCTTGCCTTTGTTCGCGTTGCAAAGGCGTGGATGGCCGGCACAAGGCCGGCCATGACGACGGAACGGATCAGCGTGCCACTAGCTAACTCGTTCCTTGTTGGGCGTCGCCTTAGCTGCGCTCGCAATGACGCTGGTTACACCCCTTCGACAATCCTTATATCCCGCACCGCGCCATCGCCCAGCGCATCGAGCGCGGCCTTGTAGCCCGGGCTGTCATGCGCCGCGATCGCCTGTTCCACACTGTCGAATTCGATGAGCACGGTGCGCTCGGCGACACCGGCTTCGTAGGTCTTCGCGGCAACCCCGCGGGCCAGGAACCGGCCGCCGGCGGCAGCGATCGACGGGCCCGCCAGTTTGGCATAGGCCGCCAGCTTCTCCGGGCTGGAAATGGAACGATAGGCGCTGATCCAGTAGGCTTTTGCCATGATTTCCTCTTCTCCGACTTGACCGTCACCCCGGTGGGGACCGTTCGAAGTTTAGCAGCTTCTTCGATGCGTGATACCAACCCGCCAAACGATTGACCCTCGACCGCTTCGCGCGGGCCGCCCCCACCGTCATGGCCGGGCTTGACCCGGCCATGACGGTTGGGGGCGGCCGGTGCTGTGCGGCAATGTTTAGGCGGCTGATATGACACCACAGTGGCAGGCAACTGCGCTGTGGAGACCCGTCCTCTGCCGGTGGACACTGGTGCATCTGCGTGCGGTCGGTTAGTGCGATCACTACATCGTCGCCAACCGACGACATCCGCGACAGCAAAGGAGGCAACGCCGCATGCCAAGACAGCAGCTCACATCCGACCGCATCGGCCGTCCGAGCGGACATTTCTCGCAGGCGATCGCGGTGGAGGCGCGCGGCCGGCTGGTATTCATCTCCGGCATGACCTCGAAGGGCGCCGATGGCAGCGTCGTCGGCGTCGGCGATATCGCGGCGCAGACGCGGCAGATGTGCGAGAACGTCAAGGCTGCGGTGGAGGCCGCCGGCGGCAGCATGGCGGATATCTGCCGCGTCGATGTCTATGTGCGCAGCATGCGCGACTTCGACGTGATCCATAAGGTGCGGCGAGAGTTCTTCCCCGATCCGCCGCCGGCCTCGACCATGGTGGAAGTCAGCGGCTTCACGCATCCCGACTATCTGATCGAAATGAACGCGATCGCTGTGCTGCCGTAGGGGATTGCCAGCCCGCATTTGACAGATCGGCACGACGCGGGAGAACTGGCGCCCAACGTAGTACGAGGACCGTCGCCATGCCGGATACCCCTGCCTCGCCGCTTGCCGCCTATATCGCGCACCTGGAGCGTGGCGAGCTTGGATACCAGTTCAGCCCCTCGGCCAACGCGGCGGTGTTCTACCCGCGGGTGATTGCGCCGCACACTGGCGCGGCGGACCTGGAATGGCGCGTGAGCAAGGGGCTCGGCACGGTTCACGCCACCACCGTCGTGCATCCGCAGAAGGGCGAGCCATATAACGTCGCCCTGATCGACGTGGATGAAGGCTTTCGCATGATGAGCAGGGTCGAAGATTTGCCGCCACAAGCGGTGAAGATCGGGATGCGGGTGAAGTTCCGCGTGCACGCCGCGGAGGGCGAGGAGCCGCCCTATCCGGTGTTCACTCCCGGGGAGGGCGTTTGACATGGCAACTCCAGGCAGCGTCGCCATCGTCGGCGCGGCGGAATCCGATATTGGCGCCGTCGCCGCGTTGATGAGCCCGATCGATCTGATGGCGCAGGGCATTCATCGCGCCCTGGCCGATGCCGGGTTGGAACTGCGAGACGTGGACGGCGTATTTTGCGCCTGTACGCAGGCACGCACCTCGGCGATGTCGCTGGTGGAGTATCTCGGCCTGCCGCACGCCTACACGGACTCCACCATCGTTGGCGGATCGTCGTTCGAAATCCACGTGGCGCACGCGCATGCGGCCCTGGACGCCGGCTTGTGCAATGTTGCGGTGGTCGCCTATGGCAGTACGCAGCGCACCGTGGGGCGGCGCCAGGCGAGCGTGCGCGAGTACAATCCGTACGAGACGCCGTTCCGTCCGTTCCTGCCAGCCAGCGCCTATGCGATGGCGGCCTCGCGCCACATGTTCGAATTCGGCACCACCCGCGAGCAAATGGCCGAGGTCGCCGTCGCCGCCCGCGAATGGGCATTGCTCAATCCGGTAGCGTGGGAGAAAAAGCCACTCACCATCGCCGACGTGCTGAATGCGCGTCCGGTGAGCGATCCGTTCACTGTGCGCGACTGCTGCCTGATCACCGATGGCGGCGGGGCCATTGTGATGACCCGGATCGATCGAGCGCGCGACATGGCGAAGCTGCCGGTTCCAGTGCTGGGCTGGGGGCAGGCGATCACCCATGCGTCGATCTCGTCGATGCCGGACCTGACCCATACCGGGGCGATCCGCTCGGGCGCCGCGGCTTATGCCATGGCTGGGTTGCAAGCTTCCGATATCGACGTGCTGGCATTGTACGATGCTTTCACGATCAATACGATTCTGTTTTTGGAAGATCTCGGGTTTTGTCCGAAGGGCGAAGGCGGGCGGCTTGTCGAGGACGGACGGATCGGGCCGACGGGCGATCTCGCGGTCAACACCAATGGCGGCGGCCTGTCGTATTGCCACCCCGGCATGTATGGCTTGTTCCTGCTGATCGAGGCGGTGCGGCAGTTGCGTGGCGAATGCGGTGCGCGGCAAGTGGCCGCGGCGGAAACCGCGATCGTGCATGGCAACGGCGGCGTGCTGTCGGCGCAAGCTACGGTGATTCTCGGCGGCCCGACGACGGTGTGACCAACGCTTGATCCAGATCAATGTGATGGCCGGCCGCTGGACCTAGCGTCGCAACGAATAGTCAAAAAGCGCGGTGGGTGCATAGGCGCACGTTGAGTGGCAGGCACGGGATTTCCGTGCCGTAAAGCCGTGCGCTCAGAAAAATGGAACGTCAGATGGCCAGTGCGATCGTCGACGCCCAAGCCGAGGACATTGGGCATTCCACCGTCATGAAGATCTACTGGCGGCTGATACCGCTGTGTTTCCTTATGATGTTCGTCAACTACCTTGACCGGATCAACCTTGGCTTTGCCGGCCTGCAAATGATCCACGACCTCGGCTTCACTTCGGCGGTCTTCGGCTTTGGTGGCAGTGTCTTCTTTCTCGGCTATATGGTCCTGCAAATCCCCAGCAACCTGATGCTGTTTCGGTTTGGCGCCAGGTTCTGGCTGGGGGCAATTCTCATTGTCTGGGGCACAGTCGCCGCGTTCATGGCGTTCGTTACCAACGAGCTGAGCTTCGATGCGGCGCGTTTCGTACTTGGCCTCGCAGAGGCGGGCCTGCTGCCCGGGCTGGCGCTATACGTCACGTTCTGGTTTCCCTCGCGCTACCGTGCCAGGGCGGTGGGCGGATATATCATCGCCGGCGCGTTTGCCGCGATCCTGGGAGGGCCGATTTCCGGCGTGCTATTGACCTACATGGATGGTCTTGTCGGGCTGCGCGGCTGGCAATGGATGTTCATCAGCGAAGGCGCGCCGGCCGTATTGCTCGGCCTGTTCACGCTTTACTATCTGCCAAACTCACCAACCCAGGCGAAATGGCTGACGCCGCGCGAGCGCGACTGGCTTGAGCGCGAGCTGAGCGCTGAACGGGCTGAGGTCGAACGCGGGCAAAAGTACTCGCTGTTCGATGCGTTTCGCGACGTGCGGGTCTGGGTGTTGGCGATCCTGTTCGGCTGTGCGCTGGTCGGCATTTACGGACTGTTCATCTGGTTGCCGCTGATCATTCAGAGCATGGGAAAACTCAGCTATGTCGAGATCGGCTTTTTGTCGGCTGTGCCACCGCTGCTGGGTGTGGTCGGCACACTGCTGGTCAGCTACAACTCGGACCGCACCGGCGATCGCAAGTTTCATCTTGCCGCGGTCTATATCGTTGGCGCGGTCGGCATGCTGGGCAGCGCCGTTGCGAAAGACCCCGTCCTGGCCTACCTGTCGCTCTGCCTGGCGGGCCTGGGTATGAACTCCGGCAATTCGCTGTTTTGGAGTCTCAACGCATCGTTCATGACCGGCGTGGCAGGCGCAGTCTCGATCGCGGTGGTCAATATGATCGCGCAGTTCGGCGGCCTCATTGGCCCCTGGCTGATCGGCGCCGTCAAGACTTCGACCGGCAGTTTTTCGATTGCACTGATGGTGGTGGCGGCCTTCCTGGTGTTGGCTGCTGGCATAGCCGCCGCTATGCGGGTGACGCCTAAGGACAGCGTGTGACAACAGCGCACGGTCCACATCGCTGCGATTTATTGCGATCGCAGCGGGACGCATAATGCCAACCGCCTAAAAGACTGACGTACCACGGCGCGCTGTCGCCCCCGAGTCATGGCCGGCCTTCGCCGGCCATGACACGGGGGGTGAAAGCGCGCGACCGAAGAGTCAGTCTCTCGGGCGGTTGATATGAGAATTACGAAGGCAGATCGACCGCGGTGCGGTCGACCGCAACGCTGTCGCCTGGTACGACTATCCGCCGATCGATGCCGCCCGTTCCGCTATTTCAGAGGCCGATCCATTCATCGCGGGCATAATCGAAGTATCGATCGACCCGCTCGCCATTCCAGCGATATTTCAAGTGACGCTCCTGGTGAGGAATGCCGACCGCGCGCGGGCGGAAGGCGCCGACGCACTGCCCGCCAGCATGGCGGACGCTCGGATAGGCCACGCCGTTTCTGCCAGCCGCCCGTATCTCTTTCGCGTAGGCTTGGGAAGCTATGTAGGATTCGGAGTCGAGAATGCTGGCCCGCTGTGCGGCCGGCAGGTTGGCGACGTCCTCGAACTCCGCGGTGACGGCGCCGACGAGGACGCGAAAATCCTCGCTGCGCGGTGGGTCGGCGCTGTCGCGTGCAAAAGCTTCGAAATGGAACACTGTCTCGGCGATCGCCGTCTCCAGCGCCGCAGCGGCGTAGTAGACGCCGAAGCTGCCGTCGCTGAAGCGTGAGCCCTTCGGATTGAGGTGCGTAAAGGCCGCCATCACGTAGCTCGCACCCGGGCCGGCGACCCGGTCGTCGGGCGGCACGAGTGCAATGTCGCCAACCTCATCTCGGACCCGTGGATTGGTGAGTTGCTCCAGCGCTATCAGCGCGTCCCAAACCGCGGTATCGGCGGTCAGGCGCTCGAACAGATTGATCGGCGGATAGCGGGAAGCGATGACGCGCCACGCCTGCGGCCAGTCAACGCGGCATGTCGGCATACCTCAGCTCCAAGGCGCCCGGGCGGCATCCAGATAGGCGCGCACGGCCGCAAGATCAGTGACGTCGCCGGCGCGCATGCGCTGCAGGGGCGTCTGGCTACCGAAGGCCAGGTTGGGCCGCTTGATCCAGTCATCGGCCTGACGTGGATCGGAATAGAGCAGCTCGAGGGCCTTGTAGATGCCGGCGATGTAGCCGATGCGGCGCAGGGTATCCATCGGCACACGAACGGCGTTGCCGGCCCGCCAAGCGTAGAAGGTGCGCTCAGCCGGCATGCCGAGCAATGCGCGGGCATCGTCAGCGGTCAGTCCCCAGGCCTCCATGATGGCGAAGAAACCACGCAGCGCGGCAGCCCGATCGATGGTCTGTGGTGTCGATTGGGGCCGTTCGCGGGTTTGCAGCACGAGGCATCTCCTGTTTTGCAGGAAATAGGTTATTTACTGCGAATTTGCAAGAAGCTGAGCCTCGGGGATTCCGTGCCGTACGCACCCCTCCCCCCAACCTTGGTCCGCTTCGCGGCCCAAGCCCTCAAGGGGAGGGGGAGGGGCTTTATCGCGATGTCGCCACAGCGCGTGCGACCGGCTCGGTCCTGCCTACGAACACCGCGACGAGCAATGCGCCGACCACCGCCATGGCGCCGGTCAGGACGAAGGCGCTGGTGAAGCTGCCGCTCGCCTGCACCAGGAAGCCCGTCACCGACGGCGCGATGATGCCGGCGATGTTGGCGATCAGGTGCACGAAGCCGCCGACACCGCCGATCCGTGCCGGCTCTACCGTGTCCAGGATGATCGCCCAGTAGGTGTTGCCAGTCAGGTACATGAAGAATACCGACACGGCCATCAGCAGCACGGCCGCCTCGACGCTCGCCACCAGGCCGGCCAGTGCGACGCAGACCGCCGCGATCAGCAGGCAGGTGACCAGCACCAGCTTGCGCGCGAACACCGCATTGCCGGTGCGGCGGAAGATCGCGTCGGTCAGGAAACCGCCGGAGACCAGGCCGATAAATCCGAGCGCCCAGGGGATGACACTCACCACGCTCATGCTCTTGATGCTGAGGTGCTGTGCCATCGTCAGGTAGCTGGGGAACCAGGCCAGGAAGAAATACAGGATGTAGGCGTAGCCGAAAAACGCGAATGCAACGGCAAGCACAGCCGGGCGGCGCAGGTAATGCGACAGCGGCAGTGCGGGCGGTGCGTCGGCCGCCACCTCGCGCCCCGCTGCGATCTCCCGCCGTTCCGAGGCGCTGACGCGTGCGGATTGGTCCGGCCGGTCGGTCGCCAGGATCGACCACACCACCACCCAGACAATGCCGAGCAATGCGATCGCGATGAACGACCAGCGCCATCCGAACGTAATCGCGATGAAGCCGACCACCGGCCCTGCCACCGCACCGCCGAGCGGCGTGCCGGCATTGGCCACCGACACCGCGCTGGCTTGCTCCCGCCGCGGGAACCACTGCGAGACCACCTTGTTGGCGGTGGAGCTGAACGGACCCTCGCCCATGCCGAAGATCACGCGGAACAGCAGCAACGTGGCGATACCGATGGCCGCGGCGGTCAGGCCGCAGAACACCGACCATACCACCATCGCCAGGATCAGCACCCATTTCGGTCCGATCCGGTCCGAGGCCCAGCCGCCGACGAAGCAGAACGGCGCGTAGCCAAAGAAGAAGCTGCTGAACACGATGCCAAGCTGCGCCGGATCGAGCCCGAGGTCCTTGGAAACCAGCGGCGCAGCGATGGAAAGCGCGGAACGGTCGAGGTACTGCACCAGCCCGCCAACGAACAGCAGCCCGGCGATCAGCCAGCGCACACGCGAAGTCATGGCAGTCTACTCCCCCTATAAGCGCCGGTTTCGGCAGGCGCCCTTATTCGTAACGTTGCTACATTGCCGCGACGCCGTCACGCATCAACACCTGATTGGTGCGCTGCATGACCGCGGCGTGGAATTCCAGTGCCGCCGGTTCCAGATCTGCTTCCGGCCGGCGCTCCGGCAGGAAGTTGCCGTGCGTGTCCACGCCGCGCACCAGAGTGGCGCTGTCGCGCGTGCCGACGATCTGGCGCACATGCGTGGGCAGATAGCGGATGGCGAAACCGATGCGCCGCCGATTGGATGGGTTGGGGTCCGAGCCGTGCACTAGCCGCACATGGTGCAGCGACATTTCGCCGGGTTGTAGCTCCAGCGTGACGGCGCGGGCCTCGTCGACCTCCACGGCGATTTCCTGGCCTCGGCTGAGCAAGTTGTTGGCGGCGAAGGTGTCGCGGTGGGGAATCTGGTCCAGCTTGTGCGAGTTGGCGACCACCCGCATCGCTCCATTCGCCACGACGCTGTCGGTCAAGGCCACCCAGGCGGTGACGATGTCGGGCGGTTCCAGGCCCCAGTAGGTCGAGTCCTGGTGCCAGGAAACAAAGCTTGGGTCTTGCGCGTTTTTGATGAAGAAGCTGCTGCCCCAGCACAGGATGTTCGGTCCGATGACTTGCTCGACCGCGTCGAGGATGCCGGGGTGGCGGATCAGGTCATTGGCCCAGCGTAACGCCAGATGCGTCTTGTTGCGCAACAACGGTTTGTGGTCGGGATGCTCCGCCTCGAGTTGTTCCAGGCTAACGAGGAAGTGCGCGGCCTCGGCCGCGGGGAACGCGCGAATCGGCGCGTAGTAGCCGTGTTCATGATAGCGGCGCACCGCGTCGGGCGTGAGCCTGGCCATTCCGTCCCTCCTGAACCTTCCGCCGCTTTGGCATGCGCGGCGTTGCCATGATTTATGGGCGGCGGCGGGAACGCAAATCAGGCCAGGCCAGCGGCCCCGCCATCACCGGGCGCGATGCGGCAACGTTGCGCACGCGACCCTTCAGTCCCGGCGGAATTGGCCCTTCTCAATTGCCATCACGTCCGCCCTGCTCAAAGCGAGGTCGTGCAGGTCGCGGTCGCTGAAGCTGTAGAGTTCGGTCATCGCCCGTGCATGTTCGCGCCGGGCAGTCCAGGCGTGACCCAGGCGGCGCAGGAGACGGCGCTGCTGAAACAGCCACCGCAGCAAGCCCGATTGGAATTTTCGGTTGAGGTCAGACAGCGACGGCGCTTGGCCGGATAAGTTCATCTGCACGATCCTTCGATTTGCCGGCTTAGGCCGGACCTGGACGAAGGACGTCCCTCCTCATGGTGCGGTGCAGCATAACAGGCTCGCGGGAGATAGGCCAGCACTTCTGACCGATAATCGGAGTTTTTTCTTCAGCTAACGCGACCGTGTGCGGACGGGTGGCGTCGTTCCCATCGCCATGACATGAGGGCGCGCGCCATCGCGATCAGACTTGACCGCGAGAGCATCATGGCTTCGGCTGTCGGTACGAATGGCTGATTCCAAGGGGGGAAACGATGGGTCACGGTGCCGGTATCAGCGAGGTGGCCTGGCTGGATTGCGCCGGCAGCGGCCAGGTCGTGGTGGAGGGCAACTACGCCTATCTCGGCCACATGGACCCGCCGCATGGGACCTCGGTGGTGGACGTCTCGGACCCGCGCAACCCGCAAATCGTCTGGACCACGGACATTCCGGTGGGGCTGCACTCGCATAAGGTGCGCGTCGGCAACGGCACGATGGTGGTGAACCGCGAGGGCCATCGCGGCGGCAAGGTCCCCGATGGAGACTTCGTCGGGTTGCGCATCTTCGACATTGCCGATCCGCGCCAGCCGCGGGAGGTGTGCCGCTGGGCCAGTGGCGGCATGGGCGTGCACCGCTTCACCTTCGACGGTCGTTACGCCTACATTTCGCCGGAAGTCGAAGGCTATGTCGGCAACATCGTGATGATCCTCGATCTGGCCGATCCGGCGCATCCGCAGGAGGTGGGGCGCTGGTGGATGCCGGGGCAATGGACCGCCGGTGGCGAGACGCCAAGCTGGAAGGGGCGCAATCATCGCTGCCATCATCCGATCCGCCGTGGCGACCGGCTGTACGTTAGCTATCGGTACGGTGGCGGGGTGATCCTGGACATCAGCGACCTCAGCAAGCCGAAGCTGGTGTCGAGTTTCGATTGGAGCCCGCCGTTCGGCTGGCCGACGCATAGCTTGGTGCCGATCGATCAGCCGATCGCGGGCCATCGCTGGATGCTGGTGGCGGACGAACACGTGCAACCGATGGATGCGGCGCTGTCGCCGGAATTGCCGGCGATGGTCTGGATGGTGGACATCACCGACGAAACGCGGCCGATCCCGGTCGGCACGTTCCAGTTGCCGGAACTGGTGGGCAAGCCATCGCCGTTGATGACCGCCTGCCACCAGCCGGTGGAAACCATCACCGGCACCGAGGTTCCCGCGGCGTGGTTCGCCAGCGGTTTGCGGGTGATCGACATTGCCAATCCGCTGGCGATGAAACAGGCGGCGTGGTGGATGCCGGACGTGCCATCCGGTGCGCAGCGCGTATGCAGCAACGATGTGTTTGTCGATGCGCGCGGGCTGATCTATCTGGTGGATCGCAACCGAGGATTGTCGATTCTCGAGCGGGCCTAACCATGGCGTGGAGTTTCGTTCGGGGCCGCACCAAACGGGGTGATCCAGACCCCGTTGTGCTCATTTGGCGAGTGGTAGGCCGTTGGGCGATGTCGTAGGACGCCGGGCGCGCAACTCAGTCCGCAGGCAGACGGCCGCGGGGATCGAGTTGCCACATCCAACCTTGGGGAGCTACGGGGCATGCTGTGCCCTGGAAGGCTGCAACTCGGACGTCGGTCGGGCCGCCTTCCGGGTTGTGCAATACGTAGATGCCGGTGACAGAAGCCTGTTCGCCCGGCCGATGCTCGGTTTGTTGAATCACGTCTCTTCTCCCCAGCCAACAATTGGTTTTTTCCAGGATAGCAACAGTGCATGACAATTCAATTGCAGTCGTCACGTGGCTGTGATGCCTCAGGCGCAGGCCTTTGGGGAACCCGCAGAGACAGCCGATATTCGCCGCCCGGTAGCCAACCTGGGCCAGCGCAGGCATCCCGGTGTCATGGCGAGCGAAGCGAAGCACGCTCCCGCGTGCGTTC
The DNA here is from genome assembly GCA_963762885.1 of uncultured Alphaproteobacteria bacterium. GTDB lineage: Bacteria > Pseudomonadota > Alphaproteobacteria > Acetobacterales > Acetobacteraceae > JASHVB01. Next base: position 207,154 of record CAVXNH010000088.1, read on the forward strand.
GTGGGATCTCCTGGCGAAGATTGCTTCCCCCGGCCTTTCGACGAGGCCGCAATGGAGGAATTGGAGGTAGGGTCGATTCGTCTGGGCTAGAACACCAAGCTCCGGGCGTCAGCCGCGGCCGATATACGGCATCTTTGTTGCCATGACCGTCATGAACTGGACATTCGCTTCGAGCGACAGGCTGGCCATATAGGCGACGCCGCGCGCGACATCGTTCACGTCGATGCGCGCTTCCGCCTCGACCTTGCCGCTCGCCTGCAAACGGCCGCGCGCCGTGTCTTCGTTGCGCGTGGTCGCGGCGTTGCCGATGTCGATCTGGCCGCAGGCGATGTCGTACTCGCGTCCATCGAGCGACAACGATCGGGTCAACCCGGTCAGCGCATGCTTGGTCGCGGCGTAGGGGGTCGAGTTCCGCCGCGGCACATGCGCCGACACCGAGCCGTTGTTGATGATGCGTCCGCCACGCGGTTGCTGGCTCTTCATCATGCGGAACGCGTGCTGCGCGCAGAGGAACGAGCCGGTCAGATTGACTGCGACGACATTCGACCACTGTTCGAGGGTCAGGTCCTCGATCGGGATGTTGCGGGTGCTGATGCCGGCGTTGTTGAACAGCAGGTCGATCCGGCCGTAGGCCGTCTTGACCGTGTCGAACAATGCCTCGATCGACGCTGGGTCGCTGACGTCGGTCGGCACCACCAGCATGCGTGGCGGCGGCGCCTCGGCGAGCGCGGCCGTCTCTTCGAGCATGGCCCGGCGACGGCCGGCGAGCACCACCGAGAACCCATCGGCGTACAGCGCGAGCGCGGTCGCCCGTCCGATGCCGCTGCCAGCCCCCGTGATCACCGCGATCTTTCCCGATGTCTGCATGGCCCGATCCCCTCTTGCCGATTGTCCAAAGGTCTTGCCCATCCTCGGCGTGGTGCCGCCGATCGGCAACGGCGCACCTGGCGCGCAGCGCAATCGCATTTGGACGATCGGATTGCGGCGGCATACCGACGCCCCTCGCCGAGGACTGGGGACAGGGCAGCAAGCAAACGTTTCAAACGAATTTCACCGAGAGGAAGCTTAAGCCACAAATTTGCACAGAGAAAAACTACATAATTTGGCAACGACCTGCGCATGTTCTCGGAATCATTTGATATTCTCTGTGCGAATCCGTGGCTTATGCTTCTTCTCAGTGAAATCTGTGTGAAACGCTTGCTTGCTTGATTTTTTTGCTGCCCAATTCCGGACGGACGATCGGCATATCAGCAGGCCAGTGCCCGCCAGGCCCAAATGCGATTGTCCTGAACATGTGAGCAGGGACGGTTTCCATGCGGACCTGACGGCGGTACTGGTCTATTCGCGAGAAACGGTTTCGACCTAGGCGCTGCCTCCGGAAATGAAAGCCGAACTGCCGGGCGCCTTACCCGACCGGCACGACCAGCGCAGCGGCCCGGGTGCGGATATCGTCGGGCCAGCGGGCGGGGCGGCGCGCGTCGAGATCGAGGTTGACGCCATATTGGCTCAGCAGCGCGACCTCGGCGCCGCTACGCGGGTCGGTCATGCGATGGATCATGCGCAGCGACGAATTGCCGAGGTGACCGATACCGGTTTGCACCAGATAAGGCGCGTCGAGCCGCAACACGCCGGACAGCTTCAACACCAGCTCGAAGGTAGAGAAGCCGCGGCGCTGCTGGTGCATGAAAGCGGCATCCATGCCGATCGCGGCGCCAAGCTGGCCGGAGGCATTGGAGAAGCGATGCACGATCGCGCCAAGACCGAAATGGCCGTCGGCATCGACGTCGCCCGGCTTGACCCGCCCGCGCGCGGTGGGGATGAAACCGGCGGTCGAAACCGGATCCGGCCGCGCTTCGGCCGCCGGCCCGTTCCAGTCGCCAAGCCGGCCCGCGATGGCAACGCATTGTTGCGGCGTCAGTGGCGCGGCAGACAAGTCCCAGAACTCTTCGAACCAGGTCACGACCTCGCCGTTGGCGGAGTCCACGACGCGGTGGCCGAGGCGCAATGCGTTCCCCTCGGCGCCGACGCCGAGCGCCGCGCTCTCGACATGAAAGCTGCTGCCGGCTCGGAGTTCGCGCTCGAAACGGGCATAGAGGCGGCGCGGCAGGTCGCCGCGGCGCAACAACTCGCCGCGGCGCAGCAGGTCGCCGAGCCCGAGTTCGTCCGCGAGATTCGCTTCGGACTCCTCCACGCGGTCGAAATAATAGGCGATGGTGAAGTGCTCTGTCACGTCGCACTGCCAGGGTGGCACCGCGCCGCGATAGGTTTCGATCCACTGCGTCATCAGTTTACCGCCGTTACGAATGTGAATATGAAGTCCGACCGCGACTTGATTTTATTCCAGTTTGATAAGTTTTTGCAGCACGGCGCGCGGCGGGTTCGGGGTGACCCCGGGGAAAAGATTGCCCCAGCCGGTCTTGGCGACCTCACCCACGTAGATGTCGCCGCGAGAATCGGCCGCGATTCCATGCGGTGACGTGAACGGTCCAGGGAAGTTGGCCGGTGTCCGGTCACCGAGTCGGGCGAGCACGCTGCCGTCCTTCCGGCTGAGCACGGAGACTCGCGGACCCAGGTTCGACGCGTTGCGACTGAACCCGTAGGTTGGTCCGCACTCGCCAACGTAGCAGTAAGGGCAACGATTTTTCGGCAGGAACAACGCACTCGGCCGGTGCAGATCGCGCCATTCGGTTTGGTACTTGCCCTGGCCATCGAAAATCTGCACGCGGTGGTTCTCGCGGTCGGCGACATAGACCCAGCCGTCCTCGTCGCAGCAGATGTTGTGCGGCAGATTGAACTCGCCCTTGCCAATGCCGGACGTGCCCCACGACATGATCAGGCGGCCATCGGGCGAATACTTGTGCACCCGGGCATTGCCGTAGCCGTCGGAGACATAGATGTCGCCGTCCGGCGAGAGTGCCGTGTGGGTGCATTGGCAGAACGGTTCCCCGCCCATGTAGGGTTTCGGCGTGCCGGGGGTTCCGAGGGTCAGCAGGACTTTGCCTTCCGGCGTGCAGCGGCGGACGCAGTGGTCGCCGTCATCGGTGCAGAAGATCGTGTCATCGGGCGCCATGCTGAGCCCATGCGGGCGCTTGAAGACGCCCTCGCCCCAGGAGCGCAGGAAGTTACCGTCACGATCGAACACGGTGACCGGATGGGCGCTGCGGCTGAATACATAGACCTGATCGCCGCTATCGACAGCAACCGCCGCCACCTCATGGAAATCCCAACCATCCGGCAACCGCGCCCAATCGGGGATCAATCGATATCGGAAGTCGCCGCTACCCAGGATCGATTGCGAGTCCATGACGTTATCCTTGTCGTTGCGATTGCGGCCGTCGGTGCGGGCGGCTTCCTGGCCACGCACCTGCCCGCCAGGGCTACTGCATAAGACGTTCTTCGTCCATGTGGGGCAGGCGTCGCGGCGGCGGCGGAACCTCCCGGTCCCACCGGATGAAACCGATACGCAGCCTCTCGATACTGCCGTTGATGTTAGGCAGGCGCCTGGGTCGCAGGGCCATTATGGTGGGACTCCGAGCATATCGATGCCTCAACCCGTCAATTTTGCTACGCTGCTCCGATGACAGCAGCCAGCGAATTCATCGCCGAACTCCAGAGCGAACGGCGAAGCGGGAATGTCTCGTCCGAGACGGATCTGCACCTGAAACACGAGTTCCGCAGGCTTGGCTGGGACGCTCCCGCCTCGACGTTGGCAGCAGCAGTAGGGGAAGAAATCGACAGGTTGGAAAGGGAGGCGGCAACGCTCTGCAAACTTCGTGCCGATCTGCTCGGCGTCGGATAGCGGGACCGTCGTCGCAACCTTGACGATATGGCGGCCGGTTGCGGGTCGCCGGCGCTTGGTTCCGATGTCAACGTCAGTCCTGGCTGGCGCCAACCTTTCTGCGTAAAGCAACCAGGAATTCGGCAGTAGGTGATCGATCTCCGCGTTCGTACGCCTCATATTCGATCGCGGAAACGCCGAGCAGTGTAGCAAAGGCCGATTTTCCCAGGTTAGGAAGGTCGATGCGCTCGCCATACGCCTTGCGCATCGCGGCAAGAGCCTCGCCGAAATGCATTAGATCAGTGGGATCAGCGGACACCCAACCTCCTGCCCGGAACTTTGGCCAGTTCTGACACGACGGATCCCAGAAGAGGTGTGAAGTAGCTCACAGGTTGGGTGGAACGATCTGCGATCGCATGGAATGCATCGGTGTTTGATCCACATCAAACCATAATCGTTGGGGCTGTGTCATGGTGGGCCAAAGGTCAGGACGCCCCTTATGGCCAGAACTCGTGCCGCGGATGGTTCCCACGGCGGCGACGACTTTCAACGCGCCGCTACCAGGGCGGAGGCCGAGGCTGGAAGGCATCGGTGGCTCGCGATGTCTCAAACCGAGCAGGCAAGGGCGATTTACGACGAACTTCGAAAGATCGATGCGTCCCGCGCAAGGGCGATGCCTCCCAGAGTCTGTCGGTTCGGGGCGCTTTCGGGCGGCAGGCGAACCCACCAAGCGGCGGGATAATGCCACGCCCGAGAACCCATCAGACCGGGCGCCTGCGGCGCCCGCATCACGCCCCTGAGTGGACTTTCCTCGGACACATTTGCGCCTGAACCGGGGCATTTCCTTAAGGGTTATCAGACGACCTGGACGCCTGCCGTCCGAGCGCCTCGCTCGGTCCGTGTTCGGCAGGCGTCCAGGTCGTCTGATAACCCTTAAGGTAAGCGGTCATTCAGTATCCTGCAATCTCAACAGGACTGGCACTAATGGCCGGCCGCCCTTGTTGCATGAATCAAGCAGACCGTGTGAAAACTCTGCCGAAACGGATTCCGGCGCGGCGCGGACTGCGTTAGAATCGCGACATGACGCACATCACTGGTCACGACCGCTCCCAAACCCTGCTCCTGCCGGAATCGCTGGACGACTATGTCGGCCCGGAGAACCCGGTGCGGTTCATCGAGGCCTTTGTCGACGGGCTCGATCTCGCCGACGCGGGGTTCACCCGTGTCAAGTCGAAAGACACGGGCCGGCCCGGTTACGCACCCGCAGACCTGCTGAAGCTCTATATATATGGTTACCTCAACCGCATCCGCTCCAGCCGCCGGCTCGAAGCCGAGACCCATCGCAATATCGAGGTAATTTGGCTGCTGCGGCACCTGAAGCCCGACTTCAAGACCATTGCCGACTTCCGCCGCGATAACCGCAATGCCTTCCGCCCTGTGTTCCGCCAGTTCGTGCTGCTGTGCAAGCAGTTGGACCTATTTGGCCGCGAACTGCTGGCGGTGGACGGTACGCGAATCAAGGCAGTCAACAACAAGGACCGCAATTTCACCCGTGCATCGCTGACCGAGTTCATCAATTTGGCGGGCGAAAAGCTCGACGACTACCTCAAGCGTCTCGACACGAGCGATGCCGCCGAGCAGAAATCCGGCGGGGCGCGGGTCAAGAACCTGGCGGAGAAGATCGCGGCAGTTCGCGAGCGTCGCGAACGCTGCCAAGCGATGCTGTCGGAGCTCGATCGCACCGGAGAGAACCAGATTTCGCTGACCGATCCCGACAGCCGGGCTATGGCGGCACATACGCACGTTGCCGTCGGCTACAACGTGCAAGTCGCCGTGGACGCCAAGCACAAGTTGATCGTGGAGCAGCAGGTCACCAACCAGGTCGTTGACATGGGCCTGCTGACACAGACGGCCGAGCCGGCAAAGGAAGTTTTCGGCGTCGAGAAGATCGACGTCGTCGCCGACCGCGGCTATTTCAAGATCGAGGACATCGAATCCTGCGAGAAGGCCGGGGTGATACCGTATGTTCCACGTCCTCAGCGAGGTCCTTCAGTTCAGGCTGGTTTCTACCGCAAGGACGAGTTCAAATACGACGCAGAGTCGGACAGTCTCGTTTGCCCAGCCGGCCAGCGCTTGCAGCCGTATTCTTCATCTCTCCTGCGCGGGTTGAAGAAGATCAACTACGCCAACCGCGCAGTTTGCCGGGATTGCCCGCTCCGCTCGCAATGCACGGGCAACCAGTTCCGCTCCGTCTCGCGCATGGAGAACGAAGCTGTGCTGGACCGGATGGCTGCCCGACTGGCGCGGCGGCCCGGCATCCTCGATCGGCGCCGCGAGACGGTGGAGCATCCGTTCGGCACGATCAAACAATGGATGTATCAGGGCGCGTTTCTGATGCGTGGTTTGGAGAAGGTTCGCGGCGAGTTCAGCCTGACGGCGCTCGCCTATAATCTAAGGCGGGTGCTTAATCTCGTCGGCTTCGCCGAGTTGATGGCCGCGGTGCAGGGCTGAAAGGCCCTGCATCCTCGCCTTGGGCGGGCAGTTTGAGCGCATTCTGCCCGCTCGAATATCCCAGCCACATGGTCGCGACACCCGCCGACATGGCCTGGAGCGCCTTTCGCTCAGGTCCGAACGGCTAGCTGTGGTCTGGTTTCGCTGAACAACGCGTTTTCACACAGTCTGCAAGAATTGTGCAACAAGAAAGGCGCCTGATTAAATTTGGAGAGCTCCCTATACGTTCACGGATTCGGCTGAAGCTACCACGCGCCTCACGCCCCCGGGTTTCGTCCTACGGCGCAATGAAAAGGGTTGCTTGTGAACAATAGCCCAGCGTCACGCGCCGCAACGGATGCCTCGTGCCAGATAATGGTTTCGTTGGCGTCCAGCTTCCCCATCGCTTCTTCCTCGCGATAGCGAAAGAAGGGTGTGTCCTCGGCGGCGAACGTGGCGAGCGTGGGATAGCAGGTCAGCGCTCCGAACCCAGCCGTCGCCATGCGCCGATACAGCGTTTTATCCGCGACGCCTCCCGGGCCAATCAGTTTCGGGGGCGCCTCGACCTTGCGGAGAAGCGTGTCCGACAGGTCGATGTGCCAGCTCATGTTCATATCAATCGCGCGCACGATCACCCCGACACGCCCGCCCGGCTTCACCACGCGTCGGAGTTCGCGTAGTGCCTTGTCCGCGTTGCATTCCTCCAGCACGGTTACCGTGTAGGCATGGTCAAAGCTGGCATCCGGGAATGGCAGAGATTTGGCATTTCCGGCCTGAAATGTCACACGGCCCGCGAGTCTTGTCCTGTTCGGCCAGAACCGCTGCCTCACGCAGCAGAAATGGATTTAGATCGGTGCCAGTCAGGGGGTTTGCGGCACCCAGCCGTCGTGCCACGTGACGAATCACCGCGCCAGACCCGCAACCAACTTCAAGGATCGTTTCGCCTGCCCGAGGCGCCATGATGTCCAACAGCTGAAAGACCATTCCAGAATAAGTCGGGCTGGCCGCGCGTCCCTCCAGCATCGCGACGCCACTGACATGACGTCCGCCCAGGCGGATGACGGTGAAATGCTGCTCCAGTTCGGGAATGGCCGCGTCCCATTGCCCGGGAGCGAGCATCAGAGGAAACAGGACCAGCGCCGGACCTGTGCCCCCGAGTTGCCACGTGATGCCAGCGTGCAGACCGCTGCCGGACGGCCGATGCAGGATCGTGGCTTCGCCGGTCAATTCGCGGAACGCCGCGATCATCTCGGTGGTTCGCTCCGCGGTGATGTCGGCCCAGATGGGCGCATCGTAGTCGGGCAGGCTGATCCTCCGGGCGCCGGGCAACGAGGCCGCGGCGGCATCGGCGGCTGTCGCGGTCAGGCCACGGTCGCCCGCGACAAGGATGGTGCGGCCGGAGACCACGGCGAGGCGATCCGTTTTGATCGCCCAGGACTGGCACAGCATCAGGCCGGCGATCAGGTCAGGACTGGTTTCGGTGAGAGGTGCGATGTCCGTGCCACACTGCGCCGCGACATGGGCCGACTTCAGCCCGAGATGATCCCACAACGAAATCAATCGTTCGATCTGCGTAGGCTGCCGCGTCAACGTTTTCCCCTCCGTCTGGTCCCTTGCACCAGCCTGGTGGTGACAATGCCCAACGGCCCATCGAATTGCAAGGTTCGGAGCTTCAAAACGACTGGGTCTGTCATCAATCTCGTGTCCAGGCTGCGCGATATCGTCAGACACAACGCCTGTTGCGCTTCTCAACAAATAAGCGGCAAGGCTCGTCCCTTGATCGGAATGGACATTTGCGCTGCGGAAATACGGTGCGCAACGGCCGGCGTAACTCGAAGGCCGCAGGGTCGATCCGACGGTCCGCTTAGGGTCGAATCCAGCGGTTCGGGTCAAGCGGCCCGGCCCCTGCTGCGTCGGATCAGCGGACGCCATTCACACCACGGACTTGTCCGGCTGGTGTGCGAGCACGGAGCCGACGAACCGGTGCCAAAGCTGATCCGGGTACTGGATTGCGAAGGTCCGCCGCTGGGGAGGTTGAACACCCGCGCTCACTGCACCGCGCCATCGCGCCGGGTCGCCGACGAGATGCGTGCGGCAGACCTCCACAGGCCGCCACCACGCAGCCAGCCCCATGCGCGAGCGATTGCATGGGCGTGCCCACGGCCAGGCCCACTCGGTGCCTCCGCCGCCAACAGCAGTGCGCACAGCGCGGCATGGTCCGGTTTCAGGTTCGGCAGCAGCGGGATGGCGGGTACTGCAAGGATGCGCGCCGGCACTTGTTGCTGCGGCAGCACCGCCGCCAGCGCTGCACGCCAGCCACGCACGAGTTGCGCCGCATTTCCCGCCATATTCTCGCCCGGGGCCGGCACGACGAAGGCGACAAGCGCCGGCGCGTCGGCATCGCCGTGCACCAGGACCGCGGCGTCCACGATACCAGGCAGGCCACGCAATGCCGCCTCGGTGTCGCCCGGCTCGACACGCACGCCGTTGATCTTCAACTGGCGATCGGCCCGGCCAACCAGGACCAGCATACCGTCACTACGTAGCGTCACTCTGTCGCCGGAGCGGTAGCAGCGGATCCCAGGATCGCACGGAGCAGTGGGGAACGCGGTCGGGTCGAGGCGGCCGTTCACCCAGTATCCCAGCGCGACATAGCGTCCCCGGACCACCAGTTCGCCGATCTCGCCGGGCCTGACCGGATTGCCGTGTGCATCCTCGACGCTGACCGTCTGGCCGGGCACCAGCGGGCCGACGGCGAGGCGTCCGGGTTCCACCGGTGCGTGCGGGTCAACCAGCCGCTGGGCGATCGTCGTGCCTGATTCGGTCGAGCCGAACCGGAGCAGTATGCGTGCCGTCGGCGCCAAGCCGGGTGCCAGAGCGGCGACATCGCTGCTGGTGACCGAATCGCTGTTGAGGCGCAGGATGCGCAGGCTGCTGAATGCCTCGGCAGCCTCGTCGATTGCGACCAGGGCGCGTTCGACCACCGGCACGGCGGCGCACACGGTCATGCCGCCGCGGCGCAGCAACGAAAGCACGCGCCCCAGTCCGTCGCGCTTCAGGTCCGCCAGGTGCAGGCTGGCACCGCACAGCAATACGCCAAACGTATCGCTGGCGCCGGCACCGGCGGATAGCGGGTTCAGCGACAGCAAGCGATCGTCGGCGCCAATGTCGCAGAACCGGCGGAAGGTCAGCGCCTTGCGTAATTGTGAGCGCTCGTGCAGCGCGATCCCTTTCGGCCGCCCGGTGGAACCCGAGGTGAACAGCACCATCCCAACTGCGGATGCCGGCAGACCGGACGGCAGCGGAGGGTGCTCGAGGCCGGGACCCGCCTCCAGGGTAATGCGCAGAAGCGTCGCCGGCAGCGCTGCCGCGAGATCCGAGGTCACAGTCGGGACGATCGCGGCGGCGAGGCCGGCTTCGGCGATGATCGTCCGGGTGCGCGCCGGCGGCAGTAGCGGATCGAGCGGCAAAAACGCGCGGCGCGCGGCGAGACAGGCCAGCCACGCAACCGGTGTCTGCACGCTGGTCGGCAGCAGGACGGCGACCAGTCCGTCCGCCGGCACTTGGGCAGCGATCCGCGGCGCCAGTGCCAGCGCCCGATCGCGCAGTTCGGCGTATGTCAGGCAGGCGTCGCCGTCATCCACCGCGAGGTGGTCGGGCTGACGCGCGGCGACTTCGGCGAACACCTCGAACAACGGGCGCTCGCACGCGGCTGTGTCCTCGGCCAGGGCGAGGTCACCGGTCGGGTACGGGGAATGCGGCAAGGCGTCCATTTATAAATCCCGCAAGCGGTTTGGCCGCGCACGTTATTCGAACAAGAAAGTCCGGCCTGCCAGCTCGCGACACCACATGGCCAGTGCTGTGCGAGGCGGTCGGAAGGTTACCGTGACACGCGACAGGATCGCGAGCCACGGCGCCCACGAATGTGGCTAGCTCGTGGTTTGTCCGGGTTTTGTAGCTCGTGAAGTGTCCGGTCCTTTGTCCCCCAAGAATGGGGGTATTGCATGGACCGGGCACGCATTCACGAGGGGATTCGCCGGATGCGTTTCACGGACGTTCTTGGCCGCACGGAGCGGTCCGAACTGAGCCAACTGGAGGCAGCGGAGCTATTGGGCATCAGCGAACGGACATTCCGCCGCTGGCGTGACCGCCAGGCGGAGATGGGAGAGGCGGGTCTGGCTGACCGCCGTTTCGGAGCGTCGCTGCGGCGAGCGCCAGTGGCCGAGATCGAGCGGATGCTTGGGCTTTACCGCGACCTCTATCGCGGCTTCACCGTGAAGCATTTCCATGAGCAGCTTGGCAAGCGGCACAATTACACACTGGGCTACACGGTGACCAAGTTGCATCTGCATCGCGCGGGGCTGGTGCAGGCGGCGACCAAGCGCTCGGCGCATCGCAAGAAGCGGCCGCGGCGTCCGATGGTGGGCATGATGCTGCATCAGGACGCCTCGACGCACGCCTGGTTGCCCGGGGCCGCCAGCAAGCACGATCTTGTTGTCACTATGGAGGACGCAACGAGTGCGATCTACTCGGCGTTCCTGGTGGATCAGGAGGGTACCGCGTCGAGCCTTCGCGGCGTTCGCGACGTAGTGGCGAAGCACGGCCTGTTCTGCTCACTCTATACTGACAGGGGCAGCCACTACTTCTACACCCCCGAAGGCGGCGGGCCGGTATCGAAGACCGTGCTGACGCAGTTCGGCCGCGCGCTGAAGCAGCTGGGCATCCAGCACATCGCCGCCTATTCGCCGCAGGCACGCGGACGATCGGAGCGCGCGTTCGAGACGTTGCAGGATCGCCTGCCGAAGGAACTGAAGCTCGCTGGGATCGACACGGTCGAGGCGGCCAATCGGTGGCTCAAAGATTTCTACGTCGCGGAGCACAACGAGCGGTTCGCGATCGCCGCGGAGCAGGAGGGTTCGGCATTCGTGCCGGATGCAATGGAGGCATGGCGCGAGATCCTGTGCATCCAGGAGGATCGGACGGTGGGCAACGACAACACCGTGAAGTGGGAGCGGCGCAGCCTGCAATTGCCGCCGAGCCGGCTGCGGCCACACTTCGTCAAGGCGACGGTGCGGGTACATGAATATCCGGATGGCGCGTTGGCGGTATATTGGGGGCCGCATCGACTGGCCGACTACACGCCGGACGGCACGCTGATCCAGCCGACAGCCGAGACCGCGGCGAGGATCGCGACCAGCCATGCGGATTGAGCCTGCGGCGCAGCCATCGCATCGGCGGCGGCCTGCGCCCAGGCCGATCGCCCATTGCATTCCGTTACGTAACGCTATGCCGGGCAGGGTTGGGGCGCCAGGCCGATCAGCGCGGTTGGCCGCCGAGGGGCCACTGTCGCAGAGCCCGCCTGTGGATTTGTGGACAACGCGAAGAGCGTTGCCCACAACTCCACAGGCGCAGCATCAGCCAAAGCGTTCAGACTCTTGCTGGCTCAGGGCAGTGACACCAGGCCGTGACGGCAGCTGCCGACGCATTTGCGGTGTCGCGCACGCCGGCGGCCCCGCAGGCGGCGAAACCAAGCCGGATGACACGCTTCCATCACGGCGTTCCGTGTCGCCATTGGCCAGGCACAGAACATGAACGAAGCGGACAGATCACGAGCTACAAAAACCGGACACATTGACTAGCTAGCAACAGCCACGGCGCCCACGAACAACGAAAAAATTGGCGTTTCGGTACCATCCGATGGCAGCGGATCGAACGGAACGTCTAACCGAGCCGTTCCGCCGAACCGCGCCAGTCTTCCAAAGCGGACGTATCGCGGTATGGTATCAACTGACTTCGATAAGCGTGGCGGCCAGCCTGACCATCCTTGTCACCACAGCCCGACCCGTCCGCTGCGCCGCCACGAATACGTCGCCCCCTGACCAGAGGACTCGCCATGACCAAATATCTGCACACCATGATCCGCGTCAGTTCACTGGAGGACAGCATCGCCTTCTTCGAGGTGCTCGGCCTGCGCGAAATCCGCCGCCGTCCGGACGAGAAGGGCCGCTACACCAACGTGTTCCTCGCCGCACCCGGCGACGAAGCGGCTGCCGTCGAACTCACCTACAACTGGGATCCCGAGCCGTACACGGGCGGGCGCAATTTTGGCCATCTCGCCTACGCCGTGGACAACATTTACGACACCTGCAACGCCTTCATCGCGCACGGGGTCACGATCAACCGCCCGCCGCGTGACGGCCGCATGGCCTTCATCCGCACGCCGGACGGCATCTCCATCGAATTGTTACAGGCCGGCGCAGCGCTGCCGCCTGCCGAACCCTGGACCAGCATGACCAACACCGGTTCGTGGTAGCGTTGGAACTCCCCTGGTGCGGTGACCGGCTTTCTCGGCCCGAGAAATCTACCATCCTGCGTACCAATCATCGGTATCATACCAGCCCGCTTTGTCATTGACTCTCGGCGACAGGTCGCGCGTGCCACATTGACCGGCCCTGCATTGCGGTTAACGTCAAGCGAGTTTCACTCTGTGGGCGAATAGCTTCCATGACATCCGTTTCAGTGTCGAACACGATCAGCGGCCGCAGCGCCTTCATCGAATTGCTCAAACTGGAAGGTGTCACTCACCTCTTCGGCAACCCCGGAACAACCGAGTTGCCGATCATGCACGCGCTCGCCGACTATCCGGAGATGCGCTATGTGCTGGGCCTGCAGGAGGCGATCGTTATCGCGATGGCTGACGGCTATGCCCGGGCTTCCGGAAAGCTGGTCGCATGCAACGTTCATGTTGCGCCAGGACTTGGCAACGCCATGGGTTCGCTGTTCACAGCTTTCAATTCCGGCACCCCGCTCATCGTGACCGCTGGTCAGCAGGAGCAGGGACATGGGCTGACCGAGCCGCTGCTGTATGCCCCGTTGGTGCCGATCGCCACACCGGTCGTGAAGTGGGCCACCGAGGTCACACGGCTCGAAGACCTGCCGCGCATCGTTCACCGCGCCGCCAAGGTGGCTACGACACCGCCCACCGGACCGGTGTTCATTTCCTTGCCGGGCGACATCCTGAACGCGTTCGGCGCGATCGATCTTGGACAGGCGACGCGGGTCGACACGCGCGTGCGCCCATCGGATGAGGGCCTGCGCGACCTCGCCCTGCGGTTACTGGATGCGAAGCGGCCGGTCATCATCGCCGGCAATGAAATCGTGCGCAGCGACGCGTTCGCCGAGGCGGCGCACTTCGCTGAGGTGCTGGGCTGCCCGGTCTATGACGAGACGGTGCTGCAAGGGGCGCATTTTCCGAGCGAGCACCCGGCCTATCTCGGGCCACTCTCGCGCGACCAGAAAACCGTCCGCGGCCGCCTGGAGCCCTTCGACACGGTGATCAGCCTTGGTTCCGACCTTCTGCGCATGTCGGTTTATAGCGAGGCGGAGCCGCTGCCTCCTGATGTCTCGATCATCCAGATCGGATTGCGCGATTGGGAGATGGGCAAGAACTATCCCGCGGAGATCGCGCTGCGCGCCGACATCAAGGAGACGCTGCGCGTGCTGACGCCACTGATCGCCGAACTCGGCGGGGCGGCGCACAGCAAGAGGGCAGCGGAGCGCCTCGCCCAGTTCGCGGCCCACAACTGGAGCGTCAACCGCCAGCGACGCACCGAACTCGCCTTGGCCAAGGCGGAGGTACAGCCAATCGACAACGACTGGCTGATGCTTACGATCACGGACCTGTTGCCAAAGGGCGCTATCGTCGTCGACGAAGCCCTGACCACCGCGGCCAGCCTGGCGTCCTTCCTGCCGATGCGCGATCGCTACGCCTATTTCGGGAATGTCAGCGGCGGTATCGGTTGGGGCATCGCTGCCGCGGTCGGCGTCCAACTCGCCCAGCCGGATCGCAGGGTTGTGGCCTTGCTTGGTGACGGAAGCGCCATGTACTCGATCCAGGCGCTATGGACCGCTGCGCATCACAAGCTGCCGATGACGTTTGTCGTGTTCAACAACGGCGGTTACCGAATCATCAAGCAGCGGCTTAAGCTGTTCCACGATACGGACCGCTTCATCGGCATGGATTTCACGAACCCCTCGATCGAGTTTGCTGCGCTCGCGGCGGCACTTGGGATGGAGGGCCATCGGGTCGAAACGCCAGCAGCGTTCAAGGCCGCCTTTGCCGAAGCTGTCGCAGGCAGCAAACCGACGCTGATCGAGGTCATGGTCGACGGGAGCGTGTAGCAGGATCACCGCGTCACCCACTTGCGTGCTATTCAGGTTTTGCGCTCGAGAACGAACCCGCTACGCGAGATTGGTGCTGCGGGATGAGTTATACCCAGCACACGAACCACTGAGCGACGCAGCAAGCAAGGTTGGGGCGCTGCCCCAAACCCCGCCAGGGGCCGAGCCCCTGGACCTCAATACTTGTTCGCGTTTTCGATGAAGTCTTGAGCCGGGCGCGGTTGCCCCCTCTAAGTGCCTGATTAAATTGGCGTCCCGTAGGGGATTCGAACCCCTGTTGCCGCCGTGAGAGGGCGGCGTCCTGGGCCTCTAGACGAACGGGACCGAAGCCAGCAGGCAGCTTCTAGGACAGAACCGCCGTGTGCTCAAGCACCCGTCTGCCGCTGCGCAACCCCGGACTGACGCTACACCGCCAGAGCGTCCGGCACGGTGAACCGGAAGACGGTCCCGCCCCCGGCGTTGTCGCCGGCCCAGATGCGCCCGCCATGCGCCTCGACAATCGAATGGCAGATCGACAGCCCGACGCCCATGCCCTCGCTCTTGGTCGTAACGAAGGGCTGGAACAGGTGCTCTCGCACATCGGCAGGGAGGCCCGGGCCATTATCTGCGACGCTGATCTCGATCATGGCATCCGCAACCGGTGCCGTGGCGATGACCAGCGTGGCGGCCCCGGCCGAAGCCTCCACCGCATTGCGGATCAGGTTCAGCAGCACCTGCTGGATCTGGATCTTGTCGATCCGCGCGGCGCACGCTTGCGGATCGACGCGAAGCTCCACGTCCACGTCGCGCCGGTCCGCGCCCACCAGGGCGAGCGCCACGGTTTCCTCCAGCACCGCCACAAGGTCCTCCGCGCGGCGCACGCTGTCGGTCTTCTTGATGAAGTCGCGCAGGCGCCGGACGATCGCGTTAGCGCGCGTCGCCTCGGCCGCCGCCTTCTCCAGCGCCGCCGCGACGTGCGCCGCGTCGCCGGCCCGCGCCAGCCGCTGGCCGGCACGCAGATAGTTGCCGATGGCGGTCAGCGGCTGATTGACCTCGTGCGCCAGCGCCGAGACCATCTGGCCGAGTTCGCTCACGCGCGAAACGTGGATCAGTTCGGCACGCAATTCACCCAGCCGCCGCTCATGCTCGCGGCCCTCCGCCTCCAGCGAGCGAGCCAGGCGCGCGTACAGCGCGATGGTGTCCAGCAACAGCACCACCAGCACGAAGCTCGCCGCCGCGAGGCCGTAGATCCGGCCGGCATAGAAGCCGAGATCGTAGCGGCCGGCGTTGAGCATGGCGCTGAGCGCGATGTCGCACAGCCAGGCGCACAGCACGACCATCAGCCACAGGTCGAGCACCGCGTAGGGCGGCCGCAGCGCCAAGGTCAGCAAAGCCAGCAGGCTCAGAGCCCAGACCGCCGCGACGACAAAGATCATGGCGGGCGTGTAGTGGTTGCCCTGCATGATCGCTGGCAGCGCCGCCTCGCCGGCGGTGGCGAGCGCCGTCAGTGCGACGACGATCGCCGCGACCACGGCGACGCTGCCCAGGATGGCGACCGAGGCGGGGCGGCGCCGCGGGCCAGGACGCTGGGCCCGCAGCCATGCGTAGGCCGCCACGGCGGCGGGATAGATGCCGTGCCAGAACATGTAGAGCCAGGCTGTGCTCTGCCCGCCGCCGCCGAGCACGCCGGCGGCGGAGAACAGGCCCGGGAACGTCAGCGCGTGGGCGACGGTGATCAGCGCGGTGAAGACGTAGCCGCTGGCGAGCGCCAGCAAGGCTCGCGGCTGGCCGATCGCGAACTGGCCGAACAACAGTGCGGCGGTGATGAGGTCGCAGATGATCAGCGCCGCTTCGTAGGCCGGCATGAAGGCCGGCACGACGGGGAGCGGCACCCTCGCGAATGGCACCGCGGCGACAAACACAACCAGCGAGAGGCAGATGACGGCGACCGCAAGGCCGCGTTCACCGCGTCCCGCAGGGGACAGCGAAAGGACCAGAACCGGTTCCCTCCTCGGCCCTTCCACCATGTGGCGCCTCTATAGCCAGCCTCGCAGTCTGGCAGGCCTGGACCCGACGGGAGGCAGTCTACAAATCGCACAGCTTCGGTTCAAGCTGGGGGGCGGCCTGATGGGCGCCGCGGGACCCGCCTTGCTCAATGCGCCAGCGCGATCCGCCCTGTCACCGTCCCGGAGCGCGGGTCAAGCAGGACCACCCGGTCCGGCCCGCCGCCCTGTAACTGCACCGCCAGCCGGTCACCGGCGGCGGCGATGCCAGTGATGCGGGTTCCCGCCGGCTCGTCCAGCAGCACCGCGAGAGGCGCCCCGCCGGCGGCCGGCGCGTCGGGCGGGGCCGGCGAAACCACCCGGTGGGCGATCACCGCTATCAGCACGCCGGTGCCGGCCACGATCATCACCCCCATGACGATCGTCAGCACCTTCAGCGCCCGCATGCCGCTTCCCACAGCCGATCTCCCTTCCCACCAATCATTCCCGGCCTGGTGTTGCGACCTTAGCGGGTTCCAGTGTCATTGCGCGCGAAGCGACGCTTCGCCAGCAAGAAAGGAGACTCCACTGCTCCAAAACGACGGATCGGGAGACGTATTTTCTCACTCTGGGTGAGCCGGCAGCCACGGGCCGGTGGCCAAGTCGCAATGACGGAATTGGACGTGGCATCGATCCGTCAGGGTCAGAACACCCCGCTACCGCGGCCAATCCAGCCGCGGCTCGCGGCGCGCCGGCCTGGCATGCGGCGGCGGCGGTGCCCGGTCCGCCCCGCTATCCCCCGCCTCCAACTCATGCGCCGCGGGAGGGATCGGCGGTCTGCTGACGATCGGCGTCCGGCGCAGCGGTTCCGCCGGCTCGGCATGATAGATTTCGTCATAGTCCACATGCTGCCCGGCCTCGGGCAGCCGCAGCATGAGCAATCGGAGGTCGTGCTGGATCTCGTCCAGCCGTGCCTCCAGCACGTCCATTCGCCCCTTCACCCCGATCACGCTGAACGGTATGAACAGAAAGGCGAGCGCATAGAGCAATGCCGGGACCAACAGGACGAGCGGTACCCACCAGGGCACCCAGTCGGGCAGGGCGAAGGGAAGCGTCATCCCGCGAAACTAGCACCCGGGCGCGATGGTAATCCATCTATCTGTAAGGATCGCCAGCGGCCGGTGGCCAACTCGCAAGGACAGCGGGGAGGCCGGCCACCGCCGGTCTGTGCGGCAGGTCTATCGATCTGCGGATCGGTGCTATGCCAGCAACCGCACCTGCCGCGTCAGCAGCCCGTCAGCGTCGCGCAACTCATGCACGATGGTGAAGTGGTTGGCACTCGGCACCGGGATCAGCACGCCCGGCGCATGCGCCGCCGCGCGATAGGCGTGCAGGTCCCGGCTGTCGGACTGCAATGGCGGCAGCTCCGCCGTGCCGTAGGCGATCGCCAGCGGCTTATGCACCACCGGCAGGCGCAGCGGCGACAGCGCAACGATCTCCTCGTCGCCGAGTTGCAGCTTGTCGTTCAGTTCGGTGTCGCGGATCGGCCCGAGTTCAAACAGGCCGGAGATCGCCAGGCCTGCACTGACCCGCGGATGATCGAGGCACATCGCGGTCAGGTGCCCGCCCGCCGACCAGCCGGACAGCACCACCGGCCCGGCGATGCCATGCTCTTGGCCATGCGCGGCGAGCCAATCCAGCGCGGCGTTGATCTCGGCGGTGATCTCGGTCAGCGACGCGTCGGGCGCCAGCGTGTAGCCGGGCAGCGCGCCGGCCCAGCCATGCGCATAGGGGCCGGCGATCAGGTTGGCGAATTGCGCCGCGCTGTTGCGCTGCCAGTAGCCGCCGTGGATAAACACCAGGCAGGGAGCCTGCGGGTCCGCCGCGGGGAACAGGTCCCAGGTGTTGCGTTCGCGCGGGCCGTAGCGGAGGTCCAGATGCCGCGGATGCGCCGCCCGGAACGCCGCGGAATCGGCGGCGCGTGCGGCGTTCAGTTCCGGGCTGTTGGCGACCGCGGCGGAGTTGTTGTACGCCGCGTCGCGCGCGGCGCGGCTCATGGCGCCCCAGTTCATCGGCGCGGACCTGATGGCGGCACGCCATCGGCGACAGCTTCGCTGGCAGGCACGATTGGCTCCTCATGTTGCTGCGAGGAAATGTGCCCCGGCGCCGAGCAGAATCGGACACGCGCGGCAACGGGGCAACTACGCAGGATAGTGCATCGCGCGGAGGTTGGGCGGCAAGGTAGTACCCTTTTTCGCCGAGGCCGTCATCGCGACGATGACCCGTGCGAGCCGGCGCCTGGTTGACGCGGCGGCGCCGATGGTTTTGTATCAGCAATGATACCGGCGCTGGGCAATCATTTCGTGCTGCTCGCCCATGCGTCCTTCAACACGGTACGCCCGGCCTGCGCCGCCGTCGTTCCCCACGACTTGCATCCGGGCGGTCCGGTGTTCAGCATTCGTCGCGTCGGGGCGGATTTAACGGCCCCAACCAGGCGTTGGAGACGGAGGCGCGCCCGGGAGCGAGTGTGCGACACAGTGCCAGGGCGGGGTTCGGCCTCCCCGGCCACGCGTTGAAGAGGGAGGAGCGTCCGGGTGCGAGCGAGCGACACAGTGCCAGTCCCGTTCCGGCAGCGGTTTCATGTCTGACCTGCTGGGGCTCGAGCCCGGGGAGGCTGTCGATAGCGTCGCGCACATCGTCCAGGTGGCGCTGACGCCGGTATTCCTGCTGTCGGGCATCGGCACCTTGCTCAATGTGTTCAACACGCGGCTGAGCAGGGTGTCCGATCACCGCGAGCATACCACCGAGTTGCTGCGCGACGGAGCCGAGAAGGTCGATCACGCGATGCTGCGCGCCCACTTGCGGCGGCTGCGCCAGCGGACGCTGGTGCTCGACGTGTCGGTCATGCTCGGCGCGATCGGTGGGGCCTCAACCTGCGGTTCTGCGTTCGTGCTGTTCCTGGGGAGCCTGCGAGACACCGCCATCACCACGTCGTTGTTTGCGCTGTTCGGGCTGGCGCTGGGGTGCACCGCGTGCGCACTGATTGCGTTTCTGGCCGACAGCTTGCTGGCGTGGCACGGCTTGCATCGGGAGGGACCGCTGCCGCATCCTTAGCTGGCGGATTGTCGTCATGGCGGCAGCATCGTGCTGCAAGCAGGAGTTCTGACTTTGACGGACCGCGCCCAATTCAGTCATCGCAAGTGGAGCGAAGCAATCGCCACTTGGCCGGCATTCACCGCAGCCACACCGTCATCCGCGCGAATGCGGGGACCCATGCCGCGTGGGTCCCCGCTTTCGCGGGGATGACGAGTTTTCGCGGGGTTGACGAGCCTTCGCGGGGATGACAAATCTTTGTGGCTCTTGCTACATAATGCTGGAAAGAACCGGCCAACTCACGCTGGAGAATGCTTCCCCCGGCCTTCGCCGGGTTCGCAATGACTGCGGGACGGTGCGGCCAGTTCGCTCGGGCCTTTCGACCCTTTCAGGCGAATAGCACCATCAGCACGACCACCACAGCGGCGGCCGCGACGGCCGGCAGGGCGGTGCGCCTGGCAATGTCGAAGACCGACACGCCAGCGTAGCCTGCCGCGATCGCCGTCGCCGCCGCGACCGGCGACATGCCTCGGCCGAGTGCGCTACCGACCCAGGCGATGTCGCCGAGGTCAACCTTGGTCATGCCGAGCAATTCGGCATGCGGCAGCATCGCTTTGTTGAACGCGATCGCCGCCGCGTCGCCCGACCCGCTCAACACGGCGATGGCGAACGGCCCGACCATCGCGGCGACCGGGGCCACGGCCTTGGTCTGCTTGAGCGCCTCGATCAAATGGTCGATCGAGCCAATCGCACTCAACCCCGCGATGAACACGCCGGCCGCGATGATGATGCCCATGACGCCGGCGTACGCATCGCCCATGCCGTCGAAAAACGCCTTGCTGGCCTTGGCCGGCGACAGCCGCGCCACCAGCATGGTTGCGACCGTACCAACCACCATCGCTTGCAACACCGAGACGCCCTTGGGCAGCCACCGCGTCAGCAGGCCCAACTGCGGCAGGGCGACGATCAAGAGCAATAGCGGCAGCACCGGCATGGCTGCGCGCAGGAGATTCACCTGCTCATCCGTGACCGCGCCATTCCCTGCTGCCGGAACCGGCGCCGAGGCCGTTTCTGCCGACGGCCGGCCTCCGTCCTCCCCGAGCATGCGTGCGACGACATAGAGCACCAGCGCGTACACGGCGACGGCCGGCACCGACGCCTTCAGGTGCGCGAGGATGACGTCCATCACGGGCACACCGGCCATGTCGCCGATCAGCGCCGGATGCGGCGAGCCGGGGCTGAACGCCGCGCCCCAGGTACCCGCGATCATGGTAGCGGCCGCCATCGCCGGGCTGACGCCGAGTGCGACCAGGGCCGGGATCAGCACGACGCCGACGGCGGCGGCCACGCCGGCGGCGCTCGTGATGGCGATGGCGATCAGCATGGTGGCAATCATCGCGGCGGGGATGATGACCGGCCGCAGCTTCAGCAGCGGCTTCACAAGGCATCGGACCAGGTGCAGGTCGCACTTGCCGAGCCTGATGACCGCGGTGAAACCCAGCGCGGGCAGGATCACGGTGATCAGCCCCGCCTGGGTCATGCTGGTTCCGAAGGCGTCGAACCATTCGCCGGGACGGCCCGAGGCGGCGACGAGGATTGCTCCCGCGCAGAGCAAGGCAAAACGGACCTCTGCCCCGCGAATGATGAGGACGAACGTTACCAGCACGACCGCAGCCGCGAACAGGTCGGTCATTTCGCTCTCCTTGGGCCTGCGCTGCGGCGTCCGCGCAGGCACTCTACGTTGTCAGGTGACCTGAGTCCTGTTGCCCCGCGACGCGGACCAGAACGTAAGGCTCTGCGGGGAAGTAATACCAGCCGGCAAAACCATTGACGTACGACAACGGCCGGCCATGACGGTTGGGGCGGTCCGTGCGAACCGGTCGAGAGTTGATCGTTCGGCGGGTTGGTATAAGTGCTTCAATCAGTCGCGCTGCTATCTCCCGTGTCATGGCTGGCCCACGACGAGTGCTCACCTGGAAACCGCACGTGGTATTGCTCTGCTGCTTCGCCAAAAGCCGAGCGATACAACCTCAGGCGGGCAGCATCCTCCGCGGGAATGCCAGAGCCTGTTCGATGAGCAACGCGTAGCCCAACAACTCGGCGTCGCCGTGCGGGCGGCCGACGAGCTGAAGGCCAACAGGCAGGCCATCCCGGGTCAGGCCACAGGGCAGCGAGAGCGCCGGGCAGCCGGTCAGGGTGATGACGAAGGTCAGGAACATCCAGTCGATGTAGGTGGTCAGCGTTTCCCCGGCGATCTCCGTCGGAAAGCGTTGTTCTACCGGGAATGGCGGCACCGCGACGGTCGGACAGACCAGCAGGTCATGCTCGTCGAAGAAGCGCGCCACGTTGTGGAACAGGGCATGGCGGGTCCGCTCCGCCCGGATAATCTCGCTGGCTGTGAGCGCCTGCCCCGTGTCGATGTTCCACACGATGTCGGGGTTGATGCGGTCTCGCTCCGCGGGAAGCAGGTCGCCCCGCACGTCGGCAAACAGCAGGGCGCGCAGGACCTGGAAGCTGTCAATTGCGCCGGAGAAGTCTGGCGCGGCGCCCTCCACGGCGCTGCCCATCGCGGCGCAGCGGTGGGCCGCCGCTTCGCACAGGGCGGCCACCTCGGGATCCACCCGGCGCTGCCCCAGATCGGCGCTGAAGCCGATCCGGCGCGGCGGTCGCCCCTCGTGCATGGCGGCCTGGAAGCCGCCCGGCGGCGCCGGGCGCGACAGCGGATCATGCGTGCTGAACGCGGCCATCGCATCCAGCATCAGGGCCAGGTCCGGCACCGTGCGGGCCATGGGTCCGTCCACCCAGAGACTGTCGAACGCCGGAAGGCCATCGCTACGCGGCACCACGCCAGCGCTGGGCCGTAACCCGACGACGCCGCAGAAGCTGGCGGGGATGCGCAGCGAGCCGCCAAGGCAGGAGCCGTTGGCGAGCCATACCTCATGCGCCGCCAGCGCCGCCGCGGCACCGCCCGAGGAACCGCCTGCCGAGCGTCCGAGGTCCCAGGGGTTGCGGGTGACGCCCCAGACCGGATTGAACGTATGGCTCCCGGCAAATTCCGGCACGTTCGATTTGGCCAACGGGATGGCGCCATTGGCGCGCAACGTGGCGACCGTCCGGTCGTCCGCGCCGGCGATGCGGTTGGCGTAGATCGGCGAGCCGCACGTGGTGAGTTGCCCGGCCACGTCGTTGTAGTCTTTCACCGCGATCGGCAGCCCTGCGAGCCAGCCGGGCCCTTCCCCGGCATCGCGGCGAAACGCCCCTGCTTGCGCTCGGGCCACGTCGAGAAAGCGGATCGGCAAAGCGTTGATCCTGGGCTCGACGGCTGCGATGCGCTCGGCGGCAGAGTCGACCATCTCCAGCGGAGACACCTTGCCGCGCCGGAGTTGGTCCACCGCCTCGGTCGCGGACATTTGCCACAGATGAGCCATGCCGTTTTCACCCCACCATGTCGTGCTTCAGTTGAGAACGCCGCACAGCGTAGACACGCACCGGCTGCCATTGCACCCGATCCAGCCCATCGGCCGGCGCCACTCCCGATGGTTCCGCGGCTTGTGGTCGTGCCGTATCACGCCCCCAACCCAAGCAGTATCTCGCGGAACGCACGCATGCCCGGATCGTCCAGCCCGATCGAGCGCTCGCCAAAGATCCGCGCCCGTCCGATCTTCGCCTGCATCCCCTGCATTTGCTCCAGCGTGGCGTCCACTGCCGCGGCGGCAGCGGCGAGGATCTCGCCCGGATCCGACTGACCCTCAGCCGCACGGGCAGCGGCGTCCAGGGCGTCCAGCACGGTCTTGTCGCCGAGCGACGCCTTGCCGCGCGCCATCATGGCCGCGAGCGCCGCATGCAGCAGCGAGGCGGTCTCCTCCCAGGGCACCTCGGTGCGCCCGCGCGTCGCCTTCGCGGCGGCCATCAGGCCGGTCGCCAGCAGCGTGCCGTAGCTCGAGCCGGACACCTTAGTTATCGCCTGCGCGCAGGCCAGCAGCGCCATGCCGACATCATCGGGCAGGGTCGGCAGGACGTCCCGCAGCGCACGGCCGCCGCGGGTCATGGTGACGCCCAGGTCGCCGTCGCCCAGTTGCCCGTCCAGCGCGTTCAACGCGTCCGCGACGGTGTCCATGTGCGCGGCGATGCGCGTCAGTCCGTCGGCCAGCGCCTTGGAGGTCAGGGCCATGTCACACCCTCCAGAACGCGCAATCGGCCGGGGCGTGCAGCAGCTTCTCCAGCTCGTCGTCCAGCTTGCACAGGGTGAACGACACGCCGGCCATCTCCATCGACGTGGCGTAGCGGCCGACCAGCGGCATGACGATGGTGGCGCCCAGCCCGGTCAGGCGGGCGTGGACGATGCGATACAGGATGAACAGCTCTTCCGGTGGCGTGGCGCCCAGGCTGTTGACCAGCACCGACACGCGGTCGCCGCGGGCGATCGGCATGTCGGTCAGCAGGTGGTCGAGCATTTCGCCGGCGATGGCGTCGGCCGGACGCAGCTTGCCCTTCCACACGCCGGGCTCGCCATGGATGCCCATGCCCATCTCCATCTCGTCCTCGGCGATGGAGAAGGTCGGACGGCCGGCCTGCGGCACAATGCACGCGGTCAGCGCGGCGCCGATGCTGCGCACCGCGTCGGCCGCTTTCTGCGCAACGCGGGTGACCTCGGCCAGGTCGGCGCCCGCCTCGGCCGCGGCACCGGCCATCTTGTAGGCATACACGATGCCGGCGACGCCCCGCCGCTTCTCCGCTTCGGCCGGGGGTGCGCTGGCCACGTCGTCGGCCACCAGCACGGTGTTGGAAGCCACGTCCTCCATCTCCAGCATGTCGCCGGCCATGTCGAAGTTCATCCGGTCGCCGCCGTAATTGCCGTACAGGCGCAGCACGCCGGCGCCCCCGTTGGCCGCACGCATCGCCTCCGCCATCTGATCGACCGAGGGGGACGAGAACACCTCGCCGATAGCGCAGGCATCGAGGAGGCCCTTGCCGACATAACCGGTGAAGACCGGGAGGTGGCCGGAGCCGCCGCCTGACACGACGCCGACCTTGCCTGGCGTCGGGCTGCCGGGGCGCTTGATCACCCGGCCGCCGTCACCGGTGCGCTGGTAGTATTGCGGGTGGGCCAGCACCAGGCCTTCGAGCATCTCCTCGACGTAGGCTTGCGGGTCGTTGAGGATTTTCTTCATGGGACGCGCCTCCAGATAGCGTGAGGGGAGCGTAGCGCGGTTTCGCCCTGCTCGATATCGGGCGAAGCGCTGCAATGCGACGTGCCGCAATTGCTGGCTCTCGGCGCCATGCTCCTTCGGTGTCATTGCGAGTTGGCCACCGGCCGGCGGCGGCCGACCCGTCCTGGATGAAACTGGCGCAGTCGTCCCACGTCATGGCGGGCGAAGGCCCGCCATCCACCACTTGCGGTGCTGCCGAGGTCGAAGTCGTGGGTGGCCGGCCTGCGCCGGCCATGACACGGGGGGGCGGCGGTTTCATCCAGGGCGGGTCGGCCGCCACCGGACGGTGGCCAAATCGCAATGACACCGGGAGGCAGGACGCGCCTGGCCCTACCGCTCCCGGACCGGGGCAGAGCCTGACGATTTAACGGCGTTGATGGCGGCCAGGCAGTCGTCTTTGTTGTAGTATTTCTCAACACTTTGCGCGGCCATTCGGCCCAGCGGATTATACAGCGTCCAGCGCCAGAGATTTGAACTCGGCTCCAGGTACATCAGATAATAGTATTGCTGCTGATCCACCGGTTACTCCTTGGTCACGCCGCGCGACCGGCGGCCGCATGCGTGTCGTCGCTGCCGAACGGAGTTTCGCCGGGCTCGGTCTCGCGCATGGATGGCCGCTTGCGGAATTGCTCGTACCAGCGCGCCAAGTTGGGGGCGATGGCGCGCCAATCATCCTCGGGGTAGCGGAAATCGGTGTTGCCGCAGGCACATCCCGCGGCGATCTGACCGAGATCGACATCGCTGCGGAAATCTCGCGACTGCTCGTCCAGACGCTGATAGCAGCGGTCGATCCGCTGCATCATCTTGCGCACGAAACCCGGGGAGAACTCCTGCTTGTTCTGCGATGCGTCGCGCTTGCGCAGCAGCTCGGCGCGGCGCGCCACCAGCGATTTCAGGATGCCGCTGGTCGCCACCGACACCACGGACAGGATGTGCCAGCGTTCGCGGCCGCTCTGTGGGCAGAGGCGATAGCTGCCAAGCTCGTCGTTCAGGTACTCGCAGATCAGTGACGATTCGGTCAGGCATTCGCCATCATCAGTGACCAGCGCGGGAATCCGGGCGATCGGTGTCGCGGCGAGGAAATCCTCGCGATACGGCACCGTCTCGGTGCCCCAGGAATGCGGCCATTTCGTCGGGACTATTTCCACCCGGTCTTCAAGGCCAAGCTCCCGGATGGTGACCGTGCATTTGCGGACGAACGGCGATGCCGGAGTGTAGAAGAGCTTCATCATGGGCGAAAATTCTTCGGCCGGCGCATGTGTTTCCGTTCCCCAGATCGATGCGAGTTTGCCGCACGGAGGACGCGCGTCAAGGCGATCGTGCGGTCAGACATGGCAGCGCGGTGGGCCGGACCGTTACGGGCGAGAAATCTGCCAGCCGATCCAGTCGCAGAACGCCTGGCCCATTACCAGGTCGAGGTCGGCGCCGTGCAACCAGGGCAATTCCTCGGTGAACAGAGTCACGCACTGGCGCCACGTGCAACGCATGCGGGTGATGTCGGTGCCCCAGAACATGCGGCGCGGGCCGAACGCGTCGAACACCCGATGCAACGCGTCGTGGATACTGGGGAACGGATATTGGTCCGTCGCATAGCCGGCCTGACCGGTTGCCTTCACCGCCACGTTCGGGTGCTTTGCCAGTGCCAGCAACTGCGGCAGGTTGCGATAGGCGGCGTCCGCCCCCTCGGTCGCGCGCGGCACCCCCATGTGATCGACGCTGAGCTTCAGTCCGGGATGCCGTTCCGCGATCTCGCCGACCCGCGGCAGCCACGCCGATGCCTGGAGGGACACCGGAATGCCCAGGCGCTCGGCCACGGGAAACAACCAGTCGAGCGTGCCGTCATCCGGCCAGGCCTGCGACCGCGGATCGGAGAAGTAGAAGCGCAGTCCCTTCATCCCGGGCCGGCTCTTCCAGGTCTCGAGCAATGCGCGCTGCACTGGCTGGTCCAGATAGACCCAGCCCATGATGGCGAAGCGGTCGGGGTGCGCGCGAGCCGCTTCGACCGCGAGTTCGTTCGAATCGGGATCCCACATTACCGGGTGGACCACCGCACGATCGACGCCGGCGGCGTCCATCGCCGCGAGTGCTTCGTCTTGCAAAAACGGCGTCTGACGGTGATGGGCGGATGGAGTGCCTTTGGCCCAGAGGTGGATCTGCGCGTCAACAATCATCATGGCGGTTGGCTTTCGTTGGACGTTGGCGAACGATGCCTCCAATGATTGCCGTTGGCTAGTGTGCTGATCCTGGCAATTCGAACCTGCGGCCTGTTCCGTCGTTGCGAGCACAGCGAAGCTGTCCCCGCCGAAAGATCGCATCAGTTCGCGCGGGAGATTGCTCGGTTGAGCTCGCAATGACACGTCAATGCCTGGGTCGAAATGTTAGATTCAGGCACCAGAGCGTTTCTGTCCCGAATGGAAATGCCTTACTGTCGTTACGAAGTGCGCAGCGACGTGGGCCTCGGGCGGCGGCGCTCTCCGATCGTCCGAGTTTGTGTACGGATTTAAGAAGTATTGGAACACAGATAAGCGGGGATGAACACAGATAAGGGCGGATGTTCGGTGACCGGGCCACGAGTGGGGCCACACACGCGCCCACAAATCGGTCATCCGGACTGATTTGTGTGCATCCCTGCTTATCTGTGTTCCAATACTTCTTAAATCCTATGCGACAAAGGTCTTGCAATCAGAAGCCCAGAATTTGCAAGCCGATTGGTGCGATCGATTCGAAATGGCTCCCGCCAACTCTGGGGTTCGCCCCCCGTCGGTTTGGTAACTGACATCAATGCACGAGCAGCGACGAAGCACTTCCTCGCCTGACGAACTATGGGGATTCGCCAGGCCGAAGATTGCGGCGCCAATTGCAGGCTTTCAGAATTGGCACCTCAATGGATCGCTCTGCCGGTGGCCGCTTACACTCACCCTCCCGTCACCCGACCATCCGGCCTTGCCCTGCCCAAAACTGCGCGCGGAGTGCCTTCTTATCGACCTTGCCGACCGCCGTCAGCGGAAGAGATTCAACGAATTCGACCCGCTTGGGTGCGTGCTGGGCTCCTTTACGGTCCTTGACAAGCTGCATGAGCGTCTCGGGCACGACAGTGGCGTCCGGGCGGCAAACGATGAGTGCGGTGACGGCCTCGCCCCACTTCGAATCCGGTACGCCGATCACGGCGGCCATCGCGACGGCTTCGTGCGAAGTCAGCACGTCCTCGACCTCACGTGGATAAACGTTGAAGCCGCCTGTGATGATCATGTCCTTCTTGCGATCGACGATGAAGAGGTAGCCGCCCTCGCCGGCCCGCGCGATGTCGCCAGTGTGCAGCCAACCGCCCGAGGTCGCGATCTCCGTCTCGGCGGGGCGGTTCCAGTAGCTGTCCATCGCGGGCGACCCGCGCACGCAAATCTCACCAGCCTCGCCCGGGGCGACGGCGTCGTTGTTATCGTCAAGCAACGTTACCTGGCAATTGGCGACGGGAACGCCGCAGGATGCGAAGCGTTCGGGATGGTCGGCGCGATGGTCGGATTTGCGCAACACGCTGATGGGGTAACATTCGGTCTGGCCGTACAGTTGTGAAAACACTGGTCCGATCCGCTCCAGCCCCTCCATCAGCCGCGTGGGCGACATTGGGGACGCGCCGTAGAGCAGTAGTTCGAGACTGGAGAGATCCGTGTGCGGGAGCGCCGGGTGGTCGAGTACCGATGTAAACCATCGTCGGCACCATCAGCGTCATGTTGATCCGCTCACGCGCGATCGCAACCAACACCTGCTCGGGGTCGAATCCTGTCTGCAAGTGGATTGTGCCGCCTGGTACAAGGCATGGCAGTACCTTGGTGCCGGCTACATGGGTGATCGGAGCGACCGCGAGATAGCGGGGGGTCGCGGGGAATTCGAAATCGGCCAGGATCGACTGCGTGATCGCCGCCGCTGCGCGTTGGCGCCGGAATACGCCTTTTGATCTTCCAGTGGTACCGCCAGTGTAAGCCACGAATGCCGGATCGTCTGGTCCGACCAGGTTCCGCGGCGTTGCCGTGCCGACTGCCTCGGCGGCCGCCAAGAGATCGGTGCCAAATTCCCCGCGCCCCAGGGTCAGGACAATGCGTAATCCGCCTTGCGCGGCAAGCTCACCGCCGCGATCCCGGTAAGCCGGGAGATCGACGACGAGCGCATCCATTTCGAAGTCGGCGATCTGTTCGAGTTGATCGGCGAACGATCCCAATGGATGAAGGAACGTCGTGACGAGGCCCAAACCCTGGGCCGCACTCACGGCGCACCAGGCTTCTGCCCGGTTCGCGGCCAGCAAGCCCAAACGCATGCCGCGCCGCAGACCGGCCGCCTGCATTGCCGCCTGCATGCGGGCAATCAGTTCAAACGCGCCGGCATAACTCAACGCGCCGCCGTCCCATGTAAACGCCGTCCGGGTGGGGAATCGCTGTAACGCCCGAAGCGTCAGCTCCATGCTGCTCGGCCCGTCTGCCAGCCCTGGTCGGGTTTCGATCATGGTCAATTCCCTTCCGCGAAAAGAACATGCTAGCCACGTCGTACCCAGCCTACCAGACCTGTCAGGAACCCATCGATGAGCTTGCCAGTCGATATCGCGACCCGGCTCAGTCTGCCGTTGATCGCCGCGCCAATGTTTCTCGTCTCCGGAGTGGAACTGGTCGCCGCCGCCTGTGGCGCCGGGATCATTGGGGCATTTCCGACCGCGAACTGCCGCACCGTGGAAGAACTCGACGCGTGGATGGAAGAATTGCGCCGTCGCGCGGCGGAAAACCCTGGCGCGCCGATCTGCCCTAATCTCATTGTCCACCACTCGAACGCACGGCTGATGGAGGATGTCGCGGTTCTCGTTCGGCATCGTGTCGAACTCGTCATCGCCAGCGTTGGCAGCCCGCAACGAGTCATTCCGCCGCTGCATGATGCCGGGTGCCGTGTGTTCACCGACATCGCAAGCCTGCGTCATGCCGAACGCGCCATCGCCGTGGGCAGCGACGGTCTGATCCTGCTGACCGCCGGCGCCGGCGGGCAAACGGGCTGGGCCAACCCATTCGCCTTCGCCCGCGCGGTGCGCGCCATCTGGGACGGCCCGCTGGTGCTGGCTGGCGGCGTCTCTGATGGTCAGGCGCTCTACGCTGCCCGCGCGCTGGGCTGCGACCTCGCCTACATGGGCACGCAATTCATCGCCACCCGTGAGAGCCTGGCCGCGCCGGCCTATAAGCGGATGCTGGTCGACTCCCGGCTGGACGACATCTTGTTGACATGTGCGTTTACCGGCCTCGAGACGAACATGCTGCGTCCGTCGATCGCCGCCGCCGGTCTCGACCCCGACGCGTTGCCGACCCGTGGGACGATCGAAGTCGGCAACGATATCAACCCGGAGAAGCGCCGTTGGCGCGACGTGTGGAGCGCCGGTCACTCAGTCTCGGGGGTGACAGATATCCCTGGCGTCGCCGAGCTGGTTGATCGCACACACGCGGAATACGAGGCTGCCCGGGCTGTCGTGGCCGGTGTTTAACCCCGTGCCTCTGTTATTTGTAATGCGGAGAATTTATGCGGCACGTTCGGATCTCTGGAGTGGCGCTGTGCGCGCGAGACTTTCCCGCTCCGAATGATCGCATTGGGTCGAGAGCCGCTATGGCTCCGCGGAGACCAAGATTTTATCCACTGGCGCCTGCCGATCGGGCGGTGCGTTGTACCTACCCGCCGAACGATTAGACTCTCGATCGCTTCGCACAGACGGCCCCAACCGTCATGGCCGGGCTTGACCCGGCCATGACGGTTAGGGACGGCCCGTGCCGTGCGTCAGTCGTTTTGTGGGTTGTTATTGGTTTCAACCGCCGTGGTCGAGCTTGCCTTCGGTAAGCTGTCCCAATGCATGATAGATCTTCCGATCGATCTCGATCCCCTCGTGCGAAAGACGCGCGCGGGTGGCGTAGCTGCGCTCTCCCGGGATGCGGATTTCTGCCACCCCCGTCTGGCGTGGCGTGGCCTTGATCGTCTCGATCCGCCGGCTGACTTCGTGCCGATACGCCTCGGGCGACAGGAACAGGTCTGGCTTGAACGCGAAGAACATATAGCCGCTCACCGCGTCTGCCGGTCGTATCCCAGAGGTGAGGGCGCCGAGCGCGTCCATCGCCAGCGCGAGTCCGAAGCCCTTGTAACCGCCATCCGGTCCGCCGAACGGCAGCAGCGCGCCCTGGTGGGCGATAACGGCGTCCGTGGTCGGCTGTCCGTCCGGTCCGAGCGCGACGCCTTCCGGGATCGGCGTGCCAAGACGGGCGCGGAACGCCAGGTCGGTGCCCATGAACGCCGACGTCCCCATGTCGATGACCAGCGGATCGCTGTCGGTGGGAAAACCGAAGGCAATCGGGTTGGTGCCGAGCGCCGGCCGCGTGCCTCCGAACGGGGCCACTGCCGGCGGGGACGCTACCGTGTGGATCACCACCAGGCCGGCGCGGGCGATCATTTCGCAGTAGTACGCGCTGCGTCCGGTCATCCAGGTGTTGGCGAGGCAGACGACGGCAAGCCCATGCGCCTGCGCGCGGTGGATGGTCGCCTCGGACGCTCGATAGGCCGCGATCATACCTGTGGTGTTCCCGCCATCGAGCAGGGCGGTGGCGCCGGTCTCGCGGACGGTGGTGACGGGGTGGCGGGGCTGGCGGAATTGCGGGTAGTCGACGACGTTCAGCAGTTTCGGCAGGCCGGAATATTCGTAGCCGCAGAGCGCCGCATCCAGCACGTGATCGGTCAGGATGCGCGCGTCCTCGGCGTCGAACCCGGCGCCGCGCATCGCGGCTTTCCCCAGTGCGCGCGCTGCATCGACCGTCAGGTGGATGCGGTCGTTGCCGGTGCCGTCGGTCATCGTTCCATCCCCGTTGCTGGTGGCCTCAGCGTGCCGCCGGATCGCAGGGTGTGTCCATCTCTCTGGGCCGGGAGCGTGCCGCCGCGGTGAGCCGATGCGACGCGCAAGGTGACCTTCACCCCGCGACGTCAAAGCTTGGACAGGGCGCCGGCCCGAGGCACACTTCAGGCAATCAACGAGCGATGGGAGCCTGCGATCCATGAAAGAGAACAGCATAAGGCGGGCGGTGCGCGAGGGGCGGGCCGCGCTGGGGACCGGGCTCAAGGAGTTCGCGTCGCGCGGCGTGCCGTGGATCATCGAGGCCTCCGGCTTCGACTACTGCATGATCGACCACGAACATGGCGCCTTCGATCTCGAAACGATCGCGGATCTCGCGGGGTGGTTTCAGGCCACCAGCGTCTCGGCGATCGTGCGGATCCACAAAGCCTTCACGTATCTGATCCCCGCAATCCTCGATCAGGGGATCATGGGCGTGCAGGTTTCCGAGGTCGATAACGCAGAGGAAGCACGCGCGATCGCGCGGGAGGCGAAGTATCCGCCGATCGGCAATCGCGGGATCTCGGGGCAGGGGATGCACACCGGATATCGGAGCTATGGCGCGCGTCACGCGACCGAGTATGCGCCGTGGGCCAATGCCAACATCGTCGTTTGCGTGTCGATCGAGTCGCTCGAGGGGCTGGAGAATGTCGAGGCGATCGCGGCGGTGGAGGGCATCGACATGATCGCCTATGGCCACTCGGACCTGAGTGCGCGGCTTGGGGTTCATCTCCAGCTTGAACACCCGACGTTCAAGGCGGCCGTGCGCCGGATCGCGGAGGCTTGTGGGGCGCACGGGAAACTGGCGCGGGGGTCGGCGGAGACCGAGGCGCAGATTGAGGAGGACTGGCGGCTCGGGTGCAAGGTGTTGAACCTGCCGGGGACTGATGTCAGCACGTATCTCGATGGTCTGAAGGCGCGGGCCGGGCGGGCGCATGCGCGGCTGAAGTCGATCGGGGTGCCGGTGCCTGGAACAACGTGACACGGTGAGGATGAGGTGTAATACCAACTCGTCGAACAATTGACTCTCGGCGGTATCGCACGGCCCGCCCCAACCGTCATGGCCGGGCTTGAGCCGGCCATGACGGTTGGGGCGGCCAGTGCCTTCCGTCAATCGATTTGCGGGTTGGTATAACAGGATCGAGACGTGACCGACATTCGGGATATTGCCTGGCAGGTTGAAGCGGACGTCGTGGTCGTGGGTTCCGGCGCCACCGGGTTGCCGGCGGCGATCGTTGCGCGCGAGGCGGGCGCCTCGGTGATTGTCGTCGAGGCGGAAGCGGACATCGGCGGCCACGCGATCACCAGTGGCGGCAACGTGCCGTTGGGCGGCGGCAACAGCGCGCAGCGAGCCCACGGCATCGAGGACTTGCCCGATCTGATGTTCCGCGACCTGACCGACTGGTCGGTGGTCGAACCGAACGGATTCCCCGATTATCGCTACAACGACCACGAGATCGTCCGCGCGTTTTGCGATCACGCCGCCGCCACGCACGATTTTCTTGTGCAGCATGGCGTCGTGTTCATCGACCAGGCGCCGGATGCGCGGGGTGGCAACGCAGTTGGCAACTCGGCGCCGCGCGAGATGCATTGTGCGGCGATGGATTGGCCGATGGTGCAGACCGGCAAGCCGGTCGATCCGGCGGTGCGCGCGACGACATCGACGGGCAACGGCATGATGCGCCCGCTGGAGGCCGCAGCGCGCAAGCTCGGCGTCGAGATCATGCTGCGGCACCGCATGGTGGTGCTGCACCGTGCGCAGGCGCGCTCCGGCCGCGTGCTGGGCATCGCGGTGGAGACGGATGGCGCGCGCTTCGATATCCGCGCGCGGCGTGCGGTGATCGTTGCCACGGGGGGCTCGACCGGCAATGTGAATTTTCGCCGCATGTTCGACCCGCGCCTGACCGAGGAATATTGCGGCCTCGCCGGCATGCCGTGGTCGGACCAGGATGCGAGCGGCGAGATTGCGGCTATGGAGGTCGGCGCCGCGTTGTGGGGGCTATACAATCAGGCGGGTGAATTCGGCTACAGCGTGACCAAGCCCGCCGCGATCGGCTGCCAATACAATTACCAGAACTTGCGCTGGCGCCCCGGGAGCGCCGTGTTCCACAAGGCCCGTGCCATCGGTTTGCAAGTGAATGACTGGCAGGATGTTATCACCGTCAACATGCTGGGCCGGCGGTTCTATGACGAGACCGGCCGGGCGTTCACCACCAACAACTACAATTCGATCAGCCCGTACGTACAGGGCAGTTACCTGAACGCGAAAAACATCGTTTGGAATCCGAACAACTGGCTGAACGCGGCGATGGCCGGAATCGGCGATGGCAAGAATGGCGGCGGCCCGATCTGGGCGATCTTCGACGCCGATGCTTGTGTCCGCGAGAAGTGGGTGCCCGAGCCACCTCATGTCGATGTCGATGCGGGGTTCTTCTTTGTTGCCGATAGTATCGCGGAGCTGGCGCGGAGAATCGTGATGCAATATCAGCGCGTGGAGATGCCGGCGGAAAGTCTGGAGCAGACGGTGGCTCGGTACAATTCATTCGTGGAGTCGGGCGTCGATGCGGACTTCGGCAAGCCCAGGCCGTTGTACAAGATCGCCACGCCGCCGTTCTACGCCGCCTGGGCGACGCCGGTGGTGCACGACACCCGCGCCGGGCTGCGCATCAACGCGCACTGCCAGGTGATCGACATGCATGGCAAGATCATTCCGGGGCTGTATTGCGGGGGCGAGTCGGCGGGCGGGTTCAGCCAGCACGGTTTGGCGCGTGCCGCCTGTCAGGGGTTTATCGCGGGTCGTCACGCCGTGTCGGGATAGGCGGCCATGCTGGGCCGCGCGCACGCGCAGGGCGCGATGCATTTTATCGGCCACGTTCCGATTATGCGGCCCGCCGATATGGCGCGATCCGTGCCAGGTCGGCATCGATCTCGCGTCGCCGCTGCAGCAAGTCGTGGTCGGCCTGGAGGCCGAGCCAAAACCCCTCCGAGACACCGAAATACCGTGACAGCCGCAGGTCGGTATCCGCGGTGATCGATCGTTTGCCAAGCACGATCTCGTTGATCCGTCGCGGCGGCACCTCGATTGCGCGCGCGAGACCATTCTGCGTCAGACCCATTGGCTGGATGAACTCCAGCAGGAGGATCTCTCCTGGGGTGGGGTTGGGAATTTGCCTAGTGGTAGTCAACGATTTCGACACGGTCGGGACCTCCTGTTGTCCAGACGAAGCAGATACGCCATTGCCGATTGATGCGGATGCTGTGCTGCCCTGCGCGGTCGCCTTTCAGGGCCTCCAACTGGTTGTTCGGCGGCACGGCGAGATCTTGCAGCACCTTGGCATTGTTCAGCATCCGCAGCTTCCGCAGAGCGGTGGACTGAATGTCGTGCGGCAAGGCGCGGCTGAACGCTCCGCGCCAGATGCGCTCGGTTTCCCGGTCGCGAAATCCGACAATCATGCCGGACCATAACGCACCGCGTTATGCGACGCAAGTCGCCGAGCGGTTTGAGCGCGAGCAGGGATATCCGGCCTCTGGGGTGCTATATCAGGGCCATGACGCAGCCGGCGGCGCTGCTTTGCTTCCTCATGCGCCCAGCTTACGCGCGATGTCGGTCAGCAGCGTCTCGATCCTGCTCAGCCGGGCGGTGTGATCGGCCTGGGTGTCGGCGATACGCATGATCGCCAGCTCGTGGCTGTTCTGGCCGGCGGCGAGATTGGCAATTCTCCCTTCGATCGCGCCAAGCCTGGCCTCCATGGCCGAGAGACGATGACCGGCCTCGCTCTCCAATAGCTTTGCCGACGCGACCGCCGCCTCTGCAGCGACCTTCGCCTGTTGGGATGCTCTAACGATCAGCGTCCAATCCGTGGTTTCGCTCATGCGCAGTTCTCTATCGTCGGTGCCAAGCTGTCCAGTCCTGCCCCGGTCCGGCGCGCGATGCCTTGGCCGCCTTCCACGGGCGGTTGTGCGTTGGCTTGGGACGTGCGGCAAGGATAGCTCGAGCGCTTGGCGTGGCAAGTGAAGGTCACACGCGGCATCCTGGCTCGCGGCTGTCGCTCGTTCTGCCCGATTCCGGGCTCCGTTGCCCGATCATCGGGCGCTTGAATTGCAGCCACTCCTTGTATAGCGCCCTGAAGCTGCGCAAGCACGCCGCACAATCCCGGCGCGGGTTCACACGTCAGCCCGGCCCAGCGCGGTCTGGTGGCGAATATTCTTGTCGGACGTGATGAGAACGTCGAATCCGTCGCGCTCGGCGGCCTGCAGGAGATCGCCGTTGCGAAACTCGTGCCACCCCATCTCGAAGGGATGCCGCACCTCGACATCGCCGAGAGCGACTTTGAGGCCCCATGGAACGCTATGATCGAGAACGACCCTCAAGCCGCGTGAGGCACCTGAGCCTTGTGGCGGTCATGGAATTCGAACACCGCCCGCACTGTCTCCGGCGTGATCCCGCCGTGGTTCTCAACCAGCCAGTCGCCCCCCTGCGCGCGGTTGGTCAACAGATCTTCAGGGGTGAGCCGCGTTCCCTTGATGACGGGCTTGCCGCCGCGCTTTCCGGGCACGGTCTCGATCAGCGCGCACGCGGTCCAGTCAATGTGTTCCATAGGCGCATAGTAGCACCGGCTGTGAACTCGGCGCCAGAAAACCAGGCTGTCTGCACGACGCCCGGGATTACTTATTTCCGCACCTCAATTTGCCGTAAATCCTCTCAAGTCATCGCTGAGACTGCCCATTCGGGTAAAGCGTCCAAGTAGGTGAGTTCTTCGCGAAGAACGTGATCGAGCGCCTCGGGAAGGAGCTGACGTAGTAGCTGCCACTCAGGGGTTTGCTCGTTGGCTTGAATCTCGCCACGATAACGGTGCAGATGCTCGCCGACGGTCCCTTTCAGCAGGTCGCTTCTGGCCGTGTTCTCAATCAGCCGGGTCAGCAAGTTCGTGTATGTCGCAAAGACCTTACTATGCAGGTAGGTGTTGAGCATCCCTCGAATGTTCGTATGTCCACTCGCGTAATTGCGCTCCTTTCCGTTTGCGGCAGCGACAACCGAAAAGGCCGCCGCAATCAGCAGGCACTGCTGGCGTTCGTATCCAAAAAGGGGCGTCTCGTGATCCCAGGCAGCAAGCGCCTTGAACCACGGGAGGCGGCGCTGCTCGATGTTTAAGAGGCGAGGCCCGACAATCCGATCTTCGTGATAGGGCAGTTTCGATTTCGGGATGATTAGATCGATCGAATCGCACAAGTTTTGGAGCATCGAAACCGTTCTCAGTTCGAAGATAGCACGACAGAACGAGTGTGTGTTGTTTCCGAGATGCCGCTACAGCAGGCGGGTTGAGAATAAATGCATTACCTCTATGTCGGCGGATCACATCTAAGGAGCTCTGCGAAATCTGCGATTCCGTGTCGATCCCGAACAAAATCCAGAGCAGTGGTATGCGCTCGCGTTCGTAGTGTTTGCAGCGTGCTGAGATCTCGGTCTGGAAGGTCTCTGACAATTGAAACTCAACGGCGAACGGCCCAAATCCTTTCCACTCAACGTAGATGTCCGGGAAGCGGCCGTGCGCGTTTTCCGTTGGGGGAAGGTATTCGGCCACCGTGTGTTTGACGTAGCGTTCATCTAGCCTGACGAGTTCCGCGACTTGTTCGCACATGCGACGGTGGAAATCTGATTCTTGCCGCCCTCGATATTGCGCTGCCCGTGCATCGTCCGGCCTGATATTGCGGCCCTGATACCAGGGACAGTTCAGATCACTGCCGGCATAATGTGCGAACAGCGGGCGACTGACACCCCTTGTTCTAGCTGTGCGAACGTAGACTTCGCATTCGCACATCATACACTTAGCAAGGAGACCGTCCTTGCCGTATCGTCGGTCGGTGATACGATCGCGGATAAGACCCCAGCTATCGTCAGGCAAATCGAGTAGGTCGCGGGCCGTTACGGGTCCGATCCGCTCGACCGTCGCGGCGGCGACCACGCGCTGCGGTTGTCTTTCCATCGCCCTAGTTTCCGGCGTTGCGCAAAGAAATCAAGAACCACACCGCGCTACGCAAAACTCGACGCTTCCTCTTCGACATCGTTAGCCGTCGAAATTTGGCCTTGCTTATCGATGTCCCGAGAAACGAGGCGCTTCTTCAATTCGCGGCTGATTGCCCGAGACCGTTTGCCAAGAAATTGCTCGTAGTTGTCGGACCAGATACCGAAATCTTCGATGTCATCAATGAGATGCGTCTTCATGGTTTCGTCGATTTCGTCGTTATCTTTGGCAAACCCCTTCATATAGCGGGACGGCGCTTTCGATCCTATGTCACGTTTGTTCAGGTAGTCGTCGACAATCGTGATGTTAACAACGTTGTTGATACGCCAGTCATCCTCGCCTCTTTTCCCGAGATAAGCTTTGGGGAAAAAATGGTGATAATTCTTGCTGTTTGATTGCTTAAGCCAATTATTGCTTATGTTTACCGTCGAATTGTCCTTGAAAGATTTGGGAGCGCGGTGTGCGAAAAGGCAGAGAATAGCCTTTACGAAGCTGCGACCGGTGCTGAACCATCCGTTCTCAAGGATAAAGCTCGATGAGACATCGATACCCCAATCATAGTCGGGAGATTTGTCGTCAATAATGACGTCGATGCGTCGGACATCTTGGGCGAGCTTGCTGTCGACCGAGCCGGAATATCGTCCTGCAAGGGATATCCGCCAGAACAGGTCCTCCAGAAGCTTCCGT
Source organism: uncultured Alphaproteobacteria bacterium (assembly GCA_963762885.1). GTDB lineage: Bacteria > Pseudomonadota > Alphaproteobacteria > Acetobacterales > Acetobacteraceae > JASHVB01. Next base: position 245,469 of record CAVXNH010000088.1, read on the forward strand.
TGTGCCGCACTCGGGTGATCTGGGTGATGGAAAAAGAAATAAGCGAAGGGCACTACAAGTGCCTTATAGGGCAGCAACTCGGACACAGGTACGCCATACCTATTTCGGAAATATTCGACCGCTTGTTCGAGCGCCGCTATCGCGGGATCCCATGTGTCGATAAACTCCTCTTTACCGATCTTGAGGACGATCTGCCTCCTACATTCTTTCCTGAGGACTAGGGAAATGAGCTGAAGAACGGTTGCATCAGAGATCGTCTCGTAATTGACTATCTGAAGTCGTTCGATTAGCTCATTGAACCTCTGCGCAAGGTCAAACTCGCGCGCCTCGTCGTAGGTCTTTGCTACCATGATTTCAAACAGGGTCAGCGGTGTGCCACCGACATTGATGCGTGTGAATATCTCTGTCGCCACATCTATAGGAACATCTCGTACTTCAATAACGGGAAAATCATAGGTTTCGATGTGTCGCTTGTACCTCTTCTAGTTTTCCTAGGTACTGATTGTCATAAGACGCAAGTGCCCTAAGGCCGCCATAAAGAAGGTCCGTCAGACGAATGAAGGTCTTGGGCTCTTTTGCACTTACGTCAGTCACCACGATTGGCTCGTCTTCGCTAGCGTCCAGATCGATGTAGACCTGGGAGAAGTCGTCGGTTTGGCCGGAATCCCGAACAACTGAAAGACCTTTGAGCGTGGCGTAAAGACTGGTGATACGTTGCTGACCGTCGAGGACATAGGAGGCTGTTTCGCCTTCCTTGGGCGGCGGCAGAGCCTCGGAACCGACATCACGGATATGGCGCAGACGTTCCTTGGTCACCCAGAAGATGAAGGTGCCAACTGGGTAGCCTTTGACGATGCTATCAATCAGCGCCGCCGATTTTTGGATACTCCAGACAAAGTCTCGTTGGAATTGTGGGATTTTGACCTGCCCGCGCTTTATGTCATTCAACAGACCCGAGTATTTCGCGTGCGTCGGTTGAGGCAGCTGCATTGGGATTCCTTCGGAACAGAGGCCACGGCAACACTCCGGCCAAGACAGTCTTCCGAGCCGGCTACGGAAGTTTACGATTACTGAATGAGATCGGCAACCATAGCGGTTATACCCGTCGGCCATTTCCCGCACGTTGTCCAATTTTTCAGTGGCAGCACTCAGACGCGCCAGGACACCTCTCACCCACCTGGGACATTCCGACGCCATTCAGGGCCTAGGCTCTGGGTGCGCGCGCCAACTCAACCCGGACCGCCGCGCCCCTTGGAGACACGACGCAAAATGGCGCATCCTGCCGGCGAAGGATGCTAAAATGGGAGGACACAATGCGACTCCACGGCAAAATAGCGCTGCTGACCGGCGCAGCCGCCGCGATCAAGGGCGAACTCATGGGCTTCGGCGGCGCGGCCGCCCATCTGTTCGTGCGCGAGGGCGCGAAGGTCGTCCTGACCGACATCCGCGACGACCTGGGCGAACGCGCCGCCGCCGCCCTCCGCGCCGAGGGCCATGACGCGCGTTACCTGCACCTCGACGTGACATCGGAGCACAACTGGGCGCAGGTGGTGGACGCGGTGATGGCAACCCACGGCCGGCTCGACATCCTGTTCAACAATGCCGGTGTCTCGTTTCCCGCCAAGGTCGAGGACACCACCGTGGAGATCTGGGACCGCGAGCTTGGCGTGCATGCCAAGGGCGTCTTCCTGGGCACCCGCACCGCGATCCCGGCCATGCGCAAAGGCGGCGGCGGGTCGATCATCAACACGTCCTCGGTGATGGGCATTGTCGGCAGTCCCACCTCGCCGGCCTATTCGGCCGCCAAGGGCGCCATCACGACCTTCACCAAGTCGGCGGCGCTGCAATACGCAAAGGAGAACATCCGCATCAATTCGGTGCATCCGGGCTATGCCGACACGCCGCTGACCGACAAGCGCTTCAGCGATCCGGCCGTGCGCCAACAACTGATCGATCGCACGCCGATGGGTCGGCTCGGCACCGCCGAGGATATCGCCAACGGCGTGCTGTTCCTGGCGTCCGACGAATCCTCCTGGGTCACCGGCTCGGAACTGGTGATCGATGGCGGCATGACGGCGCAGTAAGCGCAGATCGGTCGCCGACCCCGCCGCGCCGCTGCGTCGGGCGGCCGGCCGAGCGGCAGCGGTCGGACAACAGCGTGCGTTGGCTCGGAGCATTTGAACGGCTGCTGTTGCCCGTGTCGCGCCCTTGCCAGCGTGTCCGCTGCGGCGAGACCGCCCGCATTGGGCAAGCGACCGAAGCGAGAAGCAGACACGGATGCCGGATCGCTTGAACGTCCGGCACCGGACCGCACGCCCACTGCCCGGCCCATCTGCTCCGGGTCCAACGCGCCGGTTGGCGCCCGGCGGACTGCCACTGACTCGTGCATGTAACGGAAGTCAGCCTCGACCCACGGCGAGGCTACCCGATCGGCGCGTACAGCCGGTCACAGGTGAAGAAAATCTGGATGCCAAACGGAAACGACCGGGACTCTCGCCCCGGCCGGGCCGTTACGCGCTATCCGAGCGTGACTTCGGCCTCGATCACTTCCAGATCGGCGGTCATGATCATGCCCTTGGTTTCCGGCCCCAGGAAGACCGCGATGATATACACCACCAGGCAACCCATCGAGCCGTACATCATCGGTATGGCGAATCCCATCTGCTGGTTAACCGCGAAGTAGGTCAGGATCGGCGCGACGGCCGCGCCCCAAACCGCGCCCTGATGATAGATGAAACCGGAGGCGGTGGCGCGTACCTCGGTCGGGAAGCGCTCCGACAGCCAGCCTGGGTTCAGGGCGTCCTTGCCGCTGAAGAAACAAATGAACAGCAGGAAGAACGCGAGGAACAAGGTGTGGTCGACCTGCGTGATGTACAGCGGAATGAGGAACAAGGCGATGAACGTGGGGATCATCAGTGCCCAGCGCCGTCCGACGCGTTCCGACACGGCACCCCAGAAGCTGCAGGCGGCAAACGTGAGGATGTTGCCCCAGAACACCGGGACCGAAACCTGGGCTGGGGTCCAGTGCAGTTCTTTTGTCAGATAGGTGCCGAGCATGGCCCACACCGCGTAGTAGGTGCAGAAGTTCGCAGCCATCCACAGGCAACCCGTGAGGGTGTTGAACAGATACTTGGTCTTGAAGATGGCGAACAGCGGCAGCGTGACCTGCCTTTGCGTCGCGTTCTGGATCTTCTTGTTTTCCGACCAGACCTCGGGCTCTTTCACGTACATGCGGATCCAGACGCAGGCCAGGGCCGGTAGCACGCCCAGGATCAGCATCCCGCGCCACCCGTAGCCCTTATGCCACGCTTCCAACGGTCCGTACAGGAAGCCATAGGCCAGGCCGGACAGTGCGAAGCCCAACCCCCAGGACCCCTGCAAGACGCCGGACATCAGCCCGCGCGACCGCACCGGCCAGGATTCCATCGCCAGCGCCGCGCCGGCCGGCCATTCCGCCCCCATGCCGATGCCCAGTAGCGCCCGGACCACGAACAGGAACATAAAGCTGGGCGAGAAGCCCGCGATGAAGTTGCAGATGGAATACCAAAGAATGGAGATCATCAGAGGCGCCCGGCGCCCCAGCCGATCGGCCAGCCAGCCGGATGCCGTCGCTCCACCCAGGCGCATCACCAGCGTGACCGAGAAGATCGCCGTCACGTCGATCAACGGAACTCCGAACTCCTGCGCGATCGGCGCCATGATCAGAAGGAAGACGGTGAAGTCGAAGGCGTCCAGCGTCCAGCCCATCCAGGCGGCGCAATAGGCGTACCATTGGTCCTTGGTTGGTTCTTTCCACCACGGAATATCGGCCGCGTTTCCGGCGTATCCTGACATTGACTCTAACTCCCTGTTTGTTTGGCCTGCCTGTCGGATCGGCTTGTTTTCGCCCATTCCGAGCGCACCCTATCAATAAGTTCAAGCCTGACGCAATCAGTTCGAACGCGAGGCTGATTTGGACAATACTGCTGTCGTATGGCTCAGGCGCGATGCAGTTCTGGCGTTGCTCAATCCATTCGCAACGCGACAGTTCGGAACCAGCGCATTATTGGGCGGAGGCTGGGGGTTGAAGTCGGACGTGTCGAGGTTTTTGGTCTGTGGAAACCGCGCCACCCGGATGCGGAGGCGGCCTGACATGGGACTTTTGCGCTGACGTTCCGGCTGCGGCCATCGCTCGAACCGCGTCCAATCCGATGTCCCAGGGTCACGTGTGGTACAGTTGTTTGTCGACGCTCTGGACTACGCTCCGTCAACAGACCTGGCGGAACGGAAGGACCGCTTTGAATTGATTCGGGAGGCAGCGCCTGCCTGCCAGCCACCGCGCCGCCGGCGTACCGGCTACCAGCGGTCCCGGAGGTGGCCTTCGCTGCGGCGTGCTAGCCCGGCCTCCACCGGTCATGCGTCAGTAGTGATAGCGGCACTGGATGACCGTGACGTGCTGGTCGTCCTTGCGGCCCTCTACGCGGTACACTAACCGATGCTCCGCGGTGATACGGCGTGACCACCAGCCGGCAAGTTCGCCCTTCAGAGGTTCCGGCTTGCCGAGGCCCGCAAACGGCTGCCGCCGCACGTCCTCTATCAGGCGGTTCAAAGCGGCCAGGACTCTGTGGTCATGTTCGGCCCATTGCAGATAATCGCGCCAGCCATTCGGGGTGAATGTAACCCTCACCCCTCGGAGCGATCCGGCCCGATCAGGCTGTGGTCCTCGACCCGGCCGTCATTCGCATCCTTGATCGAGCGGATCAGGATCTCAGCGTTCCGCGGGCTGCTGAGCAGGTGCACGGTTTCCTGCCAGCCTTCGAACTCTTCGAGCGACATCATCACGACGGCGCCCTTGCCACCCTGGCGAGTGACGACGATCGGGGCGCGGCTCTCCACCGCCTCGTCCATGTAGCGGGCGAGGTTTTCGCGTAGCTCGGTATAGGTGACGTGGCCCAACGTAGAGTCCTCCGGCCTATGGACAGAAATCCGTACATATCATCTCGGCATGATCGGCGCCAATCAGCGGCTGGCGCATCGACATCGGCCCCAAACCCCTACCCGCCGTTTGATCTGAACCAAAGACCATCGCGGCATTCGCGTTCACAGATCGGTTCTCACCCGATCCAAGGCCGCTGCCAGCGCAGCGCTTCCTGGGTCACGACCGTCGGCACGATCGATGGATCTTGCACCCGCCGACCCGTCCACCATGATGGCCACGGCGCCCCACCGTTCAGGGGCGCACATGTCCGAAGGTGACGACGCAACGCCCCCTGCCGGCTGAGTCGGCCCGGTCGTTGCGTTGCTACGGTTCCACCGGCTGGCGGCGGAGCCGGCCCAGATCGCGCGGGCCGCCGGGGGGGGCGCCTGGCGTCCGCCGATGACATGGTGCGCCACTTGCGGCGTGCCGGCCTGCGTGCCCGGTTCGTCGCCAGCAGCGTGCCGCAGCTTCCAACAACCCCGCTCCCCGCCATCGCCCTGAATGACGCCGGCTCCTGCGTCCTGCTCGCACGAGCCTCGCCGGTGCGCGTGCTGATCCTTGACCCGCGCACGCAGCAGCCGAAAATCCTGCCGATGGCGGAGGTCGCCGCGCATTGGACCGGCCAGCTCATCCTGGCGACGCGGCGTGCGTCGCTCGGCGACCTCGGCCGGCGCTTCGACATCACATGGTTCCTCGGAGCCATCCACAAGTATCGCGGCATCCTTGGCGAGGTGCTCGTCGCCTCGCTGTTCCTGCAAATCTTCTCCCTGCTCTCGCCGCTGTTCTTCCAGGTGGTGATCGACAAGGTGCTGGTGCACCGGGGGATGGAGACGCTCGACATCCTGGTCGTCGGGCTCGCCTGCATCGCGCTGTTCGAGGCTGTGCTGGGCACGCTGCGCACCTACATCTTCGCCCACACCACCAACCGCATCGACGTCGAGCTGGGCGCGCGGCTGTTCCGTCACCTGCTCGCGCTGCCGCTGCCCTACTTCCAGGCGCGCCGCGTCGGCAATTCCGTCGCCCGTGTGCGCGAGCTGGAGAACATCCGCAACTTCCTGACCAGCTCGGCGCTGACCCTGGTGATCGACCTGCTGTTCACCAGCATCTTCATCGCGGTGATGGCGATCTACTCGCTGCCCCTGACGCTGATCGTGCTGGCCTCGCTGCTGCTGTATGCCGGGCTGAGCCTCGGTGTCACGCCGCTGTTCCGCCGCCGGCTGGACGAGAAATTCCGCCGCGGCGTGGACAACCAGGCCTTCCTGGTCGAAGCCGTCGGCGGGGTCGAGACACTCAAGGCGATGGCGGTCGAGCCGCAGATGCAGCGCCGCTGGGAAGAGCAGCTTTCCGGTTACGTCGGTGCGTCGATGAAGGTGACGCAGCTTGGCAACGTCGCCAGCCAGGCGATCCAGCTCATTAGCAAGCTCGCCACCGCCGCCATCCTGGTCTTCGGCGCCAAGGCAGTGATCGACAACGCACTGACGGTTGGCGAACTGGTGGCGTTCAACATGCTGGCGCAGCGGGTCAGCCAGCCGGTGTTGCGGCTGGCGCAGGTCTGGCAGGATTTCCACCAGGCCCGGCTGTCAATCCAGCGGCTGGGCGACATCCTGAACACCCCGCCGGAAGCCGGCGGCGCCAGCCGCACCGCCTTGCGGGCGATCCAGGGCGCGGTGCGGTTCGAGCATGTGCGCTTCCGTCATCGGCTCGACGGGCCGGTGGTGCTGGAGGACATCTGCATGGACGTGCGGCCTGGCGAGGTGGTCGGCATCGTCGGCCCGTCCGGTTCAGGCAAATCGACGCTCGCCAAGCTGCTGCAACGGCTCTACGTGCCGGAAGCGGGCCGCGTGCTGGTGGATGGCGTGGACACCGCGGCGATCGACCCCGCGTGGCTGCGCCGGCAGATCGGCGTGGTGCTGCAAGAGAACGTGCTGCTGAACGCGTCGATCCGCGAGAATATCGCGCTGGCCGACCCCGGGATGCCGATCGAGGCGGTGACCGCGGCAGCGCAACTCGCCGGAGCGCACGATTTCATCCTGGAATTGCCCGAGGGCTACGACACGATGGTGGGCGAGCGCGGGGCGTCGCTGTCCGGCGGCCAGCGCCAGCGCATCGCCATCGCCCGGGCGCTGGCCACCCGCCCGCGCATCCTGATCTTTGACGAGGCGACCAGCGCTCTGGACTACGAAAGCGAGCGCATCGTGCAGCAGAACCTGCGGCAGATCGTGCACGGCCGCACGGTCTTCATCATCGCCCACCGCCTGACCGCGGTCCGCCACGCCAACCGCATCATAACGCTGGAGCGCGGGCGCATTGTCGAGCAAAGCAGCCACGACGAACTACTGCACGCCGGCGGGCGCTACGCCGCACTCTACAACATGCAAGCGGGGGCAGCATGAGCCTCACCGGAACTGCCGGGGTGCTGCGGCCCAGCATCCCCTCTCCCGCCAAGCGGGAGAGGGACAGGTGAGGGTGCCGCGTTCACACTCCGAATTCCTCCCCGCCGCCCTGGAAATCCTCGACACCCCCGCTTCCCCGGCGGGCCGAGCGGTCGCCGCGACCATCAGTGCGTTCCTGCTGCTAGCGCTCGGCTGGTCGATCGTCGGCCAGGTGGACATCGTCGCCACCGCGCCGGGCACGGTGATCCCGGCCGGCAAGTCGAAGCTGGTGCAGCCGCTGGAAGCCGGCGTGGTGCGCTCGATCCTGGTGCAGGACGGCGACCACGTGCGCGCCGGCCAGGTGCTGTTCACGCTGGACGTGACGATTGCCGCCGCCGAACGCGACCGCCTCGCGCAGGAGTTACGCCAGGCGGAACTGGACGCAGCCGGCCTGTGCGCGTTGCAGCGCGACCTGGCGACCGGCGAGGGGTTGGGGTCGTTCACACCCCCGGCCGACGCTCCTTCGTTCGAGGTCGACCGCACGCGCGCCGGCATCGTCGCACGGCGGGCGGAGCAAATGGCAAAGCTGGCGGGGCTGGAGCAGCAGATCGCCGGCAAGCAGGCCGAGCAAGAGGAGAACTCCGCGACGCTGGAGAAACTTGCGGCGTCGCTGCCGTGGCTGGAGCAGAAGGCAGATCTGCGGCGGCAGTTGCTGAACATCGAGTTCGGCAACCGGCTGGCCTACCTGGATGCGCAGCAGGCGCTGGTGGAGGGGCGCTCGGCCCTGACGGTGCAGCAGCGGCTCGGACCGGAGATCGCCGCGGCGCTCGGCGCCTTGGTGCGGCAGCGCGAGCAGACGGCGGCGGAGTACGCGCATGACGTGCTGAAGGACCTGGCGGAGGCGGAGGAGAAGGCGGGTTCGCTGCGCCAGCAATGGGTGCAGGCGGCACACAAGGCGGAGCAAACGGTGCTGACTGCGCCAATCGACGGGACGGTGCAGTCTCTTGCCGTTCACACCGTCGGCGGTGTGGTGACGCCGGCGCAGGCACTGCTGACCGTCGTGCCGGACGATGCGCCGGTGCTGGTCGAGGCAACGGTGGAGAACCGCGATATCGGGTTCGTGCATGCGGGGCAGGACGTGGCGGTGAAGGTGCAGGCCTTCGAATTTACGCGCTACGGGCTGCTGCACGGGCATGTGGTGGATGTGAGTCGGGATCGCGTGGCGGAACAGGCTCCATCCGCTCCGCGTGATTCAAAGGACAAGGCGAGTGATCAGGCATCGGATGACACGCGCCCGAACAGGCCCGGCTATGCCACGCATGTGGTGCTGGATAGCGCAGGCATGATGGTGGACGGGAGCGAGCAGGCGGTCGCGCCGGGCATGACGGTGACAGCGGAGATCAAGACTGGGCGGCGCAGCGTGATCAGCTATCTGCTCTCGCCGCTGCGTCGGTACGCGCATGAGGGGATACGGGAGAGATGATGAAGCAGCTCTGCTTTCAAGGATCTCAAGTATGAAAATGTCCAGAACTCCTCGGGGTCGTTGTACTGCCAATGACACTAACCGCATTGATACCGCTGTTAAGATACGTGACGGCCCACTCCAACTTGGTTTTTGTCTCGGCAGTTGCATGCGATCTAATCGCCGTATGCTTTGCGGCGTTGGCCCTGCTACGACGAGATTGGAGGTCGGCTGCAGTTTATTCCCTTCCGATTCTGGTAATCCTTCTTCTGAGACCGGTCGCCGCTGTCTCTTCCATTCTTGAAAAGGCAGGTTTTCGCGGGCAGATAATCCTAACAGGTCAATATCCACGAGAGTGTAAGCCAGTTCCCTTCTTTGACGGTAACGGACAGGAGGAAGTAGGTCTCTGTCGGATTATGGTTAGGGGCTGGGAGACTTATTACAACAATATTCTCTACGATACGGCAGGGGAGATTATGCGGCCCCCGGAATTAAGAAGCCAGGGCTGGAGAAATGCAATGCTGTCCCTTCCTGGTGGGAGACTGATGGTACGACCCCACCTCACCGTACAAAGAATACACGGCCCTTACTATGATGTCTTAATCGACTTCGCAGACATCGAGAGATATTAGGAATACGGAATGGAAGCAAGTCCATGCAAACTTCGTATGCGTTGGGCAACAACGGCGCCAGATCTACCACCGACAGGGCAAGCCCCACACGGTGTTCAGCGCCCAGATGGTAGCGATCGATTTCAACACCGGCGTTTCCGCCGTCCCGTTCTGGTTGGCGTCGTTCCATGCCGTCACTATACGCTGCAGTCGGGATAGCACGCCATGACGCCATCGGAGCGACAACTTCTTGTCCGGTTTGCAGCCTGGATCCCATTGGTAATACTTGTTGTGGTTCCACAGGTGCTTACTCTCCTTCGATATCGGTTGCGACAACCGCTCACAATCGCATGGATCGAGAGATCGGAGGTACGACTGTTTTGCCAGCTTTCATTTCCACTAGCGATGACCATTACTGGAGCAGCGATTTGGGTATTACGCCTAATTGGATTAACAGCAGATGATTTCCATGTCATGACAGATTATAATGCGCCGCACTATACCACTTTTTTATTGCTCAGCCTTTGGTATTACCTTACTAGTGACTTCCCAACTGACATAGTTGTCGTGGCAGGAGTCTTTTGTCTGCGCCGAGTTCTATCTACTTTATCCCAGAGGAGAGAGGATGGAAGCATATTGAAATCCCTTGGGATGATTTCGGTCGAGATAATGACCTTTTCCTGGCTTTGGGTCCATTTACTAGACGCGATCAGACCGTACGTACGAGCGGCAATTCTGTAGAAACTGAACGATGCCCTGTCGAAGAGGAGTCGGAAGATGACCGATGTCACAAGATATTTCGGACCGGCAGTGATTGCCAGCTACCCGAACGGCGATCCCATTATCGTCGATGGCCGACCGCTACTGGCCACGGCGCACTGACCCGCCGCTTGCCTCCCACCGCCTCCCGTGCTTAACCCCCGCCCTTCCCTGCCGGGGCGGTGGCACCCACCCCGGCTATGCCCGCCGCCCCCCTCGGTCCCGGACCAAAAGGGGCGTGGCCATCCCGGCCGGGGCCGACAGCCAGAGGGGTCAACGGATGCCGCTTTATGAATGCGTGCTCATCGCACGCAACGACGTGACGCAACAGCAGGTCGACCTGATCGCCGACGGCATCGCCAGCCAGCTCGAAACCGACGGCGGCACGGTCAAGAAGCGCGAATACTGGGGCCTGCGCGGCCTGGCCTACCGGATCAAGAAGAACCGCAAGGGCCACTACATGTTGCTCGGCCTGGACGCCAAGCCGGCGTTCGTCACCGAGATGGAGCGCCAGCTCCGCCTCAACGAAGACATCCTGCGCTTCATGACCATCCACGTGGAGGCGCTGGAAGAGGCGCAATCCGCCATCCTGTCGCGCAAGTCCGACGAGCGGGAGCGCGGCTTCCGCGGCCCCAAGCCCGCCGGGCGCTTCGAGAGCGGCCGCCGCCGCGGCTACGACGAGCGCGAGGAATTCCGCGCCCGCGACGAATTCGCCGTCCCTGACTTCCGCGGCGGCCTGGAGGAATAACGCGCCATGTCCGATAGCACCGAAGTCAATCCCGCCGCACGGCGCGCCGCCGTCGGCGCTCGCCGGCCGTTCTACCGCCGCCGCAAGTCCTGCCCGTTCTCCGGCCCGAATGCGCCGAAGATCGACTACAAGGACGTGCGCCTGCTGTCCCGCTTCCTGTCGGAGCGCGGCAAGATCGTGCCCAGCCGCATCACGGCGGTGTCGGCCAAAAAGCAGCGCGAGCTGGCGGTGGCGATCAAGCGCGCCCGCTTCCTCGCCCTGCTGCCCTACATCGTCGTCTGAACAGGAGCCAATCATGGCCGCCGTTGACCTGATCCTGCTCCAGCGGGTCGAAAAGCTGGGGCAGATGGGCGACCGGGTGAAGGTAAAGCCCGGCTACGCTCGCAATTTCCTCCTCCCGCAGAAGAAGGCGCTGCGCGCCAGCAAGGACAACCTGGCGCGCTTCGAAGCGCAGCGGGTGCAGTTGGAGGCGCAGAACCTGAAGCGCCGCGAGGAGGCCGAGCGGGTCGCCGAACGCGTCGGCGGGCTGAGCGTCGTGGTGATCCGCCAGGCGGGCGAATCGGGCAGCCTGTATGGCTCGGTGTCGGGCCGCGACATCGCCGATGCGGCGACCGCGGCGGGGCTGTCGATCGACCGCCAGCAAGTGGTGCTGGAGCATCCGATCAAGACGCTCGGCCTGGCGCCGGTGCGGGTGATGCTGCACCCGGAGGTGATGATCCGCGTCACCGTGAACGTCGCCCGCAGCCCGGAAGAGGCGGAACGGCAGGCGCGCGGCGAGCGGGTCGGCGCGCAGGCGGACGAGGAAGCCGCCGATGCGGTGGACGCCGCCGCGATGTTCGAGCAACCGCCGGAAGGCGCCGAACAGCCGAACGTGTGAAGCGACGCTTCCCGCGCCGAGCGCGGGGAAGCTCGCGGCGGGAAGGCGCGCCAACGGCACGCGCTGTTGTCAGCGGGTCAGCACCCGAAGAAGGGCGTCATCGCCGCCGTTCATTGCGCCCGCACCGCCCGCCGGCCTCGCATCCGGGGCGTGACTGCCGGTCGCCGCGATAACCAAAGCCCGCGTGACGAATTCTGCCAAGGATGCGGCCGATCGTGAGCCGGTCCGAATGCGTGCGGCGCCGCGTGAGGCGGCCCCGAGGAACCGTGGCGATTTGGCGCGAACGGCGCGCTATGCGGCGCAACGGGTCGGCCAGCCCCGCGCAGGTGCGTGGCGACAAAGCCACCACCGGCTCCCCGTTCGAGTTCGACGATTGCGCGGTGCGCACCTGCCGGCACGGCGATCCCCGAGGCTGTCGTCGCCAGCAATCCGCGTCCTAACCGCATGTGGCCATTGGCGGCACTGACATAGCTGTCGATGACCAACCGATGCACGTGGCTGCCGAAAAACGCAGCGGGATCCGAGCTCAGGACATCGGGGCTGGCCGTCGTAGCTGACAATGTTCCGTTCACAATGGTGCCGCGGGCAATGATTTCCCCCGCCGCAACACTGGTCCCTGTTGGTGGCTGGACGGAAAGGTCGCCAATTCGCCAGCCCCCGTCGCTGGGCGTCGCCGGCCCGCGCACCAGGACCGTCCCGGGCAGCCGTTGGTCGATCCGACTGGCAGCGATGACGCCGTCGGGCTGACGCAGTCCGCTCACCGCGATCCAGTCCCCGGCACGCACCGTCTGCACACCGTCCGTGCTGCTGTCGATCGCAACCTGCTGCCCCGCGACGACGAGCATCCGACCGCCGGCTCCATTACCGTCGCCCACCGATGTCACGGGGCCGGACACCTCGTGGTGCACTGCGATGCTGACCGCATGCAAACCCTGGTCGTCGCTGGCGACGATCGCCGCGATCTGCCCGACGTGCAGCGCGTCCTGCGTGTCGGACTCCCCATCCACGGTCAATGGCGTGCTCGGAGTGTAGCTGATCTCCAGCCCATCGACGAAGACGCTACCGAAGCCGGTGATGACCCCGACGATACCGGTGCCGCCGATGCCCCGATCGCTGATCTCCGGGCTGGCGGCGGGGGCGCCGGTGCCGCCGATGCCTCGGTCGGTAGCCGGCATGCCGACCCGGGGAACGCCGGCGCCCCATAGTGCCAGCAAGAGCAGGCATGCCACTCGGCGCGCCGCTTTCATGGCGCGTCACCGGTGGGATCGTTGTCCGCAAACAGATAGAGGCCGAGATTGAGTTGGCGTCGTGGAGTTTCTGGCGCGCTCTCCAGTTCGCGATCGTTGGCTTCCAGCAATTCCAGCGCCTGGCGATTGAATTCGGTCAGCAGTCGCTGCGCGGCTTCCCGGCCCAGGGCTTCCAGCCGAGCCACAGTCGCGGGGCTCAAATTGTCATAATGCGCAGCACGCTCGATGAAGGGGGCCGCTCCGGCGGCGGTTACGTTCGCGGCGGCGGCGGACAGGTGGTCGTGCAGATTTCGACCGAAGTAGAACAATTGTTCTGCACTGCCGGGCCGCGGCACGAACGCCGCGGTGTCGAGGACGACGCGGTCGGCAGCGTCCACGGTGACGAGGCCGTGGTTCAGCCAATCGTCCAGCACCGCGCGTGGCCGCACGTCTGAGGTCACCGACTGCACGAGACTTTCGAACGAGGGCCCGCCCTCCGCAGGCGGCAGGCGCGGCAGGGGGCGTGGCCGCCCTTCGGTATCGACGTACTCGTCGGCGCGCAGCCAGCGGGCAATGATCAGGCTTGTGCGCGTGATCACCGGCGGCACGGCTTCCGGTTCATGGGTTTCCGAGCGCCAGCGGCGGATTTCCTTGCGATGGACGCCGGTGAGCAAGCTGATCCGGCTGTCGGTCCGGGCGCGAGGATTGTCCAGAAGCTCACGGGCGGCGACCTCGACGTAGAGGCCACGCAGCAGGTCCGCCAACACGGGAAATGTGACGCCGCCCTGAATGAGCAGCCGGACCAGCGGGCGCAAGAGGCGCCGCACCGGCCGAAGCAGCGCGTCGGACTGAAGCGTGAAGGAGGGGGGCGGGGCCATTCGGTGCGCTGCGGGTTCGGCGTCCAGATTACGTGAATGTGGGACAAAAGCCCACATAGAGATTGACGTGGGAAGAATTCCCACATACATTGCGCCAAAGCCGCCCCAGAGTCCAGCACGAGGACGTGAACCAATGCCCGATGCACAAGCAGCAGCGACCGGCCGCGAAACCTGGGTTGAGCCTTGGTGCACCGTGCGAGGCGAGCCGGCGAACGAGTGCGATTTTCGTCAGCTCCGGCACCATACGAAGAATGTTCTTCAGCAAATCCTGCTCCAGCTAGAGCATGCACATGAGCTGAGGGTCACCGTGCGCGGCAGCCAGCTATTGGCCGACTTGCAACGCCGCATTCTGTTGTCGGCGCAGATATCCGACGCACTGTTCGGCCTGACTCGTTCCCCGGCTTCGATGTCCGAGCGGCTTCGTGTGCTGAGCGAGACCACGATCCGACTGCTGGCTGACGGCACGCAGGCGATCCGCCTGAACGTGACCGTCGATGGAGACTGTCCCGAACCACTGCACCAAGTGGTGCTGCGTGTCGCTCACGAATTCATTGGCAACGCCATAAAGCACGGCATGCACGCACGCGAGGCCGGCACGATCTCTGTCCGTTTGGTGACTGGCATCGATGGCTGCACGACGCTTGTCGTCACGGATGACGGCTGGGGATTCGACGGCTGCCCGGATGCCGGCGAGGGACTGAAAATAGCGAACGAACTGGCTGCCTCTGCGGGCGGCACAATCAGTTTGGTTAAAATCCACGCGACGGTGGCCGGACTTGAATTGCCGTCGCCGTGGGCACTGCGACGAATGTCGTAACCAAAGCGCGGGATTCCGGAGTCGTAGTCACTGGAAAACAGGAGAGAGGTTGAAGATGAAATCGGCAATCATCACAGCGTTGCTGGTCGGCATGGCTCTGGCACTGAGCGGCTGCGTCGTCGCGCCCGTACCGGGAGGCTGGTGCTACTACCACCCGTACCGCTGCCGCTGATTCCTTCCGCACGAACGCGGGTCATGCGTTGGGCCGCTACGGCATGGATCGGGCGGCGTGTCCCCGGCGCGCAGCCGGAAGCTGATAGGAGCAATTGCTATGCAGAAAATCTCGTCTGGTGTGCGCGCTGCCATTTGCGCCAGTGCAATCGCCGCGTTTTCCGTCACCATGTTCATACCGAAGCCGGCGTCGGCGTATTGGTATCATGGGGGCTGGGGTTGGCATCCCGGATGGCATTATGGCTGGCGTGGCTGCTGCTGGGGTCCATCGGTTGTCTTCGGTGTTGTGCCGCCTGTCGTTGCCGTTCCGCCTCCGGTCGTCTATGCGCCGCCGCCCGTTGTTCCCGGTCGGGTTTGGATCCCGCCGCACTGGAACGGTCCCTACTGGGTCCGCGGACATTGGGGATGATGCAACACGTCAGTCAGCCTCAGCGCACGCGACCCGGGCATGCTCGGCGTCGCGCTGCGCCGGGCGGCACCCATCATTCTGCTCGCGTATACAAAGAAGTGTGTGACGATTATGGTAGGCTCGGCGCCCTGGATGACACCGCTGTCTCCCCGTGTCATGGCCGGCGCAGAAGGCTGTAATCAAACCCCCTCCCCACGATTTTAGGTTTGGAAATGGACATCCTAAGTGTCCGTCCGGGAACAAGTCCTCCAAGTGATCGCGCTGCAAATTCCTTGTCATGGCCGGCCTTCGCCGACCATGACACGGAATTTGCGATCCGCCAGCAGCAGATTGGTTTGTTCCCGGACGGACACTAACCGTCAGGATCACTGAACCAGCCAAGCCACCTATCGCGCTCGCAACCTAAGGCGACGCCCAACGACAGACGTATCATTTGCCGCCTGGACTACGCGTCCCCGTCATGGGCCGGCCATGACGGGAGAACGGATTACCGTGCCACCAGCCAACTCGTTCATTGTTGGGCGTCGTCTAAGATTGCCCCAGCCCGGGTATAGACGCATAAAGCAACTGCCGCGCACGGAGGCTGGACAATGACCGAAGCACCGATCGAGCTATTGTTCGGCAAGGGCCAACTGCCGGTCACGCTGCCGACGAACGTCCGCCCGACGGTCATCCGCAAGGGCGTGATGCCGAAGCTGGCAAACCCGCGTGCTGCCATTGCCGCCGCATTCGCCAACCCGATCGGCTCCGCGCCTCTGTCGGAGCTTGCCCGCGGCAAGCACAGCGCCTGCATCCTCATCTGCGACATCACGCGGCCGGTGCCGAACGGGCTGTTCCTGCGCCCGATGATCGAGACGATGGTTGCCGCCGGCATTCCGCTTACCGCCATCACCATCCTCGTCGCCACCGGCCTGCACCGTCCGAACGAGGGCGAGGAACTCGCCGAACTGGTGGGCGACCCGTGGGTGATGGCGAACGTGCGGGTGGAGAACCATTTCGCCCGCGACGACGCGATGCATGTCGATCTCGGACACACCGCGACGCGCGGCACGCCGATCGGTATCGACCGCCGCTTTGCGGGGGCAGAGTTGCGTATCGCAACCGGGCTGGTCGAACCGCATTTCATGGCTGGCTGGTCCGGCGGCCGCAAGGTCATCGCTCCCGGCGTGGCGCATCACGCGACGATCCGGACCTTCCATTCGGCCCGGTTCATGGAGGACCCGCTCGCGGTGCAGTGCAACCTTGTCGGCAACCCGCTGCACGAGGAGCAACTCGAAATCGTGCGCCGCCTGGGCGACTGTTACGCGCTCAACACCATCATCGATGAAGACCGCGACCTGGTGCACGTGACGTTCGGCGAGATCATCGACAGCCACATGGCGGCCGTGGATTTCGTCACGGCTTCCTGCAAGATCGGCATGGACCGCCGCTACAAGACGATCGTCACGTCCTCGGCCGGCTATCCGCTGGACAAGACGTACTACCAGACCGTCAAAGGCATGGTGACGCCGCTCGACATCCTGGAGCCCGGCGGCACGCTGATCATCGCCTCCTCGTGTTCCGAGGGGTTCGGCTCGCAGGAGTTCCGCGACGCGCAGGCGCAACTGGTCGCGATCGGGCCCCGAACGCTTTCTGGCAACGCTGACCGCGAAGTCGCTCGCCGAGATCGACGAGTGGCAGACCGAGATGCAGATGAAGGCGATGCGCGTCGGCCGGATCGAACTCTACACCACCGGGCTGGACGACGAGGAACGGCGCATCACCGGCGTCACCGTCACCGCGAATATCGACGACGCGCTGCGGGCTGCGATCGCGCGCCACGACGATCCGGACGTGGCTTTCATTCCCGAAGGCCCCTACGTCGTGCCGGTTTTTTCCCCCGGATGAGCCTCGCGATCCGGCTCGATGCGGTCGGTGGCGTGGCGGGGGATATGTTCGCCGCCGCCATGGTCGACGCGTTGCCGGATTTGCAGGCCCGCGTGCTGGCGGACGCGGCTGCCGTGCTGCCGCCCGGAACCGGCACGCCAGAGTTCGAGCCTGGCACCAGCGGCGGGCTGCACTGCCTGCGCTTCCGGCTTTCGCCGCTTGCCGAAGCCCATCATCGCCACGATCACCGCGCGCATTCCGGCTTCCGCGACATGGTGGCGCGGATCGAGGCCGCCCCACTCAGCCCCGGCACTGCCGCGCACGCCACCTCTATCCTGCGCCACCTGGCGGAAGCCGAGGCCGCGATCCACCACGTACCGGTGGACGATGTGCATTTCCACGAAATCGGCGACTGGGACTCGCTGATGGACGTGACGGCGGCCGGCAGCATCGCCGCGGCACTGGATGGCGCGCGCTGGAGTGTGTCCGCCCTGCCACGCGGGGATGGCCTGGTGCGGACGCGGCACGGCCTGCTGCCGGTGCCGGCCCCGGCCACCGCCTGGCTGCTGGCGGGCTTCACCTGGCGTGACGACGGCATCGGCGGGGAGCGTGTCACCCCAACCGGCGCCGCCATCCTTCGCCACCTCGTGCAGATGCCGCAAACGCGGATGGCCGGGCGCCTGCAAGCCACCGGCACCGGCGCCGGCACGCGCGAGCTTCCGGGTCAGCCGAACATCCTGCGCGCGGTGCTGTTCGCGGATGCGCGTGTGGCGCCGTCGCCGGACGAAGTGGACATCGTCGTGCTCTGCTTCGAGATCGACGACATGACGGCGGAGGAAATCGGCGTCGCGGCGGACCGGCTGCGGTCCACGCCCGGCGTCAGGGACCTCATTCTCGTCCCCGCCGTCGGCAAGAAGGGGCGGCCCGTGCACACCTTTCGCTTGCTCGTCGAGCCCGGGGAGCGCGAAGCGGTGGCCGAGAGGTGCTTCACGGAGACCTCGACCATCGGCCTGCGCTGGCAGGCGGCGCGGCGCGCGATACTCCCGCGCGAGCTTTCGGATGCAGGCTCGCCGCGGGTAAAGACGGTGACGCGGACGGCCGGACCCAGCCGCAAGGCGGAGAGCGACGACCTGGCCGGGATCGCGGGCCTCGAGGCGCGCCGCGCCGCCAAGCGCGCGGCGGAGGAACTCATGACGATGCTGGAAGCCATCCTGGCGGATTTGCCCGGACTTGCGATCGCGGTCAGCGGCGGGGTGGACAGCATGACGCTGGCCCATGCCGCGCACCGCGCCGGCGTGCCGGGGCTGCGCGTCGTCCATGCGCTTTCTCCTGCGGTGCCAGAGGAGGCTACGGCGCGCGTGCGAGATCACGCCTCTCGCTTCCGCTGGCAGCTTACCGAAGTGGACGCGGGTGAGTTCGCCGACCCCGACTACCGCGCGAACCCGGTCAATCGCTGCTATTTCTGCAAGTCCAATCTCTACGCCCGCATCGCGCATGTGACGGATGGCCCGATCGCCTCCGGTGCCAATCTGGACGATCTCGGAGATTACCGGCCCGGCCTGATCGCCGCGGCAGAGCATCGCGTGCGCCACCCATTCGTCGAGGCCGGCATGACCAAGGCCGCGGTGCGGGCTCTCGCGCGCGAATTCGACCTTGCGGATATTGCCGAGTTGCCCGCCCAGCCCTGCCTGTCCAGCCGCATCGAGACCGGCATCGCGATCAGCGCCGAAGACCTCGCCTTCGTCGCGCGCATGGAGCAGACGCTCACCCCGTACGTGCCACAGGGGACGGATCTCCGCTGCCGTGTCACCCATGGCGGTATCGTCGTCGAGGCCCCGGAACCGGACACGGCGATGCGTCAGATCGCGGGCGAGCTTTGCGCGTCCGCCGATCGCCGTTTCCTCGGCTTCCGCGCCTATCGTCGCGGCGCCGCGTTCTTGCACGACCGGGCGTGAGCGACTTCAACCTCGATTGGGAGCGTGAGGCACGCACCGGCGTCGCCGAGGCAGTGCTCTGCGAACCGAAGACGCCGGCGCAAATCGCCGCGATCCTCGACGCGGCCGTGGCGCGTGCGGCCCGCCTGCTGCTGACGCGGCTTGCCCCGGCGCAGCACGACGCCCTGCCCGAGGCGCTGCGAGAACACCTCGATTTCGATCCGCTGTCCCGCACGGCGATCCTCGGCGATCTGCCGTCCGGCATGCCGATCGAGGGTGCGCTGATCGTTGCCGCCGGCACGGCGGATCTTGGCCCTGCGCGAGAGGCGGCACGCACACTCGCCTTCCACGGACGCGCGGCGCCACTGATCGCGGATGTTGGGGTCGCCGGGCTCTGGCGCCTCACAGAGCAATTGGGCCGGCTGAGCGAGGCGCGCGTGTTGATCGTGGCCGCCGGCATGGAAGGCGCCCTGTTCAGCGTCGTCGCTGGCCTCGTGTCCGCGCCGGTGATCGCACTGCCGACCTCGGTCGGCTACGGCGTGGCGGCCGGCGGGAGCGTGGCGCTGCACTCGGCGCTCTCAAGCTGCGCGCCAGGCGTCATGGTTGTGAACATCGACAATGGGTTCGGCGCCGCCGCGGCCGCCATCAAGATTATGGAAGCCGGCCGGCGGTAGGCTGGCTTGTTGGCACGGACGCACGCTGACAGCGGGTCGGCAGTTGAGAAGAGGCAGTTTGCCGACCCGATCACCCTCACCCGCCGCGAAAGGGCGCGGCGACCTCTCCCGCGCAAGCGCGGGAGAGGTTTAGACAGTCTTCAAAAAGTCCGTCAGTTTGGTCGCGGCGGTGGCCTTGTCGGTCTTGTCCAGCGCGGCGAGTTCCGCCGCCAACCGCTCCATTGCCGCCTCGTAGATCTGCCGTTCCGAGAAACTCTGGTCCGGCTGCCCGGCGTTACGGTGCAGGTCGCGCACCACCTCGGCGATCGCCAACGGGTCGCCCGAGTTGATCTTCGCCTCATACTCCTGCGCGCGGCGGGACCACATGGTGCGCTTGATGCGGGCGCGGCCCTTCAGGACGTTCAGCGCCTCCTCGAACAGCTTGCGCGTGGCCAGCTTGCGCAGGCCAGCGGTGCGGGCCTTGGCGACCGGCACGCGCAGCGTCATGCGGTTCTCTTCGAAGGTGATGTGGATCAGCTCCAGCTTGTGGCCGGCGATCTCCTCGGTGGCGATGCGCTCCACCTTGCCGACGCCGTGGGTCGGGTAGACGACATGGTCGCCCTCCTGGAAGACCTCGGCCTTGGCGGGGATCCGAGGCTGCGTGATCGGGCCGGTGTGCATGCCGGGCGTGCCGGGTCGCCGCGCGGCGTCGCCTTGCGGGCGCGGCGCAGGCTGGGCAGGGGCGACCGCCTCGGCCGGGGCAGGCGTGGCGGCGGGTTCGGCGGTGTCGGAGGGCTTGGCCGGGCTGGCACTGGCGTCAGGCGTTGCCGGGCTGGAGGCGGGGGCGGGCGCGGCGGCAGTGGCGGCGGCCCCGGACTTGGCTGGCGCCGCGGATTTGGCCGGGCTGGCCGATTTGTCGGCGCCTGCGCCGGCGCGACTGTGTCCGGCGCCGGCGCGACGGTCTGCGCCTTGCCGGCGGCGGCTTTGGCGTGGGCGGGCTGCTTCGCCGCCGCTGCCGGTGTCGGCTTGGCGACAGCTTGTTGCTTGTCGGCGTCCGAGGCAGGGGTCGCCTTGGCGGCCGCCTGCTTTGCCGCTGCGGCCGGTTTCGCGGGCGTTATGGGAGCGGCGGCCGGTTGCGTCTGCCGGGAGGATTTGTCGGCTTCCGCCTGCTTCGATGCCGGAGCGCTCTTGGTCGCGACAGCCGTGGCGGCGGCCCGCGCCGCGACCGGCCTGGCGGCCTTTTTCACCACTGGGGGAACCGACTTCGCCTGGGCTCGTGCCGCTGGCTTCGCGGTGGGTTTTGCCGGCGGCGGCTGCCGCCTGGCGCTGCCCTGCCGCGCCTTTGCCGTCGTCCCGGATGCCTTCATGCCTGACACCTCGTATCCTTCATCTACCGGCGGCCCACCGGGAGCGATCCTGCCAGCATAGGCCATGCGGCCGCTGCGCCCCGCCCCGACGGACCCGCCCCTTTGGGATAGCAACGCCGGCCGCACCCCAATCGGACGCAGCCACGCATCGCCGATGCGGCCAATATAGCATCACACCGGTGTTACGTCAGGGGGGTAGGCGCAAACTGATCAGGGCTTTCCCGGCTCGGGCGAGAAAAATTGTGCCTTGTCAGTCTTGTCCTTCCAGTCGTCGGCGTCCGCCGGAGCCTCGCCCTTGCGGGTGATGTTCGGCCAGGCCACCGCGTAGGTCCGGTTCTGTTCCAACCAGGCGGCGGCCTTGTCGTCGCTGTCCGGCACGATGGCCTCGACGGGACATTCCGGCTCGCAGACCCCGCAGTCGATGCACTCGTCCGGGTGGATCACAAGCATGTTGGCGCCGACATAGAAGCAGTCGACGGGACATACCTCCACGCAGTCCATGTACTTGCACTTGATGCAGCTTTCGGTGACCACGTAGGTCATAGGGCAGTCCCCGCGACTGGCGCTTTCAGAGCGGGCGGTATGCCGACGTTTCCGGCCCCGCGCAAGATGGCGGTGCGGGTTCGCCGAGGTCTTCGTAGAGCAGACGGGCTTCCGAGGCGGGGCCGCGGCGGGCGGCGAGGGCGAGGACGCGGATCACCCGGACCTCGCCGCGCAGTGGGAGTGTCAGCACGTCGCCGATGCGCAGGCGGGCGTGCGGCTTGTCGGTGGGCTGGCGGTTGATGCGGAGGCGGCCCTTGGCGGCGAAGGCGGCGCAGTCGGTGCGGGCGCGCATGAAGCGCGCGCACCACAGCCACTTGTCCAGCCGCTGCCAGTCGCGGTCTTCCTGCTCGGGAATCGTTCGTGCCCCGAGCCTGGTTAGTGGAACAGCCGGTTGGACTGTGCGGTCATCTGGTGTCCTCACAACGAGCGCCGGCCACGCGCCGCCGACGGTGGAGAGTTGCGTATCAGGGGGCCGACGAGTTTGGCAAGGCGGCGCGCGAGCGTCCGGCGAATTAACCTCCTGATCACCGCGGCTGCCTATGCTTCCCCCAGTCGGCCTCCTGGCCGCTGACGTCGGGCTTGGACGCGATACTTCGCGCCGTTGAATTCTTGCATATTATATGGATATCCATATAATGGATGAACCGCGCCCCAAGGGACTTGTGTGGGTGGGACCCACTCGAAAGGAAATGCGCGCCCTACCGGAGGCGGTGCGCCGCGCGTTCGGCTTGGCGCTCTATGCCGTGCAGTGCGGCGAAACACCACCGGCGGCAAAGCCGTTGCGCGGCTTCTCCGGCGCCGGGGTGCTGGAGCTTGTCGAGGATCACCGGGGCGGCACATTCAGGGCGGTCTACACTGTGCGGTTTCGGGAAAGAATTTATGTGCTGCATGTGTTCCAGAAGAAATCAACGCAGGGGATTGCGACGCCGCAGAAGGAGATCGCACTGATCCGCCAACGCCTGCGGATCGCAGAACAATTGCATTCCGCCGGATTGCAGGAGGGTTAAGATGGACGCCTCGCACGAACTCAGCAGCGGCAATGTGTTCGCCGATCTTGGGCTGCCGAACTCCGAGCAGGAGTTGGTGAAAGCGAAATTGACGGTGCAGATCTATCAGCTTCTCAAACAGCGCAAAGTGACACAGACCGAGGCCGCCAGACTGCTCGGCACCACCCAGGCCCAGGTGTCGGCCTTGATGCGGTGCAGACCTGTCTCGGTGTCGGTGGGACGGTTGATGGAGTTCCTGACGTTCCTCGGCCAGGACGTAGAGGTGACGGTGAAGCCAGCCACGCGGCGGGGTGCCGGGCACATGTCAGTCGTCGTGCAGGCCGAAGCCGGAGGATGACCAGTGATGGACGATGCAGCAGTCAAGGTCGGCATGCGTCCGGCGTCACCCGGCGGGTTCATTCGGGCGGAGATTTTGGGCGAGTTGGGGCTGTCGGTGACACGCGCTGCTGAACTGCTGGGCGTGCGGCGCGCAACGCTGTCCGAGCAGGTGAACGGGAGGACCGCCTTATCGCCGGAGATGGCGCTACGCATCGAGAAGGCATTCGGCGTCAGCATGGACACGCTGCTGCGGATGCAGGCGTGGCACGACAGCTACACCATGCGGCAACGGGCCGGGGAGATCGCCGTGAAGCGGTTCGTGCCGCCGGGAGGGGTGGGATGAGTGCGGACCGCACGGCGCGCGATCGCGGTGCATCCGATGGCCCGATTGTGGTCGATGAAGGTATCGTGGGCGGCACGCCGGTAATTCGTGGCACGCGCATGACTGTCTATTCCGTACTCGGCCGTGTCGCCCATGGCGACACGATCGACGATATTCTGGCCGAAAATCCGGACCTGTCGCGCAAGGCGCTGGAAGCCGCGGTCACCTATGCGCGTGCGCACCCGTTGATTGAGCGGCCCGGCGGTCGGCCGTGGGAGCCGGTGGCACCGCTCGTACCCTGTGGTAGACTTACCGGCAACTACCATCGACACCGGACGAGCCTCGGACATTCTCGATCGGCTGGCACTCCAGCCTGTGCCGACCGACGTCCCCCGGAGGAAATCGACGCCGCCATCCAAGCCGAAAGAGACTTTCTGGGATTGATCTATCTCGACGCCTGCCCGCCGATCTCCCTCCTTGAGCAGCATCGACGCTGGGGCGATCCGTTGGCAGCCGTTATGGGGAGGTCGTCGTCACCTGTGCGTGCGCGTATCCATCGGTCGAGAGCATGAACGGGCGGGCATTGGTAGACGATGGCGCGCTGCCGTTCCGGCGGACGCATCGCCCAGCTGGGGCAACGTGACAGACACCTCCACCGGCTGACCCAACCGATGCAACGCGACCATCAGACGATCGACCGTGAATCGCTCCAACCGCGCATTCCGGATCCGCGAAAAGTCCGCTGCGGCAATGCCGTGAGTGCCTGCGCCTGACGAACGCTGAGCCCCCGCGCGTCCAGCACGTTGATGATATGCGCCGCGAGGCGCGCGCGGAGTTGCTCAAGTTCCGGCGCGGGCAAGTCTAAATCGCGAAAAATGTTGCCGCTGCCTACGACGATCTCCGTTGGTTCATCAGTCATGGCACCACATCTTTCAGGCGCTTGAGCCGGTCGCGCATCACATCAATCTCCTGCCTGGGCGTGGCAATACCGCGCTTCGACTTCTTTTGGAACGCGTGCACCACCCAGACTACCTCGCAAATCTGAACCGTATAGACGACCCGGAAGGCGTCGCCGCGGTAGCGTAGCGCCAGTTCCAAGACGCCGCTGCCGAGGCCGGTGAGCGGCTTGGCGATATCCGGAGTCGCGCCGCCGGCAACGACGGTGAGTGCCCTGGCAAGCTCCATCCGCGCAGTTTGTGGAAAATCCTCGAAGTCCTTTCGGGCCGCCTTGATCCAGTTGATTGGGCGCACGACGCCCAGGAACGCTGGGTATGTTGTCATATTTGACTACAACCGTCAAGCGTCGCAGCAGCTTCCCGGATGGTTGGCTGAGACGGCCAATGTTGATATGGCGCGCGAGACAAGTTTCAGGGGCGCGCGATTGGCGGTGATCTTCATCGAACAAGGTTGATGGATCGCTAATCCGCGACACGCCCTCCGCGCCGGGCAACCCCGTCAGTCGCTGCGTCCGCGTTGTTCAGCCGATATCCGGATTCAAGGCGCCCAAACCCGCATGGCTCCCGCGTCCCCGCCCCTACCGCTTCAACACCGCCAGCGCGGCGAACGGCCCGTGCCCTCCACGCTCCGGCACCCCCGCCGTGGGGACCATAACTCGCCGCCGGCGCAGCGGCAGCAGCATTGCGGGGGCCGGAGGCCCATACTCCCCCGGTCCCATTCCGCCGCCCGGCACCACCCGGAACCCAAGTGCCCGCAGCGCCACCGGCAGCAGGTCCGGCTTGATCGACAGCCGCGACGCCAGGCCGGCCGGCACCGCCCTTGCCCCGTCCCGCGTCGCCCAGCCCAATTCTCCCGCCACTTGCTCCGCCACATCCAGGCGCAGCAGCATCGGCCCGGCCGCGACCCACCCCAGCGCCGCGGCAAAACCCGGCGTCCAGTCGGCCGGGCAGGGCAGCGACACCAGCCCGGGCGCCGGCAACGTCGGCACCGGCATGCCCCAGTGCAGCGCCAGAAGCTGCGCCCGCATCGCCGCCGCCCGAGGCTTCAGCAGCGCCGGCATGAACAGCGCCAGCCGCCCCGACCGCACCCCCAGCGAGCGCAACGCCGCCCGCAGCCCCGGTGTCGGCAGCGCGTCACCATGGCCCGGCGCCCCGCCGTGGCCTGACCCAAAGCCACCACCCGCACCAACGCCCAGCGCTCCGTCGTCGCCCGGGATCACCCCCAGCGCCTCGGTCAGCCGGTGCAGCCGGCCCCGCGCGGCCGGCATCGCATCGCCCCGCGCCGCCGCGGCAAACAGCGGCGCAAGGTCCGCGCGCACCCGGTCGTCCAGGTAGCGTTGCAGCCGCACCCGCAGCCGCTCGCGCTGCGCTCCATCAAGATACTCGCTGTCCAGCATCCGCACCGCCGGCCGCAGAGCGCTCGGCCCGCGCACCAGGCGCGCCACCGGCACTCCGTCCCAGGCCACCGCGTGCTCTGGGGTCAGCGCCAGCGCAGCGTCGGGCGCCGCCTCCAGCAGGGCGACGCGGCGCGGCATCTCCTCGCGTAAGGCACGGCGGGCGGCGCGGAGGACAAGCTTCTTCTCGTCGCCCACCGCATCGGGATCGGGCTGGAACAGGAAGCCGGAGACGTGGCCGACGGGGTGGCCCTCCACCACCACCTCGCCGCGGCGGGTGACCGCCGACAGCAACTCGCGCCCCTCGGCCTCGTCGAGGCGGCGCATCAGGTGGGCGGCGCGGCGATCGACGAACCGGCTGGTCAGGCGCTCATGCAGCGCATCCGACAGCAGGTCCTCGACCTCCCGGGCGCGGCCCTGCCAGTGCAGCGCGTCGGCCACCCAGTCGCTCCGCGCGGCGATGTAGGACCACACGCGGATGCCGGCCAGCCGCTGCATCAGCGTGTCGATGTCGCCATCCGCCCGCGCCAGCGCCGCGATCTGCCCCGCCAGCCAGTCGGTCGGCAGCCACTTCTCCCGCGCGACATGGCCGAACACCCGGGCGCAGAGGTTGGTGTGGGTCTCGTCCGCCAGCTTGCGGAAGTCGGGGATCTGGCAGCACTCCCACAGCAGCCGGACCCGAGCCCGCCCCTGCGCCAGCCGCCGCATCTCTTGCTCTCGGGCCAGGGCAGCCAGCGTCTCCATGTCGGACGCGTCGTTGCCCTTCACCAGGCCGGGACCGGGCGGCGGTGCGGTCAGGCTATCAGCAAGGCGTCGACGGTGGAAAAGTCCAGGTTGCTGTTGCGCCAGCAGAGTTGCTCCAGCGGTTCGAAGCTGTGCGCCTCGACCGCGGCGATGGCGTCGTCGGGCAGCGGCAGGCACTGGGCGGTGGTGCCGAAGGTGCCGTCACGCATGCCTCGCCCGGCGCGGCCGGCGATCTGGGCGATCTCCGCCGCGGTCAGGCGCCGAGGCCGATTGCCGTCGAACTTGCCCAGGCCGGCGAAGGCGACGTGGTCCACCGCCATGTTCAGGCCCATGCCGATGGCGTCGGTGGCGACCAGGAAGTCCACCTCCTTGTCCTGGTACAGCGCCACCTGGGCGTTGCGCGTCCGAGGCGACAGCCGCCCCATCACCACCGCGCAGCCGCCGCGCCGCCGACGGATCTGCTCGGCGATGGCGTAGACCTCAGCGGCGCTGAACGCGACGACGGCGCTGCGCGGCGGCAGTTTCGACAACTTGGCGGGTCCGGCATAGACCAGCTGCGACATCCGCGGCCGCGTCTCGATGCTGGCCGACGGCACCAGGCGGTTGAGCAATGGGCGGATGGTCTCGGCGCCGAGGAACATGGTCTCCACCATGCCGCGGGCATGCAGCAACCGGTCGGTGAAGACGTGGCCTCGGTCTGGGTCGGCGCAGAGCTGATCTCGTCCACCGCGACGAACTCGGCGTCGCGGTCCAGTGGCATGGCCTCGACGGTGCAGGAGAACCAGCGCGCGTCGGGCGGGACGATCTTTTCCTCCCCGGTGATCAGCGCGACGTGGCGGGCGCCCTTGCGGGCCACCATCCGGTCGTAGTTCTCGCGGGCGAGCAAGCGGAGGGGGAAGCCGATGATGCCGGAGGAATGGCCGAGCAATCGCTCGATGGCGAGATGGGTCTTGCCGGTGTTGGTCGGCCCGAGGACAGCCTTGACGCGGGCAGCGAATCCGGAATCGAAGCCGGGCATGGGCGAATGGTTGGGGTTCTTCGCCCGGATTGCAAGCGCTTCCGGCGGGGCGCTTACCGTTTGTTCACGGGACGGCGGGTATGGCTGGGGCATGCCGACCGTTTTTCGCATGCGCGGCTTCCGGTTCTACTTCGTCAGCCACGATCTGAAGGAGCCACCGCACGTGCACGTGGAACGCGGCGGGGCAGCCGCAAAATTCTGGTTGGAACGCTGTCAGCTTGCGCGCAACGACGGATGTGCTCTGCACGAACTGGGCGATGTGCTACGGTTGCTACGTGCGCGGCGGAGCGAGCTTCTGGAGGCTTGGCGTGACCACCTTGGAACTGCACAGGACGGCTGACATCAGGGTCCGCTCCGTATTGGTCACGGACCACGAACTGACTGTTGGGCTGATGGATGGGCGCAAGATCTCCGCGCCATTGTCATGGTACCCGCGATTGGCGCACGCCACGCCGGCGCAGCGTTCGCACTGGCAGGTCTCGGGTGGCGGCTTCGGCATCCATTGGCCGGATGTCGATGAAGACCTGTGCACCGAGGGCTTGCTCGCCGGCGCACCGGCGCCGGGCGCGGGCCATGCGGGGCCAGGCTGATCGGAACCCGCCAACCGCCCACGCTCTGGCCCAATTCAAGACTTGAGCCTATGGGCCACTCCTGTCACCCTACCGGACAGTAGCACCACGTCCATCGCCGGCTGTGCCCGGCGCGCGGGACACAATAAGCACGCAGGAGGGCTCGCCATGAATGCGCCGGTCCATTTCGATCCGCTCGCCGACGCCTACACGATGCCACTCGACGCCATCGATGTGAGCAATCCGAAGCTCTATCAGGACGACGTCTGGCACCCATATTTCGAGCGCCTGCGCCGGGAAGACCCGGTGCACTGGACGCAGGACGGCATGTACGGGTCGTTCTGGTCGGTGACCAAATTCAAGGACATCATGCAGGTCGAGACCAGCCACCAGGTCTACTCGTCGGCGGCGAAACTTGGCGGCATCACCATCACCGACCGACCGTTGGAATTCCGCCGCGCCAGCTTCCTCGCCAGCGACCCGCCGCGGCACGACGACCAGCGCAAGGTGGTCAGCCCGATCGTCGCGCCGGCCAACCTGCAGAACATGGAGCCGATCATCCGCGAGCGCGTCTGTCATGTGCTGGACGGATTGCCGCGCGGCGAAACCTTCGACTGGGTGCAGCGCGTGTCGATCGAGCTGACGACGCTGATGCTGACAACGCTGTTCGACTTTCCGCTGGAGGAGCGGCGCAAGCTGACCTACTGGTCGGACGTCTCCACCGCCGACGTCAACGCCGGCGGCGAGGTCGATTCCGAACAGAAGCGGCTGGAGATTCTGACCGACGCGGTGCGCGTGTTCACCGGCTTGTGGCATGAGCGCAAGGCTCGCCCGGGCGGCTTCGACCTGATCTCGATGCTGGCGCACGGCGAGGCGACGAAGAACCTGGTGGACGACCCGGCCGAATTCCTCGGCAACCTGGTGCTGCTGATCGTCGGCGGCAACGACACCACGCGCAATTCGATGAGCGGCGGACTGTGGGCGCTGTGCAAGCACCCGGCCGAGTACCAGAAGCTGCGCGACAACCCCGGGCTGATCCCCAGCATGATTCCGGAGATGATCCGCTGGCAGTCGCCGATCGTCCACATGCGGCGGACCGCGGTGGCCGATGCCGAACTCGGCGGAAAGCAGATCCGCAAGGGCGACAAGGTCGTGATGTGGTATATCTCGGGCAACCGCGACGAGGACTCCATCGATCGCGCCGACGAGTTCATCATCGACCGGGCCCGACCGCGGCATCACATGTCGTTCGGCTTCGGCATCCATCGCTGCGTCGGCAATCGCCTGGCCGAGCTGCAACTGACGATCCTGTGGGAGGAGATCATGAAGCGCTTCCCGGTGATCGAGCTGATGGACGAGCCGAAGCGCATCTACTCGAACTTCATCCACGGGATCACCGCGATGCCGGTGCGCATTCCGGGGTAGCCGACGGGAGGGCGTTGACGGACGGGTCTCGCGTCAGGCTCTCCCAGAAGCATGGCATGAGCACTTCGGCAGCAACCCCTGAGGCAATCGCCACCGACGTATCGGTGTCGGACTACAAACTCTGCGTGTCGCTGACAGACGGCCGCGAGATCGCCGTGCCTTTGGTGTGGTTCCCGCGGCTGTTAAGTGCTTCATCCCAGCAACGCGCCAACTGGCGGCTGATCGGCCGAGGCGAGGGGATCCACTGGCCCGACGTCGATGAGGACATATCGGTCGCCGGATTGCTGCAACCGTCCTGATGGCGGCCGTGACAGCCTCATTGAGGCAATCGCCGCGCACAAAGACTATGGCACGAAGCCGATCGGCTGCCGTCGGCGCCGTGGCGGACCCGGTTCCGAGGATGCCGCCGTGCAAACCGCGGCCGATGTGATAAATAGGATCGGTACGTCCCGGCCAACCCCGGGACGACGGAGGCTCATGCGATGAGCGACTACGATGCCGACGTGTTACTCTGGAGTGAGCATCAGGCCGAGCTGCTGCGCCGCCTCGCCGCTGGCGAACGCGTCAACGACCAGGTCGATTGGGAAAACGTCATCGAGGAGGTCGAGAGCGTGGGCAGCGAACAACTGCACGCCGTGCAATCGCTGCTGCGGCAGGCGCTGATCCACATGCTAAAGGCGGAGGCTTGGCCGCTCTCCCGCGATGCCCCCACTTGGCGCGCCGACGCCATCACGTTCAGGGCCGACGCGGTAGATCGCTTCGCGCCGTCCATGCGGCAAAGGCTCGACTTGGCTAAAATCTATCGTCAGGCACTCCGCGCACTGCCTGATACGATGGATGGCCAGCCGCCGCAGCCAGTCTCTGAAAGCTGTCCGGTGACGCTCGACGAACTGCTGGCCGACGACTGACTTCGGCCAACGCACACGCGTCGAGATAACCGGCTGACAGCGAAAAGAGCGAACGGCCTGATAACTCCTACGTCGGAATACGTGCAATGACCCGATTCAGATGTACGATCGCTGCTCTCGCGCCCCTGATCTGTGCCGGCTGGTCTGCCGCCAATGCGGATTCGCACGATGCGCTGGCAGCAATCACAGATACCGCGCAGAAAATTTGCAACGACGTTCCGACCACGGGCGAGCGCCAGAGCGTGATCGTCAACGGAGACGTTAAGGCCGAGATTAACGGGTTGCTCAAGAAGCTAGGTGATTTAGGCATTTCGGGGACAGGCGGATATAGCTCCGACGAATATGCAGGCGTATTGCAGAAGGATCTCGCGCAGGCCCTCAAGAACAACAGCGATTGCAAGCTATCTGTCCTAACGATGCCAGTTGACCGGATGCTGCCGCAGGCTGCGGCCGTTACAGGTCAGGTGCAAGATCAGGCCGAGGCGCTGCGGCGACGAATGAGCGCGATCTCTCCCAAGCTGCCCGTCTATATCAAGTGCCGGACTACGGCGAACGCTTGCGAAAAGGTTGCCTATTTCTTTTTCGACGAGTTAAACAAGGCTGGTTGGCCGGTCGCTCCGCCTGCGACTACACAATTACATGACCTGGTGATCACGGGCGAGCACGGAGTCACCATCGTTTCTGCGAGCCCTTCGGCAGATCAATTGGCTTTGGCCCTACGGGCACCCGACGCCGGTGCTTACCCGGTCATGCTGGAGGCGCGGGAGGTTGGTGACCACATCCTCATCAACATTGGCGACCTGCCGTAGCGAGAAGCAGCTCAGTTTTGCGATGGTGCCGCCGTCGCCACTCCAATGTATACGTGGGTCTCTTTCCGCAAGCCACCTTTCGAAGCGCATGGAGTGCCGAGGATGCCGAGTTCAAAATACGCCGCGTACGAGGCCGCCACGCCTTACTTCGAGCTGGTTCGAGGGGCGCTCGGCGACGTCGTCGATGGTGAGCACTTCTTCGACATCGTCGCTGACGACGTCGTATACGAGGTGCTCTACGACTTCCCCGGTTGGCCTCGCATTATCCAAGGGCGCGCCGGTCTGATGGCCCAATTCAGGGGCTATTGCGACAACATCGAGCTGCAATCTGCCGATGAGTTGATTACCCACAAGACAGACAACGGCCTTGGTATCGTCATCGAATATGAAATTCATGGGACCATTCTCGCGACAGGCGCTAAGTACAACAATCGGTTTTGCTCAATCATAAAGATCGAAGACCGAAAGATCGTGCACTGGAGAGACTACATGGACTCCCTGGCGGCCTGGAACGCATTGACGAAGGGCGCTCGTTAAGAGGCCACCGCGGTGTTTTATAGCCTGATCGAGACCGCCAAGATGCATGGACTTGACTCGGAGGCGCAGTGGGCTCGCGCGGGAAGGGCTTGGGTGAAGGCTGGACGGTATTGGATCGCCTACCTTACGACAGTCTGGCCGGTGATCGCCGCCCTGTCCTACGGGACCGCTAACATTCCAGACCGCCCGTTAGGGTGGCCGCCTGAACCCGACTACTATCCCGTCAACGCCCAGTCCGCCGCCAGCTACAACCGGCTCCCCGCTCCACCGACGTATTGAAACCCGACCCCACAGCACGCATATCGCGGCCCGCACAGGAGGTTACGATGAACGACACCATTACAGAACAACACGCATTTGGCGCCGAGGTCGGCCGTTTGCTCGACCTGGTCGTCCACTCGCTCTACTCCGAGCGCGAAATTTTCTTGCGCGAACTGGTCGCCAACGCCGCCGACGCCATGGACCGCCGCCGCTTCGAGGCGCTGACCGACCCCAACCTCTCCCCGCCGCCCGAGGCGAAAATCCGCATCGTCCCCGACAAGCAGGCCCGCACCCTGCTGATCGCTGACGACGGCATCGGCATGAGCCGGCAGGAGATGATCGACAACCTCGGCACTATCGCCCGCTCCGGCACCCGCGCCTTCGGCGAGGCGCTGGCCAGCGCCAAGCCGGAAGACCGCCCCAGCCTGATCGGCCAGTTCGGCGTCGGCTTCTACTCCGCCTTCATGGTGGCCGACCGCGTCGAGGTTACCTCGCGCAAGGCCGGCTCCGAGGAGGCGTTCACCTGGGCGTCCGACGGCGCCGGCGCCTTCACCATCGCTCCGGCCACGCGGGAAACCGCCGGCACCGACGTGGTGCTGCAAATCAAGGCCGACGGGGACGAATATCTCGACCCGTACCGCCTGGAAGCCGTGGTGCGCAAATGGGCGGACCACATCACCCTGCCGATCACCATTTCCCGGGATGGCAAGGACCAGCCGGCCAACGAGGGCAACGCCCTCTGGCGCAAACCCCGCGCCGACATCACCGAACAGAACTACAAGGAGTTCTACCGCCACCTCGGCCACATGTTCGACGACCCCTGGGCCACGCTGCACTGGAAAGCCGAGGGCATGCTGGAGTTCTTCGCCCTCCTGTTCATCCCCGGCATGAAGCCGTTCGACCCGCTGGACAACGATCGGGACTCCCACGTCCGGCTGCACGTCCGCCGCATGTTCATCACCGACAAGGCCGAGCTGCTGCCGTCGTGGCTGCGCTTCGTGCAGGGCGTGGTGGATACCGAAGACCTGCCGCTCAACGTCTCGCGCGAGATGCTGCAAAGCACGCCGGTCATCGGCCGCATCCGCAAGGCGCTGGTCGGCCGCGTGCTGTCCGAGCTGAAGACCCGCACCAAGGAAACCGAGGACTACGCGAAGTTCTGGGAAAACTTCGGCGCGCTGCTGAAGGAAGGCGTGTGGGAGGATAGCGAGCACCGCACCGAACTCGCGCCGCTGCTGCGGTTCAAGTCCTCGACGCAGGAGGGCTGGACCTCGCTGCCCGAATACGCCGACCGTATGCAGACCGGCCAGGACACCATCTGGTACCTCGCCGGTGACACCCCCGAGGCGCTGAAATCCTCCCCGCAACTCGAAGGCTTCCGTGCCAAGGGGATCGAGGTGCTGCTGCTCTCCGACCCAATCGATGCGTTCTGGCCCGAGCGGCTGGACGGCTTCGAGGGCAAGAAGTTGAAAAGCGTCACCCAGGCGGGCGAAGAACTCGGCAAGGATTCCGAAGCGCCCGACATTTCCGTGCTGTTGGCCGCACTGAAGGAGGCGTTGGGGACGGACGTGTCGGACGTGCGCGCCACGGCACGGCTGACCGACAGCGCCGTGGTACTGGCGGCTGGCGAACGTGGCCCCGACCTGCAAATGCAGCGCCTGATGCGCCGCGCCGGCCGTGCGATGATGCCCGCCACGCCGGTGCTGGAGGTCAATCCGCGGCACAAGCTGATCGAGACCCTGGCGGCCAAGTCCGCCGACAAGGACCTGATCGCCGAGGCGGCCGCGACCCTGCTCGACCTGGCCCGCGTGCAGGAAGGCGACCTCCCGCGCGACCCCAGCGCGTTCGCCCGCCGCGTCACCACGCTGTTGGCGGGGAGTGTAGGGTAAAGGAAATCTCTCCCGCGCTGCGCGCGGGAGAGGTCGAGACGCTTGGGCACGAACCGCCCCAACCGTCATGGCCGGATTCCAACCGTCATGGCCGGGCTTGACCCGGCCATCTATGCAGCACGGTGCCGCGTTAGATGGCCGGGTCAAGCCCGGCCATGACGGTTGGAATCCGGCCATGACGGTTAGGGACGGCCGTTGTCTGGTACGTCAATCGTTTTGCGGGCTGGTGTCAGGCCGCGTGCAAGCCGCCCTGCTTTTCTATGAAGGCGGCAATTTCCGGCACGCCCTGGCCGGCGCGGATGTTTGCGAAAACGAACGGACGAACCCCGCGCATCCGCCTGGAGTCGCGATCGATAACATCGAGGTTGGCGCCGACGAATGGCGCCAGGTCGATCTTGTTGATCACCAGCAGGTCGCTGCGGGTGATGCCGGGACCGCCTTTCCGCGGTATCTTGTCGCCGGCGGATACGTCGATCACGTAGATCGTCAAATCTGCCAGTTCCGGACTGAATGTCGCGGCCAGGTTGTCGCCGCCGCTCTCGATCAGGATGAGGTCGAGCGCGGGAAACCGCCGCTGCAGATCGGCGACACCGGCCAGGTTGATCGATGCGTCCTCGCGGATCGCCGTGTGTGGGCAGCCGCCGGTTTCGATGCCGAGAATCCGCTCGGGCGGCAACGAGCCGGCGCGCGTGAGGAACTCGGCGTCTTCCTTGGTGTAGATGTCGTTGGTGATCGCGGCGATGTCGTATTTGCCGCGTAAGTGTTTGCACAGCGCGTCCATCAGCGCCGTCTTGCCGGTGCCAACCGGGCCGCCCACGCCAACCCGCAGCGGGCCATTGGAAGAACGCGTCATGAGCGGAACAGCCTCGTGTACTGTGTTTCGTGTCGCATCGCGGCGAGGTCGGCTCGGAAGGTGCAGCCGCCGATATCGTCCAGCGTTGCTGTGGCCGTGGCGTTGGCAATTTGCAAGATGGTTGGCTCGATAGCGGCAAGCACCTGCAAGCCCGCGGTCTGCCCAAGCGGAACCAACCGTATCGCCGCGGAAATCAGGTTGCTGCCGAAGGCTTGCAAATACGCAGCGGCCGTCAGGCTTTCGTCGATGCCGTGCCAGCCGGCCAGCGCGCCGACCGCGACGGGATAGGCGATTGCTCCGGGCAGGGCAGGGCCGTCCCAGGCGCGCGCCGCACGCAAAAAGGCTGTGCCCTGGTCCAGCGTTTCGCCAAGACGTTCGCGACCGGGGACGACGGCGGCGGCCAGTTCGGCGAGTTGTTCCAGTTCCGCCGGATTGTGCGCGGCACGATGGGCGTGGCGCAGCAGGATGACGTCGTTGCGGCCGGAGCCGTTAGCAACGATGTCGGTCAGCCATGCGCGCAGCGTGTCGCCGTTGCTGATATCGCCGACTTCCACCGCCCATTCGAGGCCGTGCGAATAGGCATAGGCCCCAGTGGGAAAGCCCGGTGACAACCAGGCGAGCAATCGAAGCTGCGCGGAGGTAGTGTCAGTCATGGTGGTGGTGGTGGTGCCCGCCGCCGGCATAGGCGCCCGCCTCCGGGTCGAACGGCGCATCGATTGCTTCCACGTGTCCGCCCAGGCGCTCCACCATCTCGCGAATCACGTGATCTTCCCTGATACGAATTCGATCGTCCAGCAACTGTACCGGCAGATGGCGATTGCCGAGATGCCAGGCGATGCGCACCATCTCGCCTTCTTCATGGGCGTGAATTTCCAGCAGCTTTTCCGGTCTGGCGGCAACCCTGACGATGCCGCCATCGTCCAGCATCAGTCCGTCGCCGTCGTGCAACCGCACAGTCTGGGCGAGATCGAGCAGGAGTTCCGTGCCGGCTTCGGTGTGGAGCAGGATGCGGCGGCGGTGGCGATCGTCGTAATCGATCAGCACGCAATCGACGGCGTTAGTGGGATCCCAGGTGCCGGCAGGCAGGACGCTTTGGCAGCGCATCAGAACAGGAAGTAACGCTGTGCCATCGGCAGTACCGTAGCCGGTTCGCAAGTCAGCAACACGCCGTCCGCACGTACTTCGTAGGTCTCCGCGTCCACTTCGATAACGGGTGTTGCGTCGTTGTGAATCATCGAGCGCTTGCCGATACCCGCGCGCGTGTTGGATACCGGAACCAGCCGGCGCTGCAATTTCAACGCGTGGGCGACCCCGGCATCCAATGCCGCCGCGGAAACGAAGGTGACGCAGCTTTTCCACCATGGCGCGGCCGAACGCACCGAACATCGGACGATAATGCACGGGCTGCGGGGTAGGGATCGAGGCGTTGGGATCGCCCATCGGCGCACAGGCGATCATGCCGCCCTTGATCACCAGATCGGGCTTCACACCGAAGAAAGCCGGAGACCACAATACGAGATCGGCGAGCTTGCCGACCTCGATCGAACCGATTTCGTTGGCCAGGCCCTGGGCGATCGCCGGATTGATGGTGTATTTGGCGATGTAGCGCTTGACCCGCGCATTGTCGTTGCCGTCGCCATCGCCGGGCAGCGCGCCGCGCTGGGTCTTCATCTTATGCGCGGTCTGCCAGGTGCGGATGGTGACTTCACCGACCCGGCCCATCGCCTGACTGTCGGACGACATCATCGAAAGCGCGCCAAGGTCGTGCAGGATATCCTCGGCGGCGATCGTTTCCTTGCGGATGCGGCTTTCGGCGAACGCCACGTCTTCCGGGATGGCGCTGTCGAGGTGATGACAAACCATCAGCATGTCGAGATGTTCGTCGAGCGTGTTCGCTGTGTACGGCCGGGTCGGATTGGTGGAGCTTGGCAAGACGTTCGGCAACCCGGCGACCTTGATGATGTCCGGGGCGTGGCCGCCGCCGGCGCCTTCGGTGTGGAAGGCGTGGATGGTGCGGCCCTGGAAGGCGGCGATCGTGTCTTCAACGAAACCGAACTCATTCAGCGTATCGGTGTGGATCATCACCTGCACGTCGAATCGATCGGCAACGGCCAGCGCGCAGTCGATCGCCGCCGGCGTGGTGCCCCAGTCCTCGTGCAGTTTCAAACAGGCTGCGCCGGCGCGGATCATCTCCTCCAGCGCGGCGGGGCGTGCGGCGTTGCCTTTGCCGGCGAACGCGATGTTCACCGGCAGGCCCTCGGCCGCCTGCAACATGCGGGCGATGTGCCAGGGGCCGGGTGTGCAGGTGGTGGCGGCGGTGCCGGTCGCCGGGCCGGTGCCGCCGCCGATCAGCGTGGTCATGCCGGCGGCGATCGCTTCTTCTACCTGTTGCGGACAGATGAAATGAATATGGCTGTCGATGCCACCGGCGGTGAGGATCTTGCCCTCGCCGGCAATGATCTCGGTGCCAGGACCGATGATGATATCGATGTTGGGCTGCACGTCCGGATTGCCCGCCTTGCCGATGCGCGCGATGCGGCCGTTCGTGATGGCGATGTCGGCTTTTACGATGCCCCAATGGTCGATGATCAGTGCGTTGGTGATCACCGTATCGACCGCACCCTGAGCCTGCGATGCCTGCGACTGGCCCATGCCGTCGCGGATCACTTTTCCGCCGCCGAATTTCACCTCCTCGCCGTAGGTGGTGAAATCTTTTTCCACTTCGACGATGAGATCGGTATCGGCGAGCCGCAGGCGATCGCCAACGGTGGGCCCGAACATGTCGGCATAGGCACGACGGGTGATGCGGGCCATCAGTCGAGGTCTCCCATGATGGCGCCGCGGAAATCCTTGCACGACGCGACGGCCGCGATACGGTACCAGGGTGACCTCGCGGGTCTGGCCTGGTTCGAAACGCACCGCAGTGCCGGCCGCGATGTCCAGGCGCTGACCGCGCGCGACGGCACGGTCGAACGACAGGGCCGGGTTGGTTTCGGCAAAATGGTAGTGGCTGCCTACCTGGATCGGCCGGTCGCCGGTGTTGGCGACGGTCATCGTGGTGCGCGGCAAGCCGGCGTTGAGTTCTACGTCGCCGGCTTGTGGGAAGATTTCTCCGGGAGTCATGTGGCACCCTCACCTAACCTCTCCCGCGAAGCGGGAGAGGGACTTTCCAATTCTATCGTATCGGTTCGTGCACGGTCACCAGTTTGGTGCCGTCGGGAAACGTCGCTTCAACCTGCACGTCGTGGATCATCTCGGCAACGCCTTCCATGACCTGCGCGCGAGTCAGCACCTTTGCGCCGGCCTGCATCAGGTCCGCCACGCTATGGCCGTCGCGGGCACCCTCCACGACGAAATCGGTGATCAGCGCAACGGCTTCCGGGTGGTTCAGCTTGACGCCGCGTTCCAGCCGGCGACGCGCCACCATGGCCGCCATGCTGATCAGCAGTTTGTCCTTCTCGCGTGGGGTCAGGTTCATCCGGGCTGCTCTCGATCAACGTGCGTGGATGGCCGGGTCAAGCCCGGCCATGACGGGGGGACGAGGATGGCCGGGTCAAGCCCGGCCATGACGGGGGGAACGCGAGGCGCCGGCTTCGTGTCACGACCTCTTTCTTAGCATAGCCAGACACGCGGCAACGGACGCGGCGCGCGCAACACAGCCAGGGCAGCAATCACCGCGCGGCGCAAGGGCGCAGCGCCGGCGGCCAGGATACGCGCGACAAGCATGCCGTTCCAGGCACTGACACCGGCCTCGCCTGCCATGTCGGTCAGCGCGGCGCGGACACCGTCGAGCGCCGCTTCGGCCTGCGGCGCGACGTGCACCAGCGTCGCCATCGCTCGCGCGCCGCCGGCGATCGATGCGCGCTGCAAGGTGGCATCGACCTCGCCCTCCAGCCGCACGGCATCGTGCAGCAACCAGCGACCGCCGCGGCGCACCCGGATGCCGTCGCGCAGCCACGCCTGGGCGACGTGCTCTTGCATCGCCGCGCGACCGAACACCAGCAACTCCACACCGAGGAACCAGGAATCGTCTGCAAGATCGACGTCCAGTCGGCGATCCACCGCACATCGGTCGAACAGGATCGTCTCCTGCGGCAGCCATTCGCCGCAGGCGCCCGCCGCCACGCTCAAGCGGTTGCGCACGAACGCGGCGTCGCTGCCGGGCAATGCGCGATAGAACCGTTCGGCAGCCTGCGCTGTGATCGAAGCGCGGGTTCCCGCATGCAGTTCGAACACGCCATCCAGCCGGTCGCCGCCGGCAACCCCGCCCGAGGTGTTCAGCATCACCGCGGACGTCCATTCCGAAGGTTCCACCCGCGGAAACCGCAGCTTCAGACAGCCAACCTGGCGCAGGTCGTCCAACACCGTTCGCTCATCGCGTCGCTTGAAACTCACGCGCAGCTCACCGGTCGCCCGTTGCAGGTGGGGAAAATCAGACCGAGAGGCGACGTCGAACATCCGCTTCGTCGAGCTCCTCCCGCGGGCCGGACAGCACGATATCGCCACGGTCCATCACGGCGATCGTCTGCGCCAGCTCACGCGCGAAATCGTAGTATTGCTCAACCAGCAGGATGGCCATTTCGCCTTGCGAACGCAACAGGGCGATGACGCGGCCGATGTCCTTGATGATGCTGGGCTGGATGCCCTCGGTCGGCTCATCCAGCACCAGCAGCTTCGGCTTGGTTACCAGGGCACGGGCGATGGCGAGCTGCTGCTGCTGTCCGCCGGACAGGTCGCCGCCCCGGCGCCGCAGCATGGTCTGCAACACGGGGAACAGTTCGAAGATGTGCGGTGGCACGCGGCGTTCGCCGCGCGGCAAAACCGCAAAGCCGGTCTCCAGGTTTTCCCGCACGGTCAGCAGAGGGAAAATGTCGCGGCCTTGCGGCACCCAGGCGATGCCGCGGCGCGCGCGTTCGTAGGTGGGCAGCGGTGTGATGTCCTCGCCGTTCCAGCGAATCGCGCCGGCGCTGATTGGATGTGCGCCGACGATCGCGCGCAGCAGCGACGTCTTGCCCACGCCGTTGCGGCCAAGCAGGCACGTCACCGCGCCGGTTTCCACGGTCAGCGACACCTGGCGCAGGGCGATGGCCGCGCCGTAATGCAGGTCCACGCTCTCGACTTCGAGTTTCATCGCCCGAGATACACCTCGATCACGCGCGGATCCTCGCTGACGTGGTCGATCGAACCCTCCGACAGGACGGAGCCTTCGTGCAGCACCGTCACCTTCACGTCCAGCGCACGCACAAACGCCATGTCGTGCTCGACCACCACCACGCTGCGGGTACGGTTGATCTCGCGCAGCAGCTCCGCGGTTTGCTCGGTTTCGGCGTCGGTCATGCCGGCCACCGGCTCGTCGACCAGCAGCAATTGCGGTTCCTGCGCCAGCAGCATGCCGATTTCCAGCCACTGCTTCTGGCCGTGCGACAGATCGGCGGCGCGGCGATGGCGATGCTCGGTCAGGCGGATCGTGGTCAGGATTTCGGCGATGCGCTCGCGCTCGGCCGACGTTTCGCGCGCCCACAGGGTGAAGCGCGGCCGGCGATCGCCGGCCAGAGCCAGCAGCAGATTGTCCCAGACGGTGTGGGGTTCGAACACGGTAGGCTTTTGGAACTTGCGGCCGATCCCCAGCGCGGCGATCGCCGGCTCGTCCAGGCGGGTCAGATCGGTATCAGTGCCGAACACGACTTTTCCGGTGTCGGGGCGGGTCTTGCCGGTGATCACGTCCATCATCGTGGTTTTGCCGGCGCCGTTCGGGCCGATCACGGCGCGCATCTCGCCGGCTTCCAATACCAGCGACAGAGCGTTCAATGCGCGGAATCCATCGAAGCTGACCGTTACGCCATCAAGATAGAGCAGGGTGTTGGTGCCGCTGATTCGTGTGCCGTGTGAAGGAAGGCTGATGGCCGAAAGCCGCCATCGATGTTGGTGCGCGGCTTGCGTGGCCTGCTCATCCGGTGACCTCGTGCGCTTCGCCGACGGGCGGTTCGGTCGCCGGTTCGTCCGGCACGATCCGCACCCGCGGGGCGAACACGCCCATCAATCCGCGCGGCAGGAACAGCGTGACGAAGATGAACAGCGCGCCCAGTGCGAACAGCCAGAGTTCCGGCAACGCGCTGGTGAACCAGGTCTTGCCGAGGTTGATCAGCACCGCGCCGAGGATGGCGCCGACCAGCGTGCCGCGGCCGCCGACCGCGACCCAGATCACCGCCTCGATCGAGTTGGCAGGCGCGAACTCGCTCGGGTTGATGATGCCGACCTGCGGCACGTACAGCGCACCGCCGATACCGGCCATCATCGCCGACAGCACGAACACGAACAGCTTGTAAGACTCCGGACGATAGCCGAGGAACCGCGTGCGCGAATTCGGTGTCGCGCACCGCGATCAGCACCTTGCCGAAGCGCGAGGTGACGACGAAGCGCGCGAACAGGTACTGGGCGCACAGGAACACCGCGGACAGCACCAGCAGGCCGCAGCGCGTGGCCTCCGCCTGCACCGGGAAGCCGAGCAAATCCTTGAAATCGGTCAGGCCGTTATTGCCGCCGAAGCCCATGTCGTTGCGGAAGAATGCCAGCAGCAGCGCGTAGGTCAGCGCCTGGGTGATGATCGAGAGATAGACGCCGGTGACGCGTGAACGGAACGCCAGCTAGCCGAACACCAACGCCAGCACGCCTGGCACCAGCACGACCATCAGCATGGCGAAGCCAAACCAGTTGAAGCCGTACCAGTACCAGGGAAGATGGTTCCAGCCGAGGAACACCATGAAATCCGGCAGCATCGGATTGCCATAAACGCCGCGCGTGCCGATCTGGCGCATCATGTACATGCCCATCGCATAGCCGCCCAACGCGAAGAAGGCCGCGTGGCCCAACGACAGGATGCCGGCGAAACCCCAGACCAGATCGACCGCCAGAGCCAGCATCGCGAAGCACAGATATTTGCCGGTCAGCGCGATGACATAGGTCGGAACATGCGCGGCGGAGGTCGGCGCGGTTCCAGATTCAAGGCCGCCAGCACCATCGCGATGCCCAGCAGGAGCGCCAGCGTCGACCAGGCCGTGCGGTCGAGCTTCATCATGCCTCGGCCGCCCGGCCCTTGAGCGGGAACATGCCGCGTGGGCGGCGTTGGATGAACAGGATCAGCAAGACCAGCACGACGATCTTGCCCAGCACGGCACCGGCAACCGGCTCCAGGAACTTGTTGACGATGCCCAAGGTCATCGCGCCCACCACGGTGCCCCACAGATTGCCGACACCGCCGAATACCACGACCATGAAGCTGTCGATGATGTAGTTCTGTCCCAGGTTGGGCGACACGTTGTCGATCTGGCTCAGCGCCACGCCGGCCATGCCGGCCACGCCCGACCCCAGGCCGAACGTCAGCGCATCGATCCACGGCGTGCGGATGCCCATCGCCGCCGCCATCAGCCGGTTCTGCGTCACCGCGCGCATGCGCAGGCCCAGCGGGGTGAAGCGCAAAGCCGCCATCAGCGCCGCCAGCACGATAATCGCGAACAGGATGATGTAGAGACGATTCAACGTCAGCGTCAGGCCGCCGAGATGCATGTCGCCGCTCATCCAGCCCGGCGTATCGACGTCGAGGTTATGCGCGCCGAACAGCGAGCGCACCGCCTGCTGCAACACCAGCGACAGGCCCCAGGTCGCCAGCAGCGTCTCCAACGGACGGCCGTACAACCAGCGGATCAGGCTGCGCTCGATGGCGATGCCGACCACGCCGGCGACGATGAAGGCCAGCGGCACCGCGAACAGCAGATTGGCCTGGTACAACGCGGGCGCGAACTGATGCATCAACTGCTGCACGACATAGGTCGTATAGGCGCCGATCATCACCATCTCGCCGTGCGCCATGTTGATGACGCCCATGACGCCGAATGTGATCGCCAGCCCGGCTGCGGCCAGTAACAGCACCGATCCAAGGCTGATGCCGTAATAGACGCTTTGCAGCAGGCTCCAGAGTTGCAACACGCGATCGATGGAGGCCACGGCCGCGCTGGCGGCTGCGCGACAGCAGGCGATTGGCCCGACAATCCGGACAGTCGATACGCGCGTCGATATCGCCGCGCGCCGCAGCATCCGCCACGGCATCCAGCCGATCCTGCTCCGAACCACCAGGCAGGACAACAGCGCGGCGGCCCGCGCCTGTTGCATCCGCGTCTTCACCGTTGGATCGGTTTCCTTGGCCAGGGCCTTGGTCGAGGTTGGGTAATGCGGCCGCGTCATGCGATTTGAACACCGCCTCGGCAGCGTGCAGCCGCGTCGCGCATCCGGCGAGAACAGCTGCAGGCTGCCCATGCGCCGCATCGATCGCGCTGCGCACGGGGTTGTTCAGCCGCACCTGCTTCAGCCGCTGGCCATGACATCGGGTGCCGCCGCTCCGGTCGCGGCGTTCGCCACGCTGCCGTCGGCGGCCTTGATGAACAGCGCGTGGTCGCGCGCGCACATACAGGCGTGCCGGATTGCAACGCGGCGATGATCGTGGCGGCGCGCGGATTGCCCGACGCGGCCAGCACTTCGACGCCATGGCGAATCGAATCGAAATTGCCCGAGGCCGAGCAATGCCATGGGCGTCGTCGTCCTGGGCGGCGCCAATACGGGCGTCAGCGCCAGGACCGCCAGGAACAGCAGGAGCAAGAATTCGTTGCATCGGTGTGCCTCGAAGGGACCGAACGGGGGCGGCCGGGGAGGAGTCGGCCGCCCCCGACGAGGCAATCAGGCCCTCAGGCCTTCTTGCCGGCGGTGCACTTGCCGGTCGCTACGTTGAATGCACCGCACTTCAAAGGCGCCCGCCAGTCGCCGATCAGATCCTTGGTATCGGCGACGTAGGGCGACCATTCCTGAGCCACCACAAGGCCAGGAGTCTGCGAAACGATGTTGAACTGCCCGTCCCCCTGGATTTCACCGATCAGCACCGGCTTGGTGATGTGGTGGTTCGGCATCAGCGCCGAATAGCCGCCCGACAGGTTGGGCACCGAGACGCCGATCAGTGCGTCGATCACCGCATCCGGAGCGGTGGTGCCGGCCTTCTCGACGCCCTTCACCCACATGTTGAAGCCGATATAGTGCGCTTCCATCGGGTCGTTGGTGGTGCGGTTCGGCTTGTTGGTGAACTTGTGCCAGGTGTCGATGAAGGCCTTGTTGTCGGGCGTGTCAACGCTCTCGAAGTAGTTCCAGGCGGCGAGGTGGCCGACCAGCGGCTTGGCGTCCAGGCCGGCCAGTTCTTCCTCGCCGACGCTGAACGCGACGACAGGGATGTCGGTCGCCTTGATGCCCTGGTTGCCGAGTTCCTTGTAGAACGGCACGTTGGCGTCGCCGTTGATGGTGGACACCACCGCGGTCTTCTTGCCGGCGGAGCCGAACTTCTTGATCGACGCGACGATGTTCTGCCAGTCGGAATGGCCGAACGGGTGTAGTTGATCAGGATGTCGTCGGCGTGACGCCCTTCAGCTTCAGATAGGCTTCCAGAATCTGGTTGGTGGTGCGCGGATAGACGTAGTCGGTGCCGGCCAGCACCCAGCGCTTCACCTTTTCTTCCTCATCAGGTAATCCACCGCCGGGATCGCCTGCTGATTCGGTGCGGCGCCGGTATAGAACACGTTGCGGCTGCACTCCTGGCCTTCGTACTGCACGGGATAGAACAGGATGCCGTTCAGTTCCTCAAACACCGGCAGCACGGACTTCCGCGACACCGAGGTCCAGCAGCCGAACACCGCGGCGCACTTGTCCACCGACAGCAACTGCCGCGCCTTTTCGGCGAACAGCGGCCAGTTGGACGCCGGGTCCACCACCACCGCTTCCAACTTCTTGCCCAGCAATCCGCCCTTGGCATTCTGCTGCTCGATCAGCATCAGCATGACGTCTTTCAGCGTGGTCTCGCTGATCGCCATGGTGCCGGAGAGCGAGTGCAGGATGCCCACCTTGATCGTGCCACCGCTGGGCGCGGCGGCTTGCGCCTGCGCTGGCGTGCTTGTTGTGGCGGCCTTCACCGCGCCGAGGGCGGCGACGGTAGCGGCGGCGGCGCCAAGGCGGCCGAGCCCGCGACGCGACATGCTGGTATCGATTGGTGCCATAGCCTGTGTCCTGTTTCCCGTTCTTGTTTGGTTCACGACAGCCTGAAGGGCCGATGCCCTCTTGCTCTCCGCAGTGAAGTGCAACGGTCATGCCAGAACGGTGGAA
The DNA here is from genome assembly GCA_963762885.1 of uncultured Alphaproteobacteria bacterium. Classification (GTDB taxonomy): domain Bacteria; phylum Pseudomonadota; class Alphaproteobacteria; order Acetobacterales; family Acetobacteraceae; genus JASHVB01. The sequence goes on from CAVXNH010000088.1 coordinate 290,317, forward strand.
GGCGGCAATCTGTCGAGGACCACCTTGCGCTTACGAATTTTGCTGCGGTTGCGGGCAAATTCTATTCGAACACGCCCAAAAACCGGTCACATGGCTAGGTCGTGGCAGGGCTTCGTTTGCCTGGATTCTGAGCGTTTTTCCGCGGCTCCGATGGATTGACGAATGTCTCACAAACCCCCACCGTCATGGCCGGCCACGACGAGGCGGAGCTTGGTGTGCAACCCCTGGCTGCGAGGTCTGCTACCCACCGCCCGAGACATTGATTCTTCGGCGACCTGCATCGTTCGCCCACAATGGGCGTCGCCCGCGAACCGTGGGGCGATGTTACGGGCGGTTGGCCTGACGCCGTTGCGCCTGATCGCCACTGGCCTGATCGTCGCCGGATTGGTCGTCGCTTCGGCCGCGCGGTCCGAGGAGCGGATCGATCTGCCGACACGTCCCGGGGTGACGCAGCCGATCTACCTCACGCAAGCCCGCGAACCGGTCGCCAGCGCAATTCTGTTTCCCGGCAGCATTGGCGTGGTACAGGCAGAGCGCAATAATTTCCTGATCCGCGTGTCCGGTCAATTCGCCGCCGCTGGGGTGACGGCCGCGGTGGCGGACGCGCCGTCGGATCACGCATCGGGTATGGATCTGGCCGTCCGGGCCAGTGAAGCGCAGGCCACGGACACCGCCGCCATCGTCGCGTTCCTGCGGAGTCGCGCGGCGGTACCGGTATGGCTGATCGGAACCAGCAACGGCTCGATCTCCGCGGCGAACGCGGCTGTCCGTCTCGGACCGCCGTCGATCTCCGGCGTCGTGCTGACGTCGTCGGTCTGGTCCGGCGGCATGGCGGCGGTGCCGTTCAGCATGCTGCGCGTGCCAGTGCTGATCGTGCACAATCGAAACAACTCGTGTCCGTTCAGCCGGTTCGACGATGCCGCACCGGCGTTCGCCATGCTGACGGCAGCACCGGCGAAGGAGTTTCTCGCGGTCGCCGGCGGGTCATCCCGGGGCAGACCGTGCGACGCTGCTTCGCCGCACGGTTACCTGGGCATCGAGGACCAGGTGGTCCCTCAGATCGTCGCGTGGATCAGAACGCACTAGCGGTTTGGGCGGCGGGTTGCATCCGCAACACCGCCGCTGCGCTGACGCCGAACAGCAGCTTCGAGGCCAGGGTCACGACCATCGGCAGCAGCGTCAGGAAGCCCGGGTCGAGAACTGGCAGCACGACCAGGAAATTGAACGACCACACCGCGCCGAGGGCCAGCACGACAAGCATGCTTTTCGGCCAGGCGCCGACACGGCGCAGCAGCGGCGCCTGGAAGGCGGCGACAACCGCGATACCCAGCGCGACCGCGAGCACCATGTGCAATGCGATGCCGATCGCGGCGATGAAAGGGACGTTGGCCAGGCCGGGGACCAGCGCCGTTGCCACGCCGCGCGCCACCGCGGCGACCGGTGTGCCCGATATCGCGCCGTAGACCGCCACCCAGGCGACTTCGGCCAATCCTCCGGCGAGACCCGCCGCTACGCCCAGCCGCAACATTCTGTTCGCCATACTCGTTTCCCTTTCTTTTTCAGAGAGGGCAGCGTAGCGAAGGTCGCACTGGCAATCAAATGATCTAAATCAACGGCGGTCGCCACCAGGGAGGGGGACAGGTCACGCGATCCGAGTCGCCGCCGAAAGGTCGTGCCGCACCGGGGCTCTCCCGCAAGGGGAGGGGGGGAGGAGTGTGTTTCTCGCTGGCGCGCTGTGTGCCCGCTTCTGCAGTGGTGTTGCGATGCGGGCGGGAACGAGCCGAACACGTCCGGCCGGAGCATCTCGCCAGATCAACGGGTCGGCGCAATGCCGCATGCCGGGAGGGGTAGCGGTCCGCGGGGTTTACGAATTATTCGGGTGGGGCGGTGCCAACTGTTTCTGGTAAATTTATCGCAGAGTTCGCCGAGACGCAGAGATCGCAGAGAAGAAGGGTTTATTGGCGACCGGACCTTGGCGCTGTCAGGGGCACGCACCGATCCCGAAGTACCAGCGAAGCGACGCAATGCCCCGCGTGGGATTATGCGATCTCATACCAGCCCGCAAAACGATTGACGTACGACAACGGCCGTCCCTACCCGTCATGGCCGTCCCTACCCGTCACGGCCGTCCCTACCCGTCATGGCCGGCCCTGTGCCGGCCATCCACGCCTTTTGTCGCGTGCACGAAGGCAAGGCGTGGATGGCCGGCACAAGGCCGGCCATGACGGTTAGGGCGGTCCGTGCGAAGCGGTCGAGAGTCAATCATTTGGCGGGTTGGTATCACGCGGGGGATTACTTCGCTTCGATCGCAATGACGGGGTTGGTCGGGACACTATGGTTGCAGGGATGAGGGGATAAGGCTCCCGCTCTCGTTGGTCACGCTCGCGACCGCTGCAACGATTTGATGCACTCCCTGGGGGCGGCCGGACGCAGAGAGCGACTCTTTGATCCTGGGTCTCGATCGCCTCCCTGGCTGCCGCCTCCCCCTCTTCCAGCGTGGCTGTCGGAACCTTGCGGTGGGAACTGCGACTGCCGTCAGTATACGTGACATCGAACAGCACGAAACTGCTCTCGCTACGACGCTTCATAATCAGGACCTCTTTGAATGACCGTAATTGGTTACGATTGCTCGGGCTCCGGCGACTTCGTCTCGCTCACGGTCGCGGCTTCCTGTTCGGACTTGCGGCGGGTGACAGCCTCGTCGCGCTCGCGCAACTTGGCTTCCTTCTTGGCCTGCTTCAGGCGGTTCCGCTCGGCACGCTGCTGGTTGTAGTTCGGCTTGAATGGCATTCAGTTCTCCTATGCAGGTGAGGACGCGACAGCCGCCCCGCTATTTCGCACGCCCAGCCGCGCCCTGCCCAGAATTTACTGCCGCGCGGCCAACTGGCTCTCCGGCACCACGCGTTCATGCCCGTCGAGCCCGTGCCTTACACGATATTGGAGATCCCTGGTCTCGCTCGGCAGCAACCGCTGGATGGTATATTTGCCGCGCGGAATATTCCCGTCGGCGGGACCCGGCAGGAAATCGACCGTCTGGCCGACGGCAAACCTGTGACGGTGCATGGGCCCTCCGCTACGGCATGCTCCTTCGCGGTGCCGATGCTGCCACCGGCAGCACCGGCAGCGAAACTCAGATCGACTTCAGGTTGGTCGCCGAAGTCTTGCCCTGCTGGCCACGTTCCAGGTCGAAGCTTCAGCTTCTGGCCCTCATTCAGTCCACCAAGGCCAGCGCGCTCAACCGCAGAAATATGGACGAAGACATCCTTCGAGCCGTCATCCGGCTGAATGAAGCCAAATCCCTTCTGAGCGTTGAACCACTTGACCGTTCCTTGCGACATCGTAACTCACTCCAAGCAAACCGGCGACCCGCACATCACGGATCGAAATACTTTTCACATTGGGGAGCACCGGATGCGACAGTGTCGCAAGATGGCATAGGCCGCCCAGGCCGAAAAGCGCCGTGCCTGCTAAGTGGGGATGCTGCGCGGGCTTTGCCAGGGAAAATCGCCCCGGCGATTACGACCGCATTCTGCCGGCGGCGTGGCAGGATCGGCTGCGGACCGCTCCCGGGTTGCCGCGGCCGACCTTCAACGGGCGGTCGAACGCCGTGCGTTCAGGCTGCCGACGATTGCTGCGCGGCCTGATCGGCCACGGACCGCCCGGCGTGGTGCAGCGCCTGCGTGATCCGGTCGAGCGCCCCGGCCTTCTCGGTCCTGGAGACCGCGGCAAATTCGGCGGCCATGCGATCGATCGCCAGTTCGAACAGATTGCGCTGGCTGAAACTGCTGCCGGAGCCGTCGCCGGCGGCTTGCAGGTCGCGCACCACCTCGGCCAAAGCGTGCAGGTCGCCGGAGTTGATCTTCGCCAGGTATTCCTGTGCGCGCTTGGCCCACATCAGCCGGCTGATGCGCGGGCGGCCGCGCAGGGTCGCCATTGCCTGGGTCATCGCCTCAGGCGTGGCGAGCTTGCGCAGGCCGGCGGCGCGCGCCTGCGCTGCCGGGATGCGCAGCGTCATCCGGTTTTCGGCGAAGGAGACCTGGATGAGGTTCAGCCGGTGTCCGGCGATCACTTCCGATCCGATCCGATCGACCTTGCCGACCCCGTGCGCGGGATAGACCACGAAATCGCCCTTGCGGAACGGATCCGCGTCCTGCGGCTTCGCTTGCGCCGCTGTCGCACCGAACGCGGCTTCGACCATCGCCGTGGTGACTACTGTCCCGGCTGCCAATTTTTCCACCTGATCCGTTGGAGCGCTAGATATGGGCCTGTTTTGGCTGGATTCATCGGGCAAGGCCGAGGTTTACGCGACGCCCGTCAGCCACGTGCCTCCGACCGTTCGCGCGCCGGCCTGACTCGCACGCGCGGCGCCGCTGCCCGATTGCCGGTATCCTGAGCCGCCGCCTGTGCCGTGCCGGTTGGCTGTTCGGGCTGCGCCGGGGGAGGCGGGGGCTTCGCAGCGTCGGAAGTTGCGGCAGGGGTTGGCTTGCGCGGCGCCAATGGGGTCCAGGGGCCGGCGTCCCGGATCATGCGCTTGGCCTGGACGATCCAGGCATCCGCTTCATGTTCGCTACGAAATCCGGGTACGGTCTGCTTGCGCCCGTCGGGTTTGTCCATCTCGACATCGAAGCCGCTCTTTCCCCGAGGGACCACACGATATGAGATGTCTGTCATTGACTACCTATGACATAGATCGGGGTTGAAGACAGCACAAATCTGCGCGCCAGGCGGCCGTCGCGGCGGCCAGGCCCCTGGATTTGCGGTGCTTTCGGGGTCATTTGGGCGGCCGGACCATGCGCCGCAGCAGCGCCACCTGGCGGAAGAATTCCTTGCGCGGCTGCGCCGGGCTGCCCAGCAGCATCGCCCGTGCCGGCACATCGGAAATAACCCCCGCCTGCGCACCGATCTGCGCGCCCTGGCCGACCCGCAGGTGGCCTGCCATGGCCGCCTGGCCGCCGACCTGGACGAAGTCCTCGAGGATCGTCGAGCCGGCAATGCCGACCTGCGCCACGATGACGCAGCAGCGTCCCAGTTGAACGTTGTGTCCGATCTGTACCAGGTTATCGAGCCGCGATCCGGCGCCGATGACGGTGTCGCGCGTCGATCCGCGGTCGATCGTGGAATTGGCGCCCACCTCGACGTCGTCCCCGACGATGACGCGGCCAAGCTGCGGAATGCTGAGGAAGCCGGTTGCCGTGGCGGCGAAGCTGAAACCCTCCTGACCGAGCCTGGCGCCCGGATAGATATAGACCCGCGCACCGAGCAAGGCGTGGCTGAGGCTGGCATGCGCGCCGATCCGGCAATCCCGGCCCATCGTCACGCCCTGGCCGATCGACACGAACGAGCCGATGCGGCAGCCGGGGCCGATCTCGGCGCCGGCCTCGATGACGACAAACGCGCCGACTTCCGCGGATGGATCGACGCGCGCCGTCGCCGCGACAATGGCCGATGCGTGGATGCCGGGGCACGGTGGCGGCACGGGATGAAACAGCGCCGTCACGCGAGCCCAGCCCTCGTAGGCTGTCGTCGTTATGATCGGGATGGTTGCCGTCGGAACACGCGTCAGCATGTCCGGATGCACGATCACCGCACCCGCCTCGGTATGCTCCAGCGCCTCGGCATAGCGGCGGTTGTCGAGAAAGCTGACCTGGTCGGGGCCGGCCGATTGCAACGGCGCGACACCGGAAAAGATCCGCTCGATCGGCGGCGCCGTGCCATGTGCGGTGGCCGCGATCGCGGCAAGTGCGTGCGGGCTGCTGCGCGCGAAGAAGCGCGCATCGCCCATGGTAACATCGTTCAAGGTTTGATCCCCGTTTCCCGGCGGTCCGGCTTTATCTTTTTGGACCCGACCGGATACCCGAGCCAGCACAGGATACAGATGTGGGGTCGCGGGAGGCAGGTTAAAATCGCATCGTGGGTGAATTTTAACCCTGGCACTCTCGTGCGGGGAGTGCTAACGTCAGCGAATTGGCGAAATATCTTGCGTCGGCCGCCGTTGGTGTGGGCTGTCCAGTGCCAATCAACGGCGACGATCGGGGGCAAATACCCGCAAAGCCTGCATTCCGCGCAATCGGACGAGCCATCGCCTCAACGGTGAGGCGGTGCTGACGCGCGATCATTGCAGGGAGTCCCATCTGCAAGACAAGTCTCACGGGACGAACTTACAGGCCCCGTTCCATCATCGATCTCAGGAAGGATAAAGCATATGGCTGCGAAGGACGTTCGGCATGGGGGCGACGCCCGCCAACGCATGCTGCGGGGCGTGGACATCCTCGCCGAGGCGGTGCGGGTCACGCTTGGCCCGAAGGGCCGCAACGTGATTCTGGACAAGAGCTACGGTGCGCCGCGCATCACCAAGGACGGCGTCACGGTCGCCAAGGAGATCGAGCTGTCCGACAAGTTCGAGAACATGGGCGCGCAGATGGTGCGCGAGGTCGCCTCGAAGACCAACGACATCGCCGGGGACGGCACCACGACCGCGATCGTGCTGGCGCATGCGATCGTGCGGGAGGGTCACCGCGCGGTGTCCGCCGGCATGAATCCGATGGACCTGAAGCGGGGCGTGGACAAGGCGGTTGCCGCCCTGGTGGCCGAACTGCAAAAGCGCAGCAAGAAGATCACCACCCAGGCCGAGACAGCGCAGGTCGGCACGATTTCCGCCAACGGCGAGGCCGAGATCGGCAAGATGATCGCCGAGGCGATGCAGAAGGTCGGCAATGAGGGCGTGATCACGGTAGAGGAGGCGAAGGGCATCCAGACCGAGCTCGACATCGTCGAGGGGATGCAGTTCGACCGCGGCTACATGTCGCCGTACTTCATCACCAATGCCGAAAAGATGACCGTCGAGCTGGAGCAACCGTACATCTTGCTCAACGAGAAGAAGCTGTCCGGCTTGCAGCCGCTGCTGCCGTTGCTGGAGGCGGTGGCGAAATCCGGCCGCCCGCTGCTGATCGTCGCCGAGGATGTCGAGGGCGAGGCGCTGGCGACGCTGGTGGTGAACAAGCTGCGCGGCGGGCTGAAGGTCGCCGCGGTGAAGGCGCCTGGCTTCGGCGATCGCCGCAAGTCGATGCTGGAGGATATCGCGGTGCTGACCGGCGGCACGGTGATCAGCGAGGACCTCGGCATCAAGCTGGAGAACGTCACGCTCGAGATGCTGGGCAAGGCGAAGAAGGTGCTGGTCGACAAGGAGAATACCACCATCGTCGAAGGCGCCGGCAAGAAGGCCGACATCGTCGGACGCTGCAAGCAGCTTCGCGCGCAGATCGAGGAGACCACGTCGGACTACGACAAGGAGAAGATGCAGGAGCGGCTGGCGAAGCTGGCCGGCGGCGTCGCGATCATCCGGGTCGGCGGCTCGACCGAGGTCGAGGTGAAGGAGCGCAAGGATCGCGTCGATGACGGGCTGCACGCGACGCGTGCGGCGGTCGAGGAAGGCATCGTGCCGGGGGGCGGCGTCGCGCTGGCCCGCGCGTCGCTGGTCCTCGCCAAGCTGAAGGCCGACAACGACGATCAGCGCGTCGGCATCGAGATCGTGCGCAAGGCGGCGCTGACGCCGCTGCGGCAGATTGCCGAGAATGCCGGCGAGGATGGCGCGGTGATCTCCGGCAAGATCATCGACCGGGACGAGTATAACTGGGGCTTCGATGCGCAGACCGGCGAGTTCAAGGACATGGTGCTGGCCGGCATCATCGACCCGACCAAGGTGGTGCGCTCGGCGTTGCAGCATGCTGCGTCGGTCGGTTCGCTGATGCTCACCACCGAGGCGATGGTGGCAGAGCACCAGGACAAGCCGGCGGGCAATGGTGGCGCGCCGGGCGGCGGTATGGGCGACAACGGCTACTGAGGCGGGGCACAAACCTCTCCCGCGAGAGCGGGAGAGGTCGAGGTGCGCAAGCACCGAGGGTGAGGGCGATCGGGTCGGCACGGTGCGCGCTTCTGTGCACGTCAGTGCGAAGCTCCTCGCGCAGTATAGCAAGTTTGCCCTGGGGGGCCCGATCACCCTCACCCTCGGCGCAAGCGCGCCTCGACCTCTCCCGCTCCCGCGGGAGAGGTTAGGTCGCGCGGAACGGTATTTATACTACCTCGTCGGTGAAGACCTGGAAGTTGGCCAAGGTGTTGGGGCCGAACGTGTTGCTGATCGGCACGTCTACCGCGTCGCGGCCGCGGCCTATCAGGATACGGCCGATGCGCGGCATGTTGTTGCGCGGATCGAAGGTGTGCCAGGCGCCATCAAGATAGGCCTCGAACCAGCCGGCGAAATCCATTGGCCCATAGGGCGGCGGCATGCCGATGTCGCCGAGGTAGCCGGTGCAGTAGCGCGCCGGGATGTTCATGCAGCGGCACAGCGCCACGCCGAGATGCGCGAAATCGCGGCAGACGCCGTGGCGTTCGTTGAACACCTCCCACGCCGTCCGGGTGTTGCGGGCTTTCATGTAGTCGAACGTGATGTGGTTATGCACGAAATCGCAGATCGTCTGCACGCGCGCCCAACCCAGCGGCGCGTGGCCGAACAGGCGCCACGCGGTTTCCGACAGATGGTCGGTCTCGCAGTAGCGGCTGCCGAGCAGGTACGTCAGCACGTCGTCGGGCAGGTCCTGCACGGGATGCTGGTGCGCGGTGAGGATCACCGGATCAGGCACCCCGGAATCGTTGACGACACCGGTGCCAGAGATGCGAATGCGGCCTTGCGGCGCGACGATCCGGCTGCACCAGTTGCCGAACGAGTCGCGATAGGCTGCGCACCGGCACGGGTGGGTCGGTCACCATGCGGTCGGGCACCACGATGTCGGCCGCGCGCGTATGATGGATGTTCAGCATCAGCATCATCGGGGTCGGTTGCGGGCAGTCGTAGGTCAGTTCGTAGCCGACGCGGATTTGCATGATATGCACCTTGCTGGGAGGTCGGATCGGTCGGCATCGCCTTGGCGATGGTACACGCACCGTGCATACCCTGTGCCATGCGCACGCGAACCCGGCGCAGCGGCACCGGCCTCACCGCATCACACAACAGGATGGAACGGCATGGCACGCGAGACGGTCTATCTCGTCCAGAGCTTCAGGTCCGGCAGAGGCACAAGGCTGGACGCCGACCCGCCGATCCGTTGCAAGTCGCCGGACTCCGCGCGCCGGAGCGCGGAGAACCTTGCGCCCACCAAGGCGGGTGTCGTCGCGTTCGCCACCTCAGGCGACGCCGAGACGGGCGATTACGACGAAATGCCGACGATTATCTTCAAGGCCGGACGTCTGCCGGCGGCGTTCGAAGATGCATGAGGCCGAAAGGCGGTGCGGCCGTGCCATCAATGCGTGATCGGCAGCGCCGGATCGGGCGCCGCGGAACGCGGATAGGGGCCGCCCAGCAGCCGATCCTGCGCGACCCAAGCGCGCGCGTCCGATTCGTCGGCGAAATCCGGGGCGGTACTAACCATCGCACCGCGCAGGCTGAGGGCGACGCCGTAATTTCCATCGCGCTGGATGAAGACGTCATAGGTTGGATGTGCCATTCCCTCCATATGGCGTGGCCCTGGCGCGAATCCCATGCCCGTGCGGGGGATAATATCGCCGCGACCGCGCTGGATGCCCGCGGCGAAGGCGCCAACGGTGCGAATGCGCGCCACTGCACCACGCGCCGCACGGCTATCGCGGCTTGTATCGCGGCCGGAGAAGGCCCACATGCCGGCTATATCTTCTGCAGAATTTAAGGAAAACCTGGTGGCATCGCCCGATGTGACCGCATTGCAGCGGTCGGATCTCAACCAGTTCCTGTTTGCCGACGTGGGTATCGAGGCCAGCGGCATGGTGCTGAGTGTGGTATCGGTCTTCGCCCGCCAGGGGAACGATCCGTGGCGAGAAGCGAGCCGGCTCGCAGAACTGCCGAAGGCCGAAGCCACCGACAGCCTCGCGCGAACCATTGCCGGCATGCCGAAGAGCCTGTGGAAGCTGCCGGACGCGATCGTGATCGCCGGCCGGTTGACGGGCCTGTTGCCGGCCCGTCCGGCAACAGGCGTGGAACGGATGGTGCGCTGGTGGCCGCTTCCCCGGCTCGCTGTGGTGTTCGCGGGGATCGCACTGGCAATCGCTTATGCCGCCTCGATGCTGATGCACTAGGCCGCGGCCCGCAGGGCTCTGGCACCGACGTTTTGAAGGCAGTGGCATTGCCGCATCCACTCCCGCTTCCGCGCGGCGACCGCACGACAGAGGGAAACCATCGCATGAACATGCCGCCCGACGAGAACCAGACGAATGCGGACCAGGAGACCGGCAAGCAGGCCGAGGCGATGAAAGACCGGCTGCGTAAGGACGTCGCGTCGTGGTCGGCGGCACGCTCTGCCACCTACAGCCGCGATGCCGCCGAAACCACCCTGGCCGTGCCGGCGCAGCCTGCCGAAGCCCCCCCGGCCGCGCGCCCGAAACGCCGCAAGGCGGTGACGCCGGAAGCCGGCAAGCCGGCCGATGCTCCGGGCAAGCCGTTCCGCATGTCATACGACGGTGTGTCGGAAGCGGACTACATTTCCTACATCATCCAGCGTGGCGCCTGATGGGTTGGGTCACCTTCGAAGTCGTCGGGGGCGGCCTGGTCGCTGTGCAGCCTCCCCATGTCGTGGCGATCTACGACGAACTTGGCCGCCGTCAAGTTGGCCACGACCGCGTGCGGCGTGCACATCCTGAAGGACATGACCGTGCAGCGGGCTATCGCCCTTGTCTCCAGGGCGGCCGAGGCTGACGCGACGCGTTCGGACTAAAGCTCTGCGGGGGAACAAGTGCTTCGAGCGAGGCCGGCCGGAGCCTGTCCTCGGGCGCTTGACCCAGGGTCGGCCATGACACGGAGTATTGTGGGCGACCTGTGGTTGATTTGGTCATCTCCCCGCAGACACCAAAGGCGATCCGGGATGTATTTTCACCCCGCCGACGCGGCTTCGACGCCGCGCACGAACCATCCCATGGCCAGGAGCGTTAAGCCTTCATGCAAGCGAACTCCAGAGATGACGGGCTGATCACCTACGATTTCGATGAATTCTGCGACGATTATGGCCACCCGGCTGGGCGCCTGTTCACGTTCGAGGTGACCCACCACGCCGTGACGTATACCTACGCGGACGTGATCGGTACCGTGCGCGGCAGCGAGGTGGTCTTTTGTCTCAAGGCGGACGATCTGGTTCTCACGCGCAAGGCCCATTGAACAAGCACGTCAGAGCCCGCGGCCTTCGAACCCCGGGTCGGCAGGACGCGCCGGTGTGCCTGGGCGGGCGCGCGTGAGCCTGCACCTGGCCGCATCGAGCGACGATCGCGCGCGGGCAATTCGCGACCACGTCCTGCCACTGCTCCGCGGCCATGGTGCATTGCAAATCCAGCGCGATGCCGTGCGGCTTATCGAGCTACGCCTGGCCGCCTGGACCTTTCGTCATTGGACGCCATTCAACGAATTGAACGCGGACGAAGCGTCGTCGCCGGGCTATCGGCATGCCATCGAACGGCAGCGCGCGCAGGCTGCGCTGCCATACGGGCTGGAGATTTGGCAGGGCGCGCGCGTGCTGCGCATCCTTTGGGCAGACGATGGGGCGTTCGAGGTCGCCAGCTTCGTCCGCGGCGCCTGGGAAGACGCTGCGCTGGCGCTATAATACCAGGCCGCCAAACGATCGACTCTCGACCGTTGTGCACGGCCCGCACCAACCGTCATGGCCGGACGCCAACCGTCATGGCCGGACGCCAACTGTCATGGCCGGGCTTGACCCGGCCATCTATCGCGGCACCGTGCTGCGCGGACGGCCAGGTCAAGCCCGGCCATGACGGTGGGGCCTGGGGCGTGCCTCTCCCGCTCGCGCGGGAGAGGTTTTTTTAGCCATCGAGGCTGATGGTGCCGACTTCGGGGCCCTTGGCGCCCTGCACCACACCCATGCGCACCGCCTGCCGCTCCTGCAAGGGAGCCAGACCGGCACGCTCCAGCGCTGTCGCATGGACGAACACGTCGCGACCGCCGTCCTGCGGCGTGATGAAGCCGAACCCCTTGGCCGGATCGTACCACTTCACCGTGCCGACCATCTCGACCGCGGTGCTGAGGTCGACCTGCCGCCGTGGTCCTCCCGCCGGCGGGCGCCCCTGCCCCCCGAACTGCGGCCGGCGTTGTTCCGGTTGCTCCGCGGTGCTGTCATCGACCGAGATGACCTGATCGACCTGGCGGCCCTTCTGCCCGGCGCCGACGCGAACCCGCAGTGTGGCGCCCGGATTGACGGTCTGGCGGCCTGCGGCCTGCAACGTGTTCACGTGCAGGAATACGTCGCCCGAGCCGTCGGCCAACGCAGCGAAGCCGAAGCCCTTTTCAGGGTTGAACCATTTCACCGTCGCCTGCACCTCGGGCGCGGACGAAGTAGCCGCGAAGGACGGCAGCGGCACCGGGGCAGGGGTGTTGCCGTAGAAGTTGTCGTCATCGAAGCCTCGCCGGCGGGGCTGGTATTGCCGGTGGCTGTTTTTGGGGGAACGCAAAGTACCGCTATCCTCTATGGTTGATCATGGTCGGAGACGCCCGGCATGATACGCGGTCTGCCGGCAAATTGGTAGCTCCAGGTTTGAGATACCCCGTCACAGGGGCGTTGCCGGGTGACATTTCGAAGACGCACGGTGCCCGGACCGCCGATAGGCCGTGCATATCCTGGCCGGGCGTGCCATCGTGAGCAATGTCGGAGACAAACTACCGCATTCTTCATCGCGAGGACGACAGCTTCGCCGTTGAAGTCGTGCGGACAGGTGTGCTGCCGCAAATCGCGATCGGTTTCGCGAACGAAGCCGAGGCCCAAGGCTGGATCGCACAGGACAAAAGGTTGTGGGACGCCGCCGATCCTTTCCGGACTGAGGCGAGCCGGAGATGGCGGGGGTCCTGAAGGTCGTCGGCGGCCTTATACCAGCCCGCAAAGCGATTGACGCATGACAACGGCCGTCCCTATCCGTCATGGCCGGCCTTGTGCCGGCCATCCACGCCTTGCCTTCGTGCGCGTGACAAAAGGCGTGGATGGCCGGCGCAGGCCGGCCATCCACGACTTTTCAGTGTGCAATGAAGGAAAGTTGTGGGTGGCCGGCCTTCGCCGGCCATGACACGAAGGCGCGTGCCGTCACGCCCCTACACGGTTCGCGGAATCCCGGGTGCGCTGATCACCCGGCCGACGGGCTTTGCGCCGCTTCCACCAGCCGCGAATGCACCAGATCGAGCAATCTGCGGCGGGCCGATACAGCGATGTCGTCGAGGGATGGCGTTTGCGCCAGCCGCGTTCGGGCATAGCGGCGGACCTCATCCAGCGTCGGCACCTGCGGCAGGTCGATCTCGCTCCAGAATGCCTCGGCTTGCTGGCGCGCCGTCAGCAGCCGCGCCTTCAGTTCGATCCATCCCGGCGAATTTGCCAGTGCCTCCAGCACCTGATTGGCGATCTGGTTGACCGGGAACGACCCGGCGAGCTGGCCGGCGACCTTTTCGATCACCACCTGCCCCAGGCGTTGCTCGCCGCGGACCACGGCCTTCGGCGGGATGTGCAGGTCCCAGACCACCCCGATCCAGGACAAGGCGCGCAGCGTGTAGTAGGTCGGATCGTATTCCCACCAGCGGAAGCCCTGACGGACCGACACCTGGTAGGCATGGTGATTGTTGTGCCAGCCCTCGCCCATGGTCACCAGGGCGAGCAACCAGTTGTTTCGGGATTCGTCGCCGGTGACATAGCGGCGCCGGCCAATTACGTGGGCGAGCGAGTTGATGCTGAACGTGGCGTGCCACACCGCGACCGTGCTCCAGCAAAAGCCGACGACCAGGCCGGGCATGCCGGCGATCAGCCAGCATGCCAGCGCGAGCAATGCCGGCGGGACGTAGAGCATGTTGTCCAGCCAGCGCAGTTCCGGGAAGCGGGCGAAGTCGCGCACCGTGGTGTAGTCGGTGGCGTTGTTCCGCGGCACGAAGATCCAGCCCATGTGCGAATACAGGAAGCTGCGCAGCACCGGGGAGTGCACATCCAGCGCGGTGTCGGAGTATTTGTGGTGGCGGCGATGGTGGGCGGCCCACCACAGGGCGCCTCGTTGCGCCGAGGTCTGTGCGACGAACGCCAGCAGGAACTGGAACACGCGGCTGGTGCGGTAAGCGCGATGCGAGAAGTAGCGGTGATAGCCGGCACCGATCGCGAATATCCGCAGGAAGTATAGCGCGACGCAGAGCACCAGGGCGCGCGGCGTCACGCCGGTCCAGATGGCGACAAAGCAGGCGAGATGGATCAGCACGAAACCGATGCTGGAGGGATAGGCGACGTCCTCGGACTCTTGCAGCGTGGCATTGGTCATGGCGTCCATCCTCTCCAGGAGACTGATCCCGTCGCGGCATCGATAGCATGCACGACTTTCGTTCGGGTGTCGTTCATGCGGCAATCTCCGTCAGGAATCCATGGCCGGCGCTGCCAACCATGGACCCTGGGCAGAGGTTACGCTGCCGGACGATAGCCCACCCGGCCGCGTGGCTGGTGACGCCGGCGGTTGGCGCCGGACGGCGGCTGGCCGCGTCCCGGCTGGCTCTTGCCGGGGTTCGGCTGCCGCGTCGGCGGCGTGCCACCGGCGATATTGATCACCGTCCCGGTCATGCGCTCGATCGCGCGCAAGGTGCCGTGTTCCGCGGCATCGCAGAACGAGATGGCGACGCCGGTGGCGCCGGCCCGCGCGGTGCGGCCGATGCGGTGCACGTAGTCCTCCGGCTGGGCCGGAAGATCGAAGTTGATGACATGCGAAATGCCGGTCACGTCGATGCCGCGCGCGGCGATGTCGGTAGCGACCAGCACGCGGGCGCGCCCGGTGCGGAATTGCTCCAGTGCCTTGATCCGCGCCGGCTGGCTTTTGTTGCCGTGGATCGCGCTGACGCGGACGCCGCCGGTATCGAGGACCTCCGCGACCCGATCGGCCGACCGCTTGGTGCGGGTGAAGACGATCACGCGCGACATCGCCGGATCGTCCAGCAGCTTGCCCAGCAGCGCCCGCTTTCCCGTCGTATCGACGAAATGCACATGCTGCTCGATCGGCAGCCTGGCCGGCGCGGAGGCCGCGACGTCCACCCGGACCGGGTCGCGCAGCAGCGTTTCCGCCAGTTTGGCGACTTCCGCCGGCATGGTGGCGGAGAACAGCGACGACTGCCGCTGCGCTGGCAGGGCAGCGACGATCCGGCGGATGTCGCGGATGAAGCCAAGGTCGAGCATGCGATCGGCTTCATCGAGCACGAAGTGGGTGACCTCGTTGAGCCGCAATTCGCCGGTGGCCATCAGGTCGCAGATTCGGCCGGGCGTGCCAACCACGATGTCGACCCCGCCGCGCATTCTTTGTACCTGGCCGAAACGGCTCATGCCGCCGAGGATCGCGACGATGCGGCGGCGTTGTTCGCTGCCGAGGTTCAGCAGGCTTTCCTCGATCTGCAAGGCCAGCTCGCGGGTGGGCGCCAGGATCAGGGCGCGCGTGGCGAAGCGGTGCGGATTGATTGGGTTGGCGGCAAGATGCTGGAGCATCGGCAGGGCGAATGCCGCGGTTTTGCCGGTACCGGTCTGGGCGACTCCGAGCAAATCGCGGCCGGAGAGCAGGTGCGGGATGGCGGCTGCCTGGATCGGTGTTGGTTGAAGGAAGCGCTGTTTCTCGAGGGCGCGCAACAAGGGCTCGGCGAGGCCGAGGGCCGAAAAGGTAATCGATGACACGAAGATTGAAGCTCCAGCGCCAGCCCCCGTGGGTTCGTCCCGACGGATAATAGGCAAGCGCCTTGATGTTCGCCTGCCCGCGCGACACTGGGGCGAACGCGTTACAATGAGATTTCCGGGAGGGCGCGGTCAAAACCGGAGACCGAACGCCAATCACGCATTCACGGAAAGCAGCCGGTATATCGCCCCAATGCCGGCCAAGCGCAAGGGGCACGGGAAAGTAAACCTCTCCCGCGGGAGCGGGAGAGGTCACGACGCGTCAGCGGCGAGGGTGAGGGTGATCGGGTCGGCACACTGCGCTCTACCCGCTACGTGCCGACCCGATCACCCTCACCCTCGATGCTTCGCAACTCGACCTCTCCCGCTCCCGCGGGAGAGGTTAGAGAGGTTTATTTTTATCCTGCTGGTGTAATGGGATTGCCACACCCCACTTTAATCAGACGTCGCCGTTTCGGCGGGGGGAGATCCGTCCTCCTGAAATGCAAAGAACAATTCACATGCAAATCCCCGGTTGGCTCAAGCCCGGACTTTGGGGCGCAGCGTGCGGCGCCGTCGCGATGGCCGTCGTCGGATTTACGCAGCTTGGCTGGACAACGCAGAAGACCGCCGAGCAAATGGCGCAGGATCAGTCGGAAACGGCGGTGGTCGCGGCGCTGGTTCCCTTCTGCGTGGCGAAAGCCCAGCAAGACCCGGACCATGCGACGCTGGCCAAATTCCAGACCGAGGCGTCGTCCTACTCGCGCAGCGATCTGGTAATGCAGGCCGGCTGGGCGACGGTTGGCGGCAAGACGCTGCCGGACAACGGGCTTGCGCGCGCCTGTTCCGAGAAACTGCACGACATCAAGACCGGCTGACGCCGGAAGGCGGGTTGCGGGCAGCGCCGGATCGGTGGCCCGCCGCGCTGACGACAAAGAACCGATCCGCGGGCGCCGATGCCGGGCCTGTATTTAGGAATTTTGCGATGGGCAGGCCGGAACTCGGCGCCAAGTGCACTTGTACGGGTTGCAATGAGCGCTTCTATGATCTGAACCGGGCGCCTGCGGTATGCCCGAAATGCGGCGTGCAGCAAGCGCCGCAACAAGCCCGCGCTGCTTGGCCGGTGCGTGGCGCAGCCGGGCCCAGGCGTCCGTTTCGGCCGCTTGTGCCGGTCGCCGCCGACGACGAGGCGGCGCCCTTGACCGCGGTCGAAGACGCGGATGAGGAAGACGATGCCATCATCGATGCCGAAGATGACGACGAGGACGAAGTTATCATCGACGCCGATCACGATGCGAAACCCGATTGAACCGGTCAGTATAAATCCATGAATAGCCGCCAACCGAGCAGACCATCGCTGAAGATCAGCCGTCGGATCGATGAACAGCGGGCCAGCAGTCTCACCGTCGAGGTCTGGAGCCCCTTTGTCGCCAGCTATCAGCCGGTGGCGTCGGTCGAAGCCGGGCTGCGGCGGATCGATCAGCTTGCGCGCCTGATCTGTCAGATGCACGCGCGCGGTCACGCCAAGCAGGATCTGCTCGCGGATGTTCCCGACGCGGATCGGAACGACGGCGCCCGATGGGCCGAGTTCCGCATCAGCGCCACGACACACCGCAGCTACGATACGCGACGCAACGACCGGCCGCGCTGGGTACGCGCCGTCGGCCTGGTGCAGGCGGCGGAGGCGACCTGTGCCAGTGTCGGCTATTCGCTGCCGGTGCCCCGCGCGGCGTGACCGGCCGCCAACGGGATACTTGTTGCCCATTGCCGCTCTTTGCATCGGGCGCTTGTGGCGAAGCGCCGCCGCCACGGAATCCGGAACAGCATGGCCGAAACGACTGCACAGGTTACCAGGATCATCAGCACGCATCTCGGCATCGAGCCGGCGAAGGTTGTCCCGGGAGCGTCGTTGGTCGATGACCTCGGCGCCGACAGCCTGGATACGGTCGAACTGGTGATGGCCTTCGAAGTGGCATTCGACATCGTGGTTCCCGAGGCCGACGTCGAGCATATCCGCACGGTGCAGGACGCGATGGATTACGTCGAAGCCCGCCGCACCGCGCTCTGACCCATCGGTCCGGCGACTTGCCCTCACGCTGGCCCGCCACTTGCTTGCTCCGCCGCAGCCATTTGCTTGGGAGGCTCCGGCATGAACGACGCAAAGACCGCACTCGGCCACAAGATCCTGGCGATCAAGCAGGAAAAGACGCTGACGTGGGCGGAGATCGCCGCGCGGCTTGGCTACTCGCCCACCTGGACCTGCGCTGCCTGCCTGGGGCAGATGTCGATGACGCCGGAAACCGCGGCGAAGGCGGCCGAGCTGTTCGGGCTGGACGCAGCGGAGACCGCGCTGCTGCAAGCGATCCCGTATCGCGGGTCATTGCCGGGCGGGGTGCCGACCGATCCGCTGATCTACCGGTTTTACGAGCTGGTCATGGTCTACGGCACCACCTGGAAGGAGCTGATCCAGGAGGAGTTCGGCGACGGCATCATGAGCGCGATCGACTTCGACATGGCGCTGGAGCGGCAGCCCGACCAGAAGGGCGATCGGGTGAAGCTGACGATGTCGGGCAAGTTCCTGCCGTACAAGCGGTACTGATACCAACCCGGCAATCGATCGACGTACTGCACCGCCGGCGCCAACCGTCATGCCGTAAGAACTGCCCAATTTACTGGCAAAACGGTCAGCGACCGGGCTGGGGCGGCGGCCCGGGCGCCGCAACGGCCGAGGACGTCACCTTACCGGCAGCGGCGATAATCGCGTCGAGACGAGCAATCTCCGCCGGGGTAAGCCCGCGTGCTCCCGCGCAGCCGGGATCACGCAGAGCGCGGGCCAGCAGCGGTACGTAAGGGCGGGATTGTTCAGTTGCGATCCGTCGCAGCAATCCGCGCGCGACGTATCGAGCGCCGTCCAGCGCGCATGCGGGGCCGGCGAGAGTCGATGCAAGCAGCGCTTCGTCCGGCGCGGACTCCGAGCTGCGACAAATCAATTCCAACCATGGCGCCTGGCGTTCGGCCTCCCGGTCGGCCACCACCTGCTGGTTGAGAATCCGCAGCCTCTGCAGAGCGCTTTCCAATCTGTCTTCAGGCACGCTTTGCCGGACGAAATCGAGCAACGCCGTAACGTCATGCGGCGACATCGGAGCGAGCGTGGCGCCTCGCGCGTCGACGTTCGCAGTTGAGGCGTTGGCCAACGTCGCACGCCAAATCGATGCGCCTTGGATGCTGCTTCCGTCCATCTGAGTGCGCTCCAGGGTCGCGCCCTGCATCAGCGCGTCAACCAGCGAGGCACCTTGCATTTGGGCTTCGTCGAGGGACACGCCCTGCATCTGGGTTGCAGCAAGCGTAGCGTCCTGCATCTGCGCATAATCCAGATCGGCGCCCGACATCTGGGCCGCATAGAGCGTTGCGCCCTGCATATTTGCGCCACGCAGCGAGGCCCCCTGCATTGCCGCGGCGACGAGCGACGCACCCTGCAGCTCCGCGGCAGTGAGATCTGCACCTTGAATTTGCGCACCGTTGAGTGCCGCTCCCTCCAGGTGCGTATGATTGAAGTGCGCGCCCTGGATCCGCGCCCCATAGAACGACGCCCCCTGCGCCTGCGCGTAATTGAACGACGCGCCTTGCAAATCAGCCTCGTCCAGGCGGGCATTCTCCAGGTGTGCGACCGACAGATCGGCATGTTGCAAATGTGCGTAGGAGAGATCGGACTTGCGCAGATCGGAGCGCCAGAACAGCGCATAGCGCAGATCCCGGTTGCGCAACGACAGCGTGCGGTCGCGCTTCGCCAATTGCTCGTCGTCCAGGCCGGTCAGCGGCATGTCCATCAGCACGAGGTTGCGCCCGAACAGGCTGTCGGTGGCACTGTTTTCAGGTTCGATGTTGCCCTCGAAGAGCGCCCAGGTGGGCCACCACACACGACGACCTGTCTGGTTCTCCAGGTGCATTGGCCATGGAGGCTGCCAGGTTTCGACCCACTCGTCGGGTATCGTTGCGACCAGCACCGCGAATATTGCCAGCACGGCACCCAGCGCACCCAGCCACGCCAAGGCCGCTCGCGGGCGCGGTTCGTCCGAGCCGTCGTGGGCGATCCACGGCCAAACCACCGAGAGCATCGCGATGTCCAGCAGCAGCACCGCACGATGCACCCAAGCGGTCGGCACGGAATGGTACGGCAGGAAGCGCAGTTGGAAGAACAGCAGCAGGACTATCGGGCCTGCCAGCAGCGTGATCCAGACGGTTCCGCGCAGGAACAGTCGCGGCAGAAAGCGCTCCGGACCGCCGAGCAGCATTCGCGTCAGGACGAAGGAGTCCAGTTGCACCCGCACCCGCTCGCGGTCGATTCTGAGCATCCGTGCGCTTTGAAGCTCGGTGTCGAACCGCCGGATCGTGCGCGAGAGCAGATAGAACTGCATCAACACGTAGAAATGCAGCAGCAGGAACAGCGGCGGTGCGAAAAGGTAGAAGGCGAACAGCGGCAGATCGACACCGAGCAGCGGCAGCTTGACAGGCGCTTCCAGCAGAAGCTGAAGATGGGTGGTGGTGCCGATGGCGATCGCCAGGTAGGTGCCCACCGTCAGGAACGTCACCCACAGCGCGAAGCCGCGCGCGCTGGAGTCGTTGACGGCCTTCAAAAGGTCGGGGATCGGCTCGGGCGGAGGCATCTGCGCGTTTGGCGTAATTTGGCTGCGCAATGGAAGCGCTACGCTGTCGCGGGTGCAAGGGGCGCCAGCGACATCATCCTGACGTCACGGTTCACTGCCCGGCGAAACTCTGCACCAAACTTCCCGCTACCAGCCGCCAGCCATCCACCAGCACGAAGAAGATCAGCTTGAACGGCAGCGACACCACGCTGGGCGGCAGCATCATCATACCGAGGCTCATCAGCACGCTGGCCACCACCATGTCGATCACCAGGAACGGCAGGAACAGCAGGAAGCCCATCTCGAAGGCGCGGCGCAATTCGCCCACCAGGAAGGCGGGCACCAGCGCGCGCCAGGGCACCTGATCCGGCGTGGCAGCGGCCGGCAGATGCGCCACGTCGAGGAAGAACCGCAGGTCCGCCGTGCGCAGGTTGGCGGTCATGAAGTGGTGGAATGGCGCAACCGCGAGGCGCATGCCCTCCATCTCGCTGATCTGGCCGCCCGCCATCGGCGCGAGGCCGGCGGTCCAGGCCTGGTCCAGTGCCGGCTGCATGACGAAGAACGTGAGGAACAGCGCCAGGCCGATCAGCACGATGTTGGGCGGGGTGCTCTGGGTGGCCAGGGCGCTGCGCAACAGCGACAGCACGATGACGATGCGGGTGAAGGCGGTCACCATCACAAGCAGGCTGGGCGCCAGCGACAGCACGGTGACCAGCGCGGTGAGCTGGATGATCCGGCTGGTCGCTCCCGCCTGGCCGGCTGTCCCGAGGTCGATGTTGACCGACTGGGCATGTGCCGCGATCGGCGCCAGCAGTATTATCGCCACCAGGCAGCATGCCGCGCCGCGCCGGTTCACGTCCCCGGCTCCGCGTCCGAACGCTGACCACCGGCCAATGACTCCTGCGGAGTTGAGCCAGCCGACCACGACGTCCTGGCCGCCGCCGGTCAGCAGCACCACGTCGCGTGCGCCGCACCGCACCACGAGCATGCGCCGGCGGGAGTCCAGCGCGATGCTATCACGCAACGCCAGGATTCGCGCGCCGGTCGGGCGTGGGGCGAAACCGGTGAGGCGCGCGGCGCGGGCCCCCAGCCATACCAGGGCGAGTACCACCCCAAGCGCGGCGACGGCGGTGAGCAGCGAACTGAAACCAAGCAGCATGGCGCGGCCTTTTGCCGGGCGGATGAAGGAGGGGGTCAGCCCGGCGGCGGAACCCCCGTGGCCAGCGCAGCGGACAGTGCGTCGAGTGCCGCAAGCAGCCCGATCAGCTCCGGCCGGAGGGCGTGGCCCTCCTCTGGCGGGAGATCGAGCGTGCGAGCGCAGACATAGCCCGCCTCGGAGTCCAGGCCGGTCAGGTCCACCTGCTTGCCTGATTGCACCAGGCTGCGGGCGATGCGCAGCGTGTGGCCCAATTGCTCCAGGCAGGCGCGTACGGTGGCGAGCGGCGTCTCCGCGTCGTTGGCAACTTGCATGACGGCATTAGAGCAAATGGAGATGAACGAATCCTTTCCGCGGCTGGCACGGATTCCGCTTCCGGCGGGAATCGCGCTCGATGCGCGCGCCAGGTCGGCAAATTAACCATCCATTCAGTTCCCTGGGCGCAGTGTCGCTGGCATGGAGCCGACGCAAATCGGTCTGTTCGCGCTTGCGGAACAGCGGCTGGCCTGGGCGGATCAGCGCCAGGCGGTGCTGGCGCAGAACATTGCCAACGCCTCGACCCCCGGCTTCCAGCCGAGCGACCTGCCGTCCTTCGCCCGCACGCTGGCAAACGTCGCAAGCATGGCGCCGGTGCAAACCCAGCCCGGGCATCTGGCGGGCACCTCGGGCGGACCGCTGCAACCGGTCGCGGAGAAGGACGCGCACGGCCCGGATGGCAACGGGGTCGCGCTGGACGCGCAGTTGACCAAGGTCGCGGATACCGAGACTACGCAGTCGCTGGTGACCTCGATCTACAAGAAATACATGAGCCTGTTCAGCCTGGCGCTCGGCCACAGCTCGTAAGTGAGGCGGCAATGGACCTCAACAAGGCACTGAACATTTCCGCGGCCGGCATGGACGCGCAAACCATGCGGCTGCGGGTGATCGCGGAGAACCTGGCAAACCAGGATACCACGGGCTCGGCGCCCGGCGCCGATGCGTACAAGCGCAAGACGATCACCTTCGAGAACCGGGTCGATGCGAGCAGTGGCGCCGCCACGGTGCGGGTGAAGCAGATTGGTCAGGACAAAGCGGCGCAACCGCTGCGCTACGATCCGTCCAATCCGGCGGCGAACGCCGACGGCTACGTCAAGACACCGAACGTCAACAGCTTCATCGAGGTGATGGACATGCGCGAGGCCGAGCGTTCGTACAGTGCCAACCTGTCGGTGCTGCAAGCGACCCGAAGTATGCTGAACCGCACGATCGACCTGCTGAAATGAGCACGATCCCGACGATCACCATCACGCCCTCCAGCGCCGCCGACGCCTATGCGAAGGTGGATCGTGGTGGGGCGGGCAGCAGCTTCGGCTCGATGCTGCAAAGCGCGCTGGATGGGGCGGTGGCGACCGGGCATGCGGCGGAAAGTTCGGCCATGCAGGCGATCTTGGGCGATGGCAATTTGACCGACGTGGTGACCGCGCTGTCGCGCGCCGAACTGGCGCTGCAAACCACGACGGCGATCCGCGACCGGGTCGTGTCGGCGTATCAGGACATCATCAAGATGCCGATATGAGGCGGGCTGGCGACAGGCGCTTTTCGTCATGCCGACGAAGGTCGGCATCCACGCCTTCTCTTCGCGGGCGCAGCACAGTCGTGGATGCCGACCTCGGTCGGCATGACGGAGGCCGGTGCGTGGCGTCTCTCCTCCCCCTCCATGAATGATGCCGATATCGCGGGGCTGGTGCGGGACGGCATGCTGGTGGTGCTGAAAATCGGCGGCCCATTGATGGCCGTCGCACTGGCCTCCGGTTTGCTCGTCGCGCTGGTGCAGGCGGTCACCCAGATCAACGAAGCGACCCTGGCGTTCATTCCCAAGCTACTGGTGATCGGCCTGACCCTGGTCCTGCTTGGCCCGTTCATGTTCGCGACCCTGTCGAACTACACGTTGACACTGTTCGACCGGATGATCGCGGTCGGCGGCTCGTGACGCCCGACGCCGCTGCCCTGCTGGCGGACCTGCCGGGCTGGGGCTTCGCCTTCATGCTGGTGCTGGCTCGCTTCGGCGCGGCCATGGCGTTGCTGCCCGGGCTTGGCGAGGCGACCGTGCCGGCGTTGGTGCGCGTTGGCCTGGCGCTCGGCGTCACGGTTCTGTTGCTGCCGGGGATCCTGCCGCTGATGCCGCCGATGCCCGAAGCGGGCGCCACCGCGGCCGGGATGGTCGGCGCCGAGGTGACCACCGGGTTGTGGCTGGGCTGGCTCGCCCGGCTGATCTGCCTCGCGCTGCCGATGGCCGCGCAATTCATCGCCTATCTGCTGGGCATTTCCACGGTGTTGCAGCCGGACGCCGAACTGGGGCCGCAAACCACCGCGTTGTCGGCGCTGTTCGAGCTGGCGGTGCCGCTGGCGATCCTGGTGTCCGGGCTTTATGTGCTGCCGCTGACCGCGTTGGCCGGCAGCTACCGGCTGATCGCGCCCGGCGCCCTGCTGCCATCGGCCGACGGCACCGCGATGGCGGTCGCCGCGGTAGCGCAGGCATTCGGGCTGGCGCTGCGGCTCGCCTCGCCGTTCACCCTGGCGTCGATCGTCTGGCATGTCGCGATCGGGCTGATCGCCCGGCTGGTGCCTCGGCTGCAGGTCTATTTCGTCTCCATGCCGGGACAGATCGTCGGCGGACTGGCGCTGCTGGCGAGCCTGTCCGGCGTCATCATGGCGACGTGGCACGACGCCGTGCGCGACAGCCTGGCCGCGCTGCCGGGGAACTGACCCGCGATGGCGGAGGACACGGCGCAACAGGACCGCACCGAAGCCGCGACGCCGCGGCGCATCCAACGGGCGCGCGAGGAAGGCCGCGTGCCGGTTTCGCGGGAAATCCACAACTTTGCCGGGTTGGCGGCGGTGACGCTGGTGACGGTCTATGCCGCCGGCGGCACGGCGCAGCATCTGGGCACACGCCTGGCGACGCTTCTCGCCCACGCCGATGCGCCGGAACTGACCGCCGCCCTCGCATTGCGGCTCGCCGGCATGGCGGCGCTGTGGGGCGCGGGGCCGTTTGTGCTGGCGGCACTGGTGGCGGGCGTCGTCGCGTCGCTGCTGCAAACGGGGTTCCTGATCAGCGGCAGCGGGTTGCAGCCGGACCTCAGCCGCATCAGCCCCCGCGTGGGACTGCGCCGGCTGTTCGGGCCGGACAGCCTGGTGGAGGCGGCGAAATCGGTGACCAAGGTGGCGGTCATGGCATTCGCGCTCTGGCGCGTGCTGCGGTCCGACCTGCCGGCCATGATGCAGGCGCCGCGCTGGGACCCGCAGGTGCTGATGGCACGCACCCTGTCGCCGGTGCTGCACATGCTGTTCGTCGTGCTCGCGGTGCAGGGGGCGATCGCCGCGGCGGACCTGTTCTGGGTGCGGCTGCGTCACGCGCGTCAGCTTCGCATGAGCAAGGAGGACGTACGGGAGGAGCAAAAGGAATTGGAGGGGGATCCGAAGATCAAGGCGCGGATCAAGCAGATCCGCATGCACCGCGCACGCAAACGCATGCTGGCGGCGGTCCCGAAGGCGACGGTGGTGATCACCAACCCGACGCATTATGCCGTGGCGCTGGCGTATGACCGGGCGAAGAATGCGGCGCCGAGGGTGGTGGCGAAGGGCGTCGATTTGCTGGCGGCGCGCATCCGCGAAGTCGCCGAAGCCAGCAAAATCCCCCTGGTCGCCAATCCCCTGCTCGCTCGCGCGCTGTATCGCGTCGAGGTGGATACCGAAATCCCGGCCGAGCATTACCAGGCGGTGGCGGAAATCATCGCCTATGTCTGGCGCCTGGGTCAGCGGGCGCGCGGGATGCGCAGGGCGGCATGATGCTGCCTGCGATCCTGCGTCGCCGGCGGCTGATCGACCAATTGGTGCGGCCGCTGAGTCCACTGCTGACCGAGTTGTTCGAGGATTCCGGGATTGGTGTGCTGGCGTTGGATCGAGCCGGGCGAATCGTGCGGACCAATCGGCGGCTGGACGAGATGCTGGCGATGAGCATGGTGCCGCCAGAGGCAAACGGGGCCGCGGCACCGGCCAAGGCGCTGTTCGTCTCCGCGGATCGGCAGCGCGTCGGGGCCGCGCTGGCCGCGGCCTGGCACGGCGATAACCCGCCGCCGCTACAGGCTCGATTATGCGGCGGGAACCCGGCGGTGGTCGTGGCGCTATCGATAGCGCCGCTGCGCGAAACCGACGGCGAAATCTCCGGACTGCTGCTGCGGCTGACCGATGTTTCCGTGCAGAAGCGCCTGGAGGCGGAGCTGGCGCAGTTTCGGAAACTCCAGTCGGTCGGTCAGCTCGCGGGCGGTATCGCGCATGATTTCAACAACCTGCTGATGGCCATCGGCGGCGCGGCCGACGCGGTGCTGGAACGCGAGAATTGCCAGCATGCGACGCTCGACGACATCAGGCAGATCCGCCGGAGTGCCGACCGAGGTGCGGCCCTGGTGCGCCAATTGCTGGCATTCGGCCAGCGGCAGCCGCTGCTGCCGGAGGTGGTCGCGGTGAACGCGGCGGTGCGCGTGCTGTCGGACACGCTGGGTCGCATGCTCGGCGAGCAAATTCGGCTGCGGCTGGAACTGGAGGAACCGAGCCGGTCGGTGCGTGTCGATCCCGCGCAGTTCGACCAGGTGCTGGTCAACCTGGCGACCAACGCCCGCGATGCGATGCCGGCCGGCGGAACGCTGACGCTGCGGACGGGGCATCTGACGCTGTACCAGCCTCGGCCGGTCGGGTCCGAAACCATGCCGCCGGGGCGCTACGTGGCGATCGACGTGCAGGACACCGGGGAAGGCATCCCGCCCGCGATCGTGCCCCTGGTGTTCGAGCCGTTCTTCACCACGCGGCGGGACAGCGGCGGCAATGGACTGGGGCTTTCCACCGTTTATGGCATTGTGCGTCAGTCCGGAGGGTTCGTAGCCGTCGAGAGCGCGGTCGGCGAGGGGACTTGCGTCCGGCTGTGGCTCCCGCGGCACGAGGAAGCGGAGGACGTTTCCACGGTTCCGCACGCGGCTGCCCCTCTGAGCATGGTGGCGCCTGCGGCGGCGGCGGCGCGGTCCGTGCTGCTGGTGGAGGACGAGGAATCCGTGCGCAGGCTGACGGAACGCGCCCTGCTACGCGCCGGTTGGGAGGTTGCGGCGGTCAATTCGGCCGAGGCCGCGCTGGAACGGCTGCCCCGGCCGGGCGATGCCGCCTGTCCACCCGGGGTGCTGGTGTCCGACATCATGCTGCCGGGAATGCACGGAACCGAACTGGTGCGCGCGGTGCGCGCAGTCTGGCCCGACCTGCCGGCAGTGCTGGTTTCCGGCTATACCAACTCGGCGCTGTTGGGCGATCTTGCGGCAGAAGGGGTGTCGTTCCTGACCAAGCCGTACCGATTGCGAGACCTCGTCGCCTGCGTGGAGCGTGCTGTTGCGGAATGTCCGGAGTTGTGAGGACCGATGTTCGCGATTAGTTCTTGCATTCCCGCGACTTATGGAACATAGAAGGAACGAACTCTTAACTGGTCGCTTTGCCCGTGGTTGTGCTTTGTTCTCTTGCGCGAAGGAGTCGTTCGGATGCAATCTAAGCGCGAGAATGGAAGCGCCAAACAAAACGTTCGGTTGCAGGTTGTCCCCAGTACCTGAGGAAACAGGTCGCATGGAAAAGAACAAGGCGCTCGATGCCGCGCTGGCGCAGATCGAGCGGGCGTTTGGCAAAGGCTCCATCATGCGCATGGGTGCGCGGGCGGGGGACGAACAGATTGAGGTGATTCCCTCGGGCTCGCTGGGGCTGGACCTGGCGCTGGGAATCGGCGGGCTGCCGCGCGGGCGGGTGGTGGAGATCTACGGCCCGGAAAGCTCCGGCAAGACCACGCTGGCGCTGCACGCCATCGCCGAGGCACAGAAGCGCGGCGGCACCTGCGCGTTCATCGACGCAGAGCATGCGCTGGATCCGGGGTATGCCCGCAAGCTCGGGGTGGACGTGGACAACCTGCTGATCAGCCAGCCGGACGCGGGCGAGCAAGCGCTGGAGATCTGCGACACGCTGGTGCGGTCGGGCGCGGTGGATGTCGTGGTGATCGACAGCGTCGCCGCCCTGGTGCCGCGCGCGGAACTGGAAGGCGAGATGGGCGACAGCCACATGGGCCTGCACGCCCGGCTCATGAGCCAGGCGCTGCGCAAGCTCACCGGCAACGTGTCCACCAGCAATACGATGCTGATCTTCCTCAACCAGATCCGCATGAAGATCGGGGTGATGTTCGGCAACCCGGAGACCACCACCGGGGGACAGGCGCTGAAGTTCTATGCCTCGCTGCGGATGGAGATCCGCCGCATCGGTCAGATCAAGGACCGCGAGCAAGTGGTGGGGAACCAGACTCGCGTAAAGGTGGTGAAGAACAAGCTGGCGCCGCCGTTCCGCCAGGTCGAGTTCGACATCATGTATGGCGAAGGCATCAGCAAGGTCGGCGAGTTGATCGATCTTGGCGTGAAGGCCAATGTGGTGGAGAAGTCGGGCGCCTGGTTAAGCTATGACAGCCAGCGGATCGGGCAGGGGCGCGAGAACGCCAAGCAGTTCCTGCGCGACCATCCCGACATGGCCGCCAAGATCGAGGCCAAGGTGCGCGAGCAATCGGGCGTGGTGGCGAACCTGATGTTGGCAACGTCGACGGATGAGGCAGAGGAGGCCGAGGCGGCTGAATGACGCACTTCCCGGCGGGACGCCGCCGGACCCGACGCTTTTAGAGGCCGACCACGCGCTGATTGCCGCCGCGCATGAGGTGCTGGCGCGGCACTACAAGCCGTTCTGGCATACCGTTGCCGCGGCGATCCGCGGCCGTGACGGACGGGTGTGGACCGGGCTGCATATCGGCGCCACGGTCGGCCGGCTTTCCGTGTGTGCCGAGGCGGTGGCGTTCGGCCGTGCTCTGCTGGAAGGCGACGGCTCGATCGAGACAGCGGTGGCGGTGCGGCATCCAAAACCGGACGAGGCGGATCGCGAGTTGGCCGTGGTGCCGCCGTGTGGCGCCTGCCGCGAGATGATCCTGGATTATTCGCCGGACGCGCTGGTCATCGTGCAGGAGACAGGCGTGCTGGTGAGGCGGCCGGTACGGACACTGCTGCCGGTGCCGTATCGGCGGTGAAGCGGGCGGGGAGCGGTCATGTGCGACACCGACGCGTGGTTCGTGCGGGCCGTTCTGCTGCAAGCATTTAACACGGAGACCACGAAGAACCACGGAGCAGCACGGAGCTGTTCAGACGATAAATCGCCGCATGCCGTCCTTCAGCAGCCGCGCATGGAAATTGAACAGTAGGCCGAGACGCAGGCCGCTCATGCGGAGGTAGGTCAGGATCTGCGCGTCGTGCGCCGCGACGATGTTGGCAACCGCTTTGATTTCAATGATCAGTTGCCGGTCCACAAGAATGTCCGCGCGAAAGCCTTCATCGAACTGGACGCCCTTGTAGGTAACTGGAATCCCAGCTTGCCGTTGGAAGATGATTCCTGCTTGGTCCAACTCATGGCGGAGGCAACCTTCGTAAACCGATTCCAGCATGCCCGGCCCGGTTAGCTGATGCACCTCGATGGCCAGCCCGATGACACGTTCGGTCAATTTGCGCGCAAGCAGTATTCCACCGTGGCTCGGTGCCGTTCCGTGGTTCTTCGCCGTCTGGCGTGGTTAGCGACGATCCGAGCAGCTTTCTCCGGTTCACGCGATTCGTTTCCTTGACGCTGGGGCCCTCGGTTATGGCGACGTATACTCGGCCGGCCAGACGGTACACATCGCTGCCTCGTGCGGCTTCGAATTATTTTTTCAGCACGGAGGAAGTGCGGAGAGCGCGGTGAACACGGAGCGAGCGATTTTCTTGGGCGGCGCCATTCACTGGTCGGGCAATTGCGTTGGCGCGTGTGACGGACTGCGCTTTCTCCGTGTTCACCGCGCTCTCCGCACTTCCTCCGTGCTGAAAATCAATGCAGCGTTACCGCAACGGCGCCACAGGTTTGGCTTCGGCAACGCATCGCGGCGGCAGCGGCCACGGTTCAGCGGGCTGCGTCGATTTCGACCAACGGAGGCCGCAACAAGAGCGAACATGGCCTATTACACGGGGAACCTTCGATCGTACCTGGGGCCACACCGGTTCTGTCACCAAGCTGCCGGGTCGTCGCTACCCACACCAGACAGCGAAGACCCTGCTTAATCTTAAGAAACACTAAAGGCCGGGAACCACGCGGAGGGGTTCGCGCCGCACGCCCCCTCCCGGCCTAGGTCCGTTCCGCAACTCAAACCCTCAAGGGGAGGCGGAGGCTTTTGGCGCTTCTTGGTCTCCCTCGCGTCACGCCACGTAGACCATCCACGTCACGCCGAAGCGGTCGGCGACCATGCCGAAGCTGGGCGAGAAGAACGTCTTGGCCAGCGGCATCCGCACCTCGCCGCCATCGCCCAATGCCGTGAACAGCCGTTCGGCTTCGGCTGCGTCTGGCGCGGTCAGCGACAAGGCGAATCCCTGGAAATTCGGCTGACCTTGGCACCGTCCGTCCGATAGCAAAACGGTCGTCTCGCCGATGTCGAGGCGGGCGTGCATCACCTTGTCTACCGACCCGGGCGACACCATCCCGGGGTCGGGCGCCTGCTTGAACCGCATCAGCATTCCCGGTTTGGCGCCGAGCGCGGTTTGGTAGAACGCGATCGCTTCGTCGCAACGGCCATCGAAGAACAGGTAGGGCTGGATTTGCATGCGGTCTTCTCCCTCATCGGCAACGAGGCATCACCCGGGACGCATCGGCGGCAGCACATCTGCGGGATCGAGGCCCAGTTCGTAAAGCCCCATGTTCCACAGACAGAAATCCGCCGGCGGCGGCTGGATTGGCGCCAGTGCGCCGTCGCGAAACAATTGCTCCAGGCGCGAGCCTTTGAAAATCCCGTGCGCGCCGCCCAAGGTCAACGCGATGCGGGTGATGGCGCTGACCGCCTCGCCGACCATGTATTTCGCGCGATACAGCGCCGCGGTGGTTTCCGCCGTCGGACCTTGCGTGTCGCTGAGCCAGGCGGACCGATAGGTAATCAGCCGCGCCGCTTCGAGCGTGGCGCTCATCTCGGCGACGTGGCGGCGCACATCCGGATGATACGCCAGCGGCTGCGCGTAGCCGAGCGGTTGGCGTGCATGCACCAGCTTGCGCAGCGCGTCGTACGCCGCCACCGCGACGCCCAGATAGACCGCGGTATACGAACCCCAGAACCAGTTCAGGTAATCGTGCCGAAAGGCCCGGATGTCGTCGGACCGCAACAACAGGGCGCTGTCGGGCAGGCGGCAATCCTCCAGGATCAGCGAGTCGCTCCGGGTGGCGCGCATGCCCAGCGTGTCCCAATTGGCGTCGACGCGCCGCCCCGGCGCATCGGGCGGCACCAGCAACAGCATGCCGGCGAAGGGACTCGTCGCGCCATCGGGATAGGCCATCACCATCACCTGGTCGGCCGCTTGTAGCATCGAGGCAAACATCTTGCGGCCGGTGACGCTGTAGCCGCCGTCCACGCTGCGCGCCCGCGCGCTTAGCGGCCGTTCGCCGATCAACGATGTTGTACCGGGCTCGGAGAAATTGCCGCCGATCAACTGGTGCTGGCGCACGACCAGGTCGGCGATGAGCTGTTTGGCTGGCGCGGAAACCGCGGGGCTTTGCAGCACCGGCATGACGACGGAGGCGTGCATGTTGAACGCCAGCGCGGTGGACGGACAGCCCTGGCCCAGAGCTTCATAGGCTATGGTGTGGTCGAGAAAGCTTCGCCCCGCGCCACCCCACGCCGTCGCAACCGTCAGTTCAAGAAACCCCTCCTCCCGGAGGCGTTGGTAATTCTCGATCGGATGCGAAGCGTCGCG
This sequence comes from uncultured Alphaproteobacteria bacterium, assembly GCA_963762885.1. GTDB lineage: Bacteria > Pseudomonadota > Alphaproteobacteria > Acetobacterales > Acetobacteraceae > JASHVB01. Next base: position 321,629 of record CAVXNH010000088.1, read on the forward strand.
GTCGTGTTCGGCCGAACGGGCGGCGAAATCCGCCGCCAATTCCAGGCAGCGTCGTTGCAGTCGTTGCTGGTCCGGTGAAAGCGAAAAATCCACGCGCCGGGGCCGTTGGCGCGTTCAGCCGCGGGCCAACGCGTAGATCTGCGTGCCACCGGGTGGGGGCGGCTGGGCGGTCCAGGTCTCGCCGCCGTCGTGGCTGGCGTAGACCTCGCCACCATTGGTGGCGGAGGACATCAGCGTGGGACGGCGCTCGTCGAACGCCAGCTTGAACAGCGTGTGCGGCGGTTGGGTGCCCATGTCCACGCGCGACCATGTGTCGCCGCCATCGCCGCTGTATAGCAACGCACCGGCGTCGCTTTGGAAATTCGCCCCGGCCGCGACGAACAGCTTGCGCGGATTGCCCGGCACTTCGCGAATGTCACGGCAGTAGATCTGGCCCTTCGGATTCATCGGGTCGAGCTTCACGTGCCGCCAGTGATCGCCGCCGTCGGCGCTGTGGAACATGCCGGCCCGGCCGATGCCGAACACCGTGCCGGGACGCCAGCGGCTGGCAAGTACGCCGTGCATGTCCACCGCATCGTCGTTCAGATACTGACCGTGGCTCAGGTTTTCCCAATGTTCGCCGCCGTCCGTGGAACGTAGCGTGCCGCCGACCTCGATCGCCGCGTAGAGATGATCCGGCTCGTTGACGCTGGCATCGAGCATCAGCACGCGCTTGGCCGGGTTGGAACCAGCGGTGGTGGTGATGTCGGGAAAGCGCACGCTGACCGGCAGGCGGATCCAGCGTTCGCCGCCATCGTCGCTGCGATAGATTTCGCAGTTTTCATAGCCGACGAACATTACGTCCGGATCGTACGGATGGAACAGGAACGACCAGACCGGCAGGCCGTGGTCGGGCACGGCGACTTTCTCCCAGTGCTTGCCACGATCTTCGCTACGATAGGGGCCGGATTGGGTGCCGGCGAACACGATGGCGGGGTCCAGCGGATGCACCGCGAGGGCGCGAATGGCCGGTGCTTCCGGCAGACCGTGGTGTAGCGTTTCCCATCCGTCGTCGCCGTCGGCCATGCGGTAGAGGCCGGATTGCACCACGCGCCCGCGCCCGGTTTCACCGGCAAGGCCAAGGTAGACGTAAGAGTGCTGGTCGCTGTTTCCGCCCGTTGCCATGACATCGCTCCCCACTGTTGGCCGGTATTCTCCTGCCCGATCCGTCGCAGACGCAATCGTGAACTGCACTTGCCGGTCAAGCTTGGCAAGGCTGGCAGGGTTTCCGCAAGGCCGTGCTTGCAGAGCCGGGGCGGCCGTGATAGTTAAGTGAATGCTTAACCTTCAGACCCCGCTCGACCGCACCTTCCATGCGATGGCGGACCCGACGCGGCGGCTGATGCTGGAACAACTGAGCCATGGACCGGCATCGGTAAGTGCTCTCGCGGAGCCGCTGACGATGTCGCTGCCGGCGGTGTTGCAACACCTCCAGATATTGGAGGCGAGCGGGCTGGTGCGGTCAGAGAAGGTCGGGCGGGTGCGCACCTGCCGCATCGAGCCGGCGGCGTTGCGCACTGTCGAAGCCTGGATTGCCGCGCGGCGCGCCGGTTGGGAACGCCGGCTCGACCGGCTCGGCGACTACCTGGCGGCAGAGAAGATGCAGACGGATAAAGGAAGCAAACGATGAGTGAGCAATTCACCCGGCATACGACGTTCGTTCTCGAGCGGGTCTACGACGCCTCACCGGCACGTGTGTTCAATGCGTGGGCCGATCCGGCCGCCAAGGGGGCTTGGTTTGCCGGTCCCGACGAGTGGGTGACGATCGAGCGCGCGTTCGACTTCCGAGTGGGTGGCAGTGAGCGCGCGTATTCGGGGCCGCCGGGCGGTACGGTGCATAAGTTCGACTGCCGCTATTATGACATCGTGCCGGATGAGCGCATCGTCTATTGCTACGACCTGCATCTGGACGCGCGGCGGATCTCGGTGTCGCTGACGACGGTGGAGTTCAAGCCGGAGGAACTCGGGGACGCGATTGATCTTCACCGAGCAAGCCGCGTTTCTGGACGGCTACGACGACGCCGGCCGGCGCGAGCAAGGATCGCGCGGGCTGTTGGACAAGCTGGGCGCGGCGCTGGAACGCGGCGCCGGCGGCTGAACGTTGCGGCGGCGGGTGGACCCCGCCGCGCAACGAGGTTCAGCCGCGCATGCCTCCGGCGTAGCCGCCATGGCCGCCGAAGGCGGCATGGGCGAAGCCGCCATGCGGAACGCCGCTGCCTCGAGACACTCCACCCGGCGCGCCGTGGAACGCGAAGTGCGGATGTCCGCCGCCGTCGTGGAAGCCCGCCAACTCGTGGTGGTCCCAACCGCCATGATCCCATCGATGGCCGTACGGATAGCCGTTCAAGCCGAGGACGCCGAAGCCATCATAGCCGTACCATCCGTCATAACCCGGGGCGCCATAATACCCCATTGCATAACCTGCCGGTTCAGCCGGGTAAGCCGCACATCCGGTCAGCATCGCCAACGCGGCAATTGCCGCCCAACGGCGCAGGGACGCGATTCTGTTGGGTGTCATGTCCTTGCGATCTCTCTTTCGCATCAAAGAGATCGTCCTCATAAGGTTGCTGCCCTATGCAGCGATCTTGCGTCAGAAGATGGGCGGTCTTGCCTGCGTCGCAAGATGGGCACTGGGCGCTGTTCCGATCGGTCGTCGGTTTGTGAATGCAATTCGAATCGGGTCAGTGATCTGGCTGCGCCGCGTATCGCCGCATGATCGTTCTTGCGATCAAGTCTTCCAAGGGTTGATGAGCCGGACTCCGGTTGGGGCGAAATCGGCCGTGTTCCGGGTCACGACTGTCATCCCATGCACCAAGGCCGTAGCAGCGATTAGGGCGTCTCGCTCAGACCTCGGGTCAGGAACGTGCAAATTCGCGCATCGCCGAGCGACCTCGGTATCGATCGGAAGCACGCGGTCTGCGAAGGTCGGCAGGACGCGGTGGTCGAGCCACGCGCGGAGCAGGGCACCCTGGATCGAATCACGCTGCTCGATACTTAGCACTCCAAGCTCGAGTTCCATGATGGTGATGACAGACACGAACAGGCTGGTCGGCGGAGCGCTGCCGGCCCAGGCCACGACATGGCGGTCGGCTTTACCATCCTTGGCTTTTCGTAATTCGGAAACAACATTTGTGTCGAGCAAATACATCAGGACAGGTCAGCCGGCCGCGCGAACGGACCGGGCAGGCGGGGCGGTTCGAAATCGACACCAGCGGCGTCCGGCATGCCCAGCATTTCGACAATGTTGGCATGACGCCCGGTCAGTTCTTGGTAGTCCTCGATGGTCAGCAGCACATGCGCGGGGCGGCCGCGGTCAGTGATAAAGACAGGTCCCTTCTTTGCAGCACGCTTCGCGCGACCGGTGTCCTGGTTGAACTCGCGGCTGGATAAGGTCGTCACCTTCACGGCGTTCATCTTCGGTATCAAGTATCAACGTTGCTACATATAGGCATTTTCCAAACCTGCGGCAAGCTGCTGCGCGCCCAGAGTGGGCGCCAGCTCACCGGTTGGACGGGATCGCCGGGCCGAACACCGTCACGCGCCGAAAATCGCCTTGCGGACGTTGACGATTTCCGTTGCCTCGGTCGGATCGCGTGGCGTGGGCGATGGGTCGGGCGCGATCTCGCGCACCGTGAACGGCGTGTCGCGAATTTCCCAATAGGGACCGAAGATCGCTACCCCACCGCCACTATCGTCGGCGTACCAGCCGTCGTGCAGCGGCACCACGTTGTGTCCCGCATTGCGTGCCGCGTCGGGATCGCCCAGGCAGAACCAGTCCATCAGATCGGCATCACGCGCCACCATGGCAGGCGAGCGCCGGCGGAGCTTTACCTCCAGCCCCTCCGGCCGCCGGCCATCGTTCCTTATCATGAACATCATCGCTCAGACCCTGGTGTTGTGATCCTCACGCTTCGATCGCGGCCGCTGTCAGTCCGCAAGCAGAATCACCACAAAGACACGAAGATAGCATGAATTTCGTGCCCTTTTGTCTTTGCGGTGAACCTGCTTGCGCACTGATACCAGCCCGCCGATCGATTGACTCTCGACGGCATCGCACGGACCGCCCCAACCGTCCTGGCCGGGTCAAGCCCGGCCATGACGGTTGGGGCGGTCCGCGCCGTAGGTCAACCGTATTGCGGGCTGGTATGACACATCGCGGCGGCATTTCAGGTTATGAACGACGCAACACATTCGACGAACGCCTCGGGCTGTTCCAGTTCCGGGTGATGTCCGGCCGCCGCGATCGACCGGAACGTCGCACCGGGAATGCGTTGCGCGTAGGCGCGGCCATAGTCCGGCGTGACGATGCGGTCGGATTCTCCCCACAACACCAGTGTCGGCACGGCGATCCGTCGTAGCCAAAAGGCCAGTTGCGGATTGTACATATGCGGCTTCCAGCCATACAGGCACAGCGAGTCCAGTTCCGCGCCAGCGTCACCATTTCCGCATCGCTCATCGCGTCGCCGATGGTCGCCTGCCAGCCCAGGCCGTAAATGCCCTCCGGCCGGCGCGCGGGATCATGCCAGGCGCGCCGGTTCAGTTCCGCCGGGTCGGTGTTGAAGAAATGCACGATGTCGCGGGTGTCTCGGGCGCCGAGCTTGATGCCGACGGGATCGACCAGCACCAGCCTGTCGAGTTTCCTCGCTCCGGCCACGGCGAGTTCGGCGGCGATCCAACCACCAAAGCCGAAGCCGACCACACGAACGGCCGGCGCCGGGATGGTGTCCAGCACGTCGTGATACAGTTTGACCAGATCGTACATCGTGTCGAAATCGGACGGGCGTGGCGAAGCGCCGAAGCCGGGATGCGACGGCGCGATGACTTCGCCATGCCGCGCCAGCAGATCGACGAACGGCGCCCGAGGGCTGATCGGATTGACGCCGTGGATCAGCAGGATCGCGGGCCCGGCGCCGCGACGCAGCACCTCCAGTTCCAGCGTGCCGGCGCGCATCGTGGTCACGCAACTGCCGTGGCCGGCGCGGCGTCCTCGATCGGCTCGAGGTCCTGCAATTGCGGCAGCACGTCGCGGGCGACACGGGTGAAGCTTTTCTGTGCCTCGGCGTGGGTCACCAGGCCTTGCCTTGTCATCATGATGATGCGGCCGACGCCACCGACACGGCGGCGGAATTCCTTGATCTGGCGTGCCACCGTATCGGGGTTGCCGGCGAACATCTGGCCCTGCGCGATCAACGCCGGCACGCTGAGATCGGTGGGCCGCTTGGACGCGCCGCCGCGCCAGGCCGCCGGCGCCATTTCGGCGGAATCTTGTCCCGGCTGGAACTTCGACATCTGCGGCTGGCTCTTCATGCTGACAGTGAGGAACCAGGGGATCTTCTGGCCAACCCGCAGCGCTTCCTCATCGGTATCGCCGACGTAGCAGAATGCCATGTAGGAAAAGCGATCCTCGCCCGGCGGCGCCAGGCCGGCTTCGGCGCGCGCGCGTTTATAGGTGTCGTAGGCCTGCTTCGTGCGCGTGTAGCCGCCGAACAGCAGCGTGTTGACCATGCCGCGGCGACCGAGCTCAGCGCAGGTCGGCAGATCGCTGGTCGCCGCCCAGAATTCCGGGCGCGGCTGCTGCCACGGCCGCGGCCAGATATTCACGTGCGCGTGGCTGAAGAATTTGCCCTCCCAACTGAACGGGCCATCGTGGCTGGTCAGGGTTTTCTCGATCAGGTCGATGGCTTCCCATTCGCGCTCGCGGATGCGCATCGGGTTGGCGTCGCCCGACACCATCTCGGTCGCGCCGGACTTGACGAAACCGATGTCCAGCCGGCCGCGGCTCAACACGTCGATCGTGGCGTATTCCGTGGCGACGCGCACCGGATCCGGACGCACCGTGATCAGCGTGCCTAATGAAAGGATGCGCACCTTCTGTGTCATGCGAGCGACGATGCCGGTGATGACGGGGCTCGCAGCCCAGAGATTGTTGATGCCGGAGTGATGTTCGTTGGTCACGATGTGCAGGCCGAGTTCGTCGCACAGGCGGTATTCGTCGAACACCTCGTCGTACAGGCGCGCGGCGATCTCGGGATCGCAATAGCGGTTGGGCAGGCTGGCACGCACCGCCGGCGCGGCGTCCAGCACTTCGGCCGGGACGAACGGGTAGGGATTCTCGCAGTGGTTCCACAGCTCGATCGAAGTCATGGGCTCTGCGTTGCCTCCGTCGTCACGGCACGCAGTTTAGGGTGCGCCGCGCGGATTGCGAAGGGTGGACGGATGTTGGGTGAGCGGATGGACTTCGAGGGAGAAGCCGGTCTTGATGGCGTGGCAAGGGATCGTGGTGCAGGGTTTCTTATGCTCGGGGCGGTACGAAAGGCGTGGATGGCCGGCACAAGGCCGGCCATGACGGGTGGGGTGCGGCCATGACGGGTGGGGCGCGGCCATGACGGGTGGGCTGCGGCCATGACGGGTGGGGCGCGGCCGTGACGGGTGGGCTGCGGCCATGACGGGTGGGATGCGGCCATGACGGGTGGGGTGCGGCGCCGCGCACTCCCGCGCGCACTCCCTCTCCTGCTGCTTCTCGCGGCGGCGGCGCCTGCCGCTGGTCCGGCGCCGGGTCCGCTGCACATCATCGGCGGCCCCAATACCGGCGGCTGCATCGCCGGGGCGGTCCGGCTGCCGCAGGAGGGAACCGGCTTCCAGACCATTCACCTCGGACGCAGCAGCTTCTGGGGCGCTCCGCAGACCATCGCCGGGGTGGAAGCCCTGGCCGCCGAGGCCCGCGCCGCCGGGTTGGGCGACCTTTATGTCGAGGACATCTCGCGGCCTCGGGGCGGTCCGCTGCCGGGCGGGCATGTCAGCCACCAGATCGGGCTGGATGCCGATATCGGGCTCGACCCAAGCCGCAAGCCCGCGCTTACCCCGACGACCCGGGAGTCCGTCGAACTGCCGAGCATGGTCGGCGCCGACCTGCGCCATATCGATCCGGCGCATTGGTCGCCGGGCGTGGTCACGCTGCTGCACCTCGCGGCCACGCTGCCGGGAGTGGACCGCATCCTGGTGAACGCCGCGATCAAGCGGCAGCTTTGCGCCGAGGTGCCGCAGGCCGACCATGCATGGCTCCGGCTGATCCGCCCCTGGTTCGACCACTCGGCACACATGCACATCCGCTTCCGGTGTCCCGCGGACCAGCCCGACTGCGTGCAGGCAGCGCCGCCGCCCGAGGGCGACGGGTGCGATGCGACGTTGCAGTGGTGGTTCGACCAGCTCGACGTGCCGCCGAAGCCCTCGGCGCCCTATCGCCCGCCACCGCCACCGGCGGCGTGCGCCGCCGTGTTCGCCGCACCGGGCACGGGCAAGTGAGGAAAGGCCAGGGCACTGACCGTTGGAACCCCGCCAAGGGCGGGCATTGTGCCGAAAACGCAACAAAGGATGGTCATCCCCGCGAATGCGCGGACCCATGCCGCTTGGGTCCGCGCGAACGCGGGGATGACGATTCTTCGGGGATGACCGTGTCGTGCGATGCAGCTACACATCGATCGCATGAGCGAGAGCCCTCGGCGCCGCTTGCGACCGCCTTTCTCCGTCCCGTACTCACGTGCTCGGTCTCATCCTGGTCACGCTGTTGCCGTTGCTGGCGTTCAGCGCCTTCCTGGTGATCCGTTCGGCAGAGCATGAGCAGGAACTCCTCGCCGCCACAGTGCAAGATCGCACCCGCGCCGCCGCCCGGGACATCGAACGCGAACTCGCCAACCTGCGCAGCCAGTTGTTCGTCATCGCCAACGCCGGCGAACTCCAGCCGGGGAACTTCGCCGCTCTTTACGCACGCGCTACCGCGGCGCTTGGGCAACGTGGCCTGGCGCTGGTGCTGAGCGAGCCGGACGGCAAGGAGGTACTCGACACCCGCCTGCCGCTTGATGCGGCGCTGCCGGACAACCCGGACCGTGCCGCCGTTCATCAGGTCGCTGACAGCGGCGCGCCCTATGTCTCCGATCTCACCGTCAGCCCGGCGACCCACGCGCCGGTGGTCATGATCAACGTTCCGGTCATGCAAAACGGCAAGGCTGCCTACGTCGCCAGCCTCGACGTGATGCCGACGCTGGAGCAGATCCTGGTGCGGCAGCAATTGCCCGCGGACTGGCTCGCCACGATCGCCGACCGCCAGGGTTATACCCTCGCCCGGACCCGTGGGCCGGAGCAATTCGTCGGCCAGCCCGGCCGGCCGGCGTTTCTGCGCCGGGTACGCGAGTCGGATGAGGGCTGGTTCCCGTTTCCCTCGCGCGAAGGCATCCCGCAATATGTGGCCTTCAGCCACGTCAACCCGGTGGGGTGGAGTGTGATCATCGGTATTCCGGTCGCGGTGCTCTTCGCGCCGGTGCGGCAATCGACCACCATCCTGAGCCTGGCCGGCGTAACCACACTGGGGATCGCGCTGCTGCTGGCGACGCTGATCGGCAGCCGCATCTCCCACCCCATCGGCAGCCTGGTGAAATACGCGCAGATGGTCGGGCAAGGCGACCCCGTCGCGCTGCCCCTGACCGGCCTGCGCGAGACCGACGCGGTGGCTTGCTCGCTGCACCGCGCCGGCGAGAGCCTGCATCGCAGCATCGCCGAGCGCAGCCAGGCCGCAGCCGATTTGCGTGCCAGCGAAGAGCGCAAGCAGCTGCTGCACGATGCCGTCCTGGCGCAGGAGGGGGAGCGCAAGCGCATCGCGCGGGAACTGCACGACAGCCTGGGGCAGTACCCTGACGGCGCTGCAACTCGGCCTGAGCGCGATCGGGCGGCGCTGCGCCGGCGATGCCGCGGCGATGGGAGAACTGGCGAAACTGCGCGACCTCTCGTCGGAAGTCGGCGGCGAGGTCAATCGCATGGCCTGGGAGCTGCGCCCCACGGCGCTCGACGACCTGGGACTGGAGACGGCGGTCACCCAGTACTGGAGGAATGGGGCGAGCGATCGCGCTTGCATTTCGATCTTCAGGTCAACCTGGGTGACCGGAGGCTGCCGCAGACGGTCGAGACTACCGTGTATCGGGCGCTCCAGGAGGCGGTGACCAACGTGGTTCGGCATGCCGACGCGGATCGGGTGGGAGTGATCCTCGAATTGACCGGGCGCCAACTGCAATTGATCGTCGAGGATGACGGCAAAGGGTTTCCGGCGGACGCAACCGACGAAGCAGGGCAGGCTTCGCTGCGGCTGGGTTTGCTTGGCATGCGCGAACGGCTGGCGCTGGTCGATGGAATCCTGGAGGTGGAATCGACCCCGGGGGTGGGGACGACGCTATTTGTCCGCGTGCCGGTGTGAGCGTTGCGGAAGAACGCTGGCATGTCGTCAGGAAAAGCCCGACTGTTACCACTGGTGATTCCCGGCTATCAGGTCGGGCCGAACAGCGATTTCATTGCGCGTTAGCCACCGGCCGGTGGCGGGATGCTCCCCCTCCCCTTGAGCGAGGGGGGAGAACTTCTGATTGATCGATAAGGACTTTGACCTGAACGCCTTCTGCTCCCGCCTCGTCCCCTCCCTGTGGCAGATGCAGCTATGATGGCTGCGCCGCTGCGCGTGCTGATGGCCGATGACCACCCGATCGTTCTGGCGGGCATGAAGGCGTTGGTCGCGTCCGACCCGGAGCTGGAGATCGTCGGGGAGGCGCGTGACGGCCGCAGCGCGTTGCAACTCGCGAAAGACCTGCGTCCGGATACGGCCGTGCTGGACATCGGCATGCCCGGTATGAACGGTCTGGAGGTGGCGCTGGCGTTGCGGACCGAAGCGCCGGAAATCCGCGTGATCATCCTGACGGTGCACGAGGACCGGGCCTATTTGCGGCAATTGGTGGAAGCCGGGGTTTCTGCCTACCTGCTGAAGCGCTCCGCGGCCGAGGAACTGGTGCGGGCGATCCATGCGGTCGCCGAGGGTGGGCTGTATCTCGATCCGGCGATTGCCGGAAAGGTCGTAGGCGCCGGTTCGCGCAGTACGCCGCACAGTCTGCTCGGCGCTCCGGCCGAACTCAGCGAGCGCGAGACCGAGGTGCTGCGGCTGTTGGCGGAGGGGCATACCAGCAAGGAAATCTCCGCGCGCCTGGCGATCAGCGTGAAGACGATCGAGACGTATAAGGCGCGCGCGATGGACAAGCTGGGGTTCAAGAGCAGGGTGGATGTCGTGCGCTACGCGGCGAGCCGCGGCTGGCTGCGGGATCGCGATTCGTAACCTCTCCCGCGGGAGCGGGAGAGGTCGAGACGCGTCAGCGTCGAGGGTGAGGGCGATCGGGTCGGCACACAGCGCGTGATCGGGCCGGCACGCAGCAAGCCGGAGCAAGCAAGTGACGTGCCGACCCGATCTCCCTCACCCTCGACGCTGCGCGGCTTGACCTCTCCCGCTCCCGCGGGAGAGGTAAGAAACGCGTCGGGAATTTCCGGACGGACCTGACACTTCTTTCCGGCTTTCGCCGCGACCCGGAATGACGCCTCCCTTGCCGTCGGCCCGTGCAAGGGATTGGCGGTGTCTTGAATGCGTTGACGCCCGTTGGGACGCAACACGACCGGCTTGCGGTCGCGCTTTCGCGCGCCGGCGGGCATCCGGGTCTGCTGGAGCTGCGCGAACTGCGGTACTTCGCGGCGGCGGCGCGGACCGGCAACCTGGGGCGTGCAGCGCAGGAACTGAACGTCACCGCGCCGGCGATCAGCCAGCAGCTTCGCAAGCTGGAAGACGACCTCGGCACGCCGTTGCTGATCCGCCACGCCCGTGGCGTCACGCCCACTCCGGCGGGCGACCAATTGCTACAGCGGATCGAGACCATCCTGCGCTTGCTCAACGCGCCGCTGGATTCCGGGCGCGCCGAAACTGACTTCGGCGGAACGGTGTCGCTCGCCGTGCCGGCCGAGATCGGCGCGCCGCTGGTGGCGGAGGTGCGCCGAAGCTGGCCGGATCTGACGATCGATCTGCATGAGAGTGCCGGCGGCGGCGACGAAACCCGATTGCTCGACGGCCTGGTGGATATCGCCCTGCTGTCGGACCCGCCGGAGTTGGACGAGCTGCGAATCGAGCCGCTGCTGACCGAGCACCTTGGTCTCGTCGTAACGCCGGGCAATGCGCTGGCACGGACCTCGCAGCCGCTGCGGCTGCGCGACCTGACCGGCGTGCCGTTGATCCTGCCAACAAGCGGCACCCGATTGGCGCCTGCTGGCGCGGGTCGGGTTCCAGCGCGGCGTTCCGCTCGATGCGCAAAATGGCTCGTCCCGCCGGTGAGACGCAGGAAGCATACCGTCCATGCCGGCGAATTACGAGCCAGAACGACTTGCCTGACACCGCGGAAGATCTTTTTCAGTCTTCTAAGGCAAGTTAACTCGACGACGCAGGCGCCCTATATCTAACTGCGGTAGACAAACTGGAGGATAGTTAAGTGCGAATCGCAATCGCTTCCGATGAAGCAGCCCAGCAGGCAAAAGAAAAGCTGACCGGTAAGCTGGTCGCCGACGGCCACGAGGTAACGGACGCCGCTCCCATGGTTCAAGGTCAGGAACGAAGCGACTACGCCGAACAGGGAGCCTTGTGTGTGCTCCGCCACGATGCCGAGCGGGGCCTCATTATCAGCAGTCGCGGTGTAGGCGCCTCGGTGGCCGCCAACCGCGTGCCCGGTGTGCGCGCCGCGTTGTGCAACGATGCCTACTCGGCGCACGTCGGCGCCAAGACCGAAGGCATGAACGTCCTGGTGCTGGCATTGCATTCGTTGCAGGGAGACATGGCCGAAGAGATCGTCCGCGCCTACCTGGGCGCAACGCTGGCTCCCATTGAGGTCATCGGTGGATTGCCGCCACGCCGCCTCCAGCGCGTCTTCCAGCACATCCGCGAGAACATCGCGCGCGACCTTTCGGTCTCCGAACTGGTGCAGACGGTGGGCATGAGCCAGTACTACTTCTCCAAGCTGTTCAAGATGAGCACCGGCACCACGCCGCACCAGTACGTCATGCGCCAGCGAGTCGAGCGCGCCCAGGAACACCTGCGCGAGACCCGCACGGCACTGGCCGAGATCGCGACGCAAGTCGGCTTCGAAACGCAGAGTCACTTCACCAGCGTCTTCCGCCGCCTGGTGGGAGCCACACCGAAGCACTACCGCGAAATGCATCAGTCGGCGATGCACATCGGCACCAGCCATATGACGCACGCACAGAACACCGCCGCGGCGTAGTTAGTGGTTAGTGGTTAGTGGTTAGTGGTTAGTGAGTAGTAGATAGGGATAGGGCGCGGCGAAAGTCGCGCCCTTTTTTCTCTGCGCTAACGCGCTGCTCACGGCGATGCTCTTCCGGGCGGTGCGATGATCAGGGACACAATATCGGGGCACGCACGCTAAGCAGGTATACCGTTCTGGGTGTAACTCGCGCTATGGACAGTTAGCGCCAGCTAGCGAACCCGTATTGCTTCGCCATCATCGAACCGGAACTCTGCCGAACTTGCCCGAATTTGGCCCGATTGGTCTTCCATGATCACGTTCCCGGATGCGGTAAGTACTCCTGCTGCTTCGTCGTAGTCCACTGAATCCGCTCTTAGTAAGAACAGATTGTAAGCGACGAGCACCGGCCCTCCTGACGCAGTAGAACGACCCCGGGTGTAAATTGTTGAATGTTCCTTACGCTCTCGGTGTGAGTACTGAATGTCCACGCGGAATGGGACGCCATCTCCTGAACGAACTGAAACAGAGTCTTCCCCGCCACACAGGTCTTTGACAGCCTCCTCCGCGCTCGGGTCTGGACCTATCGCAACCGGGTCGCACGAAACAGCCGCGGACAGCACGCCATCCAGAGTGATAGTCACTGGTGACGACACTCTGAAGAAACGTCTGAATCCTGTGAAGCCCATCCTGTGATTTGGTCCTGAAGGATTAACGGTCATTGTGTAGTCGCCAACCGGAAGGTCTGCGTGGAAGACCCCGTTGTCGTCTGAGCTTTCACTTTGGGAGGTGTTTTCGCCGACCAAATGCACTTCCACGTTAGGGATGACTGCGTCGGTCGGGTCGAAGATAGTCCCTTGGATGTGGAACACCTTGGGAGGAGGCCGGCGACCCGACTGCCCTACAGCAGTTCCGCTGGACAACAAAGCACAGACGATGATGAGAATTCGATTCACGGCGACCTCATTCTAAGCCGGTCGATTTGTCGGTTGCTGATAAATCGCCACTGGACAAGTGACAGGAACCGGGCAGGATGATGAGTGTAAGGGACTGTTTGCGTCAATGAACGAACGGAGCAGCCGACTCAACCTCGGTTCCGTCACCGGTCTGAACAGCTAGGCTGAACTTGAAATTCCGGTCCAGTCCGCGTTGCATATGAATATCGATAATCCGAGAACAGAACGCTATCGCGGCGACATACACCGTGTATTGGCCCGGCGCAAGCGAAACGCTAAAGATGCCTTGAGCGTCTGGTGTACCAGTTGCAATATCGACCAGTTGACTCCTGGCTTCGGATGACGGACGCCATTGCATTACATGCACCGATGCGTCGCGAAGAGGCGCTCCGCTAGGGTCTCTCACCTCGATGGTCAATCTGGTTTTAGGCGATTCCGTCGCAGAGGATGAAGCCTCGGCCGACGAAGCAGCCAAGAACGCCACCATGACGGCAAACGTGACTAACGTACGCATCGTCGTATCCCTTTCTAGATGCTCTTAAAGAGATGCCACCGCAGCGAAAAGCCACAGTAAAACTCTTACTTCGTAACACGTTTGGAAGGGAGGCAAATGATGTATGGGTGTGACTTTCGTAACATGCCTGTTCTCGCTAGCGATGACTGCCTTCCGTTGTTGACCCCGGTACGCCCGACTCTAATGACTCGGCAGGCCGAAGGCGTACACGTCATCGTCCCAGGCGCCGAGGTACACTACGCCATTCGCCACTGCTGGAGAGTCGACCTCAAGGATATTCCCGGTAGCATAGCTCGATAATTTCGCGCCGTCGGAGGCGTTCAGCGCGTAGACAAAGAAGCAGCCTGGGGATGCCCTCATCTTCTCACCTCGAATTTGGCAGCGGCTACTATACACCCACTTTACGTACCGTCCCCATAGCACACGCGATCCTGTAGCGTATCGGCGCGACGGTAAACTGGCGGGAATCAAGGCCGCACCCACGTGTACGTCGGGCGCTGCAGTGCCTGGCCTGTGAGCGCATCCAAGTTTCCAGGTGCTCAAAATCACTTTTCAGCTGCTTTTTGGCTAATCCGAAAGTCGTGATTGCGCTATGATGCCTCGCGCGCCGAAAATCCATTTTGGCGAAGGGGGGGTTGTCATGCACCAGCACATACGCCGCTTCAGTGTTTTCTGCTTCGCGCTCATCGTGACTCTCGCCCAGGCTGCGTCCGCCCAGACTTTTTCGGTCCTGCACAACTTCACGGACGGCGCGGACGGGGCGAATCCCCGAGCCACCCTCACGGTTGGGCCAGGCGGGGTTCTGTACGGGACGGCCGAGGACGGCGGACCTCACGGCTATGGGACGGTTTTCCGGCTCAATGAAGTGAATTCCGCCTGGGTCTTCAGCACCCTGTTTGGATTCACCGGGGGCAGCGATGGTGGCGATCCCATCGGAGGAGTAGTCTTCGGCGCGGGCGGCGCTCTGTACGGCACGACGCAGCAAGGTGGCGTGAACAACAATGGCGTGGTCTTCGCGCTGCGGCCTCCCTCCACGATTTGCCGCTCGCTCAGCTGCTACTGGAATGAGACCGTACTGCACACCTTTACCGGAACGCCGGATGGCTTCAATCCATGGGTCGAGGACCTGATATTCGACGGGGCCGGAAATATCTACGGTACGACGACGAACGGCGGCGTCCACGGCGGGGGTACCGTTTTTGAGCTGACACCGTCTGGCGGCGGATACACCGAGAGCGTCCTTTATAACTTCGCAGGCTCTCCCGATGGATCATGGCCGTTTGCGGGCGTGACGCTCGACTCCGCCGGGAACCTCTACGGCACCACAGGTAACGGAGGCACCGGACAAGGCTGCGAGTGGGGTTGTGGAACGGCCTTTCAATTGACGCCATCCAACGGAAACTGGCAGGAGAACATCCTGGTCAACTTCGACTTCGGGCGGGCCGGTCTGGAGGGAGGATATTTCCCGTACAGTCCTTTGGCTCTCGATGCCTCCGGTAACTTTTATGGCACAACAATCTATTCCGGGCAAAATAGTTTGAATGGCATTGTGTTCAAGCTAACGCCCTCAGGCGGAGGTTTTACCACTTCGCTGGTTTACGCCTTCCCTTCCGGCTGCCAACCCTACGGCGGCGTCACCCTGGACTCGGCCGGGAATATCTTTGGGACCTGCCTCGGTGCCGATTACGTGTTCGAACTCACCAACTGTAACCAGAGCTGCGTGCTGATTGATCTCCACGACTTCAACGGCCGCGACGGCGACATGCCATACGGTCCGCCGGTGATCGACGCTAACGGAAATCTCTACGGCACAACGATGTATGGCGGCACAAGCGATAACTGCCAGCTGGGGTGTGGCGTGGTATGGGAGATCGCGGGTGTAGATCCTCCGCGCAGAAACTAGGCTCTCAGCTTTTTATGCGATCCACGCAGCACTCCGCTGCACCGTTGTTGTCAGCATGGACGAGTTGGAACCACGTCACCGCAACGCTCGGTCGGCTTGCGTGAAAGCCATTGCACAAGTGACGGGAACGGGGCAGGATGATGAGTGAAATTGCCTGTTCTCTCAAGTATGGGATTACTATGTACAAGGATGCTCGGTGGAGGCTCACATGCATCTACGGCTGCTAGCCTTCGTGCTTGCTGGTTCGACCTTATTGATCGGCCAATCTGCTCCACAATCGTCCGCGAAGGTCGTCGTCGTTGAAGACATCAGCGTCACCAATGACAGCGTCGTTTCGTCGGAACACCTGCAACAACTTCGGCAGGAGATCACGAAACAGCAATATGGGCAGAATGCAGGATATGAAATCGCGTCCCTTGCCAGATACGAGTTGCAGGCGGATGGCTACTTCAAGGCGTACGTCGAGACGCTGGAGGCGCGGGTACTGACCGAAACATCCGGCCAGAGCACGGTCGCCGTCACCCTGCGGATCAGCGAAGGCCGGCAGTATCGGCTGGAAAAAATCACCTTTGCTAATAACAAAACCTTCCCATCGTCGATTCTTCGACAGGCATTTGCGATCAAAGACCAGGATGTATTCGACACCGGGAAGATTCGCCGGGGTCTCGAAGAGTTGCGGAAGCTATATGCCTCCGAGGGTTACATCAACTTTGTGCCGGTTCCTAACACCTACCCGAACGAGGAGGCAGGAACGGTCGCTCTGCGAGTGGACATAGACGAAGGTAAACAGTTCAAGATCGGTAGTCTCATGGTCGGGGCAACTGGCCCGACGGTGATCAGGAAAAGCTGGCAGGCATTTTCCATTCGTATGCTGGTGGCTTTGATGTTTCGGGGTTCATCGAACAGCTCAAGGCGGCAACGCTGGCGATGTTCCCTGGACTTGCTTCGGCTGACGGCCTCGTCGTGGTAAGACAAAACGTCGAGACCGCAACCGTCGAAGTCTCTATCAAGCGTCCCGCGTTCGCTAATGGCCTCAGATAGCTGTTGTAACATCCCCATTACACCCATTGACGCCAGACATGGGTTTTGCGCGTAATCGCCTGATTACGTCAACGACCTCGGTTGCAGGCTTCAGTACCCATGAAACTCGGGATTGACTCCAGATTACTTTACACTGTAAAGTAGTTTGCATGAGAGTGCCATCCAGTGTATCGATACGTGTCGGAATCGGGTTGATCGCGGGCGCCGGAATCGCTGCGGTAGATAACTTCGCGTTCGGCGGAGAGGTCAGCCCAATCGTCATTGTCGGAATGCTCCTCGTTTTTGGCGCTGCGGTCGGAATCCTGTGGGGAGGTCGCGCAGCCATTGCCGCTGTAATCGCCTGGGTCTGGTTGCCAATGGCGCACCTGCTGAAACACATGATGCGCCTGCCAGACACAATCCATCCGAACACTTATGCTTCGCTTTTGAAGCTTGGGGCCTTCACCTTTGTAGTTACAGCAATCGGCCTAGGATTCGGACTGGCGTTTCGCCGACTTTCTCGGTGGGCACCCAACTAAGAATGTGTGAAAGCGGGTCGATTTCCTACCGCTTGTCGAGACTTAGCCATACCAACTCATTGAGGTCGGTTTCCCCAGTCCAGAGGCACCGGAGGGTACCTATCCCACTCTTCGGGCTGAAATTGATCGAGTACATTTCCGCGAAAACAATCCCCACCCGAACTCAGGTCCGGGTGGGGCATGTCTTAGCTCAGAGCTCACCGCTCAAAGCCCACCGCTACTTCGTTCCCATCAGCTCATTCAACAAGCCATTCGCGTGATAGATATTCTTCAGCGACTCGGTGATGGCGCGTGAATCCACTTCCACCGCGCGTGCGACTTTATCGGTGTAAGCGAAATTCCAGGCCAGCGATTCGATGTTGCCGTCGAAGATGATGCCCACGCACTCGCCTTTTTTGTTGATGACCGGGCTGCCGGAGTTGCCGCCGATGATGTCAGCCGTCGAAACGGTGTCGTACACGGTCTTCAGATCGATCGACGACTTCGACTTAATCCAGCTGTCCGGCAGCTGATACGGAGGCTTGCTGCCATGCTCGGCCGCATGCTCGTACGCGCCGCCCATGGTGGTGAACCACGGCACGTCTTTGCCGTTGAGCTTGTAGCCCTTGACCGGCCCATAGCTCAACCGCAGCGTGAACGTCGCATCCGGGGGAACGCTTAGCCCCTTCTGCGCGAACAGCGCCTTGCCGACCTGAGCGCCGCTGGTGCGCAGCACGGCCTGCACCTGGTCTTCATCCTGCTCGTGAATCGCCGCGGCATCAGGCTCGATGTCGCGCATCATCACGATCAGCGGATCGTCGAGGCATCCACCGCCGCCGCGCCGCCTTCGTACAACTGCTTGCGGACCGCTACGTCCTCCAGCTTGGTTCCGTCGATGACTTCCTTCGCGCGTCGCCGGCGTCTTGCCAGCCAGCGCCTGCTTCACGTCGGGATTATCGGCGCCAAGCACGTCGCGCAGTTGCGTAAGGCTCTCGGTCGAGCTGCGCAATATCGAGCGGTTTGTACACGGGAGCGGTGGAGAACAGCTGCGTCTCCACGGTCGGCAGCTGCGACTCCGTGATACTGCCGGATGCGCTGGTTGTTCGGCTTCTGCTTCTGTCGGCCGCCCGCACGATGAAGCGCGCATAACGCGGCAGGTCGCCACGGAATCCGCCCATGGCATCCAGGAACAGTGCTGCTTGTAGATTTGCTTCTGGACGTCGACCGCCTTCGCAATCTCCGACCACGGATCGCCGAACTGCTGCTTGCGCTCGGGATCGAGTCGACGAACTGCTTCAGGCTCTTTTCGTCGGCGGTCTTGCCGGCCATCAGGTCTTTGTCCTTCAGCGCGTCCGAGAAAGCCGGTGACGGCCTTTGCGAGTTCTGCAGGCCGAACATGTCGCGCTGCGCCTCGCGCTCGTTCTCCGGCGACTGCGCGCCGAATGCCTGTAGCGCGGCGATGCGGCCCTTGTACGCATTGAGCTGCAAAGGGTACTGGTAATCGCGCAGGAAGGTCGAGCTGGTCCATCGTGAACAAGCGGCGTGCGGCCCGGGTGGCCGGAAACAAAGATCAGCTCGCCATCGCTGAGCCGTTGGGCTGCCACTTCAGGATAGTTCGTCGCGTCTCCGCCGGCTTGCCGTTTTCGTAGGCGCGGAAGAACGAGATATCCAGGTCGTAGCGCGGATACTCGAAGTTGTCGGGATCGCCGCCGAAGAAGGCAATGGAGAACTCCGGCGCGAACACCAGCCGGATGTCGTCATACTTTTTGTACTTGTAGAGGTTGTACATCGCGCCGGAATAGAGCGTGACGATGTCGCAACGAATGCCGCCGACCGAGCACTCTTTCTCCAGGGTCGTCATTTCTTCGCGCTGCGCCTTGCCGGCATCGGCCGTCGACATACCCGGCTTTACCGCTGCGTTGACCTTTGCGGTAACGTCCTCATGCCCTGCAGCACGACGAAATCCATGCCGGGACACTTGGCTTCGTCGGCCTGCGTCGCCGCATAGAAGCCGTTCTTCATGTAATCCTTGCCGCCGGTGGACAGGTCGTGAACGCACTCCTGCGCGATGTGATGGTTGGTGAAGATGAGTCCGTCAGGCGAGACGAACGACGACGAGCCGTTGGGCGCGCGCGCCGACGACAGCCTAACGTGATCGAGCCAAGCCTGGTCGGGGGCCCAGCCATACTTGGCTTGAACTTTGTCTTTGGGAAACGCGTTGAACAGCCACATGCCTTCGTCGGCATAACTGAGAGTGCCCAGCCCGATGGCGAGCAGGCACAAGAGAAGCAGAGCACGTTTGGTCATGGATGACTCCGGACGCGAAGAATCCGCGTGCGTTTGCATGGATTGGCCGTCGAGAGAGTTCACGGCCGGTGAGCAAACCCTTGACTATAAACGTTTGGCGATGGGCCGGGCAATGAGGTGTGGACATAGTAGGTGTGACGGGGCTAGGGGCCAGTGCAACACACGGGTGCCTTGTTCTACGCTCTCTTTTGGCGTAGGGCGGGAGTCTTTCTCAAATCAGAAAGAGACCGGCACCGTTCAACAGAAACCAACGCACCCTGTACCGACACCACACCTCCCACCCTAGCCCAAAACCGGGGCTAGGACGGGGTACCCGCGTCCCTACCGGTAAATGGAAGCCCCGGTTACGTTTTGTAAACTCCCAAATCCCGCCGGATTCCAAGCACATCTAAATCAGGTAACACGGAGGAGACACATATCATGCAAAAACTACTGCCAGGAATCCTGCTGCTGGCGCTCAGCGCAGGAGCGGTAGCCCAGACCCAGGCCATTCAGACCAACACAGGCACCGCCATCATCAGCAACGGCCCGGTCGTCGCAGGCTTTGGCAACAAGTTTCCCGAGACCGGCAACGCTGCCGAGATGCGCATCGCCAAAGAAGTCCGCCACGAACTGCTGATGCTCCCCTACTACTCGCTGTTCGACGATCTTGAGTACAGCGTGCAGGGCAACACCGTCACCCTCAGCGGCAGCGTGACCAGCGATCACGCGCAGACCAAGTCCGACGCTCGAGCGCGCGGTGCAGAAAATTGAAGGCGTGGACAAGGTCGTCAACAACATTTCCGTCGATCCGCCGGCGCCGTTCGACCAGCAGATTCGCGAGCAGGTTTATCGCAAGCTCAACAATGCCGGAGGATTGTCGCAGTATTTCTGGCAAGCCGCGCCCAGCATCCACATCATCGTTCGCAACTCGAACGTGACGCTGAAGGGGTACGTCAACAGCGAGGGCGACAAGAACCTCGCGGGCATCACGGTAAAGACAATTCCCAACGTGTTTAACGTGAAGAATGAGCTGCAGGTGATTAAGTAGTGCTAGTGGTCAGTGGCCAGTGACTAGCGGCTAGAGTCGTAGGTGAAGCCAACAGGGTGGCCCACCCAAGCCGCTTTTGCTTGGTGGGTTTTCGCAACCACAAGAAAAACTCGGGTGCCCCATCCTAGCCTTGGTCTGGGCGAGGGTGGGAGATAACGACGCCCTCACCGAAATCGCGCCATAGTGGCGACACTCTACTCTCCCTTTAAACACGTACGCCAGCTCAATAATCAAAATAATCACCACCATCATTTCCAGCACGAAGCCCCGGCTCTGGTGGAACTCGTCGATCAGGAAGCGATAGAGATTTTCCGCCGTCTTCAGCTTTTCGTTGACCAGGCCGTTGTACTGGTACGCCGACCTTCGCCGCCGCCAGCCGATACAGCCTCGCCGAAAACATGTCGCTGACAAACTTGATGGCGTTGTCGGCACGCTCGACCAGTTCCGTCACCTCGACGGTTGTGCCGTTCAGCCGCATAGCCTCCAGCGCATCCTCCAGCGGCGGACGATGCTGCTCTTGCCTTTCAGCCCGGCGTAAACGCCCGCGAGCTCGCGCGTCAGCAGCTGATCGTAGTAACGAAACTCCAGCAGCTGCGAGTTCGCGTACTCCAGAATCTGGATCGCTGTCTGCGCGCCGGCCGGCGTGTCGTATACCAGCGCCGCATTCCATCCCACCGACACCAGATCGTTCGGATAGTACGAAGGCTCGCCTGCTGCACGTCGTCATACTCGGTGCGTGCAAGCGGCACCTGCTCGCCGCGAAGGATTTGCGCGATTTGCGGCAATCGCTCGCCGAGCAGGTCCAGCCCGCGTGGGTTGCCCTCGACCTCGCTGAGGTGAAAGATGTAATAGTCCTCACTGAGCCAGTTCGAATACCGGCGCACGATTGCGGGCGCAATCTTGTCGAGCGGCGCGACGATCTGCAACGCCGCCTGCTCGAGTTCCGCGCTCGGCACCCAGCGCGACGCCAGACGCACCAGCCCATCCCAGTTGCACTCGAAGGGGAACTCCAGGACCCACGCTGATGACGCCGTAATCGTAGTACTTGATTTGCGGCGTCAGGCGTTCGCCGCTGGCGAGGGCGATGGGTCCTCCAGTTGTTCGACTACCGGAGGCTGCTCGAAGCGAACATACTCGGGGGTCGCGTGCTTGAAGGAGCGCTGAACGCGGCGCGCGCCCAGGATTTCGCGCAGCGGCTCCAGCCGGATCTCCTCCGCATGTCGTGCAGCATCAGGGCGAGCACCGAGCCCTTCAGCGTCGACGCCGGTGTAGCTGCCGCAATCCGATCTTCCGGCTGCATTGGGTTTGATTGTACGTGAGGTTCATCGCGCCGGAGGCGCGACACAAGTTAGACCGTTCATCGCCAGGGCTGGACAGATTGTTTTGTCGAGAGCCGGCTTCCGCCGGGGACACCATCTTTGCTTCCGCACGGCTCTGCGCTACCATTCGCTCTAGAGGCCGAACGACTATGCCTTCTCTCCGCGAACCATCGACGCGCAACGAAGTCATCCGCCGACTCCAACAACTCACTCCGGCTACAAAGCCAAGGTGGGGCAAATTCGACGCTCCTCGGATGCTTTGTCATCTCAACGACGCGCTGGCCGCTTCGCTGGGAGAGCTGCCCACGACGACCATGAACATGAAGGCCTTCCAGCACTTCCCGCTCGAAGCACCTGGTCCCTAGCGCTGTCCCATTCCCCAAGGGGCGCAAAGGCGCCGCCCGACATGCTTTCCTCAACTCCTACGGATTTCGACGCCGATCGCCAGGCGCCTGCCCTTCGAGCGCATCGAGCGCATCGCTGCCGCCGAAGGAGCGCAGTCTCCCGATATTCCCTTTTCGGCCCGCTCACTTATGAGGAGTGGAACGTCTGCACTGGAAGCACATCACCCATCACCTGAAACAGTTCGGCGGCTCAGTTATATTCGGCCGTCTGGCACGTTTGCGAAGCTTCGCGCGCCTGCTAATCCATGCTGCCCAGAAACTGCGAGCGCCGTAGGCGAGGCATAATCTAGCCCAGCACGGAGTTCGCCGCAGGCGGCGGAGTGCTGGGTACGGCGTAATCAAAGGCAAGAGCCGGCTTCAGCCGGCGGCACACCCCGTGCTACTATCTCCGGAGCGCGTGGGGCGCATCCGGTCCGCGGAAAGGACAGAAGTCCACCCGATCTTCAACAACCTGCGTTTCACGAACTTACTTTCTGCCCGTCAATGCGGACCTCGGGCCCCACGAAAGGAAGTTCGCCATGCCGGTAAGCCCGCTTCCCGCCAATCCAAATCTCGATCACCTCAAACACCAGGCCAAGGACCTGCTGAAGGCGCACGCATACGTCGCTCTCCGCAGTATCGCGCATCTGATTCGCGAATTCCATCCGCGCTTCCGCTCACTCGACCGACGCCGAAATCTTTGCCGCGCGTCTCCAAGCTCAGCGACGCCCAACTCACCGTCGCGCGCTCGTCACGGCTTCTCCAGCTGGCCGCGCATGAAGCAGCGCGTCGAGCACCCGAGCCTCAGCGATCGCCTCGACCTGCCGCATCACGAGCGCATCGAAGACCCTGCTGTTCCGCCAATGCCGTTGACCTGCTCGATGCAGGCGACACCGAAGGCCTGCGTGCCTGCTTAAGGAGCATCCTGAAACTCGCCCAGCAGCAAGTCGACCTTCGAGGGAACATGAACTATTTCTGCCATCCCACGCTGCTGGAATTCATCGCTGAGAATCCGACGCGGCGCGGCTCGCTGCCGAGCAACATCGTCGAAGTGGCGAAGGTGATTCTCGATGCCGGTACGACGCAGGCAACGCTGGACGACACCTTGGCTGTTACGGCCAGCAGCCTGGTGGAGGCAGTCGGGCGCACAACATTGCGCTGATCGACCTGCTTTGTGCGCGAGGCGCCGATTCGAATCATGCGATGCGGGTGGCCGCCATCCATGGCGAGTTCGATGCGGTGCATACCTTGTTGCGCCACGGCGCGCGCATCGAGCTCTCGATTGCGACGGCCCTCGGGCGAGTCGACGAGGCGCGACGGCTGCTGCCAACTGCCACTGCGGCAGAGCGCCATTGGGCGATGGCGGTCGCCTCGCAGTTCGCACAAACGGAGATCCTGCGCACGCTGCTCGATGCCGGCGAAGATCCCAACCGCTACAACCCGCTGGGTGGACACTCGCATGGCACGCCGCTGCATCAGGCCGCAGGATATGGCTACCTCAACATGGTCCGCCTGCTAATCGAACGTGGCGCCCGGCTTGATCTTCGAGACACGTTATGGGAGGCCACGCCCAGAGAGTGGGCTCAGCACGAGGGACGAACCGAGGTCGAACAGTATTTACGCACTCAAGAGCAAACCTGACGAGTGACCATCCAAGCGGGTGCCCCATACAAGCCTTCCGTCGGCTTGTGTGGGGATTTTGACAGATACTCCGTCCTCCTCGCCTTCGTTTGGCGAGAGGGTGGGCCAAGAGACCTGACGTCCGCTGAAGCCGACTCTAAATGTATTCACTTGGTTATCGGCGCGCCTGCAGGTGCGCCCTTTCAAAACCACGGTCGACGGGTCGACATCCTCGCTCCCCGTTTAAGCAAGGCGGTGCACGTCCCTCCGACGGGAACTTTCCTTGAAACTATGCTGTTCCAGTTTTCGTATGACATTCTTGCTACACGAGGATGCGCTTTGAACCCTGATACCAATTCCCTGCTCTCCAATGACGCCGTCTCCATCGAACCTGTCCCGCCGCCACGCCCGTCGCTGCTTCGCCGAACGTTTGTCGGCGCCGACGGCCTTCGTGCCGGCTGGAGCTTGCTCCTCTTCATCCTGATGTTTGGCGGCACACTGTTTACTGTGATGAAAATCGTGATGAAGATGCATAAGCCCAGCGGTAATCACGCGCCCGAAGTGAGTTGGCAGACCATGCTGCTCAACGAGGTGATTCCCTTCCTGGCGGTCGCGCTCATCACGTGGATCATGTCGAAGATTGAGCGGCGGCCCAACTCGGTCTACGGCCTCGGCGGCATGCGCAAAGCCGCGCTGTTCTTCGCCGGACTGGGCTGGGGCTTCGCATGCCTCACGCTGCTGTTCGCGATCCTTTGGCGCGGCGGGCTGCTGGTCATCGACAGCCGCATGCTCTATGGCTTCGATGTTGTGCGCTATTGCGCAATCTGGCTGGTCGGCTTCCTGTTTGTCGGCCTGCTGGAGGAATACCTGACGCGCGGCTACATGCAGTACACGCTGACGCGCGGGCTCGCGGGACTCTATCGCTCGCTCTTCAAGACGCGGCACAGTGAAGCCCTGGGCTTCTGGACCGTGGCCCTGGCCTTCTCAATCCTGTTCGGGATGGGCCACAGCCGTAACCCTGGGCGAATCGCCGCTCGGAGTAGTTTGCGCCGGCGCCGCCGGATTCCTGTTTTGCTTCAGCCTGTGGCGTACCGGATCGCTGTGGTGGGCCATCGGATTCCACACTTCGTGGGATTGGTCGCAGTCCTACCTGTACGGCGTCGCCGACAGCGGCATGATGGTGCAGCATCACCTGCTGGCGACGCATCCCGTGGGCAAGCCGATCCTGAGCGGAGGCACGACCGGCCCCGAAGGTAGCGCGTGGGTGATCCTGGTGATGCTGATCGCGGCGGCGATTATCGCGCTGACGCTGCCGCGTCGTAAGAGCTACCTGGCAACCGGCGAAGTGGGTATTGCCGGTTAGGAGCTACTCTTTATGAAATTGTCGTCCTGAGCGTAGCGGACGCGAATGTACCGCGGAGTCGAAGGATCTGCGGTTTGTCGGCGATGGCGGGATCCTGACAAAGCGGAAGAACGCAGGTCCCTCCGCTCCGGCTGAAGCCGTCGGTCGGGATGACAATTCCTACGCGGGTGCGACGGCGCATCCCTTAGGGAAACCACAAGTGCGGCCGGCATCACCCCTTGGGCACATTCATCCGCAGCACCAGCCAACGCGACTCACCGTCCGCCGCCTCCACTTCGACTTCTGTCCCGTCGGTGAAGTACGGCTCCCCTGCCTTTAGCTTTTCTTCCGTTCCGCCGAAGTTGGCCAGCAAGTCAGTGAATGGGATGACCAGTATCTTGTCGCTGCCCTTCGCGGTGTAATAGGAGCTGGTGAGCGTTCCCGACTCCACCAGCTTGTGCGTGACTGCGGTGAGAAACCCGTTCGTGAACAAGGTGGTCGACCAGGCGATGGTGTCGTGGCCGACCTTGGTTTCGTGAGTGCATTGTGCCGGGGCAACGCACGCGTGGACAGGAGGTGGCCAATGCTTCTTCAACTCCACGACCAAGTCGACAATGTCGTTCTGTCCCGCGGGATTTGTGTCCTGGACCGCGGCGCCTTTCGGAATGAACCTGGCCGACTCGTCCGACAGTCGGATCAGGACCGTGTCGTTCTTTGCGTCCATGTTCAGCGCACTGCCGGGAGCGAGGGTCACACGCGACACGCGAACGAAGTCGTTCTCGAGGAGAGTTTGCGGAACAGGGACGGAGGTTTGCGCCAGAACGCCCGTGGCCAGCAGCGCAAGGCTCACGAGCACCATAAACCGAACCGAAAAATTGGAGTTATTGGGAAGCATCGAGCAAGTGCCGCCGGCTAAAGCCGGCTCATTGATTGGGATACGCTTACCCAGCGCTGAAGCGCTGGGCTAACCTGTGTCGCGCCGACGGCGCGCAACCACGAAGCATCGCAAACGAGGAAACAGCCAGAAAGCCAGTCCGAGCATCCGACCGTCGCTAGTCGCTAGTCGCTAGTCGCTAATCGCTAATCGCTAGTCGCTAATCGCTAATCGCTAATCACTAATGACTAGCCACTAACTACTGCCTCCCTCACCGCGCGAACGTCTTCTCCCGCTGCACATAGTGCCGGTCGTAGTAATCGCGATACTGGCCGCTGCGCACGTCCTTCAGCCAATCCTGGTTGTCGCGATACCACTGGATAGTCGCCGCCAGGCCCTTGTCGAAGGTGACCTGGGGAGTCCATCCCAGCTCGCGCTCCAGCTTGGCGCAATCGATGGCGTAGCGCAGATCGTGTCCCGGGCGGTCGGTGACGTACTGGATCAGCTCTTCCCCGCGCCCCAGCGCCTTCAGGATGATCTTCACCACGTCGATGTTCTGCATCTCGCAGCCGCCGCCGATGTTGTAGACCTCGCCCTCTTTGCCCTTTTCCAGCACGGTGAGCAGCGCGCTGCAATGATCGTCGACGTGAATCCAGTCGCGAACGTTGGCGCCCTTGCCGTAAACCGGAACCTTCTCGCCCGCCATGGCGTTGGCGATCATCAGCGGAATGAACTTCTCGGGAAACTGGTACGGGCCGTAGTTGTTGGAACAGCGCGTCACCAGGCCGGGAAACTTGTGCGTGTGCACATAGGCCAGCACCAACAGGTCTGAGGCGGCCTTGGTTGCCGAGTACGGACTGTTGGGCTGGATCGGCGAATCCTCGCGGAACAAGCCCTGATCGCCCAGGCTGCCGTAGACCTCATCCGTCGAAACGTGTACGAAGCGCGGCACTCCGGCGGCGCGCGCGGCCTGCAGCAAGTTGTGCGTGCCTTCGACGTTGGTCTTCACAAACGCCGACGCGTCTTCGATGCTGCGGTCAACATGGCTCTCGGCGGCGAAATGAATCACGGCGTCGCAGCCGCGCAACTGTTCCAGCACCCCGCGATCGCAAATGTCCATCTGCACAAACTGGCAGCGGCCATCGCCGAGCTCAGGTTCGAGGTTCTTGAGATTGCCGGCGTAGGTGAGCTTGTCGAGCACCACGACTTTCCAGTCCGGATGCCTGGCAATCGTCTGATGTACGAAGTTCGCGCCGATGAATCCCGCTCCGCCGGTGACCAGTAACTTCATTCGCCACGCACCCCGGCTGTTTCCTTCGCGCCGCGCAGAACCTTCTCGCGCACCATGTTGCTGGCGTGCCACAGCGATTCGAACGTGCCCGCATCGGTCCACCAGCCATCGAGCTCGGTGTGGTGCAGCGTGCCCTCTTCGATGTAGCTGTTGTTGACGTCGGTGATTTCGTATTCGCCGCGGCCCGAAGGCTTCAGCCGGCGAATCCGATCGAAGACCGACACGTCGTAAAAGTACACGCCGATGACCGCGTATGACGACTGCGGCTTCTTCGGCTTCTCCTCAATGCGAACGATGCGCTCGCTCTCGAAGACCGGCACGCCGAAACGCTCGGGGTCGGTCACGTTCTTCAGCATGACCATCGCGCCCTTCTCGAGCTGATCGAATTTCGTGGCCGCTTCCTTGATGTCGCCTTCGATGATGTTGTCGCCCAGCACCACGCAGATTTTGTCGCCTCGCGCCCACGGCTCGGCCAGGCGCAGCGCGTCGGCGATGCCGCCCTCCCCTTCCTGGTAAGCGAAGCTGAGTTGCCCGAGGCCGAATTCCTTGCCGTTCTGCAGCAGGCGCAGGAAGTCGCCGGCGTTGGCCCCTCCGGTAACGATCATGATGTCGCGGATGCCGGCGTCAACCAGGATCTGCAACGGATAAAAAATCATGGGTTTGTCGTACACCGGCAGCAGGTGCTTGTTGGTGACGCGGGTCAGCGGCGACAGGCGCGAGCCGATACCACCCGCCAGGACTATGCCCTTCATAGGTCTCCGTTCAAACAGGTTTTAGCAAAAAAAACAGCATTCACCACGGAGGCACAGAGAGCACGGAGAAAGGGGATCGAAATAACTCCGTGGTCTCCGTGCCTCCGTGGTGAGTTCAACCCGATGATTTCGAGGGGATGAAAGTTTGGTTAAAGCGTACCGGTCATTATCAGCGAATCGCATCCTGCATAGCAAGCCGCAGCTGGGTTCGCCACTCGGGCATGACGATGCTGAACTCCGCCGCAATCGCCGCGTTCGACAGCACCGAGTTCCGCGGCCGCTTCGCCGGAGTCTGATACTGGTCCGTCGTGATTTCGACCACGCTCTTCGCCTTCAGTTCACCGCCGAACTCGCCGGTTTCCGCGGGCCAGTTCAGCAGGTCGTCGTACTCTTCGAGGATCGCCTTGGCGAAGCCGGCCCACGAGGTGCGCCCGCCAGCCGTGCAATGAAACAGGCCGCTGGGCCACTTGCCGGTCTCCGAATTGCGTTCAATCGAACGCGCCACGACGATGGTCGTCGCCTCGGCCAGGGAACGCGCCCAGGTTGGCGCGCCGAACTGATCGCCGACGATGCGCAGCTCTTCCCGCTCTTTCGCCAGGCGAATGATGGTGCGCAGAAAATTCTTGCCGCGAATGTCGTACACCCACGTCGTCCGCAGGATGATGTAGGCCACGCCGCTGTCGATGATCGCCCGGTCGCCGGCCAGCTTGGTCTCGCCGTAAACACTCAGTGGGCTGGTGGCGTCGGTCTCTACGTAGGGTTCGGTTTTGCTGCCGCCGTACACGTAGTCGGTGGAGTAGTGAACCATCAGCGAACCCAGCTCCGCACACTCCTCGGCAATTCTCTGCGGAGCGGCCACGTTGAGGGCGCGCGCCAGGTCAGGCTCGCTCTCGGCCTTGTCGACCGCAGTGTACGCTGCGGCGTTTACGACGATGTCGGGCTTGAAATCGCGGATAAATTTGCCGACGGACTCAACATCGGTGAGATCCAGTTGCTCGATATCGATGGCCGTTAGTTCGCCCAGCGTCGCCAGGCTGCGCTGCATGTGCCAGCCGACTTGTCCGTTCGCTCCCGTGATGAGCAGTCTCAAGATGTGAACCTCGGCAGCTGGTCGTGTGCGATCTCGGCCAGCGGAAGATATCGCTTGTCTTTGTCGGAGATGATGGGGTCGTCGATCTGCCAGTCGATGCCGATGCCGGGATCGTTCCACAGCACACCGCGATCGTCGGCGGCCTCGAAGTAGTCGCTGCATTTATAGAGGAAGTCGGCGGTCTCGCTGCGGACGACAAAGCCGTGGGCGAAACCTTTGGGTATAAAAATCTGCCGGTGATTCTCTCCGGAGAGCAACACGCTCACCCATTTGCCGAAGTTTGGCGAGCCCAAGCGAACATCGACAGCGATGTCGAGCACTTCGCCCTGCGCCACGCGGCACAGCTTGGCCTGCGGCTGGCGCAGCTGGTAATGCAGCCCGCGCAGCACGCCGCGCGAAGAGCGCGAGTGGTTGTCCTGCACAAAGGTCTCGCGGACACCGGCCTCGGCCAAGGAGTTCTGCCGATAGGTCTCCATGAAAAAGCCGCGCGGATCGGTGAAAACGCGTGGCTCGATGATCAGCACTCCCGGAAGCGAGGTTTCAAGTATTTGCAAGTTTTTGTTCCCGGCTACAGCGCTAGCAGCCATGCGATTGCCATCCTACTGTGTTGCGACGACCTTACCCAACGAATTGTCATCCCGACCGGAGCGTCCGCCGCATTTGCGGACGCGTAGTGGAGGGACCAGCGGTTCGCCCGCACGATTATAATTCGTCCTTCGCCGGAAACTATGCGCTGCTCGGCAATTGTCGTGACACACAACTCGGCCGCGGCTATTGGCGCCTGCCTCCAGGCGTTGCGTGGCGAGCCGTGCGAAGTCATCGTGGTCGACAACGCTTCCGCCGACGACACCGTCCAGCGCGTCAAACAACATCCCGTTCAGCTCATCGCCGACCAGCAAAACCGAGGCTTCGGCGCCGCCGTCAATCAAGGTGCGCAGAAAGCTACGGGCGACGTGCTGCTCATCCTGAACCCCGATGCCGTCGCCGAACCTGGTGCGGTTACGGAGCTCATGCGCTGCATGGAATCGACCGGAGCCGACGCCGTTGGCGGAGCGCTGCTCGAAGCCGACGGCAGCCCTGATCGCGGCTTCGCCTTCCGTCGCCTCCCTGGTCTGTGGTCCCTGATCTTCGAAGCGACGCTTGTCAACTCACTGTGGCCGCGCAATCCGGTCAACCGCAGCTATCGTTGTCTCGACGCCGACTACTCCAGGCAGCAGGAGGTCGAGCAACCAGCCGGCGCCTGTCTCGCCGTGCGCCGATCCGCATGGGAGAAAGTCGGCGGCTTTGACGAGCACTTCTTCCCTGTCTGGTTCGAAGATGTCGACCTCTGCAAGCGCCTGCTCGATCAAGGCTCGCTCATCCTCTACTGCCCCAACGCACGCTTCCACCACTCCGGGGCCCACAGTGTGGGACAACTCTCCTTCCGCGACAAACAGCTCTTCTGGTATGGAAACATGCTGCGCTACGCCCGCAAACACTTCTCCAAGGCTCAGGTTTTTCTGCTGCGCCTGGCAATCATTAAAGGAATGATCTTGCGGATGATCGGCGCGCTGTTTGGCGCTCGAAAAGCGCCAGCGGGCGAAAGCCTTGCAGCATATGGATCAGTGATCGCCCACTCCTTCGAAGATCGGCAACGATTGGGAGCTACCGACAATTAACAGCACGACGGCAGATCACGGCGCTTCAACAACCTCGATAGCATTCCCTTCAGGGTCGTATATCTGGAAGTAACGCGTGCCTTGCCGATCCCGCTCGATCGGTCTCACGTTTATTCCGCGTTCGGAGAGCACGGCACTCATCTTGTCCAACTTCCTGGTGAACAGCATCGGCGTCTTGTCGGTTTCGAACCCAGCCTTGCTGGTAAGGATCAGCGTATTACCGTCCTCTTTGAACCTATAAGCAGCTGCGTGCGATTCGCCGGCTGGGCTCTCCGCTAATTTTCGAAGCCCCAACTTGTCCACATACCATGGCGATACTGAATTCGCATCTCGCACCAAGATATGCAGGTTCTGGGGAACGGAGAATTCTACCGAGTTCCAAGGCAAGCGCCACTGACCACGCCGGGCCATCGTGTCAAACCTGTATCGGCGCTGAAGCCACATCGCAAGCCACCAACAAGTGAAGGCCGCGGTCTGCAATAGAATCCGCCACAGTTTGGGTCCGTTGGCGAGATCCAACCACAGATAAGATGCGTAGAAGAGGAATGTCGCCCCAATCAGCCAGGGCCTCAGCGGTTTAAGGGAAACATGACCGAATTCCACGACGGCCCAGAAGCACAACCAAATCAGAACCGGGATTCCCAGAGAGGCGAGTAGTGCATCATAGTGGATCGACGAGTGCATAGATTATTGCGTAAAGCATAACTCTACTCATCGCTAACCCAGAATACTTTGTGATTGGAAGACTGGAATATTCCCTGTTTATTTCTGCTACTCCCCCGCGGCGTCCTTATCCGCCAGCAGCAGCGCCTGATCGCGGCTGATGCGGCCCCCGGGAATGGACTGATCTCCGGCCTTGAGCTTGGCAAACGCGTCGACCTTGTCCTTGCCGCTCACCAGCCACATGATCTTGCGCGCGCGGTTGATCACCGGATACGTCATCGTCATGCGATTGCGTCCCTGGTAGACGCCGGTGATGGCGATGTCGCGATCGGTCACGTTGAGGACAGGATCGCCCGGGATGAGCGACGCCGTGTGGCCGTCGGGACCGAGGCCGAGATGTGCGAGGTCGAGCACCGGAGGCTTGCCGGCCACGCTCTCCAGCGTCTGCGCGTACTGTGCCGCGGCCGCTTCGGAGTCGGGATTCTCCACCGGCATGGCGTAAATCTGATTGGGTGGAATGGGCGCGTGCTGCAGAAGGCTGTCGCGCAGGTGAACGTAGTTGCGATCGGGATCGCCTGCGGGCGCAATGCGCTCGTCGATCTGGAAGACATGCACGTTGGGCCACGGAACGTCTTCGTCGGCCAGGTCGGCCAGCATGACCCACGGGCTCTTGCCGCCACTGACCGCCATCACAAAACGCCCACGCGCCGCGACCGCCGCGCGCGCGTCGGCAGCAATCACCGCGGCCGCCCGCCTGGCCAGCGAAGTCTCGTCAGGAAGAATCTCAACCTTCATCGTGTCTCCAGAAATGTACACAGGAATTGTCATCCCGACCGGAGCGTCCGCATTTTCTTCCGCCGCGTCTGTTGCGGCGGTCGGACGCGGAGTGGAGCGACCTGCGGTGCGCTCTCGTTGAAAGCATCTTTCCACCGCGAACAAGCAGCAGATCCTTCGTCGGACTTGCGTCCTCCTCAGGATGACAATTCGAAAATAATGAAACGGCGCAGCTTCAGCTGCGCCCCTTCCAACTGCACGTCTCACAACAAAGCAACAACAAACACGACTCCGTGCGCCCCGTGTGCGCCGTGGTGAGAAGCCGCTTACTTCCCTGCCGCCTTCTCCAGGTGCCCGCCAAACTCATAGCGCATCGCCGAAAGCAGCTTGTCGGCGAAGTCGCCCTGGCCGCGCGACAGGAAGCGCTCATACAGCGCGCTCGACAACACCGGAGTGGGAATTCCCTCATCGATCGACGCCTTAATCGTCCAGCGGCCTTCGCCCGAGTCGGAGACGCGTCCGGCAAACTTCGCCAGTTGCGGATCGCCCGTCAACGCCGAGGCTGTGAGATCGAGCAGCCATGAGGCAATCACGCTGCCGCGGCGCCATACTTCGGCGACGTCGGGCAGGTTGAATTCGTACATGTAGTGCTCGGGATCGCGCAGCGGCGTGGTTTCGGCGTCGATCTCTTCCTTGTGCTTGCCGATGTTGGCGCCCTTCAGCACGTTCAGCCCTTCGGCATAAGCGGCCATGATGCCGTACTCGATGCCGTTATGCACCATCTTCACGAAGTGCCCGCCGCCGTTACTCCCACAATGTAGGTATCCGTCTTCCGACGTGCCGCCCAGCTTCTCGCGTCCCGGCGTGCGATCGATGTCGCCCTTGCCCGGGGCCAGCGTCTTGAAGATCGGGTCGAGATGCTGCACCTGCGCCTGCTCGCCGCCGATCATCATGCAGTAGCCGCGCTCCAGGCCCCAAACGCCGCCGCTGGTGCCGACGTCGACATAGTGTATGCCCTTCGACGCCAGCTCCTTCGCACGGCGAATGTCGTCGATGTAATAAGAGTTGCCGCCGTCGATGAGGATGTCATCCTTCTCGAGGTGCGGAACGATCTGCGCGATCGTCTCATCGACCGCCGCGGCCGGCACCATCAGCCAAACCGCCCGTGGCTTCTGGAGCTTGCTGCACATGTCGGCCAGCGACGAGGAGCCGACGGCCTTCTCCTTCGCCAGCTCTTCCACGGCGTTTCGGGAACACGTCGTAGACCACGCACTCGTGTCCCGCTTTCATCAGCCGGCGAACCATGTTCGCGCCCATACGTCCAAGACCAACCATTCCGAGTTGCATTGATAGCTCCTTATAAAATCTGTCTCACCACGGAGGCACGGAGAACACGGGGGTCTGGAAATCTGTGTCTCACCACCCCATGACAATGAGTCCAAATGTTGATTGGGCAAGTGCTGAATTCAAAAACAAACAACTTGCGTTTCTCCGTGAGCTCCGTGGTGAACCCAGCCCTTATTTCGCCAGTACCGCGCTCTTCGACTCGATCACCTTCATCAGTTCGTTCCAGGATTCCACGAACGACTTGGCGCCCTCTTCCTGCAACTGCGCCGCAAGTGCATCGACGTCGACGCCGGCTTTTTTGAACTCGGCCAGAACCGCTTCGCAATCGCCGCCATCCTTCGCCATCAGCTCCCCACTTCGCCGTGATCGCCAAACGCCTTCAGCGTTGCCTCGGGCATCGTGTTCACGGTGTCAGGAGCGGCGAGCGCCTTGATGTAGAGAATGTCCGACGCCTTCGGGTCTTTCGTTCCCGTCGAGGCCCACAGCAGCCGCTGCGGATGATAGCCCGCCTTCACAATCGCCTGCCAACGCGGACTGGCCAGCAGATCGACATACGCTTTGTAAATACGTCCGGCAATGGCAATGCCGAGTTTGTTAACCAGCTTTTCCGGAACGCTCTTGGCCACGGCCACGTCCCAGCGGCTGATGAACACCGATGCCACCGACGCAATGTTCGTCGGCAGGCCGGCGGCGATGCGGCGCTCGATGCCGCGCAGATAAGCTTCGGCGGCTGCCAGGTACTGCTCGCGCGAGAACAGCAGCGTCACATTGACAGACACGCCGGCGAAGATCGCTTCCTCGATCGCGGGCAGGCCTTCCTTCGTTCCGGGAATCTTGATGAACAGGTTCGGACGATTGGCACGCGCGTGCAGATCTTTCGCGGCGGCCAGCGTGCTCGCCGTGTCATAGGCCAGCAGCGGCGAAACCTCCAGCGAGACGTAGCCGTCAACGCTCTTCGGTCTGATCGTAGACTGGGCGGAAAAGATCGGCGGCCCGCGTCAGGTCATCCAGTGCCAACTCAAAGAAAAGCGCCTCACCCGCCGTCCCTGCATTCAGCAGCTTATGGATCGCCGGATCATAGGTCGTGCTTTTCTTGATCGCCTGATCGAAAATAGTGGGGTTCGAGGTCAGGCCGGTCACCGAGAGCTCGTCGATGTAGCTCTTCAGCGTGCCCTTGTCGAGCAAGTCGCGCGTAATGTTGTCGAGCCAGAGACTCTGCCCGCGGTCGTGCAATAATTGCGTCGCTTTCATGCGTCACCTCAGATGACAGGTTGAAAATCTATCAGTCAGGCAAGATGCCTTCAACTGGTAAAAGTCGCAGTCAAAGGCAAGGAATTCGCTATAACGCCGAGGCCAGCGCCAAATCAAGACAACGATACACCCGGCTGGCCCCAATTTATCGCACATTCATAATTTGCCATTGCAAAGTGTAGGAGTTTCCCTGTGAGATCCATCGCCGAACTGAACCAGCAGCACGGAATTGCGGGTGTCGCCTCGATCGTGGAGGGTTGCGGTCACCTGCCGAAGGTGCGAATTAAAGCGGCGGCAGCCGTAGGTGAGATGTACCTGCATGGCGCCCATGTGACTTCGTGGCAGCCGACCGGTGCAAAGGAAGTCCTGTTCCTCAGTTCGCAGTCCATCTATCGGGATGGCGTCGCCATTCGCGGCGGCATACCCATCTGCTTTCCCTGGTTCGGCGATAAGGCCGACGACAAACAGGCCCCAGCCCACGGCTTCGTCCGCACCAAGACGTGGCACCTGGAGTCGATCGAGGAAAAGCGCGGCGCGGTAACGGTGAAGATGTTCACCGAGAGTTCGAAGAGCACGAAGAAATGGTGGCCATCGGATTTTACGGCTCAGCTATCACGCGACTTTCGGACCGGAGCTGGCGCTGGAGATAATCGTCACCAACACGGGCAACGAACCGTTAGGCTTTGAAGAGGCCCTGCACGCCTACTACAGAGTAGGAGACGTGACGAAGGCCGGCATTGCCGGGCTGGATGCAACGCAGTATCAGGACAAAACCGATTCCTTTCGCGAAAAGACGCAGCACGGCGAGGTGGTGATTACCGGCGAGACCGACCGCGTCTATCTGAATACCGAGAACAAGCTCTATCTGAACGATCCCGTCCTACAACGTAGGACCATGGTGATCAAGGAGCAGTCGCGCAATACGGTGGTGTGGAATCCGTGGTCGGAGAAAGCGGCAGCGATAAAAGACCTGGGTGCGGGTGAGTGGCAGTCAATGCTGTGCGTGGAAGTGGCGAACGTCGGGGAGAATACCATCTCGTTGAAGCCCGGGGAGCAGCACGCGATGCGGGCGCGGGTGAAGGTAGGGTGAGGAAGTAATTAGTGATTAGTAATTGGCAATTAGCAACTAGCAATTAGCAACTAGCGACTAACTGGTGATCACTAGCTACTCGCCACTCGCTACTTCTCGACATCGCTTTTCCACCAGGCGTCATCCTGAGTGGAGCGGCCGCGTGCCTTTTCGAGCCGCCGCATTTGCGGCTCGGCGGACCCCCAGTCGAAGGACCGCTACCCATGGAGAAACTTTCGGCTGTAGGGGTCCTTCGACTCCGGCGTGCAAATGCGGCACGCCTGCGCTCAGGATGACAACCACACACTTTGGTCCCCATCTGTGGCCCAACCTGCATTTCTTTCTCACTGTGCCGCTGTGTCTCTGTGGTAAGTCTGACCCTGCGAGCGCTCACGATGATTCCTAGCTTTCTCCGTGCGCTCCGTGTTCTCCGTGGTGAGCCCTCACCCGCTTCCCACATCGACCCGTCGCGGCGTCACCGTCGCCTGCTGGAACATGCGCCGCTTCAGGCTGTCGTAGATGGGCTCGCTTCGCAACAGCATGGTGATCGAACATAGCCATCAACGACGCGCCCAGCAGGCCGAGCGTCAGGTCGGCGCGGCCGGTCATCTCGATGCTCAGGGCGATGCCGGTTAGCGGCGCGCGCACGCTGGCGGTAAACAGCGCTCCCATGCCCACCACGCCGCAAGCCACCGGCGAAAGATGGGCCGTCGGGCAGAACGTAGTTGACCACCCCGGCAAACATCGCGCCCGAGGCCGCGCCCAGCAGCATGAGTGGAGCGAACAGGCCGCCGGGACATCCCGCAGCGTAGGACCACGGTCCCAGCAGGAAGCGCACCGCAAAAATCGTGACCAGCGTGCGCAGCGCAAACTGATTACTCAGGATGGCCTGGGTGATCGAGTCGCCGCCGCCGATCATGGAGGGCACAAACCAGCCCACCAGGCCAACCACCGCTCCAATAATGGTGGCGCGCTGCAGCGAACTCAGGCGCATCATCTTGTCGCTGGCGCGCAGCATGCCCAGCACGACCTGGTTGTAGACGGCGCCGCACACGCCCATCACCGCGCCCAGTGCGAGGAACGGCCACTTGTTCCAGTTCTCCGTCGGGCTCACCTGCTGGACCACGAAGCTGAACGTGTTTCCCAGCATCACTCGCATCAGCCACACCGCAACCGTCGCGGCAGCCAGCGTCGAAACCAGCAACCAGGGCGTGATGCTGCCGGTCAGCTCCTCGAAGACAAAGATCGACCCGCCGATGGGCGCATTGAAGGCCACGGCCAGACCGGCGCCGGCGCTGGCGGCCTCGGACGACACGGCGATCCTCCTCGTCGTGCAGCAGAAAGCGCGACACCCACTCGCCGAACGAAGCGCCCATCTGTACCGTCGGGCCTTCGCGGCCCAGCGCAAGGCCACCACCCATCGCCAGCAGGCCGCCCACAAATTTCACAGGCGCCACAATGGGGGATGCCGGTTCGGCCTCGCCGCTAAAGACCGCTTCCACCCGCTGCACACCGCTTCCTTCAGCCGTGGGCGCGAGCTTCACTACCAGCACACGTGCCAGAACAGCGCCGACGGCGGCGATCGCGACGGGCGCCAGCCAGCCGATGTAGGGCCGGTGATGCGCGGACAGGATGACCTGCGTACGCCAGTTGTCGGAGAGGACCAGGAAGTATCGGAAGAGCCCGCCAACAATGCCGATGAGAAGCCCGCCCAGAATGCTGGCGGCGACCACTCGATACAGCCGGGGGTAAGCGAGTTTCATGAGGCGTGAAGACCGGAGATCATTTTACATTTGGGATGATCGCGTCCCACCCCCGTGAATTGTCATCCCGAGCGAAGCCGAGGGATCTGCGGTTTGCCCGCAGCGGGTGATCTGATTATCCGAGCCAACGAACCGCAGGTCCCACCACTCGCGTCCGCCGACCCGCAGGAAAGCGGGTCGAAAAGACCTGCGGACGCTCCGGTCGGGATGACAATTTAAACAGATTGGCGTTGTGGCTACGGTTTCTCTGGATCCCAGCCGCCGCCCAGCGCCTGATAGAGCTGCACGTAGTTCTGCATCTCGGCGAACCAAGCGTTGGCCAGCTGCAGCTCCGAAGTGAAGTAATCCTGCTCGGTCACCGGCGGTCTGGATTGCTGAGCCGGTGCGGCGTGGATGTACCTGCTGCAAGCCCGAGTAACCTCACCCCGCCCTCTCCCACGGGGAGAGGGAGAAAATATGGAATAGATTAACACAAGCGCGCACCGTAGCGGCACCCGGTCAATAAATGCTCAACTGCACCATTGCGACAGCCATCGATTCAACTCTTCAACTTATCAACTCGTCAACACAGGCTTCATCGACCTTCTCAACTGCACTCGTGGCGATGATGTCGAACATGCAGCCGAGGCCGAGGGCGGAAACCTCGACGCCGGTCTTGCCGAAGGGCTTCCGGGCGACTTTCGGGGGCAGCGAGGTTGCGGCCAGCAAGCCGGTCGGAGCCAGCATCGAACCGAGGCCGACGGCCCCGGTGACCGCCAGGAACTTGCGGCGGGACATGGGATTGGGGTTATTTTTCATGGTGTAAAATTACGGCGTGATCGAGCTGGCGGGTCTCGTTGTCGGCCACGACCCGGATTCCGCGCACACCGCTGAGCGGGCACTCGTGCTCGCAGACGCCGCATCCGATGCAGCGGGCCG
>CAVXNH010000089.1:0-183597 GCA_963762885.1 uncultured Alphaproteobacteria bacterium
TACGGGGGCGCCAGGCCGTGCCACACCTCCTCGACCGCGTCCGCATCGACGCCGCCTATTTCCTCCGCCAATGCGATCTTCGCCAGTCGCGCCGACACCCCGAACGCGCAACCCACCGGTGATCAGCTTCAGCAGCGCGAACCGAGGGGACGGGTCGCAGGCGTCCAGCCAGCCAGCGACCAGGCCGGGCAGGGCGGCTTTCGGCGCGGTCTCCAGCGCCTCCACCACATCCGCCAGGCGCGGCGGCGCGGCGTTGGTCGACGCGGCGGGCCACATCAACGCGACCGTCTCCGCCAGGTCGCCGACATAGTCGTACGACCAGGCGAACAGCACCGGGTCGGTGCGCGCGGCGGCCAACTCGCGGATCAGGCCGGGCTTGGTGGTGGTGAAGGCGAGTTCCCCGGCGATCGCGGCCAGGCCGATGCCGCGACCGGTCCGGCTGGGTCGCGAAGTAGCGCCGCAGCAGCGCGATCTTGGCGTTGCGCGAGGGGGTGAAGACCAGGCGTTCCAGGAGTTCGGCGAAGGCGATCATGGGGGACTATGTTGGGGCGGCACGCCGTCCGCGCCAACGGCGCCGCGCACGACCGACGCACGGGGCATGCGATCGAGCGTCCTGACTGTCATTGCGAGCGAAGCGCAGCAATCTTCCGCGCGAGATCGCTGGAACATCGGGGGAAATCGCTTTTGCTTCGCTCGCAATGACGGAATTCAGACGCGGGGATTAGTCGTTTGCTGCCTTGAACGAGCACGCAACGATTGGCGCCCCTCACGCCAAGAACGCCCGCACCTCCTGCAAAAACAACTCCAGCCGGTCGTGGTGCACCCAGTGGCCCGCACCCTCCACGCCCAGCACCCGCGCGTCCTTGAAGCAGCGCAGCCGCCCATCCATCGCCGGGTCCGTCGCCCAGCTTTCCTTCCCGTACACCAGCAGCACCGGACACGCGATGCGCCCCCACAACTCGGCAATCGCATCTCGCGCATGTCGTACGGCGGCCACACCGCGACATAGTGATCGAACTTGCAGCTATACGTCCCGTCCTCGTTCTGGTTCACCGCATGCTGCGTCAGGTGCCGCGCTTGCTCCGGCGACAGGTGCTTGTTCGCCTCCTGCATCCGCCCCAGCGCATCCTCCAGCGTCGCGTAGCGCCGAGGCTGCCGCGCGGCATAGGCTCGAGTCTGCGCGATCCACGCCCGCATCCGTTCGGCAATCGGTTTGCCAACGCTGTCCGCGGCCGAACGAGGCCCCGGACCCAGCCCCTCGATCGCCACCAGCCGCCGCACCGCCTCCGGATACACGCCGGTATAGCGCAACGCGATGTTGCCCCCCAGCGAGTGCGCAATGATCGACACCGGCGCCAGCGTCTGCTGATGCACCAACTGCGCGAGGTCGTAGATGAGTTCGCCATCGTGTAGTGGCCCGACGCCGACCACGCGGAATCGCCATGCCCGCGCAGATCGGGCGCAATCACGCGGGACTGATCGCGCAAAGCCCGCGCCACCCAGTCCCAGTTGCGGCAATGGTCGCGCCCGCCGTGCAGCAGCAACAGCGGCGGCGCGTCGGGATTGCCCCAATCGACATAATGCAGCCGCAGCCGCTGCGAGAAGAACACCCGCGAGGTCGGTCCCGCTTCCATCATCCGATCGGAGGCCTCCGCTTGTGCCACTGCGTCGCCCGTTCATAAGCCGCCGCGACGCGCAGCACCGTCGCATCCTCGAAATACCGCCCGACGAACTGCACGGAAACCGGCAGCCCGGTGCTCGCCAGGCCGGACATCATCGCCAGCGCCGGATGCCCGGTCACGTTGAACGGCGTCCGAGCCTGCCTCGGATATGTCCGTTACGTCTCGCAGCATCCTCAATCTTGCTCGAGGGGTCCATCGAACTTGCACACAGCAAGACATCGACGTCGCGCAGCGCGTCCTCGACGGCGGCGATCACCTGCAAGCGGCGGCGTTGCGCGCCGATATAATCGCCCGCCGCCATGAACGCGCCCGGCAACAAACGCCGCCGCGCAAGCTGACCGTAATCGCCGGGACGCGACCGCAGCCACGGCGCATGGATCGACCACGCCTCGCTGCACAGGATCACCCGGTTGATCGCCGCGAACTCGTTCAGCGTCGGCAGCGAGATGGTCCGCACCTCGGCGCCTTCGGCTTGCAGCACCCGCGCGACATCCTCCAGCGCCGCGGTCACTTCCGGATGCGCCGGCATATCGCGTTCATGGAAATGCCGCACGAAGCCGATGCGCAGATCGCGCACGCCACGATCGAGCAGCCGCCCGAACCCCCGCGCAGACGTCGCCGCGCTGCCGGGATCGGCCGGATCGTGCCCGGCCAGCACATCCAGCATCAGCGCGTTGTCGGCAACCGTGCGGGTCAACGGCCCGACATGATCCAGCGTGAACGACAGCGGAAACACGCCGCGCCGCGACACCAGGCCATAGGTCGGCTTCAACCCAACGATACCGTTGGCACTGGCCGGATTGCGCACCGACCCGCCGGTATCCGTCCCCAGCGCCCCCGGAAACAGCCCGGCGCATACCCCCGCCCCGGAGCCCGACGACGAGCCGCCCGGATGATGCTCTGGGTTCCACGGGTTGCGCGCCGGCGGGAACGGCAGGTCGAAGCTCGGTCCGCCAATGGCGAATTCATGCGTGGACAGCTTGCCGATGATGATGGCACCGGCCGCGCGCAAGTGCTCTATCACCACGGCGTCCTGTCGCGCCACGTTGTCCAGCAGGATCTTCGAGTGGCACGTCGTCGGCAGCCCCACGACGTCGATGATGTCCTTCACTCCGATCGGCACGCCGTGCAGCGGACCGCGCTGGCGTCCCGCCGCGATCTCCGCTTCCGCCGCCCGCGCCGCCTGCATCGCCGCATCCGCATCGAGCCGGATGAACGCGTGTAGCACCGGATCCAGCCGTTCTATCCGCTGCAACAGCGAGGACAGGTATTCGACCGGCGACAGCGTGTGCGCCGCGAAGGCGTGCGACGCCTGCGCGATGCCGAGCCAATGCGCCTCGGTCACAACCCGACCCCGGCGCGCATCGGCGGCCAAGGCTCGGCGGCGGGATCGTCCGGCACCTGGATCGCACCAGCGTTGTTCAGCGCCTGGGCAGCGGCCGCCGCCACATCCTCGGGAAACTCTGCCAGCGCCTTCTCCAGGCCGGCGGCCCGTGCCAGCGCCGCGATTAGCTGTTCGTCCATCCTGGGCTCCTCTGCTGTCGCCCGATCATGCGACCGCACGGATTGCCGGGAAAGACCCCGCGGCAGTGGGTCAGTTTGAACGCGACCCGCCCGCCCAAAGGAGCGGCGGCCAATTCGCTAGCCTGAACCGCCGGAACCGTTAAGGGTTATCGGACGCCGTGGACGCCTGCCGACACGGACCGCGCGCGACGCTGGGACGGTAGGCGTCCACGGCGTCCGATAAGGCTCGAAGGAGGAAACCGCGGGGAGGTTCGCGATGCTGGCGCCGGCCTATGGTGATTTGATCATCGCGAGAGATAGGCAGTTGGCAGCTTGAAGTCTGGCGCGGCGAGAATTGGTGGCAGTCTGCTCGGCAGGACCGGCACGGCAACGCGATTTGAACCCGATATTGGTGAAATCGGTTGCGCGAAGTACCGCGAGGCCAGGGTGGTGGATCGGGCGGGGCGCAGTCCGGCCGGCGAGTAACCCACCAATTCGACAATCCGGGAACGTGTCACGTGCCTGGCGGTGCTCATGAGCTGTCGAACCTGATCCGCTGCGTCGGACGATACCGCGGTGTGCAACCACGCTCGAATGTCTCGATGACGATCATGCGCCCGCCGCAGCACGGACAGGGATACGAGGCCGGTGTGGGCTCGCCATCGTCCGCACAGCCGATGGCGTCAGGTTGCCGGGGTTGCTTGGGAACACGGAGCAACTGCCGGGCTCGAGCGATATTCTCAGCCCGGCCGCCATTGGCAAACAGGCCGTAATGGCGGATGCGGTGGAACCCGCCGGGCAGCACGTGGATGAGGAACCGGCGGATGAACTCGTCGACGGCGAGTGTCATTACCCTGCCTCGTCGTTGT
Organism: uncultured Alphaproteobacteria bacterium; assembly: GCA_963762885.1. GTDB lineage: Bacteria > Pseudomonadota > Alphaproteobacteria > Acetobacterales > Acetobacteraceae > JASHVB01. The sequence continues at coordinate 4,055 of CAVXNH010000089.1, forward strand.
TCCTTGGCGCGATAGTCCTTCCACTTGAAAGTCACCCGAGCATCGTTGAATGCGATGATGCGGCTATTGGCGATGGCGACGCGGTGGGTGTAGCGCGAGAGATAGGCCAGCACCGCCTCGGGGCCACCGAACGGCCGCTTCGCATAGACCACCCACTCGGCTTTCCATAGCGGAGCGAGATGGTCCTTGAACGTCCTGGGATCCGCCAGTGCGGCCTGACTACCAAAGAACTGCAATTGCCCGGCTTGGTATGCCGCCAATAGCTGCTCCAGGAACAATCGCCGGAACAGTCGCGAGAGGACCCGGACCGGCAGGAAGAGCCCGGGCCGACACGCGATCCAGCGCTCGCCGTCTGGGGAGATGCCGCCGCCCGGCACGATGATGTGGACGTGCGGGTGATGGGTCAGCGCCGAGCCCCAGGTGTGCAGCACGGCAGTCAATCCAACCCGCGCGCCAAGATGCTTTGGGTCCGCGGCGATGGTGATGAGCGTCTCGGCCGCCGCCTTGAACAGCAGGTCGTAGACGACGGCTTTGTTCTGCCAGGCGATGGCGGCAATCTGCGCCGGCAGGGTGAACACTACGTGGAAATATGGGACCGGCAGTAGCTCGGCCTCCCGGTCGGCCAGCCATTGCTTGGCGGCAATGGCTTGGCACTTCGGGCAGTGGCGATTGCGGCAGGAGTTGTAGGCAATACGCACATGCGCGCAATCCTCGCAGCGCTCGACATGGCCGCCGAGAGCCGCGGTGCGGCAGCTCTCGATGGCCGACATGACCTTCAGTTGCGCGAGGCTCACCTGCCCGGCGTTGGCGGTGCGCCAGGCCGGGCCCCCCGCCTTCGCAGGGGCAGGCTCCGCGGCGGAAGATATCCGCCAGCTCGATCGCTGGGCGCGACAAGGGTAGGCCGCGATCAGGCGGGCGGTCTTACCTCGGTCAGCAGCAGGTCGAGTGGGCTGGTGACCTCGCCGATCGCCTTGATGGCGACACGGGTATAGAGCGCGGTGGTGTCGAGCTTCTTGTGACCGAGCAATACCTGGATGACGCGGATGTCGGTCTTCTGCTCGAGCAGGTGCGTGGCGAAGCGGTGCCGCAAGGTATGCATGCCCACGCGCTTGTCGATGCCGGCCCGCTGTGCGGCCACGTGTATGGCGCCGTTAAGCCGTCGCACGGTGAGGGGGTGGCCATGAACACGGCCAGGAAACAGCCAGTCCCTTGGCCGTTTGACCAGCCACCACCGCCGCAGCAGATCGAGCAACTGCTGCGACAGCATCACGTAGCGGTCCTTGTGGCCCTTGCCTTGATCGACCCGGATCAGCATCCGGGCGCTGTCGATATCGCCGACCTTTAGCGAGATGACTTCGGAGGCGCGCAGGCCGGCGGCGTAGGCGATGCTCAGGGCCGCCTGGTACTTGAGGCTTGGAGCCGCTGCCAACAGCCGGGCCACCTCTTCCGGACTCAACACCACCGGCAGCCGTCGCGGCTCGCGGGCGTACACGATGTCTTCGGTCACGTCGCCCCGCCGCAGCGTGACCTTGAAGAAGAAGCGCAGCGCCGTCATTGTGGCGTTCACGCTGGGGACGCCGAGACCGCTGGATGCAAGGTGCAACTGATAACGGCGGATGTCTTCGACGCCGGCCCGGTCTGGCGAACGGCCGAGGAACGCGGCGAAGTTCTTGACCGCCCGGATGTAGCCGGACTGGGTCTTTGCTCCGAGCTTGCGGATGGTCATATCGTCGATCAGGCGCTGGCGCAGCGGGCTGATGGCCGTATCGGTCATTGGGGGCTCCTGTCTTGGGTGAGGTTGTGAAGCCCCTCCATCCCAAGACAGGACCTGCCCGCCGGCTATCGTGCCGCTATCACCTGCGGCGAGTGCTTACCGCGACAGCGGTTTAGTCCTTCGACCCAATGCGGACCTTTCGTCGTCACGGACGGAATACGGGTAAGCGTCCGATCGGCCTTTCCAGTAGCCAAAAGTTCCGCACCGATGCGGCAATCTCGGCTGCGGTGGGGTGGCCGGGACAGCGCAGCCGGTGGGCCGGTTCGCGGCACGCTGCGCCTGTTCCAGCCACGCTGATCAGGTGCGCGCGCTTCGTTGGATCGTCGGCCCTACCGGCTGGGACCATTCGGGGAAGTCCTTCGACCCACAGCGGTCTTTTCAGTTCCGCCCGGGTCTGCCGGAGAGACCGGCATGCGGTCCTAAGTAATGCTTGGCAAGCCCGCGTCGCGAGATCATGCTGCGCCCGCCCTGACGGCGCCACGCGCGGTCAGGAGCAATAAGCCGCCGATCTGGACAACAGACGTTAGGCACACAAACAGGGAGCCTCCAATGACACATCTGACACGACGCACCATCCTCGCCGCCGCGCCGAGTGCGCTCGCTGCCGCGGCGCTGCCTGCCCGAGCCGCCAAGAACTACGGGCCAGGTGTTACCGACACCGAGATCAAGATCGGCAACACCGGCCCCTATAGCGGGCCGCTGGCGAACGCCAGTCCGATCCCGCTGTCGATGAAAGCGTATTTCAACATGATCAATGCCCAGGGCGGGGTGAATGGGCGCAAGATCACCTGGATCTCGTACGATGACGCCTACTCGCCGCCGAAGACGGTCGAGATGACGCGCAGGCTGGTGGAAGAGGACCGCGTCCTGTTGCTGTCCGGTTCGATCGGCACCCCGACCAACAGCGCGGTCTGGCACTACCTGAACGAACAGCACGTGCCGCAACTGTTCCCCGGCACCGGCGCCTCCAAGTGGAACGACCCCAAGGGCCATCCGTGGACCATGGGCTTCTTCATCAGCTATCAGGCCGAGGGACACATCTACGCGGCATACATCCTGAAGAACAGGCCCGATGCCAAGATCGCCGTCCTCTATCAGAACGACGATTTCGGCAAGGACTATATGAAGGGGGTGGTGGACGGGCTCGGCACCAAGGCCACGTCGCTGATCAAGGCTACCCAAAGCTACGAGACCAGCGACGCGACCGTCGACTCTCAGATCATCCAACTGAAGGCGGCGGGCTGCGATGTACTCATCACGATCGCGATTCCGAAGTTCGGCGCTCTGGCGATCCGCAAGGTGGCGGACCTCGAGTGGAAGCCGGTGCACATCCTCAATGGCATCGCCTCATCCGTCGGCGCGACCCTGAAGCCGGCCGGTCTCGGCAACGCGACAGGGATCATCAGCGACACGTCCTTCAAGGACCCCACCGATCCGCAATGGAGCAATGACGCGGGCTACAAACAGTGGCTCGCGTTCATGGACAAGTACTACCCGGACGGCGACAAGAATGATAACCAGACTGTCTACGGTTATTCGATCGCCGGCACCACCATGCGGATTCTGGCGCGGTGCGGCGACGACCTGAACTCGCGAGAATGTCATGAAGCAGGCGGCCAGTCTGCAAAACGTCGAATTGCCGATGCTGATACCTGGTGTCGCGCTGAACGCCAGTTCCAACGATTTCCAGTTGATCAAGCAGGCGCAGATGCGGCGCTTCAACGGCGAGCGTTACGTTTCGTTCGGTCCGGTGCTGTCCGGCGCAATGGCCTGACCTGGGCAGGCGGTCGCGACCCGACCGCGACCGCCGACGCCTGTTCGGTGCGGTGAATCGAGACGGCTCGGCCGGTGAGATGACCGCCGGCTTGAACTCCGCCACGGCCTCGCGCGCACCCGTCACCGCGCGTTCGCCGGCGCCTCGCGCAGCCAGAGATCGGCCCGCCAGTGCACCGCGATTGCCAGCGTCAGCAGCAGGCCCGTCGAGCACAGCAGCGTCGTCGCCATGGTGAACCCAAACCGGCCGATCAACGCACCAGCGCCCATCAGCCCCATCGGCAACCCGTAGATCGCCAGCATCCGCAGCCCCATGACCCGCCCGCGGAACCGCTCGCCCGCGCCTTGCAGCAGCATCACCGACATCGGCACCAGGCTGAGGCTCTGTGCCAATCCGGCCAGCAACAAAACGAAGCGGCCATGCGGCGCGTCGGCCATGTGCGCGAACACCAGCAGCATCACATACCAAACGACGGCAAACACCAGCATCATCCGCGCGGGACGGATCAGCCGCCCGACCATGCTGATCGCCACCGATGCGATCAGCGATCCCATGGCGAAACTGGCAATCAGCGTGCCCAGGCCGGTCTGATCGATATGGTAGATTTCGCGCGCAACATAGGGCAGCAGCCCGCTGGTCAGCGGGAACGCCGTCATATTCACCAGGAACGCCAGCAACAACGCCGCCAGCGATGATGGCGCGTCCCAAACATAGGTCAGGCCGTCGCGCAGATCGCGCCAGAATGCGAATTGCGGCGCCACCTCGATCACCCGACGCGGCGCGCCGGTACCCAGCGTCAGCAGAGAATCCGCTGATGTACACAAGCGTGATCGCCAGATACGCGGGACCCATGCCGAACGCGGCAAACAATCCCGCGCCGGCGAGCGATCCAGCGATGCGCGCGGAATCCGCCGTGGTGCGCGACGCACCCATGGCGCCGATCAACCGGTCGGACGGCATCGTCTCAGCAACCAGCGCGCTGCGCATTGCCAGGTCGGCCGGCCGGACCAGCCCGGCAACCGCCGCCAGCACGAACACCACCGCCGGATTGAGCCAACCGGAAAACGCCAGCGTCGCCACCAACGCCGACAACGTCGCGTATACCGCGCGCATCGCACACAGCACGTTGCGATGCCCCAGCCGGTCGCCGGCCAGTCCAATCAGTGGCGCCACCAATGTGCCGAAATACTGCAATGAGCCGAACAGCGTCAGCAGCAGCACGGACCCTGTCGCGACCAGGATGTACCAGCCGAGGATCAGGTTCTCCATCTCGCCGCCCCAGGAGGTCAGCAGGTCGGCCGGATATTGGAAGCGGAAGCTGCGGACGAGGAATGGAGCAAGCAGCGAGCTACGCAGCAGCGCCTGCGCGCCGGGTCGGCTGAAGGACAAGTTGGACGTTCCCGATTTTCCGGAGCCTCACCCGCTTCGTGAGGGCAGGTCAAGGCCGCACCGGCCCCGCCTTGCTCAACCTCGAAACCAGCTCCTGCAAGCTGAACGGGTTGAACTCGCGAGGCTGTACCTGTTCCCGGACGGCAGGTGCTTGACTTGCAGCGCAGGTGCCAACTGTCTCTGGTAAATTTATCGCAGAGTTCGCAAAGACGCAGAGCTCGCAGAGAGAAACTTTCTGATCCGTGCTGGCAGCTCGTTTGAGGCATGCCATGCAACAGGTCGGCGGGGCTGGCTTCAGCAGACGTGGCCACGCTCCGGTCGTCAATAAACCCTGCTTCTCTGCGAGCTCTGCGTCTTTGCGAACTCTGCGATAAATTTACCAGAAACAGTCAGCACCTCCGGAGCCGATTCATCCATGAGCCTGCGGACCGCTGCGCCTCCCGGCATGCGGGATTGCTCTGCGTCGTTGATCTCGCGGGGTGCTCCGACCGGCCATGGTCGGCCGCATCGCAACTCAACCGCGGAATGGGTGACACATCGCTGTCGTTCGTCAGGCGGAGCATTGCTTCCTTGGGTCACGCCCCGGGGACTGCTCCTCGCCTAGCAAGAAACAGCGCCCCCGTGTCATGGCCGGCGCAGGCCGGCCACCCACGTCTTGCAGTGCCGCCAGGGTCGAAGTCGTGGGTGGCCGGCCTGCGCCGGCCATGACACGGGGGACAGCGGTTTCATTCAGGGCGGGTCGGCCGCGCCGGACGGTGGCCAACTCGCAATGACCGCGGGATCGAGTCAGCGGGTTCTCAACCGAAGACGATGTCCTGCGCACCTTCCCACAGCACCTTCTTGCCCAGCGCCACCAGGTTCTCCGCCCCTGCCTCGATCGTCAGGAAATGGTTGCCGGCAAGCTGGCCCATCTTGCTGGCGAACTGCACTGCGCCGTACGCAAGAAGGATCTCGGTTTCGCTGATGCCGCCGGGATACAGCAGGATCTGGCCGGGCGACGGATAGCTCGTGTGGTTCTCGTAGCCGAGCCCGAGGTCCAGGTCGCCCAGCGGAATCCAGCACGCCTCGCCACTCCAGCGCACGTGAATGATGCGCTGGCGATAGGGCAGCAGCGCCCGGAACGCCGCGCAGGTCTTCGGCGCGGCGGCAGTCTCAAAGCGTGCGGAAAAGCGGAACGGCCCGGCAGTGACGGGGATCGTGGCCGCAAGGTCGTTCATCGAAAGCGCTCCATTCTGGATACCGAACCTCTACCGCCGCACACGACCCGACCGGCACAAGCCACCCCGCGCGGCCGGGCTCGACCGTTCCACTGTCCCCGCCGCAGAGTCCAGCCATAGAATTGCCGTGACGTAGGCTATCGATGACAGTCCGGCGCGCCGTGCGCCGGCCCAGGAGGAAAAATGCCGCAACTGATCGCCGGGAACTGGAAGATGCATGGACTCGTCGCCGACGCCGTGGCGCTGGCCAAGGGCGTGGCGGCCGGCGCCGCCGGGTTGCCATGCGAATTGCTGGTCTGCCCGCCCTTCGTCCATGTCGCGGCCGTGGCGCAGGCCCTCGCCGGCTCGTCCGTCGCGCTTGGCGGCCAGGACTGCCACCAGGCCAGGCAGGGCGCCCACACCGGCGACACTTCCGCGCCCATGCTGCGCGATCTTGGCGCGACCTGGGTCATCCTCGGCCATTCCGAGCGGCGGCAGAACCACGGCGAAACCGACGAGGTGGTGCGCGAGAAAGTGCTGGCGGCGGTGGAGGCTGGTTTGACCCCGATCGTCTGCGTCGGCGAGACCGCCGACCAGCGATCCGGCGGTCAGGAGACTGAAATCGTCGGCTGGCAGCTTGCCGGCAGCCTGCCGAAGCCGTTCGCCGGCGTGGTGGCCTACGAGCCGGTCTGGGCGATCGGCACCGGCAAGAATGCCACCGACGAGGATGTCGCGACCATGCACGCCTTTATCCGCGAGGAACTGGAGCGGCAGTTCGGCGACGCCGGGCACGATATCCGCATCCTGTATGGCGGCTCAGTGCGCCCCGCCAACGCCGCATCGCTGCTGGCGGTGCCGCATGTCGGCGGCGCGCTGATCGGCGGGGCGAGCCTGAAGGCGGACGACTTCCTGGCGATTGCCCGGGCCGCACTGCCGGGCTAGAGCGTTTTCGGCCTGAGTGGAAACGCCGCGCATCCCACTGTCATTGCGAGGAGCGGAACGGTCCCCGGGCACTTGACCCGGGGAAGCAATCCCCCGCCTGACGAACTACCGGCTGCTCGTCAGGCAGGGGATTGCTTCGCTTCGCTCGCGATGACAGTGAACTCATGCTTCCAGTCACGATGAAAACGCTCTAGTCACCACCCTCTCTCGCGCGCAGCGCGGGAGAAGTTCGAACCAAGGACCACGCATGACCACCGTGTTGCTGATCATCCACCTGTTCGTCACCCTGGCCCTGATCGGCGTTGTGCTGATTCAGCGCAGCGAGGGCGGCGGGCTGGGTATCGGCAGCTCGCAGGGGATGGGCGCGTTCATGGGCGGCCGAGGCACCGCCAACCTGCTGACCCGTACCACCGCCATCCTGGCGACCATGTTCATGGCGCTGTCGCTGACTTTGGCGCTGATGAACCGAGGCACGATTGGGGCAGGCGGGCACTCGATCCTGGACACCGGCCCGCCGGCCTCCGCGTCGGGTCCGCTCGGCGCACCGCCGCCTGTCGGCTCGGCGCCCACTGCGCCCGCGCCGGCCTCCCCGCCACCGGCGCCGGCTGGCCCGCTCGATCCCGAGCCACTGACGCCGCCCCTCGTTTGACGCCTGTGTGACCCGCGCAAGGACGGGCTTCCCCCGACTCGCATCGGGTCCGTATACTGGTCGCCCATGACCCGGTTCGTGTTCATCACCGGCGGCGTGGTCTCCTCCCTGGGCAAAGGTATCGCCTCGGCGGCGCTCGGCGCCTTGCTGCAGACGCGCGGCTTCAGCGTGAAGCTGCGCAAGCTGGACCCGTATCTCAACGTCGATCCGGGCACCATGAGCCCGTATCAGCACGGCGAGGTGTTCGTCACCGACGATGGCGCGGAGACCGACCTCGACCTCGGCCACTACGAGCGCTTCACAGGCGTGCACGCCAGCAAGCTGGATAACGCCACCACCGGGCGCATCTACTCCGAGGTGATCGCCAAGGAGCGGCGCGGCGACTACCTGGGCGCCACCGTGCAGGTGATCCCGCACATCACCGACGAGATCAAGGAAACCATCGTTCGCGGCACCGCCGGCGTCGATTTCGTGCTGGTGGAGATCGGCGGCACCGTCGGCGACATCGAGAGCCTGCCGTTCCTGGAAGCGATCCGCCAGTTGGGCAACGAACTGGGACGTGAGCGGGCGATGTTCGTGCACCTGACGCTGGTGCCGTTCATCCAGTCGGCGGGCGAATTGAAGACCAAGCCGACGCAGCACTCGGTGAAGGAGTTGCAGAACGTCGGCATCCAGCCGCAGATGTTGCTGTGCCGTTGCGACCGGCCGATCCCGGAGAACGAGCGCCGCAAGATCGCGTTGTTCTGCAACGTGCGGCCGGAGGCGGTGATTGCAGCGCTGGATGCGGACACGATCTATGCCGTGCCGATCAGCTATCACGCCGAGGGTATGGACCGCGAAGTGCTGCGGCATTTCGGCCTGCCGTTCGAGCAGGAGCCGGAGCTGGGGCGGTGGCATCGGATCGTCGAGCGGTTGCACTCGCCTGAGGGCGAGGTACGCATCGCCGTCGTTGGCAAATACACCAACCTGCTGGATTGGTACAAGTCGCTGGCCGAGGCGTTGACGCATGGCGGCATCGCCAACCGGGTGCGCGTGAAGCTGGACTGGGTGGACAGCACGATCTTCGAACAGGACGGCGCGGTGCACCGGCTGGAGGAGGTGAACGGCATCCTGGTGCCGGGCGGCTTCGGCGAACGCGGCACGCCGGGGAAGATCGAGGCGGTGCGCTTCGCGCGCGAACGCGGCGTGCCGTTCTTCGGTATTTGTTTCGGCATGCAGATGGCGGTGATCGAGGCGGCGCGCAACCTGGCCGGGCTGCACGATGCGTCGTCCTCCGAATTTGGCCCGTGCGACACGCCCGTGGTCGGGCTGCTGACCGAATGGGCGCGCGGCAACGATATCGAGCGGCGCATGGAAGGCGGCAACCTCGGCGGCACGATGCGGCTGGGCGCGTATCCGGCGGTGCTGTCACCAGGCTCGCAGGTGTCGGGGATTTATGGCGGCGCGGTGCGGATCGACGAGCGGCACCGCCACCGCTACGAGGTGAACGTGTATTACAAGGAGCGTTTGGAGGCGACGGGGCTGCGGTTCTCCGGCATGTCGCCGGATGGGGTGTTGCCGGAGATCGTGGAGATACCGGAACACCCGTGGTTCATCGGCGTGCAGTATCATCCGGAGCTGAAGTCGAAGCCGTTTGCTCCGCATCCGCTGTTCGCGGACTTTATCGCCGCGGCGGTGAGGCAGGCGCGATTGGTATAGGGGCTGCTGGGAGCAGCCGCAGAGCGCTTTGGTATGAAGGCAATTCGATAAGGTGCTGCGTGCCTACGAATGCGTTCCGAGGAAACGCAGCATCGCGAAGGTGACCCCGAGTAATGCTGCCTGGCTTGCCGCGATCGAGGTAACCAGGACCCAGGTGGTCGGCAAATGGTCCACCCGACCGCGCAGGTATGCCAGGTTCTGCACCACCGATTTCACGTCGGTCCGCAGCTCCTTCACATCTTCCTCCACACGTCCGACCCCAGCCTCAAGCAGGTTTGGAGGATCGGGTGGATCAGACGGATTTGCAAGGGGATTCGCGCGCGATCATTTACCGATGGGCACAATGGTATGTCCTGATCGTGATTTTCTGTCGCTCATGCACGCGAGCATCGTCCACAAGGGTGTACAAATCGTAACCGACGCCCAAACAGGGCGCCGATAATCGAAATCCTGCTAAGGCATGATTACAAATCCGTTCACACGCGGGCAGAGCTCAGCCGCTCAGCTTGCTCGCAAGTTCCGCCCTACAACACGGTGACAGTGTCCTATTTCCGATCGAAGCCGCAGGGCTGGCAGGGCGAACGCGACATGCACGGTGGGCAGCGATGCGTGTCGTTGCTGGATCTGAGGCTCGGGGGAAATTCCGCGAGCGAGGCGCGAGAGCCCTCCAACCGTCATGGCCAGGCTGAAGTCCCCGGGCTCGAGCCGGGAATGACCCGGCCACGGCGATGGGCGTGGCCGGTGTTACTCTTATCCGAACTTCGGCAGCCCTTCGGTCCGATCCGCCAGCGCCTCGGCACCCTCTGTCGGCAGCGATACGGAGTAATTCAACGCGCCGTCGATATTCGCTTCCCACACATCGCGCGGCAGTTCGTACAGCAACTCGACGCCATAGCCGTTCGGGTCATGGATATAGACGCTGTGCGTCATGCCATGTTCCACCCGCCGGTCGAACTGGACCCCCTTGCTCTGCATGAACGCCAGTTGCCGCAGCCACGCTTCACGGTTGGGCAGCGCAACCGCAATGTGGTTCACCGCCAGAGGCATACCGAACATGCTCCACTCCGCCGGCGGCGCCGGAAGATTCGGATTCTCCACCAGCGCCAAATCGTGGTGACTCAGCCGTCCGCCACCGTGGTCGCAACTATAGAACCGCATGTCCGGCGGGTTCGGCCGATCTGCTCGAGGCTTCACTTTTCCCACCTGTTTGAAGCCGATGATCTCGGTCCAGAACCGGTGCGACTCCGCCATGTTGCGCACGTTCAGCACCACGTGGTTCAACCCGACAGGCATCTCGGCGCGGGCCGGCACATCGTTGAAAGCGGTAACGTTGGTGTCCATGACCTATCCCTCCCCTACGCCGCCTGCTGCATCGTCCCGCGCAAACGCGGCATGACTTCATTGCTCATTAGCTCCATGGCGTGCAGCACCTTGCGGGTTTCCAGCCCGCCGATACGGGTCCAGCACAGCATCTCGTTGAACCCGTATTCCTGCGTGACCCGCTGCAGCTTCTCGACGCAGTGGTCGACGTCGCCGCACACCATCAGCGGACCATCGGCGATCGAGTCGAAATCCAACGTCTCGGCAGCCTGCCGGGTCTGCGCGTACATTTCGTAGCTCTTCACCGGCGCCGTACCCGGCGGTGGCGCGACATACTTCGCGATCGTGCGGTAGTACCACGTCACCGGCCCAGCGAAATCCTTCCGTGCCGCATCCATTGTGTCGGCAACATAGAGTTTCAGCAGCAGCGCGATCTGGCCGGAGGCCGGATCGAAGCCGGCGGCCTTGCGCGCGGCGCGATAGTCGGCGATGCCCTGCTTGGCGCCCTCCGGCGACAAGCCGAACGCGCCCGACATCAGCACGTTGAAACCATAGCGCCCGGCCAGCGCGAAGGTCGCCGGCGAGAGGCAGGCCATATAGATCGGCGGGTGCGGCTTCTGCAGCGGCTTCGGCCGCACTTCCAGATCGTCCACCTGGTAGTATTTGCCCTTGAACGTGACGCGGTCCTGCGTCCAGCATTGCCGTATGAGGATTGACTGACTCGTCGAAGATCTCGCGCAAGTCGGCCTGTTTGCCGTCGAGCCCGAAGCCACGATACTCCAGCGGCTGGTAGCCGCGGCCGATACCGAGATCGACCCGCCCGTCCGACATCAGGTCGAGGAAGGCAAAATCCTCCGCCACGCGAATGGGATTATGGAATGGCAGCACCACGACGCCGGTGCCAAGCCGGATGCGGTTGGTGCGCGCCGCCACCGCGGCTAGCGAAACCTGCGGCGAGGCGCAATAGCCATATTCGGAGAAGTGATGCTCGGCGGGCCAGACCGAATCGAAGCCAAGGTTCTCGGCTTCATACATCAACTCCATCTGTTCCTTGATGATCTGGTGTTCGGACTTGCCGACGGGGTTTTCGAACAGGTGGAGCATGCCCAGCTTCATGGAAGTTTCCCTTAATACGATCTTGCGAATGAGGGAGACACAAGCTGCGCTGCCGATCTTTGATCTGGATCAAACATTCCGGTCCAGGAGTGATACCAAGCATCCGCCAGGCTGACAGGGGCCGCCACAGCCTCGCCCTTCGCCCGTTGGCGTGGCCAGCCCACAGGACCGCTCGAAGTCCCCGGGAGGCCGCCGCCTCCTTTGGGAACCGCCGCCGTCCCGAGCGCTCCCGCTACGCCTGAGTGAAAGTTGCGAACACGGCTTGCCGTCCCCCACCGGCCCGGCAGTCCACCGGCGGGCGCCCTTGTAGCAAGGTCCCTGCGCCTGTCCGCGTTTGAGAGAAACAAACTCCCGATCCAACCCCCGTGTTACGAAACAAGCGCAAAATCCCGGCAGTTTTGTCCAATCGCTCCTGCCGCCCTCTATTGCATTGCACAATGGTTAAGCACCTGCCGCCCTGCTTGTCGTGACCCGCCTCCGCCGCTAGGTGTGCAAACACGGCTCCAGGGCAGGAGCGCAGTGGGGAGAATAAGCGGATGGCGCAGGCGGCATCGAAGGGCAAGCGCGGCAAGCAGGCCGACACCGGTCCGGATCGCGACGAGCTTCTGCGGGCCTACCGCACGATGCTGCTGATCCGACGCTTCGAGGAACGCGCCGGCCAACTCTACGGCATGGGCCTGATCGGCGGCTTCTGCCATTTGTATATCGGCCAGGAAGCCGTCGTCGTCGGCATACAGCTTGCGATCGGCGATGGCGACGAAGTCATCACTTCGTACCGCGACCACGGCCACATGCTGGCCACCGGCATGGATCCCAAGGGCGTTATGGCGGAGCTGACCGGGCGGCGCGACGGCTATTCGCACGGCAAGGGCGGCTCGATGCACATGTTCAGCAAGGAGAAGAACTTCTTCGGCGGGCACGGCATCGTTGGCGCGCAGGTCAGCCTCGGCACAGGCCTGGCGTTCAGCAACTGGTATCGCGGCAACGACCGCGTGTCGCTGACCTACTTTGGCGAGGGCGCGTCGAACCAGGGGCAGGTTTATGAAAGTTTGAACCTCGCCGCACTGATGAAGCTGCCGGTGATCTATGTGATAGAGAACAACCGCTACGGCATGGGCACGTCAGTCGATCGTGCCTCGGCGTCGAAGGACCTGTCGAAGAACGGCGAGCCCTGGGGCATCCCCGGTATGCAGGTGGACGGCATGGACGTGCTCGCGGTGAAGGCGGCCGCCGAACAGGCGGTCGCCCATTGCCGCGCCGGCAAGGGTCCCTATCTGCTGGAAGTGAAGACCTATCGGTATCGCGGCCACTCGATGTCCGATCCGGCGCGCTACCGCACCCGCGAAGAGATCGAGACGATGCGCACCCAGCACGACCCGATCGACGGTGCGCGCCACAAGCTGGAGGCGCAGGGCGTGGACGCCACGACATTCAAGCAGATCGAGGACGAGGTGCGCGCAACCATCCAGGGCGCAGCGGCCTACGCCCAGGAGAGTCCAGAGCCGGATCCCTCCGAGCTTTACACGGATGTGCTGCTGGAGGGTTGAGCGAATGTCCACGCAAATCCTGATGCCCGCGCTGTCGCCCACGATGACCGAGGGCAAGCTCGCCAAGTGGCTCAAAAATGTCGGCGACGAGGTGCATGCCGGCGACGTCATTGCCGAGATCGAAACCGACAAGGCGACGATGGAAGTCGAGGCGGTGGACGAGGGCAAGCTGTCGCAGATTCTGGTCGACGAAGGTACCGAGGGAATCGCGGTGAATACGCCGATCGCGGTGCTGTCGGCGAACGGCGAGGACACCAGTGCCGACAAGCCAACGCCCAAGCCGCAGGCCGCGCCGAAGCAGGAACCGACGCCCCAGGCCGAGGCTCCGGCACAGGTCGCCAAACCGGACGTGCAGAGCAAGCCGGCGGCGGAAGCCGCACCTGCGCCCGAGAAAGATTGGGGGCCGACCAAGCCGACAACCGTGCGCGAAGCTCTGCGCGACGCCATGGCGATGGAATTGCGCCGCGACGACAAGGTGTTCCTGATCGGCGAGGAAGTCGCGCAGTACCAGGGCGCCTACAAGATCAGCCAGGGTTTGCTCGACGAATTCGGCCCCAAGCGTATCATCGACACGCCGATCACCGAACATGGCTTCACCGGGATGTCGGTCGGCGCGGCGCTGAACGGGTTGCGGCCGATCGTCGAGTACATGACCTTCAACTTCGCCATGCAGGCGATGGACCAGATCATCAACTCGGCGGCCAAGACGCTGTACATGTCCGGCGGCCAGATGGGCTGTCCGATCGTGTTCCGCGGTCCGAACGGCGCGGCGTCCCGCGTCGCGGCGCAGCACTCGCAATGCTATGCGAGCTGGTACGCGCATGTGCCGGGACTGAAAGTCGTGGCACCGTGGTCGTCGGCCGACGCGAAGGGGCTGCTGCGCGCCGCGATCCGCGATCCGAACCCGGTGATCGTGCTGGAGAACGAAATCCTCTACGGCCAGACCTTCGACTGCCCGACGGACGAAGAATTCATTCTGCCGCTGGGAAAAGCCAAGATCGAACGCGCCGGCGACCGCGTCACCATCGTCGCGTTCTCCATCATGGTTGGCGTGGCGCTGAAGGCGGCCGAAGCATTGGCGGCGGACGGGATCGAGGCAGAGGTGATCAACCTGCGCTCGCTGCGCCCGATGGACACCAGGACGATCATCGACAGCGTGAAGAAGACCAACCGCATCGTCACGGTGGAGGAAGGCTGGCCGTTTGCCGGCATCGGCGCCGAGATCAACATGCAGGTGCTGGAACACGCATTCGACTGGCTCGACGCGCCTCCGGTGCGCGTGCACGGGGTGGATGTGCCGCTGCCCTATGCGGCGAACCTGGAAAAACTGGCGCTGCCGCAGCCGGAATGGATCGTCGATGCGGTGAAAAAGATCGTCTGAGGGGGCGCGGGGAACATGGCGACCAACATCCTGATGCCGGCGCTCTCGCCGACGATGACCGAGGGCACGCTGTCACGCTGGCTGAAAAAGGAAGGCGAGCAAATCCGTGCCGGCGATGTGATCGCGGAGATCGAAACCGACAAGGCGACGATGGAAGTCGAGGCGGTGGACGAAGGCGTGCTGGGGAAAATCCTGGTCGGCGACGGCACCGAGGGCGTCAAGGTCAACCAGCCGATCGGGGTGCTGGTAGAGCAGGGCGAGAGCGTTCCGTCCGGTGGGACGGAAGCTGCGCCCGCGTCGGCCGCAAAGCCAGAGGCGAAGCAGGCCGATGCGCCACAACAGGTGGCGCCCAACCGCCCCGACCCAGTCGCCGAGGCACCGAAAGCGGCGCCACCGCAACCCGCGCCGCAAGCCGGCAACGGACATGACGCCGAGGGCGGCCGCATCTTCGTATCGCCTCTGGCGCGGCGCATGGCGCAGCAGGCCGGCATCGACCTCGCGGCGCTGAAGGGCAGCGGTCCGAACGGGCGCATCGTCAAGGCGGACATCGAGGCAGCGCAGCAGCGCGGCCCGGCAGTGTCCGCCGCCGCGCAGTCGCAACCGGCCGCTGCGCCAACGCCAGCCGCGGCACCTGCCGTGGCGCCCGCCCCGCAGATGGCGATCACCGCGCCGCATCATGCCGTGCCGAACACCACGATGCGCAAGGTGATCGCGCGGCGGCTGACCCAGGCGCACCAGACCACGCCGTTCTTTTTCGTCACGATGGACCTTGAGATCGATGCCCTGCTGAAGCTGCGCGAGGAGCTGAACGCCAAATCGCCCAAGGATGGACCGACGGCGTTCCGCCTGTCGGTCAACGACCTCGTCATCAAGGCCGCGGCATTGACTCTGCGCCGCGTGCCGCAGTTGAACGCGACCTATACCGACGACGCCACGCTGTTCTACGACGATGTCGATATCAGCGTCGCGGTATCGCTGCCCGAGGGTCTGATCACGCCGATCATCCGCAAGGCGGACCAGAAGGGCCTCGCCTTCCTCAGCAACGAGATGAAGGAACTGATCACACGGGCCAAGGCGAACAAGCTGAAGCCGGAGGAATTCCAGGGCGGCGGATTCTCGATTTCCAACATGGGCATGTTCGGCGTGTCGCAGTTCACCGCGATCATCAATCCGCCGCAGGCGGCGATCCTCGCGGTGGCGGCCGGCCAGCAGCGGCCGGTGGTGAAGAACGGCGCGCTGGCGGTCGCCACGATGATGACCTGCACGCTGACCGTCGATCACCGCGTCGCCGACGGCGCGCTGGGCGCCCAATGGATGGCCGCGTTCAAGACGATCGTCGAGGACCCGCTGAGCCTGATGCTGTGAGGCTTGGTTGCACAGAGGGCGGGAATGGCAGGGCATCGAGATGTCACAAAGCATCGTGGCATCACAGCGCATTGTGTTATGGCCGGGCTTGGCCCGGCCACCCACGTCTTCAGAACGGCAGGGAGTTCCGCAAGGTCGTTCCACCCCGGATTATCCCGCCCAATCAGCCGTACCTTCCAGGCGCGTGGCCAATGCTTGATGTTCTTCTCGCGTTGGATCGCGGTAAGGATGTCGCCATGCTGCTCTGCGTAAACCAACCGGTGCAGGCCATATTTCCGTGTAAACCCGTCGGCCAACCCCTCCTTGTGTTCGAACACACGTCGCCGGATGTCGCTGGTGAGACCGACATACAATGTGCCGTCCGGTTGGTTCGTCACGATGTAGATCCAGGCTGCTGGCATGCCCGAAGCTATAATCGGGATATGGTTAAGAAGTCGTGGGTGGCCGGGCCAAGTCCGGCCATGACACATTTTTTTTCGTACCCTCCATGACCGCCTTCACCCTCCGCGACGCAGCCCCACCCGACGTGCCGGACGTGTTGCGTCTGGTGCGCGGCCTCGCCGAGTACGAACGCCTGCTGCACGAGGTCGTCATGACCGAGACCGACCTGCGCGCCGCATTGTTCGGCCCACACCCGCGTGCCTATGCCGTGCTGGCACTCACCGGCAGCAACGCCGTCGGCCTCGCGCTGTGGTACTACACCTTCAGCACCTTCCGCGGCCGACCCGACATCTTCCTCGAAGACCTGTTCGTCGAACCGGCACACCGCGGCAAGGGCATCGGCCTGGCGCTGCTGCGCAACCTCGCGCAACGTGCAGTCGCGGAGAATTGCCGGCGCATCGAGTGGCGCGTATTGAACTGGAACACGCCGTCGATCGCATTCTACGAAAGCCTCGGCGCAACGCAGATGCAGGACTGGCACGTGCGGCAGCTTGGTGGCGAAGCGCTCGCCGCGCTCGCCAAAGGGAGCGAATGATGGCTGACCAGAACTTCGATATCGTCGTGGTGGGCGGCGGACCCGGTGGCTACGTTGCCGCCATCCGCGCAGCGCAACTCGGTATGAAGACCGCGATCGTGGAGCGCGAGAACCTGGGCGGCATCTGCCTCAACTGGGGGTGCATTCCCACCAAGGCGCTACTGCGCACCTCCGAGATCAATCACCTGCTGCACCACTTGCCTGACTTCGGTTTCGCCGCGATCGAGCCACGGTTCGAACTCGACAAGGTGGTGAAGCGCTCGCGCGCGGTGGCGAAGCAGCTCTCGCAGGGCGTCGCGCACCTGATGCGAAAAAACAAGATCACCGTTTTCGATGGCAACGGAAAGCTGGCGGGCAAGCAGACGCTGGCAGTGGAGAAGGACGGCAAGCCGGTCGCCACGCTGAAGGCGCCGCATATCATCCTGGCGACCGGCGCGCGCGCCCGGCAGCTTCCCGGCATCGAAGCGGATGGCAAACTGATCTGGGCCTACCGCGACGCCATGGTTCCCAAGGAATTTCCGAAATCGCTGCTGGTGATCGGCTCCGGCGCGATCGGCATCGAGTTCGCCAGCTTCTACCTCAACATGGGTTCCGCGGTGACCGTGGTGGAAGTGCTGCCACGCATCCTGCCCGTCGAGGACGAAGAAATTTCCGCCTTCGCGCACAAGGCGTTCGAACGGCAGGGCATGAAGATCATGACATCAGTCGCGGTGAAGGGAGCGAAGAAGGGCGCCAACAACGTCACCGTCACCATCGAGGCCAATGGCAAATCGCAGGACATCACGGTGGACCGGGTGATCTCCGCGGTCGGCATCGTCGGCAATGTCGAAGACCTCGGCCTGGAAGGTACCGGCGTGAAAGTCGACCGCACGCATGTCACGATCGACGAATACTGCCGCACCGGCGAACCCGGCGTCTATGCGATCGGCGACCTCGCCGGCCCGCCCTGGCTGGCGCACAAGGCGATGCATGAAGGCGTCATCTGCGTCGAAAAAATCGCCGGCCTGAACGACGTGCACCCGATGGACGTGCGCAACATCCCCGGCTGCACCTATTGCCGCCCGCAGGTCGCTTCGGTCGGTCTGACCGAGGCGCGCGCCAAGGAAGCCGGCTACGAATTGAAGGTCGGCCGCTTCCCCTTCATCGGCAACGGCAAAGCGATCGCCATGGGCGAGGCGGAAGGCCTGGTAAAGACCGTGTTCGACGCCAAGACCGGCGAATTGCTCGGCGCGCACATGATCGGCGCGGAGGTCACCGAACTCATCCAGGGCTATACCATCGCCCGCACGCTGGAGAGCACCGAAGCCGACCTGATGCACACGGTGTTCCCGCACCCGACGATCAGCGAGACGATGCATGAGGCGGTGCTGGCCGCGTACGGGCGACCGCTGCATATCTGAACCCTGCCCGCCATGACACCCACCAGCGCGGACTGCGCCGGATTGGAAGTTCTGCGCGAGTTGGAGCCCGGACTTCTGGCGCAGGTTGCGGCGCAGTGCCAGATCGTGACGTTCCACGCCAACGAGACGATCCTGCGGCAGGGCGCCCCCAACGACCAGGTGCATTTCGTACTCTCCGGCCGGGTGCACCTGTATTTCGACATCGCCATGCAGTCGCAGCCGATCGAAATGGAAGCCGGCCGCATGTTCGGCGAAATGTCGGTGATCGACGAACTGCCAGTCTCCGCCTTCGTCGTCGCCGCCGACCCATGCCGCATCCTACTGCTCTCCGCAAACACCTTCTGGTCGGAGGTTGTCCCCGCGCCCGGCATCGCCCGTGCGATCATGCGTTCGATCAGCGGCCGCATCCGTTCCGATTCAAGTGCGATGTTGCAGGCGATGCAGCAACGCATCCAGCACGCAGCCCTGGAACGTGAACTGCAGCTTGCGCGGGAAATCCAGATGGGTATGCTGCGGCGGGTCAACCCATGGTTCCCGAAGCGCCGCGATTTCACCACCTTCGCCACCATAGAACCCGCAAAAGCCGTAGGTGGCGACTTCTACGACGCTTTTCTGCTTGATTCCGACCACCTCGTGCTCGCGATCGGCGACGCCGCGGGCAAGGGAGTCAGCGCCGCGCTGTTCATGGTGCGCGCGCTGACGCTGTTGCGCAGCGCGGCGGCGAACTGGGTTTCGCTGGCCGACACGGTGCGCGAGGTGAACCGCACGCTGGCAGACGACAATGACGCGTCGATGTTCCTGACGCTGTTCATGAGCATACTCAATCTACGAACCGGCGAACTGCACTACATCAACTTCGGCCACTTGCCGCCCGTGATCCGGTCACCGGATGGTGCGGTCGCGCAGCATCGGATAGCGCCCGGCGTCGTGTTCGGTTTGCTCCCCCGCGTCGAGGGCGCCATCGGCAGCCTGGTCCTGACGCCGGGATCGACGCTCGTGCTGTACTCGGACGGCGTTACGGAAGCGGAAGACCCCCACGCGCGGCAGTTCGGCTCGGAGGCATTGCTGGAAGCCGTGCGACAGGCGAACACGATGGAGCCGGAAACCATTGTCGGACGGGTCGCCGCAGCGGTAACCCGCCATGCCGACACCGCAGAACAGGCTGACGACATCACCATCATGGCCGTAACGTTCAACGGACCCCAGGCGGCGGAATGAGCAGTGAAGGGCTGCCGGAGCCATGATCGGGCGGTGCTATTGACCTCTGTCCGGTTGCGGCGGCTGGGATGATTGAAGGCGGATGCGCGCCCTGATCCGGCTCGCCTGGCCGCATGGGCGGCTGCCGAGCCTCCAACAACGAGATGGTACCTGCGACTAATGTAGGGTATATTGCGATTTCAGAAAGGTAGGCCATGGCGCAAGCACGATGGACCTGAGTCTTCTGGCAGCCCTCGCAGACGCCTATCACAGCGGACGGCAACGCGCGCGGGTGCTGACGGAATCCTGGATCGCAGGCAGGCTTGTTGCCCGAACTGCGGTGTCTTTCCCCTGATCAGGCATCCGAACAATAGCCGGGTGGCTGATTTCTACTGCTCGGCTTGCAGCGAGAATTATGAACTGAAAAGCAAGCAGACTCGGTTCGTAAACAAGGTCGACGACGGCGGCTATCGAGCGATGCTCGAGCGGCTCAGCGGCAATGCCAATCCCAATATGTTTCTGCTCAACTACGATGTCAGACGTCTCGCTGTGACGAACCTGATCATCATCCCCAAGCACTTTATAACAACCGGAATGATCGAAGAAAGAAAGCCGCTTCCGCCGACTGCCCAACGCGCTGGATGGGCCGGATGCAGGGTGTGGCTTCAAGGAATTCCAGACGCGGGACGCATCCCGATTATCCAGAACGGAGTGATGGAACCGAAGCCAGATGTATTGAACAGATGGCAGCGCACTTTGTTTCTGCGGAAACAACGCGATTTGGAAGCGAAGGGTTGGCTGGTGCATGTCATGCACTGCATCGAGCGTCTCGGGAAGAACCGGTTCTCCCTGGGCGAGGTATATCGCTTCGAAAGCGAACTCGCCAGCACATACCCGGGTAATCAGCATATTAGAGCGAAGATTCGCCAGAAATTGCAGGTGTTTCGTGACAACGGATATCTTGAATTTGTCGACAGAGGAACCTATAAGCTGTCGAACACGGCCGCCTGACTGCCGACCTGATTGAGGGTTTTTGTGAGATGACTTGGCTCCGCAACAACTACGTTTGCGAAGAGTGCGGGAACGAGTGGGAGGACGAATGGTCAGCAGCGTGTGACGATGACTGTCCGCAATGTGGAGCGCGACACATGGAGCCGTACGACAGCACCGATTTGACGGAAGTCATGCAGGAAGACGAGAGAGGTTTCCTTGTTATGAAATCCTTGGACTCTGCCGAGAGCTCGCCCGATTATAGGATACTTTTCGACTTTCCGACCCGCGAAGAGGCGGAGAAGTTCCTGAAAGCGCGCATCTCATGATTTGACCAACGGCGTTGACGCTGCGTTACGCTGATTATGCGGCATTCTCCGAGTATCCTCCAAGCGCCAGCGCATTGGGCAATACCGCAAGATTTTATCACGGAGATAGAACGAGGGCCACGGAGAACCACGGAGGCCGTTTGCCTCCCCCGCTATCGAAGCCGCACAGGGCTCCGTGGTTCTCCGTGGCCCTTGTTCTTCCTCCGTGTAAAAATTCTTTTCTTGCTGCCGAGCGGCACATTGCAACCCGATTCCCCCCCCCGAAGCACCCGCCGCCGACCATGGCATTTGTCTGACAAAAGCTCTAAGTCGTCGGACAGGAGATCGCCATGCCGACCCAGCGTCATGCGGCCACAGCCGGCCCATCGTCCAACCGCCGCAGCCCCACGCGTGCTCAATCCGGGAGCAAATTAGCCGCGGCCCAGGCCGCCGCCGCGCTGCACGCGCTGGAGGCAAGCGGCGTCCTGACCGGCCAAGCCGACAAAGTCAGCGCACGCATCGACCATGGCCTCCTCCAGGCCGCCGGCCGCAAAATCGGCTCGCGCAACACCACGGAAGTCGTGCAGGCCGCGCTCGCCGCGTTCGTCGCCCCCGACCCATTCGTGGAATGGCTGCTGTCCGACAAGGATCGGCTGCCTGCCGATTTCGAACTTGCCATCTGAAACCATTGGGGCGGCTGCCAGGCGGCACGATCCTTCGGCCTACGCCGCCATGCTGCGCTACCGAACCGACGCTGTTTTGCCGTTCGACCCGGCCGCCTCTCCCAGTGTGCCACTACTGCTCGACACAACGTTCTATCTCCATCGCAGCAGCGGCAAGCTGCCATCAGGCATTCGCGCCTTGATCGCGTCGCGTCACCACATGGTGCACAACTGCGGCGTCGTCTGCGCCGAGTTGGCGATCAGCATCGGTTTGCTCGATCCAGCCGATCCGCGAACAACAGAAACGATCGCTCCGATACGGGCCCATTTGGACCACATGGCCAGCGACAAGACGGTAGCGCCGAGCGCATCAGCCTGGACGGAGGCCGCTGTCCTCGCCGGCATTCTCGCGCGAACCCAGGGCCTGGCGGTAGCAAAACGCGCACTCAATCCCGACCAGGCATGCTGCCAGGAAGGACGTCGCCGGGAGTTGCTGCTGGATGCGCTGATCTACCTGACGGCGGTAGAGCAAGACATGCTGTTGATCAGCGCGAATGTGCGTCACATGGACCTGCTGCTGCAACTTTATCCCACCCGGAACGTCTTGCTCTACCGTCCGACAGAGGACCGGTAACCGGCCTGTATCGTCGCTTGACGACCCCCCGACCGCCAATTCTACGCCGCCACGCTCTCCGTCCGACCACACCATCGACCACGGCCGGAAAGGCCCCGCTTTATGAGACCGTCTGAACTCCTCGCACAGCACCGAACGACCATCCGCGAAGTGGTCGCCGCTCATCGCGCAGGAAATCCGCGCGTCTTCGGCTCCGTGGCCCATGGCGAGGACACTGAAGACAGCGATCTTGACCTCCTGGTCGACCCCCAAGAGCAAATGTCGCTGTTCGACCTGGGCGCCATCATCGCTGAACTGAACGAATTGCTCGGCATCCGAGAGGACGTGGCTGCCCCTGCCGCACTTCCCGAAGCCATGCGGCAACGCGTTCTGAGCGACGCCGTCCCGGTATGATTCGACCGCGGCTCCGCCCGCGCGACTATCTCCAGCACATCGTGTCAGCCATCGGCTGGATTGAAAGCCACACCGCCGGCTTTGACCGAGCAATGTTCCTGAACGACGTGAAGACCCAGGATGCCGTGCTGCGGCAATTGCTGATCATTGGCGAAGCCGCCCAAAGCCTGCGGCAGCAGCACCCGGATTTCATCGCTGCACACCCTGATGCGCCCTGGCGTTCCGCCTATGGCATGCGGAACGCGGTGACCCACGGCTACTTCACCGTCGACCTGGAGCGCGTCTGAACGACAGTGGAAAGCGACCTGCCCGGATTCGCTGCCCGGATCGAAGCGATGTTGCTGCCCCTGGATACCGACCCCACTACCGGCCAGCCGCCGCCCCCCGGATAACGCCGAAACCGCGCTTGACGCCCCCCATTCCCGCCGCCACTTCTACCGCAACCATGGCCACCCACCTCGTCATCGACCACCGCACCCAGGTCGCCCTCCGTCACCCGGAGAAGGCCCGCCGTCCGGACAATCCCATCCAGCGCAAGCCCGCCTGGATCCGCGTCAAGGCGCCCACCCATCCGGTCTATCACGAGACCCGCAACCTTATGCGGCAGAACCGCCTCGTCACCGTCTGCGAGGAAGCCGCCTGCCCCAACATCGGCGAGTGCTGGTCCCAGCGTCACGCCACCATGATGATCATGGGCGACACCTGCACCCGCGCCTGCGCGTTCTGCAACGTGCGCACCGGCCAGCCCCTCGCCCTCGACAATGATGAGCCCGCCCGGGTCGCCGACGCCGTCGCCCGGCTCGGCCTGAAGCACGTCGTCGTCACCTCGGTCGATCGCGACGACCTGCCCGACGGCGGCGCCGCCCACTTCGCGGCCACCATACAGGCGCTCCGTGCCGCCGCCCCCGCCACCACCATCGAGGTCCTGACCCCCGACTTCCTGCGCAAGCCGGGCGCGATGGAGATCGTGGCGGACGCCCGCCCCGACGTCTTCAACCACAACCTGGAAACCGTGCCGCGGCTCTATCCCACCATCCGCCCCGGCGCGCGCTACTACCAATCCCTCCGCCTGCTCGATGCCGTAAAACAGCGCGCCCCGTCCATCTTTACCAAGTCCGGTCTGATGGTCGGTCTCGGTGAAGCCCGGGGAGAAATCTCCCAGGTGATGGATGACCTGCGCGTCGCCGGCGTCGATTTCCTCACCATCGGCCAGTATCTCCAGCCCACCGTGAAACACGCCGCCGTCGATCGCTTCGTCACCCCCGAGGAATTCGCCGACTACGCCGCACTGGCCCGCGCCAAGGGGTTCCTGCTGGTGTCCGCCACGCCGCTGACCCGCAGCTCGTACCACGCCGACGCCGATTTCGCCGCCTTGCACGCAGCGCGAGAAACCGAACGGGAGGCAGGCGCAGGGCGACAGGCGGCGCCTGCCGCACGCTGATGCCCACGCACGCCGAGCGCCAGATCATCCCCTACCGGCCGGATCAGCTCTTCGACCTGGTCGCGGATGTGGCCAAGTATCCGCAGTTCCTGCCCTGGTGCGTCGCCACGCGGGTACGCCACGTCACGGAGCATGAATTGCTCGCCGACATGACCATCGGCTTCGGCCCGTTCCGCGAAACCTTCGCCACGCGCGATACGCTCGATCGCCCACGCACGGTGAAAGTACGCTACGAAACCGGCCCCTTCCGCTACCTGAACAACGAATGGAACTTCCTGCCGCACGAAAACGGCACCGAAGTCGCCTTTTTCGTCGATTTCGAGTTCCGCAGCCGCATCCTGCAATCCGCTATCGGCGTCGTGTTCAACGAAGCGGTGCGCCGCATGGTCAACGCATTTCAGAAGCGCGCGCGAGACGTTTACGGCCCGCCGATCATGCCTGTGGCGGCGGCACCGGCCTCGAGGCCAGTCGCTAAACCGGGATGACCGCGCCTTAGTCACGCATTACCGCGCCGCGTTACCGCCCTGCCCAACCGGTGTACGTGAGAAAGCCGTGAATACGGCGGTATCAGAGACGTTGTGCTATGAACGGCGGTTCGAATTTGGTACCGTCTTGAACCTCTTAGTACCCTGCGTCGATGATATTGGAGGTATCGAACAAGACGCCCGGTGCCGCTTCCTTCCCGTCATTCCCGCGAAAGCGGGGACCCAGGCAGCTTGAGTTCCCGGTTTCGCGGGGATGACGAGGCGCTGGGCACAACGACTCGGCGCACAACCGCGCGCGCTTCGATAACCCTCTGGTGTGACGAAATCGTGAACGCCACAGGCCGAATCGCTGCCCTTTGCGGCTGCCTTTTCCGATCAATCTGCCTCTGCGCCGAAGTTTCGCAACGCCAGCGACACCAACTGTCAAATAACAGGTTATGTCCCTCCAGATGAGTCGGAAATTATGGTCCCTGCCGACCGAGAACCCTTTTGGCACAACACGAGGCCCGGGGACACGCGCGAGACGGGCGGCCAACCGGCCTCAACGGCCCATCCGAGACGCCGCCGGGTGACGCCGGCCGGTGACCGGCGGGAATCGGCGCCGTGACGCACCTTCCGCGGCGTTCAGGCTCCGCACCGGCCGCGCGTCGGACCGCCGCCCTCACCGTCCGCCCGTGCCAGGCGCAGCATGCCCATCGTGACCGCTAGCCGCGATCCCTCCGGCGCCCCGGGCTTCGCCGCCGTGCAGCGCCGATCGGCCTTGCTGGTCGCCGCCATCGTCCTGGCCGGTGTGGTGTTCATCCTCGGGCTATGGGCAGAAGCCTCGCTCCTGATCGACGCCGAGAACCGCGTCGCCATGGAGCATGCGCGCACCGACGTCAGCAACCTCAGCGCCGCCTTCCAGGAGGAAGTGAGCCGCGAACTGGACAGCGTTTCCGCCGCCATGGACCTGGTGGCGCAGCGGATGCGGGCGTCGTCTGGACCCTTCGACATCCACGAATGGGCCGGCCAACTGCCGTTGCTGACCGCGCCGGCGATCCAGGCGACCATCGTCGGGCCCGACGGTCTGATCCGCTCCACCACGCTCGATCCACAGCCCGGGCCGATCGATCTCAGCGACCGCGAGCATTTCCGCGTCCATCTCGACGGCAAGTACCACGGCTTGTTCATCAGCAAGCCGGTCGTCGGCCGCGTCTCCGGCAAGGTGTCGATCGAGATCAGCCGGCGCGTCGATTCAGCGGATGGGCGGTTTCTCGGCGTGGTGGTGTTCTCCCTGGCGCCAGCCCAGCTCACCACGTTGCACCGCGCGGTCAACCTCGGCGCCGGCGGCATGTTCGGGCTGTTCGGCACCGACAACGTCATCCGCGCCCGCTTCAGCGCCGACAGTCCGGACGGCACCAACGGCGTCGGCGAGGCGCTTCCGCCAATGGCGGAGCGTGCCGGCACCGGCGACCGGCGCGACGCCGTGCACGTCACCCGGAGCCACGTGGACAACATCGTCCGGCTCTATAGCGACCGCCGCCTCGACAACTATCCGCTGTTCGTTGGCGTCGGGCTCGATCTCGACGAAATCCTCGCGCCGGTGCGGGCGCATGCCAGGCAGATCGAAGCCACCGCCGCAATCGTCTCGATCCTGCTGTGCGGATTGCTCGCTGCCCTGATCAGCGAGATACGGCGGCGCACCCGGCACGAGGTGCAACTGGCGCAGAAACAGGCGACGCTGGCCGCCGACATCGCGCTGCGCAAGCGGGTGGAGCAAAAGCTTCGCGACAGCGAACAAAAGTTCCAGGACATCGCGGAAGTCAGCGGCGACTGGATCTGGGAAACCGACGCGGATCATCGGTTCAGCTTCCTGACGGAAGAGGCGTTCGCCGATCCGGAGCGGATCGGTGTGAGCAAGGCCTCCACGCTCGGCAAGACGCGGTGGGAACTGGCGGGAGCCGACCCGGCGCAAGACGACAAATGGCGGGCGCACAAGGCGGAACTGGATGCGCACCGGACATTCCGGCTGTTCCGTTACGCGATCGTGGGCGCCGACGGCGCGCAGCGGCACTTTGTCGTCAACGGCAAGCCGGTGTTCGATGCCGGCGGCGCTTTCATGGGCTATCGCGGCACTGCCACCAACGAAACCCCGATGGTCAAGGCGCTGGAGCGCGCCGAACAGGCCGAAGCCCTGCTGCGCGACGCCATGGACAGCATTTCCGAGGGCTTCGTCATCTACGATCGCGACGATCGCCTGGTGATGTGCAACGAGGCGTATCGCCGCCTGTATCCGGCCAGCGCGCATCTGATGGTGCCCGGGGTGAAATTCGAAACCCTCGCGCGCAACAGCCTGGCAGCCGGAACTTATCCCGATGCTGCCGGCCACGAGGAGGAATGGGTCGCCAACTTCCTGAAAATCCATCACCAGGCGGTCACCGAGATCGAAACGCAGGTGCGGGACGGCCGCTGGCTTCTGGTGTCGGAGCGCCGGATGCGCAACGGCGGCCTCGCCGGCGTGCGGGTGGACATCACCGAGTTCAAACGCATCCAGGGTGCCTTGAGCGAAAGCGAACGGCGCCTGCGCGACTTCGCCGAGATGGCGTCGGACTGGTTCTGGGAACAGGATGCCGATCTCCGGTTCGTCTGGTTCTCCGACGGACTGCGCACGCTCAACACGACATCCCAGTCATATACCGGCCGGCGGCGGTGGGAGATGAACCCGGACGGCGCAACGCCCGAGCAATGGGAGGCCCATAAGGCCGATCTGGCGGCACGGCGGCCGTTCCGCGATTTCCGCTATCGCATGCGCGGCGTCGATGGTGGCCTGCGCCACGTCAGCATCCACGGCGATCCGTTGGTCGATGCGGCCGGACGGTTTGCCGGTTACCGTGGTATCGGCCGCGACATCACGGCGCAGATCGAAGCCGAACAGGAACTGGAACACGCCAAGGAGCGGGCCGAGCAAGCCGAAACGCTGCTGCGCGACGCGGTGGACAGCATCTCCGAAGGCTTCGTGATCTTCGATCGAAACGACCGCTTCGTGATGTGCAACGACGCCTACCGCCGCATCTACGCCGATGGCATCGACAGCCTGGTGCCAGGCATATCGTTCGAGGACTTCGTGCGCGAGGTCCACGCCAAAGGCGGCGGCAATGCCGACTGGCGCGGCCGCGAAGCGGAATGGGTCGCCGAACGGCTGCGCCACCATCGGGAAGCCAGGGACGCCATCGAATTCCGCCTGACCGACGGCTCCTGGTACCTCGTCACCGACCGGCGCATGAAGAATGGCGGCATTGCCGGTCTGCGCATCGACATCACCGCGCTGAAACAGGCCCAGGCGGCATTGCGCGAGAGCGAGGAACGCCTCGACCGCGCCCAGGCCATCGCCGGGATTGGCAGTTGGGAACTGGATGTCGCTACCAGGCGTTATATCTGGTCGAAGGAACTCTACCGCATCCGCGGCCTGTCGCCTGACAGCTTCCAGCCGAACCTCGACAGCGTCCAGGCCTATATGCATCCCGAGGATCTGCCGACCGCGTTGCGCTGGATCGACGACCTAATGGCGGGCAAGGAGCAGGCCACGCTCGACACCCGGATGGTGCGGCCCGATGGCGAGGTGCGGCTGATCCGCGTCGAAGGCCGGGCGGTCACCGGTCCGAACGGGACGGTCCGCCGGGTCGCCGGCACCATGCAGGACGTCACCGAACGCCGCCTGATCGAGCGTCAGCTCGCGCAGGCGCAGAAGATGGAGGCGATCGGCAATCTGACCGGCGGCATGGCGCACGATTTCAACAACGTGCTGGGCGTCGTCATCGGCAATCTCGATCTGCTGAAGCGGCTGATCCAGGACAACCCGGCGGCGGCCGAGCTGTGCGGCGAAGCGCTCGATGGAGCGAGCCGGTGCACCGACCTGATCCGGCGCTTGCTGGCCTTCGCCCGCCGCCAGCCGCTGCGCCCGGAAATCACCGACATGAACGCGCTGGTCGGCGACATCGCCCGCTTGCTCGGCCGCATTCTCGGCGAGGACATCGTGCTGAACCTGCACCTCGATGCCGGGTTGCGGCCGGTGATGGCGGACCCGTCCCAGCTTGAAGCGGCGCTGGTCAATTTCGCCACCAACGCTCGCGACGCGATGCCGAAAGGCGGCCGGCTCGACATTACCACCAGCAATGCCATGCTCGACGCCGGCTATACCGCGCTGCATCCCGATGTCAGCCCGGGCGCCTATGCCTGCATCCAGATCAGCGACACCGGCAGCGGGATTCCGCCGGAGATCGTCGGCCGCATCTTCGAACCGTTCTTCACCACCAAGGAGCCGGGGCGGGGAACCGGGCTAGGGCTGTCGATGGCGTTCGGCTTCGTCAAGCAGTCCGGCGGTCACCTGTCGGTTTACAGCGAGCCTGGCCTGGGCACGACCTTCCGGCTGTATCTGCCCAGCAATCCGGCCGACGACGCCGCGCTGGACGGCCCCTTCGCCGCGCAGCCGGTGGCCGGCGGCGACGAGACCGTGCTGGTGGTGGAAGACAACGTGCAACTTCGCCACGCGACGGTGCGGCAACTGACAGAGCTAGGCTACCGCGTGCTTCAGGCAGAGCATGCGGCGGCGGCTTTGGCGATCCTGTCCGGCGAACGCGTTGACCTGCTGTTCACCGACGTCGTGATGCCGGGAAACATGGATGGCCTTGACCTTGCGCACCACGCCATCGGGTTGCGCGCCGACCTCAAGGTCTTGCTCACCTCGGGCTTCCCCGGCGTGCGTGGCGCCGGCCAGCGCATGGTGGATTGCCCGTTCCCGATGATCGCGAAACCCTCGCGCCGCGACGAGCTGGCGCGAACGGTGCGCGAGGTGCTGGACGCGGGACGCATCGCAACCAGTGCCGCAGCACGGCGCTTCGCCCTGGTGGGCGGGCACCTCTGCTATGACGGCTCGGACCACGAAGGGGAACGGCCGTGACGACGCGCGTTCTGGTGTTCGACGACGACGCCGGGGTCGGCCGCCTCGCGGTCAGGATCGCCACCATGGCGGGCATGTCCGCGTCGTCGGTGACCGACGCCGATACATTCGCCCAGCGCCTGCGCGCCCAGCCGCCGCAGGTCGTCCTGCTGGACCTGCAACTGGGCGACACCGATGGCGTGGAGCAATTGCGGCTGCTGGCAGAGCAACGCTACGGCGGTGTCCTGGTGCTCATGAGTGGCTTCGACGCGCGCGTGCTGGCTACCGCGCGGGCACTTGGGCAAAGCCTCGGCCTGAATGTCGAGGCGGTGATCCAAAAGCCGCTGCGCGTCGCGGAGTTGGAAGCGGTGCTCCGCCGTGTGCAATCCGCAGGGCAGTCGCCGTCCGCCGAGAACCTGCTGACCGCGATTGCCAATGACGAGCTTGTGCTGGATTTCCAGCCTGTGGTTTCGCGGAAGCCGAAACTGCTGAAGAAGCTGGAGGCGCTGGTCCGCTGGGATCATCCGACCGCTGGCCGCATTCCGCCTGCCGAATTCCTGCCGATGATCGAGAGCAATACAGGCGTCATCGATGCCCTGACCGACTGGGTCGTGGGAGCGGCGGTGGAGGCGTATCAGGTACTGGCCGAGGTTGGCATCTCCGTGCCGCTGGCGGTGAACATCTCGACGCAGAACCTGCATGACCTGACTGTGCCCGACCGGCTGGAGCAACGCCTGCGGGCCGGCCGCATGCCGGCGCGGCATCTGTGCCTGGAGATCACCGAGAGCGCCGCGTTCAAGGACGCCTCCCTGACCATGGATATCCTGAGCAGGGTGCGGCTGAAAGGGATGCAGTTGTCGATTGACGATTTTGGAACGGGATATTCTTCGCTGAAGATGCTGCGGCAGATGCCGTTCTCCGAGATCAAGATCGACCGGTCGTTCGTCGGCGACGCGACGACGTCGCGCGATTCGCGGGCGATTGTGAAGTCGATCATGGACCTCGCCGCCAACATGGAGATGGGGTGCGTCGCCGAGGGCGTCGAGACGGAAGAGACCGCCGAACTGCTGGAGCGGTTGGGGTCGTGCGACATGCAGGGATTCCTGATCGCACAGCCGATGCCGGTGGAGGCCATCGCCGCGTGGCATGCGGGCTGGATGCAGTCCGGCTCGGCGCGAGAGCAAGCGACTGCGGCCGGTGCAAC
The DNA here is from genome assembly GCA_963762885.1 of uncultured Alphaproteobacteria bacterium. Taxonomy (GTDB): domain Bacteria; phylum Pseudomonadota; class Alphaproteobacteria; order Acetobacterales; family Acetobacteraceae; genus JASHVB01. The sequence continues at coordinate 34,811 of CAVXNH010000089.1, forward strand.
CGCCCTGTCGTCACCGCAGCTTGAGGCGATGCGCCTGCTGACCGAGGGATGTTCGGTGAAGGAGATCGCCCGCCGGATGGATATCGGCGTCGGCGCAGCGAAAGTGCACCTGTCGCAGGCTTACCTGGCTCTCGGCGCGCGCAGCCGGCTCGAAGCGGTGATGCGCGCGCAGGCCCTGCTGGAGGAAGCCGCGCCGGCGAAGTGCTAATGCCGCGAAATCACGGTCATTGCGAGGAGCAGTCCCCCGTGTCATGGCCGGCGCAGGCCGGCCACCGACGTCTTGCAGTGCCGCCAAGGTCGAAGTCGTGGGTGGCCGGTCGGAGCCTGCCCTTGGGCGCTTGACCCGAGGGCCGGCCATGACACGGGGGACAGCGGTTTCATTCAGGGCGGGTCGGCCGCGCCGGACGGTGGCCAACTCGCAATGACACGGGGGCGCCGGGTTCCGCAACGCCCCGCACCGTGCCACCCTGCGGAACGATGACCGACATCGCGACCGACAGCACCGTCCCGCCGGCAGCGGCGACGGGCGACAGCGTTCAGCCGATCGTGCCAGCCGCGCCGAACTGGCAGCGCACGCTGTGGGCCATGGTCGGCATCCAGTTCATCATGACCATGTCGTTCAGCTTCCTCACCCCGATCATGCCGCTGTTCCTGCCTGTGCTGGGCGTGCATTCCGAGGCCGCGATCGACATGTGGGCCGGTATCCTCAGCGGCTCCACCTCGTTCGTCGCCGCCTTCGCATCGCCGTTATGGGGGAGGCTCGCCGACCAGCACGGCCGCAAGCTGATGCTGTTGCGATCGAGCTGCGCCATCGCGGTGTTCACCGCCTTCATGGGCCTGTCGCAGAACGTCTGGCAATTCTTCGCCGCGCGCGCCTTGATGGGCGTATTCGCCGGGTTCTCCTCGACCGCGATGGCGCTGGTGGCAAGCCAGGTGCCCGAGGGACGGCTTGGCTATGCTCTGGGACTGCTGTCAACCGGCCAGCTTGTCGGATCGCTGGTTGGACCGGTGATCGGCGGGGTGCTCGCCGACGCCACCAACAGTTACCGGATCCCGTTCTACTGCACCTCGGCGATATGCTTCGTCGCGATCGGGCTGGTCTGGCTGGGGGTGCGCGAGGAATTCGTGCGCCCGGCGGCCGGCAGCCGCAAAGGCTCGACCTGGAAGAGCATGACGCTGCTGGTCAGCGCGGCGGGCGTGCTGCCGCTGTTCTTCGTCCTGCTGATGGCGCAGTTCAGCACCCGCGCGGTGCAGCCGGTTGTGACGCTGTTCGTGCAGCAACTGACCGGGCCGCGGCCGGACCTCGCCACATTGGGAGGCCTGGCCTTCTCTGTCACCGGCATGGCCGGCATGGTCGCGGTGCCCTTGCTCGGCCGTCGCAGCGACCAGATTGGCTACCGCCGCGTTCTGCTGATCTGTTTGCTGGGTGCGACGCTGACCAGCCTGCCGCAGGGCTTCGCCGTCAGCTACTGGGATTTCACCGCCGAGCGCTTCGGCGTCGGGCTGTTCATCGGCGGCATCCTGCCAGCGGCAAATGCGCTGATCGGGCGCATGGTGGCGCGATCCGATCGGGGCCTGGTCTACGGCATGTCGTCGTCGGCGATGTTTCTCGGCAATTCGCTGGGGCCGCTAACAGGCGGCTTCATCGCCGCGTCGTTCGGCCTGCGCTGGGTGTTCGTGGTGACGGCAGGGCTGCTGCTGGTGAACCTGGTGTGGGTGTATTTCAAGGTGGACGAATATCGCGAGTGACGAAACCGACCGAAAGACTCCGCCTCCCTCAAGGGAAGGTTGGAGCCTCTTATGCACGACACCCTCAACAGTTTCATTCAGGACGCCCCGGCCATTTGCGGTGGGCCCGAAGTTGAGCGGGCCGGTCCTTGTCTCCGCTGTGACGGCAGCGTATGCGTCCGCGGCCCGGCGTCAGGCGGGCGCACGCTGGTCAGGCAGCAGCTTGGAGAGTCCCGTCCGATGACCAGCCCGCAACGGCCGACAGAATGGTGAGCAGCGCCGCCACCGCCGCTGCCGTGCGCAAGCCGCTTCCCCGCGTTGGTGTGCTGCTTGCCGTCCTCGGCGTCGTGTATGGCGATATCGGCACCAGCCCGCTGTATGCCTTCAAGGCCAGCCTGGACGTCTTCAAGGGCATCACGATCAGCAATGTCGAGATCCTCGGGATCCTGTCGCTGATCTTCTGGTCGCTGATCCTGATCGTCACGGTCAAATACGTGAACCTGGTGATGCATGCCGACAACCGCGGCGAGGGCGGCATCCTGGCGCTGATGGCGCTGGCGCAACGCGTCTCGGTCGGCACCGGGATGCGCAACTTCCTCGGCCTGGTGGGCATCGCGGGCGCCTGCCTGTTCTTCGGCGACGGCGTCATCACCCCGGCCATCTCGGTGCTGTCGGCGGTCGAGGGGTTGGAGGTGTCCGCGCCCGGACTCCAACAGTTCGTGCTGCCGATCAGCCTGGCGGTGATCGTGGCGCTGTTCGCCATGCAATACCGCGGCACCCACAGTGTGGGACGCGTGTTCGGCCCGGTCATGGCGGTGTGGTTCATGGTGATCGGTGCGCTGGGCGTGGGAGAGATCGTGCAGCACCCGTTCGTACTGCTGGCCATTTCGCCGAGCTACGCCATCGCGCTGGTGGTGCAATACAAGGTGCTCGCCTTCATCGTGCTCGGCGCGGTGGTCCTGTGCGTCACCGGCGCCGAGGCGCTGTACGCCGACATGGGCCATTTCGGCGCTTACCCGATCCGGCTGAGTTGGACGTTCTTCGTGCTGCCCTGCCTGGTGCTGAACTATTTCGGCCAGGGCGCGCTGCTGATCAGCCACCCCGAGGCGCTCGACAACCCGTTCTTCCTGCTCGCGCCGTCCTGGATGCGGCTGCCGCTGGTGGTGCTGGCGACCTTCGCGACGGTGATCGCCAGCCAGGCAGTGATTTCCGGCGCTTACTCCATGACCCGCCAGTGCATGCAGCTCGGCATCTTGCCACGCATGACGGTGCGCCACACCTCGACGATGGAGGAAGGCCAGATCTACGTGCCGCAGGTGAACACCTTCCTGTTCGTAGGGGTTGTCATCCTGGTGCTGGCGTTCAAGACCAGCGACAACCTGGCGTCGGCCTACGGCATCGCGGTCACCGGCACGTTCATGTGCACGGCGGTGCTGGCGACCGTGGTGTTCCGTCGGCAGTTCCATTGGTCGCGTACCGCAACGGTCGTTGTGTTCGGCGGGTTCTTCATCATCGACCTGGTGTTCTTCTCCGCCAACACGCTGAAGGTGGTGGAAGGCGGCTGGGTGCCCCTGGCGATGGCCGTCGGTTTGACCGCACTGATGACGTCGTGGAAGCGTGGCCGCGACCTGTTGCTGGCGCGCTGGCAGCAGGACAGCATGCCGCTGGCGCTGTTCCTGGCGCGGCTGCCGCAGTCCCGCACGGTGCGGGTGCCCGGGCTGGCGGTGTTCCTGACCAGCCAGCCGGATTACGTCCCGACATCGCTGCTGCACAATTTGAAGCACAACAAGGTGCTGCATGAGCAAGTGCTGTTTGTGACCGTGCAAAATATGGATGTGCCGGCGGTGCCGGCGGATCAGCGGGCGGAAATATCCGAGCTGGCGACCGGCATCTATCGCGTGATCCTGCGCTTCGGCTTCATGGAGAGCCCGAACATCCCGCTGACGCTGGAGGAGTTGGGAGGTCGGATTCCGTTCGATCCGATGCAGGCGAGCTACTTCCTCGGCCGCGAGGTTCTGGTGCCCGCCATGGTGCCGAAGCTGCCCTGGTGGCGGCTGTGGCTGTTCCTGCTGATGGCACGCAACGCCGTGCCGGCCACCGAGTTCTTCCGCATTCCGTCGGACCGGGTGGTGGAGTTGGGAGTGCGGGTGGCGATCTGACTCCAATCCGCCGAACGATCGACTCTCGACCGCTTCGCACGAACCGCCCCAACCGTCTTGGCCCGGCTTGACCCGGCGATCTATGCAGCGCGGTGCCGCAATAGATGGACGGGTCCAGCCCGGCCATGACGGTTGGAGCGGTTCGTGCCGTACGTCAATCATTTGACGGCTTGGTATACCCGAGCGCCTGGAGAATCCGGCATTCCTGTCCGGTGGCGGGCTGACAATGCCGTCCGATCGCCGGTCAGTGGCGGTACGGACCCCACTGGGGTCGGTGCCGGCCGCCCGCCAAGCAAGGCCGCGATCTGGTCGTCGCCACCCAAACGAATGCCGCGCAACTGCGGCTGAGCTTCATCGAGGCCGGACCAGGCCTGGATAGTTGGGAATACGCCGCGCCGGTGACCTCGTTCGATAACGAGATCCTCACCTTGGGCGAGTTGTACCGCGACCGGGCGGATTGCGAGAACAGGTTCGATGAGTTGAAGAACAAATGGGCTGGGGCGGCTTCACGACGCACGACCTGAAGCGCTGCCGGTTGGCCGACGGCACGGTAGCGCTCATCTACAACTGGTGGGGCTTGTTTGTCAGGCTGGCCGATCCGGAACACCATCGCGAGGCGATCACCAGCCAGCCGCTGCTTTTGTCGGCGATCGCGCGGCGCACACGGCATGCGGGCCAGGTGACGCTGACCATTAGCAGCGCGCATGGCATGCGCGACAAGGCATGCCGCGCCTACATTCGGATTGCCGGCTTTCTGGCTGACTTGCGAAAAACTGCGGAACAGTTGGATCGCCTTGAACGATGGTATCGCATCCTCACTGAAGAACTGCGCCACTTCCTCAAAGGCAGGCAACTGCGGCCGCCTATCCGTCTCAACCGGGCTTGAGTGCCAAGCGCCGGTTGAAAGTCATCGATGCGGCCGGGATAAACCGAACTCCAACTGCCGGATTTAGGATGAATTGGGGTAGTGGGTGGTTCGTCATCGGTCACAGGCGCCTGGGTCCGCGGCGGCTCAACCGGTCCGACGCAACGGCGGGAGCGACCAACCAGACTCTGCCTACCCGTAAGCCACCGCCTGATCTCCGCGCGTCATCCGTTCCGGCAGCGGACATCCGGTGAGGTTTGCCGCCACCGCCTCCGCCACCCGGATCCCATCCACGCCGGCCGACATGATTCCGCCGGCGTAGCCCGCGCCCTCCCCAGCGGGGAACAGTCCCGGAGTGTTCAGGCTGTGCCCGTCGGCGTTGCGCGCGATCCGGATCGGGGACGAGGTGCGGGTTTCAACTCCGGTCAGCACCGCGTCGCGCATGGCGAATCCGGGAATGTCGCGGTCGAATTTTCGTAGGGCCTCGCGGATTGCCTCGATGGCGAAGTCGGGAAGGCAGGCGGCCAGGTCGGCGGGGCGGACCTGCGGTTTGTAGGACGGCTGGACCTGGCCCAGCGCGACCGAGGCGCGGCCCTCCAGCAGGTCGCCGACCAACTGCCCCGGTGCCGCGTAATCGCTGCCTCCGGCCACGAACGCGCGCTGCTCCCAAGCGCGCTGGAATGCGATGCCGGCCAGCGCGTCGCCGGGGTAATCGGCCGGCGTGATGCCGACGACGATCCCGGCGTTGGCGTTGAATTCGGCGCGCGAATACTGGCTCATGCCGTTGGTGACGACGCAGCCGATTTCAGACGTTGCGGCCACGACGCGCCCGCCGGGGCACATGCAGAAACTATAAACCGAGCGGCCCTTGCTGGCGTGGTGCACCAGTTTGTAGTCCGCTGCTCCCAGCAGTGGATGGCCGGCGAAGGAGCCGAAGCGGGCGCGGTCGATGAGGGATTGGGGGTGCTCTACACGGGCGCCGATCGAGAACGCCTTGGCCTCGATGTGCACCCCGCGGCGGTGCAGCATGGCGAAGGTGTCGCGCGCGCTGTGACCGATTGCGAGGATCACGTGGTCCGTGTCGATCTGTTCCCCGCCGGCGAGGGTGAGGCCGCGGACGTGGCGCTGTGCGTCGAGCTCGATGTCCTCGACGCGGGCGGAGAAACGGTATTCCCCGCCAAGGGATTCGATTTTCGCACGGAGGCCTTCCACCACGGTGACCAGGCGGAACGTGCCGATATGCGGTTTGCTCGCGGTGAGGATTTCCTCGGGAGCGCCGGCCGCGACGAACTCGGTCAGTAGTTTGCGGGTGAGGTGGCGTGGATCCTTGATGCCGGAATACAGCTTGCCGTCGGAGAATGTGCCGGCGCCGCCCTCACCGAACTGGACGTTGGATTCGGGGTTGAGGACGCCTCGGCGCCAAAGGCCCCAGGTGTCGCGAGTGCGCTCGCGGACCAGCTTGCCGCGTTCGACGATGAGCGGGCGGAAGCCCATCTCCGCCAGGGTCAGCGCGGCGAGCAAGCCGCAGGGGCCAGTGCCGATGACGACCGGTCGCCTGGCCGGGGCGGTGACGTGGATGGGCGCGCGGTAGGTCGTGTCGGGGGCGGGGCGGATGCGCGGGTCGCTGGCGTGGCGTTGCAGCACCGAGGTTTCGTCGCGGAGTTCGACGTCGGCGGCGTAGACCAGGGAGATGGCGGAGCGGCGGCGGGCGTCGTAGCCGCGGCGGACGATGGCCAGGCGCAGGAGGTCGCCGGGCGGAACGGCGAGCCGTTCCAGGATCGCGTCGCGCAGGGCGTCCGGCGGATGGTCCAGGGGGAGTTTAAGTTCGGTCAGCCGGAGCATGGTGGTGCTCCCGTATCATGCGCGGGGTGGTGCGCACACAGGCGCGGCGCCGATGCCTGAGCGGCCGCATTGGGGTATCATGGTCACATTGCCATGCCGTCATGCGCCCGGGAAGTCGCGATGGCCACCATTGTCAATGTGTTGAGTTCGCCGCCGGATGGCTCGCCCCTGCCCGTCGATATCGTGGTTATCCAACCGGCCGGATATCTGCACTCGGCCGCCTTTGCCGAGGTGGCGGAAATCTTGCTGCATGGGCTGCGCGCCTTGAGCTGCGACGCGACCGTCCAGGCCAACCTCATACGCCCTGGTGTTCCGGCGATCGTGCTGGGGGTGCATCTGCTGCCTCCGGCAGAGGCGCTGCGGTTGCCGGCCGGTACCATCATCTACAACCTTGAGCAAATCCGGCCTGGTGCCTGGGCTGCCCATGCCGGCTACCTTGAGTTGCTGTCGCACTATACGGTGTGGGATTTCGACGCAGCGAACATCGAGGCCATCAAGCGCGCGACCGTACATCGCCGCGTGCGTCACGTGCCGATCGGTTTTGTGCCGCAGTTGACACGCATCGCAGCCGCGCCGGCGCCGGATATCGACGTGCTGTTCTACGGCAGCATGACGCCGCGCCGCGAGGCGGTGTTCCAGGCGCTCGCCGCGGCCGGAATGCGGGTGCACGTGGCGTTTGGTGTTTATGGCACCGAGCGCGACGCTCTGATCGCCCGCGCCAGGGTCGTGCTGTGCGTGCATGCGTATCCGGACTGGGGATTTGAGATCGTGCGCATTGCCTGGCTACTGGCGAACCGCAAGGCGGTGGTGTGCGAGGCGAACGCTGCATCCGATGTCGATGCGGATCTGCGTAATGGCGTGTTGGGGGTGCCTTACACGCGGTTGGTGGATGCCTGTCGTTTGCTGGTGCAGGACGATGCGGCGCGGCATCGGCTGGAACAGGCGGGATGGGCCGCGTTCAGCGCGCGCGACGAGGCGTCGATTTTGCGCGACGCGCTGACGGTGCCATACCTGTAGGCCATGCTCACAGATGCGGGCGAGTGCGCCAGTGTTGCGATCCTCACGCTGCGACCCTGGCTGCTGTCAGTCCGCAAGCAGATTCACCACAAAGTTAGCCAGCGGCCGCGGCCGCTGGCTAACTTTGTGGTGAATTTACCTGCGGACTGACACACCGCGGTGGCCGTTCAAGTGTCACGGAAGAGTATCGAAGCGTTGGGATCACAATTCTAAAGTCAATCAGCCGCGAACAACTGTGCTAGGAAGCCTGCATCGCCGAACGCGCCGGATTTCGATACGACGCGTTGTCCGTTCCACGCGCCGCCGCGCAGGATCGAGGTGGGAACACCGGGGACGACTTCCCCATCCACGTCGAGCCGTTCTGCCCCCAGCTTATCGCACAGGTGTCGCAAGGTTTCGCCGCCGGAGACGACCAGGTACCGGGCCGGTCGACCGCAGCCAGCACGTCGGTAAAGCAGTCGCCGATGTGGCGTGCCGCGTGTGGGCGCGGCGTGCCGGCAGGCAGCTCGATGCATACGGCGGCGGCGCCGGATTGCAGTGCGCGGCGGATGGCGGCGATCTCATCGGTTGTGCTTGCGGCAATGCGATGCAGGCGGTCGCCCGTGGCGGCAAGCTGGGCCGCGGAGACGCTGTGGTCGGAGCCGATCAGCGCCAGGATTGGGCGCGGGAGGGGCGGGCAGGGTACCGGGCGCCGGCCCGCCAGAGCGCCGGCAAGGCCGCCGGTGCCACACCATAACACGCGGCCGGGGAGGGCTCGGCCCGCGACGACGATCGCACCCAGATCGGCGTCGGTTTCCGCGTCATACATTGGCGTGGCGATGCCGCAGGCACGCAGGGCGGCCGGCAGATCGACTCCGCTGTCGCACCAGTGGTCGCCGTCACGGGCGAGTTGGCGGCCGTCGCGGGTGATGCGGCCCTGAAACGGGAATGCCGGCGCCAGCACGCAGTGGTCGAAGTGCTGCATGCAGGCTGCGAGTTCGACGGCGACGTGGCCGCGCAGCAGGCTGTCGATCTTCTTGAAGGCAATGTCGGCGCCTTGCAGGTGCGGTGCGAGGTGCTGCATGGCGGTACGGGCCGCCGACGCATCCAGGTCGCGGGTGCCGGCATCGATCGCCGCTGTTGGCGGCAGGTCGTTGGTGCGCCATTGCACGGGCACCGGCCCGGCCAACGGCACGAACCGCGACGCGCTGTCGAGCGCTCCGGTAAGGTCGTCGGCGAGGATGCGGAGTTTCAAGTTTTCGCGACCACGACGTGGGAGGAGGCAGGGTGAGGGTTACGCGTTCGGAACGCAACACCCTCACCCGGCCTCTCCCGCTTCGCAGGAGAGGGGAATCGAATCAAACCACCCGGTGCAGCAGCGCTTCTCCCGCGGCAACGCGCCGGCAGTTCTCCGCGGCCACTACGAAGCTGCGGTCGAAGGTGCCGGTGGTCAGCCAGGCGACATGCGGCGACACGACGACGTTGGGTAACTGGAACAGCGGCGCGGCAAAGTCGGGCGGCTCGGTTTCGAACACGTCCAGGCCGGCGGCGGCGAGGTGGCCGGAACGCAGTGCCTCGGTCAGCGCCGCCTGGTCCACCAGGCCGCCGCGGGCGGTGTTGATCAGCACCGCGCCACGCTTCATCCGAGCCAGCGCCGCGGCGTCGATCAGGTGCGCCGTTTGCTCCGTCAGCGGCACGTGCAAGGTGACCACGTCGGCCTCCTCCAGCAACGCCGGCAGGCTGCGCCATTCGCCCAGCGCGTCGGGCACCGGCGCCTGGTCGGTATAGAGCACGCGGCAGCCCATCGCCGTCAGCACCGGCGCGAGCAAACGGGGGATTGCGCCGTAGCCCACCAGGCCGACGACGCGGCGGCCCAATTCGCCGAGGCCGTCTTCCAGCAGCGGATCGGTCCATACGCCGCGCCGGATCGAGGCATCGAAGCGCGGCAGGCGGCGCAATGCCGCCAGCATCATCGCCAGTGTCAGTTCGGCCACGGCGCGAGAATTGGTGCCGGGCAGGTTGCATACCGCAATGCCACGCGCCTTAGCCGCGTCGAGGTCGATCGTGTTGACGCCGATGCCAATCTTCTGGATCAGCTTCAACCGAGGCGCCGCGGCGATCATCGCCGCCGTGCATGGCTCCAACACATGCCACAGCACGTCGGTCTCCGGCAGGGTGCGTTGCAGCAGTGCTCTGTCGTCCACCGGGCAGATGGTGATGTCGAGACCGGGGACGGCGGCCAGGCGCGCCGCCAGGTCCGGGCCCGCCGCGTAGTGGAACAGCACTTTCATCGCTGCTTGGACCTTCCCAGCACGCCGCCACCGGCGAAGTCGGCACGCGCGCCGAGCGCCTCCTCGACGCGCAGCGCCTCGTTCCATTTCGCCATCCGCTCGCCGCGCGCGAAGCTGCCGACCTTGAGCTGGCCGACGCCCCAGCCGACGGCGAGATGCACGATCGTGGTGTCCTCGGTTTCGCCCGACCGCGCCGAGACGATGCCGGCGAAACCGCACTCCTGCGCCGCCTTCCAGCACTCCCAGGTTTCCGTCAGCGTGCCGCGCTGGTTCGGCTTCAACAGCACGGCGTTGGCGCCGCCGCGCATCGCCGCTTCGCGCACGCGGGAGGCCTGGCTGACCAGGAAGTCGTCTCCCACCACCTGCACGCGATTGCCGACCTCGTGGGTGAAGGCGGCGAAGCCGACATCGTCGTCCTCGGCGAGCGGGTCCTCGATCGAGACGATCGGATAACGGCGAATCCAGCCGGCCAGCAGCTTCACCATACCTTCGCTGTCGAGCTCGCGTTCTTCCAAGGCTAGCTTGTATTTTCCGCCGCGGCCGAATTCCGAGGCGGCGACGTCGAGCGCGATCGCCACCTGGCTGCCGGGAGCGAAACCGGCGCGCTCGATGGCGCGCACCAGGGTTTCCAGCGCCTGTTCGTTGGTGGCGAAGGCCGGCCACCAGCCGCCTTCGTCCGCCACGCCGGCCAGGGTGCCGGCTTCCGCCATCAATGCTCCGGCCGCGCGATAGACTTCGGCGGTCCAATCCAGTGCCTGGGCGAAGTTCGCCGCGGCCGGACAGGTCACCATGAAGTCCTGGATGTCCACGCGGCGGCCGGCGTGCGCGCCGCCGCCGAAGATTTGAATCTGCGGCAGCGGCAGCGTGTGTGCATCGGGCCCGCCGAGGTAACGATACAGCGGCTCGCCGGCCATCGCCGCCGCGGCATGCGCCGCCGCCATCGATACCGACAGCACCGCGTTGGCGCCAAGGCGGGACTTGCTCGGGGTGCCGTCGAGTTCGATCAGGCGCTTGTCGAGCGTCGCCTGATCGCGCGCATCCATGCCGGTCACGGCGCGGGCGATCACCGTGTTGACGTGCTCTACCGCGCGGGTGACGTCGTAACCGCCGAACGTGGCGCCGCCGTCACGCAGGTCGAGCGCCTCGCCGGTGCCGGTGGAGGCGCCGGCGGGCGCGATGGCTCGGCCGACGCCGCCGCCCTCCAGCAAGATGTCGGTTTCCACGGTGGGACGGCCGCGGCTGTCCCAGACGCGCCGGCCATGCACAAAGGCAATCGCACTATCGGTCATGCGGCGAGTTCCTTGCTCCAGGCCAGGCGTATGTCGGCCAGTCGATCCGGCGGGTCGGTCAGCAATGCGCGCGCGGTGCGGCGCACGCGGTCCTTGTCCGCCTCGGCGGTGATGTACTCGACCGGCGACTTGCCATCCACCCGGGCGAGGAACAAGCCCGGCAGCAGCCGCGCGGCCCGGGCTTCCAGTTCGGCGGGCGGTTCCCAGTCCACTTTGGCAACGTAGCTGCGTGCGAGCACATCGAAGCAGGTGAGGAAGCCGGACGTAGCGGCCGGCGTCCACACACATTTCAGCAACAGGTGGTTGAGGCAGAACGCGAGGTCGAAGGCGGGATCGCCCCACCAGGCGCACTCCGCGTCGAGGAACACCGGCCCGTACGGCCCGGCGAGGATGTTCTTCGGGCTGACGTCGCCGTGGACGAGGGCGCGCTTGTTGCTTTGGGTGGTGGCTACGAGGGCTTCGAGGCGTGGTGCCAGGTCGGGATGCGCCCGGGCGGTGGCGAGAAGATACGGTTCGAGGCGGATGTCGAAGAAGATTTGGTCGGTGGGGAACTCCGCCGCGGTGGCGGAATCGGCTGCGGTGGCCGCGTGGATGCGGGCGAGTGTGGTGGCGACATGCGCGGCGAATACGGGATCCGCACGGCCGTCGCGCAGTTGGGTTTTCCACAGCGGGTGGTCGGCGGGGGCGAGAAATTCCATCGCCAGCGCACCGCCGATGGTGTCCTGGCCGAGGAGCGCAGGTGCGGCGTCGGGAACGGCGGTGTTAGCGCGCTGCATCCAGGCAGCTTCGTAGCGATTGCGTTCCACGGGGGCGTGCCAGTCGGCAGAGACCCGGAGCTTCGCAAGCGCGCGCTTGATGCAGATCGGGCCGGTTGGGAGATCGATGCGCCAGATGTCGGACGAGACGCCGCCGGTGAGACGCTCGCCGGGTGCATCGGCTGCGCCGAGCAGATGCATGCGGCGGAGGGAGTCGAGGATGTCCGGCGGTGGGAGGTCGGGCGGCATGGGGAGGAAGATGCGAGGGGTGTGGCGGAGCAGGCAAGGGATGGTGTTCCCCTCGTCATGGCCGGCCTTGTGCCGGGTATCCACGCCTTTGCTGTGCGAACGAAGACAAGGCATGGATGGCCGGCACAAGGCCGGCCATGACGGTGGACGGTTGGCCGTTACGGCGGACGGTTGGCCGTTATGACGGCGCACGGCCGTCCATGACGGTGGAGGCGTCGGCACTATCGTGTCGTCAGTTCCGGATGTCGATCCACTCGTCCGTGAAGGGGCGGTGCATGAATGTCGCCCAGACGAAGTTCATCGAATACCGCAGGCCGATCCGCAGCAGGCCTTCCTCGAGCAAGCGTCGCCCCGAAGAGAGTGCCGGCAACCGGAAGGTGAACTTTACGGCGCCGATGGCATTCAGCCGGCGCGCGAGGTCGGTGTCTTCGCCGTAGAAGGTGAACAGCGGATTATAGCCGCCGATCTGTTCCAGCGCTGCGCGGCTCACCACGAAGTTGCCGCCTTGCAGCATCGAGCCGGCACGCAATACGAAGCGGTTCAGGAAATAGAACCCGTAGCCCATGACGTAGAACGCACGCACCGCGAAGCGCGTGCTGCGGGGAACGTCATAGTAAATGTACGGACCGCTCAGTGCGACCAGATCGGGATGGCGGCGGAATTCCGCCAGCACGCGGTTCAACCAGCCCTCGGTGACGATCGTATCGGCATCCACATTCGCGATCAGCCTGCCGGTGGCGCGGTGGAAGCCGGCGCGGCGGGCTTGCACCAGCCCCTTCTCCGGTTCGTTGACGACGATCACCTCGGGGAACGAGGCGGCCAGTTCGCCGGTGCCGTCGGTGCTCGCGTTGTTGACGACGATGAGTTCAGCGGCACAGCCGGAGCGTTTTATCTCGGCGATGATGGCGGTGAGCGTCTGGGCCAGGTTCTTCTCTTCATTATAGGCCGGGACGACAAAACTGATTGTGACAGGTTCATTCACGCGGTTGAACTCCCATGGAGCACCGACCTGTACAGCGTTTCCCACGCATCGGTGATGGTTTCGACGCAATAGCGCTCGACGGATTGCCTGCCCGCCGCACCCATTTGCCGGCGCCGCTGCGGCGATGCGAGCAGATTGGCCAGTGTTTGCGTCAATTGTGTTACGTCGTACGGATCTACCAACTCGCCGTTCGCCTGGGTGACGAACTCCGGCAAGGCCCGGGTGTTGGCGGCGACCACGGGTACGCCGGACGCCATCGCTTGCAGCAATACCATGCTTTGAGTCTCGCTTGTACTCATGATAGCAAAAGTGTCACTGGCCCGTAACAATCTCGCGAGTTCATCCTGCGTCAATGTACCAAAGAACCTGATGTAAGTGTCGATTCGCAACTCTTTTACCAGTGCCCGCAGTTCCGGTTCGTGCGAGCCGTGTCCAGCGATAGCAAGCTCGGCAGCGACGCCCTGTTCGTGCAGCGCGGCAACGGCGCGGAGGAGTATTTCGATGTTTTTCTCCGGTCCGAGCCGGCCGGCATAGGTGATCGTCGGGCGGGTGAGGCCGAAATGCGCGCGCAGTGCGTCCCTTTCGTCGTCGCGCGCGGGCGTGAACAGGTCGGTGTCGATCGGATTGGAAACCACGTCGAGCGGCCGGCGCAGCCGGGCAGTTCCGAGTTCGGCGAATACCGAACGCGACGGCGCTGTCACATAGTCGCAACGGTTATAGAACCAGGTGACGTAGGCGGCGGCGTTGGCGACGCTCAACGGGATATGCGGGCCGAAGCCGGCGACCGTCCAATGGTTGGTGCCGATCATGGGTATCCTCAGGCATGTCGCGTTCAGCAGCGCTTCGAGGCCGATGCCGAAGAAGGAATGGGCGTGGATCACGTCGGGTTTTGCGCGAACTGCCATTGCCGCCCAGGCGATCGGCGAGAGCACTGCGGCGCGCGATTGGTTGGTTGAGCTGGGAAACGGGAGGGATGCGCGGCGGCGGACCCGCACATTGGGTCCCAGGTCGCGTTCACCGGCCGTTGCGCCAATGCGGCGATAGTCGCGCCTGCCGTAACGCGGGGCATATATGTCAATCTGGTGTCCGCGTCGCCCGAGGGCGCGGCTGATGGTTGCTACGGAGTCCTGGATGCCGCCCAGTTCGGGAAAGAAGTGATCGGTGAACATGGCAATTCTCACCGATCCACGCCTCCTTGCCGCATGGCATCGGCTTTTTGCAGGATCACCGCGATGCCTGCCACGCCCAGACCGCATAGCGCCATCGTTCCCAATGCGTAGTGGCGTTCAAGCAACGGAAAACAATCTGTGGCGAAGTATCCGACACTGAACAGGACTGCGCTTTTGGGTATCGTCGCGAGCAGGTTAAGGACGATGAAGCGGGGTAGAGGAAGGTGCAGCATGCCGCTGCCGATCAGCACGAACCATCCGATGGAATGGGTCCATTTTCCGATGAACAGCATCTTGGCGGCGTTCTGCCGCAGGCCATCCTGCACTTCGCGTGGCACGGTGCGGCGCACGCCAAGTCGTCTTACGAGACCCGCGAGCGGCGTGCGGCCGGTGCGTCCGAGCCAATAAAATAACACATCGCCGATCACGTCGCCGGCGACCAAAAGGCACAGCGCCCAATACCAGTGGAAGTATCCCTGCCCCGACAGGAAGCCGGTGACGATGGAGACGACAGGTCCCTCGATCACCGATAGCGGCAGGATCAAGACGCTGCCGTAGGCGATCAGGACACCGTCCGATGTCACGGACTATTCACAATCGCTCATAGCGGACTTCGGATCCATCCGAGATATTGATGGCGAGGCTGGCCCAGGTATTGGTGTGGTCATACCACACGTCGACGGCGAATGGGCCGCTGATATTGTAATGCTCGGCCGGGATGGTGCTGCCGGAGGCCAGCGGGATGGCCTCGGTTGCACGATCCGCCACCTTCGGGCGCAGCAGTTCGCCATTCTCCAGGCTGATCATCGGCACGGTTAGCATGCGCTTGTTCCAGTAGCTGACGCTGATGGCCTGCGGCGGCGCGATGTAGCGCGCGGCCTGGCTACCCTGCACCACCAGGCCTTCATCGGTGCGCCGGGCATTGACCCAGCCCTGCTCTCCATTCTTGTTGGTCTGGCCGGCGAGCCCGACGAGCGTGTCGCCTTGCCAGATTTCCGTGCCGCGGTGGGTATAGTGGGCGACCGGAATGGTCAGCAGGGTAAGCCGCGCATCCACGGCGATGTGCACGGTCAGCGTATCGCCCTGGCGTTCGAAGGTCACGGTGTGGCGGCCGATCTCGCTACCGTGGCGAATGAGGCGATAGGCCAGCGTGTTGTCCGGCGGGACCGGCAATGCGGCCGCTGCCTTACGCGCAGCGATCGCTGCCCCCGTCAGCAGAAGGGTACGCCGGCCGATCACGCGTTTCTCCGTAACATCACAATTCGTTCGCGCTCCTTGGCCCCGACGTGCGGCCACTAACGCAGATGGGCGAAAGCTTCAAGCATCGGTGGTGCGATTTGCGGTGACTGGGGCGGTGGGTGCGCGGATTCGCTGCGTGGTTATCCGGGCCTACACCCCAACCGTCGAACGCCATTGCCGCCAAAAGCCGCGGATCGCAGCCTCGGTCGCGCGGGTGTCCTGGCCCTCGGTCTCCGCGCCGCCCATCTCCACGATCGATGTGCGCTGCGAGGCCGTGGCCGCGCCGCGCTCGACGAAGCCGCCGATGCAGCCGTCCTCCATCGACACGAACCCTGCCGGGCCGGCCAAATTCAGTTGGCGCAGGCGGCGCGTTCGCATCTCCGGCGAGTCGTCGGCGTAGCCCAGGTAGATCCAGTGCAGGTCGCACTGTCCCACCCCGCGCGGGACGAAATGCCGGACCGCCATGATGTTCTGGGTCCGCTGCATCACGAAGTTCGGGAACACCGACATGATCTGCTGGCGCACCCGGTCGCCATGCTCTTCCACGATGTCGAGCAAGCCGGGGTCCTTCAGCCGGAACGCCTCGTCCACCGAGCGCATCCCCGCGTACGCGTCATCCACCGCGCTCTCCGGCGCCAGCGTGGTGGAAACATGCGATCCGCCGGTCGCGTTGATCTCGACGCCGCCGCCCTGGCTCAGCCGGTTGATCTTGAAGGTGGCGAAAAACAGGTGGAGCAAGCTGGCGTGGTAGGTGTCGCGGACGTTCTCGGCGTAGAGCTTCCAGTTGTTGGGCAGTACCTCGGTAAAGCGGCCGATGATCTCCAGCTTGCGGCTGGTGGCGACACGCAGGCGGGCGGCGACTTCCGGGCCGATAAAGGTCTCGAAGTCCGGGGTGTCAGGGCTGAAGGTGCCGAACACCAAGCCGCGCCAGGTGGTGACGCGCAGCTTCCTGGGCCCGTGATCGGTCAGGCAGAAGCTGTCCGGCATCCCGCCCTTGCCATTGACGCCGCGCTGGAAGGCGACCGACTGAAGGGTGCCGTGCAGGTCGTAGCGCCAGGCGTGATACGCGCAGGTGAAGTCCTTGGCGTTGCCGCCATCGTCGAAGCAGATCAAGGCGCCGCGGTGGACGCAGCGGTTTTCGAACGCGCCGATCACCCCGTCGGCGTCACGAGCGACCACCACCGGCATCTGGCCGACGATGGTGGCACGCCAGTCGCCCGGATTGGGGATCTCCACCTCCAGGCAGAGGTAGTTCCACACCGGTCCTTCGAACAGCGCCTCTTGCTCTGCCCTCAGCAAGTCAGGGTCCTGGTAGACCCAGAACGGGACACGGGTCAGGCCGGCCGGCCAGGCGGGCCGCGTCGTTTGCAGCGCAAGAGCGTCGGGCATCGGACCCTCCGGGGGTAGGCGCCGAGAGTAACACCTCTGCTCCGCTTGCGGGAGGGCGGGGCGGTGTGTCCGACCCCTCCCTCGATGGCACGAGCGGGAGACGCGCCCGCCCCCGAGGCGCTGCATAGTTGCGCGGGATCGGTCGGCTTCCCGCCCGGATTCACAATCCGTTGCGGTCCGAGGGAACAATATCCACAGCATTTTGTGGTTGAGGGCCCGATTCGTGTTGACCCCAGCCACGTCCCCAGATACGCCCGAACTCGTGACAACAGTCGAGTTCCCCTCGTTCGTCCGCCTGCGTGGCAGGTCCTTCATGGCGCTGGTGCTGGCGCCGGAAACGCCGCTGCCTACCTGGCTGACCGCGCTAGATGCGCAAATTGAACGCTCACCTTCATTCTTCGACAACCGTCCGGTGGTGCTGGACCTCGCCGGACTGCCGCGGGAACAGCCGGACATCGAGGGGCTGATGGGGCAGCTTGAGACCCGCGGCATCCGGGTCATCGGCACCGAGGGCGCGCATCCGTCGTGGAAGGGCGTGGAAACCTGGGGGCGCCCGCTGCCCAGCGGCGGCCGCGCGACCCGCGAGGTGACGCCGCCCGACGAGAGTGTGCGCCCAGCAGCGCCGGAACTCGCGGCTGAACCGTCCGGGTTGCTGGTGGACCACCCGATCCGCTCCGGCCAGTCGGTGGTGTTCGAAAGGGGCGACGTGACTGTCGTCGGTTCCGTCGCCTCGGGCGCGGAGGTCGTCGCCGGCGGGTCGGTGCACATTTACGGTGCGTTGCGCGGGCGGGCGATCGCCGGGTTCGCCGGTAACCCGCGGGCGCGGATCTTTTGCCGCCGGCTCGACGCCGAGTTGCTGGCGATCGACGGCGTCTACCAAACCGCGGACGACATGGACACCAGCCTGCGCGGGCGCGCGGTGCAGGCCTGGCTCGAGGGCGAGACCATGCGCATTACTGCCCTGGACTGAACGAAAAGGGGAAACGAATGGCCAAGGTCGTGGTCGTGACTTCAGGTAAAGGTGGCGTCGGCAAGACGACCTCCACGGCAGCCCTCGGCGCTGCCCTTGCGCAAAGCGGCGCTAACGTCGTGGTGGTCGATTTCGACGTCGGGCTGCGCAATCTCGATCTGGTGATGGGGGCCGAGCGCCGGGTGGTGTTCGACCTGATCAACGTGGTGCAGGGCGATGCGAAGCTGCCGCAGGCGCTGATCCGCGACAAGCGGATCGACACCCTATCGCTGCTGCCCGCGTCACAAACGCGCGACAAGGATGCGCTGACGTCCGAGGGCGTGCAGAAAGTGATCGCCGACCTGCGCGAGAAATTCGACTGGGTGATCTGCGACAGCCCGGCCGGCATCGAGAAGGGTGCCGTGATGGCGATGCGGCACGCCGATATCGCAGTCGTGGTGACCAACCCCGAGGTCTCGTCGGTGCGCGATTCGGATCGCATCATCGGGTTGTTGGATTCAAAGACCGAGCAAGCGGAGAACGGCGGACGGATCGAGAAGCACCTGCTGCTGACACGTTACGATCCGGCCCGGGCCGCGCGCGGCGAGATGCTGAAAGTTGAAGACGTACTGGAGATTCTTTCCATTCCCCTGCTCGGCATCATTCCGGAAAGCGAGGAAGTGCTGCGGGCGTCCAACCTGGGCTCGCCGGTCACTTTGCTGAACCCGCTGAGTGCGCCGGCACGGGCCTATATCGATGCCGCGAAGCGGCTGCGGGGCGAGCAATTGGAGGTGGTAGTACCGCTGGAGCGGAAGGGGCTTATCGGCCGGCTGTTCGGGAGGAAGGTGGCATGAACCTGATTACCCTCTTCCGCCGCCGCAGTTCCGCGCCGGTGGCGCGCGAACGGCTACAGGTATTGCTGGCACATGAACGCGCGCTGACCGGGCGGTCGGATCTGCTGGCGACCTTGCAGGATGAGATCCTTGCGGTCATTGCCAAGCACTTTACCGTTGATCGCGACAAGGTGCAGATCAAGCTGGATCGTGGCGAGACGGTTTCCACGCTGGAGATCGACGTCGAGGTGCCGAGCGTTGCCAAGTTGAAGCTCGCGGCGGGGGCGTAGCAGTCAAATCTGCCTCTGGCGCTATCGCTGCGGATCTTTTCACGATCCTGCGACTGTGCTGGAGGTGAAGTTCTCACCGCGTGGATGGGCTGTGCGCAGTGGTTCGCGCAACGCAATCCGCGGCTTAACGTTCCTGCTTAACACGCGATGAACGTACCAACGGCGGCGCGGGGTGCGCTTCCGGGTGGCTAACGACGCGCCTGATCGTTCCAACGTCTGGCACGCGGTTTGCTGTCGTCTTGCACCGCCAATGATGGGCGGTTTCGGTGCAAGATCGAGGAAGCATAGCGCATGGCCACGCGGCGTCATCAAATCCGTGACATCCTTGCAGAGAACGGCCGCCTGGCGGTTCCGGTTGAATCGCTGGACGAGAATGCCGACTTGTTTGCTGCGGGCCTTGATTCGCTCGCGATCGTGAACGTGTTGATGCGTCTCGAGGAGCAATTCGATATCGAATTGCCGGATGAAATGTTGCAACGAAAGTCGTTTTCCAGCATCGCCACGATAGATTCTGTCGTTGCGCGGCTGACCGGGCAGGTCGCGCACACATGAATGTGAGCAATGGCCTGGATGCGGCCACGCTTACGGTGGCAAGGACGGCAGCGGATCACGCCGACGACGTCGATCGTGCCGCCAGGATTCCGGAAGAGGCGGTGCGCGCGTTGCAGGCGGAAGCGCTGATGGGTCTGCTGGTGCCGACTGCGCTTGGCGGACCGGGACGCAACATGTCGCAGGTGGCGTCGGTGTGCCACGCGCTGGGGCAGTCCTGCGGGTCGTCGGCGATGATCTACGCGATGCATCAGATCCAGGTGGCGTGCATAGTCGCGCACGGTTCGGGCAGCGAATGGCATCGAACGCTGTTACGGCGGCTGTACGACGAGCAATTGTTGCTGGGGTCGGTGACATCCGAAGTAGGAACCGGCGGCAATATCCACGCGAGCGTTTGCGCCGTTGAAACCGTGGACGGCCGAACTCGGCTGCAAAAGAAGGCGACCACCGTTTCCTATGGGGCGCGCGCCGATGCGTTGTTGATCACGGCGCGGCGAAATCCCGAGGCGGCGGCCAATGACCAGGTGATGGTCGTGGCGTTGCGCGGCGACTACGAGTTGGAGAAGACGTCCGGCTGGGATGCGCTGGGCATGCGCGGAACCTGCAGCGAGGGCTTCCGAGTGAAGTTTTCCGGCAGCGACGGTCAGGTGTTGCCGGCGCCGTTTTCCGAAATCGCCGGACAGACGATGCTGCCGGTGTCGCATTTGTTATGGGCCAGCGTGTGGCTGGGTATCGCCACCGGGGCGGTGAACCGGGCGCGCACCTATCTGCGGCAGCAGGTGCGGGAGCGGGGCAACATATCGATGCTGTCGCATCGCCTCGCGCGGGCGGTCGGGCTGCTGCAACTGATGCAGGCGCGGCTGTCGCAGGCATTGCGGGATTATGACGGCGTCTTCGCCGAGGGCTCGCGTCCGTTGCCGTTGGGGTTCACGGCCGACATGAACAACCTCAAAACCACGGCTTCCGAACTGTGTCTCGAAGCGGTGCAGCACGCTTTCATGGTGTGCGGCATCAACGCGTACAAGAACGATTCCGAGTTCAGTCTCGGGCGGCATATCCGGGATCTGATGTCGGCGCCGGTGATGATCAACAATGACCGCATGCTGGAAAGCACCGGCAACCTGCTGCTGATGCAGCGTCCTGTGTTCGGAGTTCTCTGACATGGATGCAGTGGCAAGCCTGATGGACCAGATCGTCGCCGCCGGGTTGCTGATCCCCAGTGGCGTGGATGGCATATTGGCGCGCAGTGCGCGTTTCGAGGCGGTCGTGGACGGGCTGGATGCGCTGGTCGGCCGCACCGGCGCCATCGATCGGCCGGAAGTGTTGCGGTTTCCCCCGGCGATGGCGAGTGCGCAGCTTGTGCGGAGCGGTTATTTGAAGAGCTTCCCGCAGCTTCTGGGCACCATCCACTGCTTCTGCGGCAGCGATGCCGCGCATCGCGCCATGCTGCGCTGTGTGGACGAAGGCAAGGAATGGACGGTGCAGCAGATGCCCACCGATCTGTTGCTGACTCCGGCTGCGTGTTATCCGCTTTATCCGATCATTGCAGGGCGCGGAACGCTGCCGCCGGAAGGTGGCATCTACGACATGCACTCGTGGTGCTTCCGCCACGAACCGTCCACCGATCCGGCCCGCATGCAGTGTTTCCGGGTGCGAGAATTCGTGCGCATGGGCAGCAACGAGCAAGTGCTGGAATTTCGCCAGGCGTGGTTGGATCGGGCACAGGGGTTCGTGACCGAGCTGGCGCTGCCGTACACGATCGACATCGCGCACGATCCGTTTTTCGGCAGGGCCGGGCGTTTGATGGCCGACAGCCAGCGCGAGCAACGCCTGAAATACGAACTGCTGATCCCGGTCTCCAATGACGAAAAACCGACGGCCTGCATGAGTTTCAACTACCATCTCGACCATTTCGGCGAACCATGGGACATTCATCAGGCCGATGGTCGGGTGGCGATCAGCGGTTGCGTCGGGTTTGGCCTGGAGCGCATCGCGCTGGCGTTGTTCCGGCATCACGGGCTCGATCCGGCGCACTGGCCGGAGAAGACGCGTGCGGCGTTGCGGTTGGACGCATGAACGACGCTGTCGACCTCCGTGCGATCGGGCAGCCGGTTGAACAATGCGACTGGCCAATTACCAACTGCTACGTTGATGCCTGGTTGCTGGTGCTGCGGGCCTGGGGCCTCGACCCTTTGGCTGCGCTGGGCGTGACGGTTGCGCAGGACTACGAGGGCGACCAATTTACGTTCTTCAAATACCTGCATGAGGATCTGGAGAAACTGTACGGCGTGCTGGTCGGCGAGTTGTCGATCTGGCGCGCGTTGGAAGAGCAGATTGCGACGCAGGTGAGGCTTGGGCGGTTGGTGCTGGTCGAGGCAGATGGCTACTACCTGCCGGATACGCGCGCCACGTCGTATCGCACCCAGCACACCAAGACCACGATCGCCATTGACGCCATGGAGTTCGGCACGGGGCGGTTGACCTATTTCCACAACGTGGGCCATTACGAACTAGCTGGCGAGGACTACGCAGGTGTGTTCCGCAGGTTGCCTGGGCAGGATGCGCTGGACGACGTGCTGCCGCCGTATGTCGAAGTGGCACGGCGCCGCTGGCCTCCGTTGACCGGACCGGCGCTGACCGAGGCGGCGGTAGGGACGCTGCGCCGGCATCTGCGACGGCGGCCCGAGCAAAACCCGATCGCCTGTTACCGCGCCGATTTCGCCGCCCAAATGGATTGGCTGATGGCGCATCCGGAGCGGTTCCACGATTACGCGTTTGGTGTCTTTCGGCAGCTTGGCGCGAACTTCCAATTGCTCGCGGCGCACATTAACTGGTTAGTGAGCCGTGGAGTTAACCATCTGGTTAGTGCATCCGAACCGGCTGCGCAGATTTCGGCCGGCGCCAAGGCGATGCAGTTCAAGACGGCACGCATCGCCAGCCGCCGCCGCTTCGATCAGTGCGACAGCCTGTTCGATGCGCTGGAACAAAACTACGAGGCTGTTATGAACAGCCTCGAACGCGGGCTGAGCTGACGAGGCTTCCCGACATGCGCCTTCCGATGCGGTAACAGGCCGGTTATGGCGCGAGTTCGTTCCTGGATGACGTCGGCGGCTCAGCCCTTATCTGGCGCCTGGGAATGCGCACGCGCCGAAGCGGGTGCGGTAACTCGCCCGGAGCAATTGCTCGATTTGCATTGGCTGCCTGCGCTGGTGCCCGGCACGTTCGCGGCAGCGCTGCGAGCAGCCGGGCAGTGGGATGGCGAAGCGCCGCTTGAGCTGGACCAATACGACATCTGGTATCGTGCGCGCTTTTCCGGCGGCACCGACGAGACGCTGCATTTCGAGGGCCTTGCGACAATTGCGGAGGTCTGGCTGAACGGCCAGTTACTGTTCCAATCGGACAACATGTTCCTGGCGCGGCGGATCGCAGTGCGCACGGGCGCAAGAAACGATCTGCATATTTGCTTTCGCAGCCTGAATTCCTGGCTGGCCGGCCAGCGCGGACGCGCTCGCTGGCGGCCGCGTCTGGTGTCGCCCACCAACTTGCGGTTCGCGCGAACGACGTTGCTGGGGCACATGCCGGGTTGGTGTCCTGTCGTGCATCCGGTTGGTCCGTGGCGACCGATCATGCGCGAGCGATCCGATAGCGGCACAGGCCTCGACGCCGTGGACCTGCGCACCGCGGTGGTGGACGGTGACGGGCGTGTGGTGATCCGTGCCGTGCTCGATCTGCCGCCGGATGTCGAGGCCGCCGCGCAGCTTGGGGACCACAAGGCGATCTTCGAACACGCGGGACCTGGGGTGTTGCAAGCTGAACTGACAGTGCCGGATGTCGCATTGTGGTGGCCGCACACGCATGGCGATCCCTCCCTGCATGATCTCGCCTTGCTTATTGGCGATACGCGGTGCGAATTGGGCCCGATAGGCTTTCGCAACATAGAGGTTGAGTGCGGCGAGGATGGCAACGGCTTTGCCATCTCGGTGAACGGGACTCCGGTGTTCTGTCGCGGCGCCTGCTGGACCAATGCGGATATTGTCGCGCTGCCAGGCGACGCCGCGGCCTATCGTCCGTGGCTTACTGCGATGCGCGACGCCGGCATGAACATGGTGCGGGTCGGCGGCACCATGGTGTACGAGGCCGACGCTTTCTATGCACTGTGCGACGAACTTGGCCTGTTGGTCTGGCAGGATGCAATGCTTGCCAATTTCGACTATCCCTCGACCGAGGCATTCCGGGCATCGCTTGCCGCCGAGTTGGCGCAGTTTCTGGACCGCACGCAGGCCAATGCCTGTCTGGCGGTATTCTGCGGCGGCAGCGAGGTCTTGCAGCAGGCGGCGATGCTGGGGCTGCCGCAAGCGAAGGTCGATGCGTCGCTGTATACCGGGTTCATTCCTGAGATCGTTGGAAAGCACCGGCCGGACATTCTGTATGTGCCTAACTCGCCGTCTGGCGGAGATTGGCCATTCCAGGCCGATGCCGGGGTGACTCATTATTACGGTGTCGGCGCCTATTTGCGTCCGCTGGACGATGCGCGGCGAGCTAACGTGCGGTTCGCTTCTGAATGCCTGGCGCTGTCGAACGTCCCCGACGCGCTGACGGTCGAAGCGCTTGGCGTTGCCACCATCACCGACCCACGCTGGAAACGCGCCGTGCCGCGCGATCCTGGCGCCGGCTGGGACTTCGAAGACGTGCGCGACCATTATTTGGCATCGTTGTTTGCCGTCGATCCGGTGCAACTCCGCTGGGCGGATTTCCCGCGCTATCTCGATTTGTCGCGCGCGGTGAGCTGCCTGCTGGTGGAACATGTTTTTGGCGAATGGCGGCGCTGCGGATCGGGCTGCGGCGGGGGCTTGGTTTGGCAGTTGCAGGACCTGTCGCCTGGCGCCGGCTGGGGCGTGATCGATGCGCTCGGGCGGCCAAAGCCGGTGTGGCACGCGTTGCGCCATGTGCTGCGGCCGCGCCAGGTCATCCTCACCAATGAAGGACTGAACGGGCTTCACGTCCATGTGTTGAATGAGTCAGCCGCGCCGCTTCGCGCTATCTTGCGCGTCATCTGCTTGAACGACGGCAGTCGTCCGGTGCGCGAGGCGGAACATGTGATCACGTTGTCGCCACATAGTGCGGTGCGCCATGCCAGCGCCGCCTTGCTGCCGGAATTCTTCGATATCACCTATAGTTATCGGTTTGGTCCGCGTGCGCACGATGTGACCGTGGCGAGTTTGCACGATGCGGAGGACGACACCCTGATTGCCGACGCTTGTCATTTTCCGGGCGGGCCGTATCTGCCGCCGCATGACCTGGGCCTGCAGGCCTCGGTGGAGCGCGTTGGCGACGCCTGGGATCTGCGTATTGCCGCGCGCGCGTTCGTACAGTTTCTGCACATCGACGACCCGTCGTTTACTGCAGAGGACAATTGGCTGCATCTGACGCCCGGCCGTGAAACGCGGATTCGCTTGCGCCCGACCGCCGGCCTTTCGCCGTCTTCGCAGCTACCCAACGGCGAAATCCGGGCACTGAACATGGATCGGGTGGTTCGATATGCGTGGCGGGCATGACGCCGGTCTATGTCAATGGCTGTTTTGGCGTGCTGCATCCCGCCGCGGGGCCGCACGGCGTGCTGATCTGCAGTACGTTGGGTGATGAGGCGCTGAACGTTTATCGCCCTCTGGTTTTCCTGGCTGAACAATTCGCCGCTGCCGGATCGCCGGCGTTGCGGCTGCAATATTACGGCACCGGCGATTCCGGCGGCGAAGACGGCGAACCAGGGCGCTTTCAAGCGTGGCTCTCTGGCATCGCAGCCGGCGTGCGCTGGCTGCGCGAGACCTGCGGTGTCAGTCGCGTGACACTGGTCGGCGTGCGGATGGGCGCAGCGCTTGTCGCCCGGGCCGCTTGCGAGATCGACGATGTCGAGGCACTGATCCTGTTGTCTCCGGTTCCCGACGGGCGCCGCTTCTTGCGCGAATTCATTTTGCGTGCGCGCACGATCGCCGAAGTCTGGCAACTGGAAAGTCGTATCGAGGACAAAGAGTGGTTCGAGGCGCATGGTCTGCGGTTGGATCGACAGACGCGTGAGGAACTGGGCCGGCTGGACGTGGCGCGCCTGCCCCGCTGCCCGGCGCCGCGCGTGTTGATCCTGGATCAGCGCGATGGCCCAGCCAGCAGCGTCATGGCCGCACGTTTGAGCAGGCTAGGTGCCGAGGTCACCTGCGAAACTGCGGACGGCCTGGATACAATGCTGCGGGATCCGTACCAAAACGCAGTCCCACAAGATGCCTTCGCCCGCGCGGTGTCCTGGCATCGGGACTCCTGCTCCTGCACGGTGGGGGAAGGAGGGGAAAAAGGGCAATGTGCCGACCCGATCCCCCTCACCCTCTCCCGCAAAGCGGGAGAGGGAAGTGCGGTGCTGGTAACCGATCATGGCACGGAAGCCCCGATCCGCTTCGGACCGAACGGAAGGCTCTTCGGCATATTGTCAACGCCCGCGGATCCTCGTGAAAACGCACCTCCTGTGCTGATCGCCAGCACGGGAGCCAATCCTCGGTTCGGCAATTCGCGAGCGGCGGTCGCCGTGGCACGCTGGCTGGCGGAACATGGCATCGCTTCGCTACGCATGGACGGTGCCGGGATCGGTGATGCGGCCGCCGAGACCGGTGAGCGCGGGCAACCGTATTCGCAACAAGGCGATGGTGACCTGACGGCTGCGATCGATGAACTCAGCCGTCGTTTTGCTACGCCTGTGCTGCTGCTGGGCATGTGCTCCGGTGCGTTCCACGCCCTGCGCGCCGCGTTCGAGGATCGCCGGATCGCCGGCCTCATGCTGGTCAACCTGCAGAAATTCGTGTGGCAAGAAGGCGATTCGCTGTCAGTTGTGCAGCGTATCACGCCGCGCACGACGAGCTTCTATATGCGCAACCTGGTGAGGCTGCACGCCTTGCAGCGCCTGTTGCAGGGCAAGGTCAGCGTCGGCGGCATTGCCCTTGCGCTGGCAAGACGCATGCTGCGCAAGGTCGCTGCCATAAGCGATCCGGCCATTTCAATGCTGCAACGCCATGAGACCCGGGTCGGGCGCGTTCGCCGCCAGATGCGCGACCTGCAGCAGCGCAACGTGCCGATTCTGTTCGTGCTCAGTGGCAACGATCCGGGCCTGGTGGAAATTGGCGAGTATTTCGGCGGCCAGGGCCGCCGTTTCCGCCGCCAGTCCAACGTGATGTTTCGTTTGCTCCAGGGCGCCGATCATACGTTGAGTGCCCGGTGGGCGCGCGACGCGTTACTGGGCTTGATCGCGACGTTCTTGCGGCAGCGGTGCCGATTGGTGATCGATACGGGCGAAGCGGAGATCCCGGTTTTCACACGGATGGCGCCGCTCCGGCTGGATGCGGCCGTCAGGTCCATGTCGTCGAGGCCCGTCGCAATTGACACCAGAGGCGGTGCTGCCTAGAGGATTCGTTGCCCCACACAGAGGCAACGTCCCATGAACGACACAGCACAGACCATCGCCCGACCGTCGGAGCGGCAGGCGTTCTATGATCGCATTGCACCGCAAAGCCTGGCCCCGTTATGGGAGCGGCTGCACACGCTTGTTTCGCGGTCACCGGTCACGCCGATCCAGCCGGCGATCTGGCATTACGACGACGAGGTGCGGCCGCATCTGATGCAAGCCGGCGCGCTGATTACCGCGAAAGAGGCGGAACGCCGCGTGCTGATCCTGGAAAACCCCGGGATGCAGGGCCAGGCCTGCATTACCCATTCACTGTTCGCCGGCTTGCAGCTGATTCTGCCCGGCGAAATCGCACCGGCGCATCGTCACGCCCAGGCAGCACTGCGCTTCATCATTGAGGGACGCGGTGCCTATACCGCCGTCGAAGGCGAACGCACCCTGATGCAGCCTGGCGATTTCGTGCTGACGCCGAGCTGGACCTGGCACGACCATGGCAACGATACCGACCAGCCGATGGTGTGGTTGGACGGCCTGGACATTCCGATCGTGCGATTGCTCGATGCCAGCTTCGCTGAACCGGCCAATGCCGACAGCCAGTCGGTGTCGCGGCCACCAGGCGATAGCCTGGCTCGTTACGGCGCCAACATGCTGCCGGTGGACTATAAGCCGGGCAAGGCCTCGCCGGTGTTCAACTATCCTTACGAGCGCTCGCGTGAGGCGCTGGCGACGCTGGCGCGCAACGGCGAACCCGATGCCTGCCATGGCTACAAACTGCGTTATGTGAACCCGGCGACCGGCGGGTCGCCAATGCCGACGATCGGGGCCGGCATGCAGTTGCTGCCAGGGGGTTTCGTATCGGCGGCGTACCGCTGCACCGATGGGACGGTGTTCTCCGTCGTCGAAGGCGAGGGCGAGACCCTGGTCGGCGATACCACGCTGCGCTGGAAGCCGCGCGACATCTTCGTCGTGCCGAGTTGGCACGCGCACCGGCACCGCGCGTCGAGCGATGCGGTGCTGTTCAGCTTCTCCGATCGCCCCGTGCAGGACGTTCTGGGATTGTGGCGCGAAGAACGTGGGTAGAGGATTGGCGGTCTCCTTTCCGCCTCAAGGAAGCAGGGCGTATTCAATTTGAAGCCCCGCGTCCTTATCGCCGGTGCCGGGCTGTGCGGCCTGACCACCGCGATCGCGCTGCTCCAGCGCGGCTACGATGTGCGCGTGTTCGAGCAAGCTTCGGAACTGCGCGAGGTTGGGGCCGGGGTGCAGCTTGGGTCGAACGGCACGCGCGTGCTGATCGGGCTCGGTCTGGAAGCGGCAATGCGCCGCGTCGTTTGCGAGCCCGCCGGCAAGGAAATTCGCCTTTGGACCACGGGTCAGACATGGCGTGTGTTCGATCTCGGCGTCGGGTCGGTGCAACGCTATGGCGCGCCGTATTGGATGGCGCATCGCGGTGACTTTCACGCTGTGCTGCTGGCAGCGGTGCGTGCGGCGGCGCCGGATGCGGTGCATGCCGGCGCGGCGTGTGTTGGCTTCGAGCAATCGGAACCAACGGTTACTTTGCAACTGGCCAACGGCGAGCATGTGACCGGGGATGTGTTGCTGGCGGCGGACGGGGTGCACTCGGCAATTCGCCGGCAAATGTTTGGTGATGGGCGGGCGCGGTTCACCGGCATCATGGCGTGGCGCGGACTGGTGCCCATGCAGCTTCTGCCGCCGCATATGCGGCAACTGGTCGGCACCAACTGGATGGGCCACGGCGGCCACGTCGTCACGTATCCGCTGCGGCGTGGCGAGTTGCTGAATTTTGTCGGTGTGGTGGAACGCGACGATTGGCAGGTAGAGTCCTGGACCGAAGCGGGCACGCGCGAGGAATGCATGCGCGACCTCGCACGCTGGCACGCGGACGTGCAGACCATCATCCGCAACATCGACACGCCATTCAAATGGGCATTGCTCGGCCGCGATCCATTGCCGCACTTTGCGCAAGGCCGCGTCTGTCTGCTGGGCGACGCGGCGCACCCGACGCTGCCGTTTTTGGCCCAGGGTGCGAACATGGCACTGGAAGACGCCGTCGTGATGGCGCGCTGCCTCGACGCGTTTCCGGTGCACGATGCGTTGCGGCGCTTCGAGGCGGCGCGGCTCGACCGGACGGCCACCATCGTGCGTGGCTCTGCGGAAAACACCGGCCGATTTCATAACCCGGCGCTTGGCGATCCGGAACACGCCTCGGAATACATCGATCGGGAATTCGCCGCGGAAAAGATACAGCAGCGCTACGACTGGCTGTACCAGTACGATGCGTTTACGATGACGATATAGCGATTACGAAGCGGAAAGGGTGCCGCGTGTGCGGCACGCGGCACTCTCACCCAACCTCTCCCACTTCGTGGGAGAGGCGCACTTCTGTTCTAGCCCGCCTGGTTCGGGGGCATCTGGATGCCGACGAACACCGCTTCGCCGTTGCGGATCACCCGCAGCGCCACAGCGTGGTTCTGGCCGTTCATCGCCGAGTGGATCTCGCGCGCCGCTTCTGACGGCGAGGTTACCGGGTGCATGCCAACGCCGACGATGACATCACCTGGCTGTAGCCCGGCTTGCTCGGCGGGGGATCCCGGCTGCACGCCACGCACCACCGCACCGCGCGTTCCATCCGGCACGTCGAGCTGGCCTTGCATGTCGGGCGACAGCGGTGCCAGTGCCAGGCCCAGTTGCCCCTGGTGCTGGCTGCTGCCTTCCCCGTTGCTTGCCGTTTGTTCCGTCGGCAACTGCGCGATCTTCAGCGCGATGTCCTTGGTCTGGCCATCGTGCAGCACGCTCAGATGCGCGTCCTCGCCAGGCTTGAGGTTGGCGACATCGAGCGCAAGGTCGCGGGGATTGGTGACCTTCTTGCCGTCAACCGTCTGGATCACGTCGCCCGGCTGCAAGCCGGCCTGCGCGGCGGGACCGTTGGGCATCACGCCGGCAAGCAAAGCGCCGGAATTTTCCGGCAGGCTCATCGCCTTGGCAGTGGCACCCGTCAGTTCCTGCGCCTCCACACCGATATAGCCGCGGGTGACGTGGCCGGACGCGTCGAGTTGCGCCACGACGTTGTGGATCATGTCGGACGGAATGGCGAAGCCGATGCCGATCGATCCACCGGACGGCGACAGGATCGCGGTATTCATGCCGATCACCTTGCCGTCCTGGGTGAACAGCGGGCCGCCGGAGTTACCCTGGTTGATCGGTGCATCGATCTGGATGAACTGATCGTACGGGCCGTCACCGATGTCGCGGCTGATCGCGGACACGATACCGGCAGTGACCGTGCCGCCCAGGCCGAACGGATTGCCCATCGCGACCACCCACTGGCCCGGCTTCACATCGGCCGAGTTGCCGAGCTGGATGTACGGCAACGGATGGCCGGCATCGATCTTCAGCACCGCAATGTCCGTGCGCGGGTCGCGGCCGACGATCTTCGCGGGAACGTTGGTGCCGTCATCCAGCGTGACGCTGACGCTCTTGGCATCCTTCACCACGTGGTTGTTGGTGACGATGGTGCCGTTGGCGTTGATGATGAAGCCGGAGCCGCGTGCTTCGACGGCATGCATCTGCCGCTGTTGCGGGTTCATCTGATTGAATGGGAACGGCAGTTGCGGGCCGCCCTGCATTTCCTCCTGCGCGTCGCTGTTGTCGGCCTGCAGCTTGGTGGTGATGGAGACGACGGCGGGCTTCACCTGGGACACGAGCTGGCTGAAGTCCGGCAGCGTGTGCGGCGCGACATTGGCGCCCGGCGGATTGACCGGGGCACCCGTGCTCTCGGCGGCGCTGCTGCTGGGCTGGCTGCCGACGGCGGGCGTCTGGGCGGCGTAGCTCACGGCAAAGCCGCCGAGGGCAGTGCCGGCGAGCAATACAGCGGCCAGCGTCGCGCGGCGCCATGGGCTGGTTCGGTTGGTGGGATCGGAATGCGGCGTCATGAGTTCCTCCTGCTGGGCACGCCCGATCGGGCACGCTGCTGCAACGCTGGGTCGGCGTCCGGGTTGGCGCCGGCGACACCCCCAACATGCGGACGAGGACGTGAACGTTCCCCTGGTGCAGCAATTAAACCGCTTTCATGTGACTTAACTCGCTGTCATGCCGTGGTAATTCAGCCATGGGGGCGCTTGCGAATGGACCATCGCTGTCTGGGGTCAGCCCAGCGCGTGGCGCGGTCACTGGGGGTTGTGCCGGGGTGGGAAAGCGGGTTTGCCGAACGGTCGAGGAAACGGCTAAAACGGTGGGCGGATGGGCACCGCACCTCCGCCTCCGCCTGTTGGGTAGGAAGGTATAGCGTAATCGATATGTTGCCGGGTTAGCACAGTGGTAGTGCAGCGGTTTTGTAAACCGAAGGTCGGGGGTTCAAATCCCTCACCCGGCACCAGGACGCAACGTTGCTCTTCCTTCACTTTCTGGAGTTTCCGATTCCGGGCGGTGAGTATATTTCCATTGGTGCGGTGAAGGAGCAGTGGATGTGGCATTCGCTGTTCCTGGCACGCCCATCAGAAGGCAGGGAGGCGATCATGGCTGTTGCCGGCGCCGCGAAGGCTTGCCTATCTGCGCCGGCATAGCAGTCGCAGCGGCGGCGCCATTGCAGCTTTCGAGCAAAGCCCCGGCTTCTCGTAAATCGGCTTTCGCATGGCCTTCGGTGAATCGTTGCAGAATGCCGTAGAGAAGCCAGTGCCGGTGCATCGGGCGTGCTCGGCGGAACCACAGACGGGTCAGAACTCATGGCCGCGCGCAATTCCCAGGCCAGGGCACCCTGTTGCTTTGCCGTATCGAGCGACCGTTGGAACAACGACTCGGCGGCCTCCATCGCGACCGGCGCCCCTTGAGCCAAGGGCCATTCGCCTTTGCGCGCGAAAGATTTCCTGGCCGCACCAGCGACACATGCCCGCATCGGCCCGAAGGGCGGTTCCGGGTGTGAGCAAATCTGAACTCATCGATGAGCGACATCTGGAATCCTAACGCCAACGCTGTCGCGGTCATCGCAACGCCAATCCCGGCGTCTCCCTCGGGTGAGAACACCCAATCGAGCGCCGATCTTACATCATCGATGCAGCGGCCGTAGATTCCAAGCCATTCGGCCCGTTCCATTACCTCCCAGTCTGCTTCCGCCTGCGTCAGCCAACGGCACAGGCACTCCGCGTGCAAGCGGTCGATGCGATTGCCCTCGCCGGACTGGCGCAATTTTTTGGCAGACGAAAGCGCGAGTGATGTGAAGCAGCCGATGCTGGTGATTCGGTGTCGCACCGGTCACATCCGTTGTGACAAGCGATTTCGTCGACAGGGTCAGCAGGCCGGCATAGACTTGCTCAACGCTGATCCCACCGCCACCAGCCATAGCGATCACCGCGTCGAGTGTGAAATCGCCCGGGAACACTGAGAGGCGGCACAGGATGGTCTTCTCCGTATCGGACAGATTCCGATAGCTCCAGTCCAGAGTGCCAAGCAGATTTTGTTGTCGGGGAAGATCTGTTCGCTGACCTTCGGACATCAGCAGAAAATGGCCGTCGAGCACGTTTGCCAGACTACGTAGCCCAAACATGTCGATGCGAACCGCTACCAGTTCGATCGCCAGCTGCAGTCCGTCCAGGCGCTGGCAAATCTCCGCGATGATCGGTGCATCGCGTCGGTGAGCGTAAAGCCATCCAGGCTGGCCGATGCCCGCTCCACAAAGAGTTGCACGGACGGAAAGCCGAGCGCCTGCGCTGCGGTCAGCGGTGTGTCGCGCGGCGGGGTTTCGATTGATTTGAGGCGATAGATCCACTCACCGGCCGCGCGCAGCGCTTCGCGGCTGGTGGCGAGCATGTGTACATTCGGGGCGGATCGAAGAATCATTTTTGCGAGCGGCGCGATTGAAGCGACTAAATGTTCGCGGTTGTCGAGCAGGATCAGCATGCGCCGGTCGCGTAGGAATGTCATCAAGGCGGGGGACTGGGTTTACCGACGACAGTGAAACACCCGGCGCCGACGCGGTGGCGAACGGTATGACCTGACGGTCGGCGACCGTCGCCAGATCGACGAACCAGACTCCATCGTCGTACACCGGCAGGAGCTTTTCCCCAACCGCAACGGCGACAGTGGTCTTGCCGATACCGCCCGGTCCGGTGATCGTAACGCAGCGGCGCATCGGCACCTGCAATGCGATGGCCTCTACGGCCTCATCGCGCCCGAGTACCCGCGTCAACGGGGCAGGAAGATCGTGCTAACGCGGCGCTTGCGGTGGCGGCACAGGCTGCGGGAGCGGAGCGTCCCCCCGCAGGGCAGGGGCCACGGCTTGTCGCCCTCAAGCAGAAGTCCCTGCTCCGGAATCGGCCTGAACTGGCCGAAGGTCACTGTCAGCGATGCGTCCGGTGTCAACGAGCTATCCATGGCATCTTTCCCCGGGTACCCAGAGAGAGCCGCTACAACGAGCCGGTAGTCTAGGGTACTTTGCCGACCCTCCACGAATATGGCTTCCACAGGGGGCCGGTCCTGCGCCGCTGAGCCGCCAAAGATCGCCCGTTCAAGCTCGGCCATGACGGCTGGGAAGGCCCCTGCGAAGTCGTCGTGAGTTAGTCGTTTGGCGGATTGCCATACGACACCGCTCACCCGGCGATTACGAGAACCGCAGGTCGGAGTGCTGATACGTTACGCGGCTCCGGCCAACGTAGGCCCGCCGCGGCATCCGGCTTCGATCAGTAGCCGTATGCCGTGTAGGGCGGCGGGTAGTACCCCGGATAATACGGTGGTGGATAGTAGACCGGCGGCGGAACATAGTATGGCGGCAAACCGATATAGACGCCGCCGCGCCAGCAGCAGCCCCAGGCGCCGCCGTGCCAACCCCAGCCGCCGCCACCGTACCAGCCACCTCCGCCATGCCACCCACCTCCGGCATAACCGCCGCCATGGTAACCGCCGCCATGGGCATATCCGCCGCCACGGTGTTGGGCATGTGCTGCCAAGGGTGCCAGAGCAAGGCCGCCTGCAATCACCGCAACCAGTGCGGCGCCAGCGACGCATCGAATACCAGACCGAAAACTGCGCATAATCGCAAACTCCGATGCACTGTCTACATATGGGCGCCTATTGCGGCGGAGTTATGACAAGACATTGTGATCGGCGATCAGCTTACCAACCTCCCACAGATGCGTTACCGCGATGACACGACAGGCTACGTCAGAAATCCAGGTCGGCGTAATGCTCTGGCGGCGTCAGGCCGGCCACGCGATCGACCAACAGGCCGCGGAAGCTCGGCCGTGACTTCATCCGGGCGTACCAGTCCGTCGCCGGCGTGGAGAGCTTCCAGTCCACATCGCCGATGAAATCGAGGCAGGACAGGTGTGCCGCTGCCGCAAAGTCGGCCAGCGACAACGCGCCTCCAGCCAGCCACTTCCGGGTCTCTGCCAGCCAGCCGATGTACTCCATATGATAGCGCAGCGCGAGATAACCGGTACGCATCGCCGCTGGGTCCGGATTGCCGCGAGCGGTGAGCCGCTTCATGAACTTCTCACCAAGCAGGTTGCGCGTGACTTCGGCGGCGAACTTGCCGTCGAACCAGGCCACCAGCCGGCGAACTTCCACCCGCTCAGCCAGGGTGCGGCCCATCAGGCCGATGTCGGGGTAGGCTTCCTCAAGATATTCGCAGATGACGGAGGAATCGGCGATGGCCAAGCCGTTGTCCTCCACCAACGTTGGCACGGTACCGGCTGGGTTGAGCTCCAGGTATTCCGGCCGGCGCTCCCATACTTTTTCCAGCCGCAGTTCATGGGGCAGGCGCTTTTCCGCCAGCGCCAAGCGAACCTTGCGGGAAAAAGGCGACAGCGGGAGATGGTAGAGAAGGCGCATGGACCGCTTATGGCATCCTGCACCGCGCCGCGCCAAGCAGGAGGTGACCGGCGCGGGGGGTTCGGGGCGAATGCACAAGCGCGACGGTCATGGCAATTGCGGCGACGCGGCGCGTTGTGGCAGACAGCCGGCATGTTGACCCGCCGCTTGTTGCTATCCGCGCTGCCCGCGACCGCCGCCGTAAAGGCGCATGCAGCATCTGACAGTTTCGCAGGTTTTCTGGCTGGCCTGCGGGCTGAGGGGAGGCGGATCGGGATCTCTGCCGCCACATTGGACCGTGCACTGGCCGGGCTGACGCCGAATGCCAAGGTGCTGGAGCGCGACCGGCACCAGCCCGAGTTTACCATGACCTGGGCGCAGTATCGGGCGTTGCTGATCACCGACAAGCGCATTGACGCCGGCCGGACCGCCGTGCGCGACAACCGCTCGCTGCTGTCGGCGGTTCAGGCCCGGTTCGGCGTCGGTCCCGCGGTGGTCACGGGGATCTGGGGACTGGAGTCCAGCTTCGGCACGCAGACCGGGGACTTCCACGTGGTGGATGCTCTGGCGACGCTTGCGTGGGAGGGCCGGCGCGCCAGCTTCTTCCGCCCGGAATTGATGGCTGCGCTGAAGATTCTGGATCACGGCGATGTGACTCCGGCCCGCATGACCGGCAGCTACGCCGGCGCGATGGGGCAGCCACAGTTCATGCCGACGAGCTTCCTGCGCTACGCGGTGGATTTCGAGGGCAATGGCAGGCGCGATATCTGGAGCAATCGGGCGGACGTGCTCGGTTCGATCGCCAATTATCTGGCACAGTCCGGGTGGCGGGCTGGCGAAACCTGGGGCCAAGCGGTGACGTTGCCGGCGGGGTTCGACGTCGGCGTCACTGGACGGGAGGGGCGGCGGCCTTTGTCGGAGTGGACGCAGCGGGGCGTGCGACCGGAGGCAAGCCGCTGGTGGGCGGCGGCGGAGACGAGCGCCGCAGTGTTGTTGCCGGACGGGGGCACGGGCGAGGCGTTCGTCGTCTATCCGAATTTCGGTGCGATCCGACGCTACAATCCGTCCGATTTCTACGCGCTGGCGGTTGGATTGCTCGGCGACGCGCTGGTGGTTTGAGCAATGTTGGCGAGGCGGGTCAGTCGCCGCTGAACCGCCGCACTGCTGCCATGTCGAGCGTGACGCCCAACCCCGGTCCGCTCGGCACGTCCAGATGCCCGTCCGCATAGCGCACCGGCTCGACGAAGATATCGTTCTGCAACGCGTTCTGGCCCACGTCGTATTCCAGCAACGGCGGAAATGGCACGTGGTCCGCATGCGGATAAGACGGCAGCGCGGCGAGGAAATGCAGCGCCGCAACCAGCCCGACGCCGGCGCCCCAGACATGCGGCGAGATCTCGCAAGTGTTCCGCTGCACATAACACGCCGATGGTGCGAGCGACTTCGAACCCGCCGCACAATGTCAGGTCTGGCTGCACCACCGATGCCAGCCTGCCGTCGATCAGCCGGCGGAAGTCGAACACGGTATACAGTGCCTCGCCGGCTGCCAGCCGTGCCGGAACACGCGATGACAGGCTGCGGTAGCCGGCCCAGTCCTGTGGCGCCAGCGGCTCTTCGTACCAGTGGATGTCGCTGCCCGCCGTGCGTCGCATGCTCTCCAGCACGCCGTCCTCGGTGTAGTTGCCGTTGGTATCAACGGTCAGCAGCGGCGTGTCGCCGATGATGCGCCGGGCCAGTTTGCAGCGCGCGGCATCCTCCGCCGGGTTGCGCCCGATCTTGATCTTGAAAGCGCCGAAGCCGCTTGCCGCGCTGGCATCCAGTTGCCGCGCCAACGCCGCATCCTGATCGTCGGCCGCGGTGAAGTAGCCGCCCGATGCGTAGACCGGCACGCGTTCACGCAACCGTCCGCCGATCAGGTCTGTGACCGAAATGTTCAGCAGCTTGCCCATCGCGTCGTGGGCCGCGATGTCGATCCCGCCGAGCAATGCGGTCATCTGATTCTGAGTGCCGGCGTGATACAGGCGCGCCAACACCTCCTGCGCGGCGGCGCGCTGCGCGAACACGCTGCGGCCAACATAGAACGGCTTGATCAGATCGACATAAGCACGAGACACGCCAGGCGGTCCCCACACTTCGCCGATGCCTTGCACGCCATCCTGGGTGTCGAGCAATACCAGGCCGCCACCGCGAAACTTCGCCAACCCGCGGGAGGAGCCATACGGTTCGGCCGGCGTGAATTGCAGCGGCAGAACCCGAATATCGCGAATGCGGGACATGGCTCAGGCCGCCACGCGCCGTGGTGGCGCTTCCAACCCGACGCCGCGCAGATGACAGAACAACTCGGCGAGTTTCGCACAATCCGCCTGCGGCAATGGCGGCTTCAGGATCGATTGGATATTGCTGCGCAGATGTCCGACATCGCCGGTGCCGAACAGCACTACATCGACGCCCGGTTCATGCCGCACGAACCGGTAGGCGGCGTCGGTGAGGCTGCTGGCGCCACCGTCATGCAGCAGGAAACCCAGCGGGTCATCGCTTTCACCGAGCCATGCGGGGACCTGGCCAGCCTTCGCCAATTGCCGGATTTCGTCGGCAAGCTGAGCGGGGCGGGCGAAGATGCCACGCACCACGAACATCAGCAGCGTGCCGATGCGATTGGCCTGGGTGTAGGGAAACACCCGCGTGCGCGCGGGCTGGTGCATCATATGAAACGCCACCATCGCGGTGTCCCATAGATCATCCTGCGTCGCACGAAACAGCATGTCCTGTTCAACATCGTTCGGTGCGGTCTCGGTGATGCCGAGGAAACGGAACTTCCCTCGCTCGCGTTCACGCAGCAACGCCGGAGCGATCACGTCGCGTACCTGGTCATATTGCGTTGGGTGCACGGCGTGAAGCTGGAACACGTCCACGTAATCCACGCCCAGCCGGCGCAGCGAGCCATCCAGGCTGGCAAGCACCTTGTCCAGGTTGAACTGCTTCTCTCCCGTAGCCTTGGACGCCTTTGTGCAGACCACGACAGATTCGCGCGGCACGCCATGGAGTGCCTTGCCGACCACCTGCTCTGTGCCGTAGACGGCGGCGGTGTCGAGCACGTTGACCCCGAGGTCGAGCGCCTGGCGAATCAGCGCGACCGCGTCGTCCTCTGATTTGCCGGTACCAAGGCCGAGTTTGCTGAAGCCGCCGCAGCCCAGGCCGGCGACACTGACTTTGAGGCCGGTGCGGCCAAGCGTGGTGTACTCCATGACTCTCTCCCGAGAAGCGTTGCGGTGCAGCGTATCAAGGCGGACGACATGACGCGACCCTGCCTGATTGTCGGCCATCGTGGGGCGCGCGGTCTCTGGCCAGAGAATACAATGGCCGCGTTCGCGGGAGCGCTGGCGCTGGGGGTGGATGCGCTGGAGCTCGATGTTGCGATGACGGCCGATGGCGTCGTGGTGGTGTCGCACGATCCGGCGCTGAACCCGAACATCACGCGCGATGCGGCAGGCGCGTGGCTGGATGGACCGGGGCCGCTGATTTGTTCGCTGCGCGCTGCGGAACTTGCCGCTTACGATGTTGGCCGGCTGCGGCCCGGGACGCCTTATGCGGCGTTGTTCCCGGATCAATCGCCGCGCGATGGCGAGCACATTCCGCACCTGGCCGAGGTGCTGCACATTGGAAACGATACCGCGTTCATCATCGAACTGAAGACGTTTCCCGGCGAACCGGCTCGCAGTGCGCGCGGTGCGGAATTGGCGGACGCGGTGGTCGCGGTGGCGGATGCGACCGGCGTCGCGTCCGATATCACCGTGGAGGGGTTCGATTGGCGTGGCCCGCGCCATCTGCACTGCATCCGGCCCGAGCTACGGCTTGCCTGGCTCACGCGTG
Source organism: uncultured Alphaproteobacteria bacterium (assembly GCA_963762885.1). Lineage (GTDB taxonomy): Bacteria > Pseudomonadota > Alphaproteobacteria > Acetobacterales > Acetobacteraceae > JASHVB01. Next base: position 73,511 of record CAVXNH010000089.1, read on the forward strand.
CGGAGACTGTGCGCGATGCCGCCCTGTGGTGGGATGGACCGCATCCGGCGGATTTCGGCGGATCGGTGCCTCGCGCCGTGGCGGCCGAGGGTGGTCCGGTCTGGGCGCCCGACTACAGCGATTTGACGCAGGATTTGGTGGATGAGGCGCATGCGCTTGGACTGGCGGTCATTCCGTGGACGGTGAACCTGCCGAAGGACATGGCCCGGTTGATCGGTTGGGGAGTGGACGGGATCGTCACGGATCGGCCCGATCATGCTCGGCGGGTGACTGCGGCATCGACCCGGTAGCTAAGCCGGGCGATCGGTTATCTAATTGCCCCGACCGTCAGTCCACGCACGATCAGCCGCCGCGCCGCGAGCAGTAGGACGATAGCCGGCAGGATTGAAAGCAGTGCAGTTGCCGCCATCTGCGGATATTGAATTTCATGGTCTTGCGCGAAGGATGCCACGCCCACGGGCACCGTGACGGTGGCTCTTTGGGTCAGCGTCAGCGCGACGGGGAATTCGTTCCAACTGAATATGAACGCGAGGACCGCCGCGGCGCCGAGGCCGGGGCGGATCAGCGGCACGACGATACGCCACAGGATCTGCCCTGGCGATGCGCCGTCGATGCGGGCTGCCTCCAGGATTTCGCCTGGGAGCTCCGCGATGAACGACAGCATGAGCCAAAGTGTGATCGGCAGGTTGATCGTGGCGTGCGCGAGGATCATTCCGGTATAGCTGTTATCGAGCCCGATGGGACGAAACATTGCGTACCATGCGGCGGCAAGAGTGATCGGCGGCACCATGTGGAACACCGCGGTCCAGCCTATCAGGATCATGGGCCACCAGCGCGGCCAGTGCATTCTGTTCAAAGAGAAGGCGGCCAGGGTCGCGACGGCGAGATCGAGCGCTGTGCTGCCGACCGCGATGGCCAGGCTGTCGGCGCACTGATGACGGTAGTCGGATGTACCGGAAAATCAGTACGTCGTAGAAATTACGAAGGATGGGGTGGAACCAGATCTGACTGGTGAGAAGTACGATCTGGGTTTTGAATGCGGCGAGCGCAATCCAGATGAAGGGGCCGAGGAAGCCAAGCGCTGCCACAATCAGGAATGTATGTGCAAGAAGGCCGGTGAAATTCTTGCGCATTATGCAGTTGTTCGTTTTTGCAAGAGCAGCATGAGGAGGATGATCAAAGTGCCCAGCGCGAGGAATGCGGCAATCGACATTGCAGCGCCATAGCCGGCGTTATCTTCGATAAAGAAGCGTCGATAGATCGTAAGGCTGATCACCTCTGTGGCGGTGCCCGGGCCGCCGGACGTGAGAAGATACACTTCGTCGAAGACCTTGAACGCGATGATGGCGCGGAAAGCCAGCACGACCAGGATTGCCGGAATGAGCAAGGGGAGCGCGACGTGGCGACAGCGCTGCCAGGCGTTAGCGCCGTCGATACGTGCAGCCTCGAATACATCGGTGGGAAGCGATTCGACGGCTGCATAGAGCAGAAGAAAGCAGAATGGGGTCCAGTGCCAGACGTCGACGGCGATAACCGAAGCCAGGGCAAGATCGGGCGTACCGAGCCAGTCGTGCGGCTCGATTCCCAAAAAAGCCAGACTGGCGTTGATGATGCCGAAATCCGGATTGTACATCAGTGCCCAGATTGCACCAATGACGATGCCGGGCAGCAGGATAGGCAACATGAAAACGGTCGTGTAGATGTCCTTGCCGCGCCGCACGGCGCCTAACGCAAGTGCCAGTGCGAGGCCTAACATCACCTCAAGGCCTACGGCGGTCAGGGCAAAAATGAGGGTGTTGCGGATGGCGGCCCGGAACAACGCATCGTGCAGCAGGTCGGCGTAATTGGTGAACCCGACGAACTGAAGCAGCGGGCGCCCGTTACGCCAACTGACGTTGCTGATCGACAGCACGGAGAGTTCGGCCAGAGGCAGCAACGTCAGGCCGGCCAGCAGGGCAATCGCCGGTCCGAGCATAAGCCAGCGCCACATGCGGTCGCTACTGAAGCGCCGCGTCCCGTGCGCCGGCCTGTTGCCGGCGCGCCGGCCGCTCAGCGCAAGCGCAGTGGTCATTCCGCCAGATCGGGCAGGATGCCGGTCTTATAGCCGTCCTTCTGCAACGTATCCTCCATGGCGTGCGCAGCCTGGTTCAGCGCCGCGGCGGCTGTCAGTTCTCCCGCGACGGCCTGGTTGAGTTTCAAGTCGAACAGGGCGGCCAGCGCAGGGCCGTCCTTGGTGAAGAATGGCTGCCGTGCATTGCGAAGTGCAGCGGCGAGGGCCGGCATCCAGCGCAGGTCGTGGCGTTGCGCAAGGTCCGATTCCAGAACGTCGCGGCGTACTGGGGGCGAACCGGCAAGGGCGTAATCGGTCTGCGCCTGCTTGGTCTGGAACCATGTCAGGAAGGCCAACGCTGCCTTCTGTTGTGCGGCAGGCAGGTTATGCGGAATACCGCCGAGCCAATGACCGAACGGCGGCGAGGACTTGTATCCCGCTGCATGGGGCGGTTGTGCATAATCGATCTTGCCGACGACCGCCGACTTGTCTGGATTGTCCATCTGCGGCGCCGCCGCAACGGTGATCATCGCGTGGGCGCCACGGCCCGTGACCAGCGTCTGGATGACCTCCGCCTGGGTTACGGACGCGGTGTTCGGGTGACCCGCCGCGTGGGCGAGTTCGATATAAAACTGGAGCGCGGCAAGTGCGCGCGGGCTGTTGAGCACCACGGTGAAGTCGCCCTGCTTCTGGTCGCGGAAAATATCCGCGCCGTACCCCCAAAGATACGGCAGAAAGTCCCAGCCGATGTCCAGCGTGCCGCGATTGCCGCGCTGGACCATGCCGTACATACGGGGCGGAGCGTTCAGTGCCTTGGCGTTGGCCAGAAGCTGGTCGAACGTATCCGGCGCCGACAGATGGTGCTCGGCGTAAAGGTCCGCGCGATAAAAGAGTATCGGGACGTTGGGATTGACCGGAATGGACATGAGTTGCCCACCGTCGCGCTCACAGCGTTGCGTCGTGGGATTCCAGAACACCGTATCGTCGAACGTGTAGATCTCGGGATCCAGGTGAAATGCCGGATCGATGGCGGTTAGTGGTTCGAGAAACCCGCCGGCGTAGAATTCAATGAAGCTTTGCACCTGGAAGACCAGCAGGTCGTACGGGCTCTGGCCGGACCGGACGGCGGCGCGTTCCTTCGCCAACAGCCCGTCGAACGGACTCGCCTCGACGTTGACGGTGTTTCCCGTCTGTTTTTGATACTCTTCGACAACCTGGTGAAAGCCGCCGTACCACGGAGTTTGCGCGGTCGCGATGGTGATGGGCGGCTCCGCCGCCAGTGCGACTGTTGATAGGCAGACAAGCAGCAGGGCTGCCAGCGTCTTAGGCATGCGTTTCGTTCCTCCCCCTTTTGCGATGCCGGTTTCCCGATTCTGCCGTTATCACGCCATACCGACAGGTTCCGGCGGCGGCACCATGGCATCATCTGGCCTGCTTCGTATCATGTCCGTCAACTCTGCCCGCGCCGCCCGTGCGCCGGCATCGTCAAAAAGATTGTCCATCTCGTGGGGATCGTTCGCCAGGTCGTACAGTTCGCCGGCGCCCGACTCCAGTTCCAAAGTCAGTTTGTGCGTGCGGGTCCGCACGGTTCGCAGTTGCAGCGCAACCCCGCACCGCGACGGATGCAGGTTCCATTCATTGTAGGCGAAATCACGACTTCCCTTGGTTTCAATGAGCGGCCGCAGGCTCCGGCTGTGCATCGGCGCATTCGGAGATACGCCCGCGTAGTCGCAGAACGTTGCCGGAAGATCGAGCGTCGAGACCGGATCTTCCACGATCTGGCCCGCAGGTATTCCAGGTCCACGAAAGATGCAGCCGATGCGCAGCAAGCCTTCTGTACATCATCGGGCCCTTCAGGATGATGCCGTGATCGCCGAGCCAGTCGCCATGATCGGTGGTATAAACCACGATCGTGTCGTCTCGCAGTCCCAACTCGTCGAGCGCAATCAGGATGCGGCCGACATTGTGGTCTATCAATGAGATCATGCCGTAATAGTTGGCAATCAGGTGACGCAATTGCTCATCGGTTTGCCGCGGTGTACGGGAAAAGCGCTCGCGAAACTCGCGCAAGCCAGCTTCGGCAAGTTGCGGCGTCGATTGCAGGGCCGCCTTGTGCCACCAGGGTCTGCGTTCCAGGTCAAGCTCGCGAAATTCCGGTAAATCGACATCATCCGGATGATGCAATCTGCTCCAGGGCTCCGGCGCATCGAACGGATGGTGCGGATCTGGAAACGACGTCCAAAGGACAAACGGTTCGTCGCGATGGTTGCGCAGAAAGTCAACCGTGCGGTCGCCGCACCAGGTGGAGTTATGCCATGCCGGCGGCAAGGCTGAGTGCCAGGTCTGCGCTGCGCCGACGTCGGGAGGCAGGTGCGTGGAATAAAGCCGGTTCTTTTCCTCGCCGCGGCCATCGGCATGATACCAACGTTCGTAGTGCTGGCCTTCGGGCGGATGCTGCGGAAGATGGATGTTGTGACCGCCGACCATCAGCTCGACATGATCGAACGACATGTAGGGGCCGAACCAGTCCGGCCCATAGCGATCCGTGCTGGCGCGGTTCTCCGGCTTACCGGTTGGTTCGAAGGTGTGGAACGTGGAGAAATGCGCTTTACCGACGAACCCCGTGCGATAGCCGGCGTGGCCAAGCTGCCCGGCGAAGCCCGCCTGGCCGATCGAATCCTGCAGGTCGATGCCGTTGTCCCAGACACCGTGCGTACACGGCAGAAGTCCGGTGAGGATGCTGGCACGCGAGGGCTGGCAGACCACGTTCGGAGTGATGCAAGCCGCAAAGCGCGTGCCTTCGCTGGCGAGCACATCGAGATGCGGCGTCTTGACACGGCGGCCTTCGAATCCAAAGCAGTCGCCACGCTGCTGATCGGACGTGATCATCAGGATATTGGGTCTTTTGGCCATGCGCTTCCCTCTTGGACGGCGCTATAGTTAGCCTGTTTCGTTTGCCCGGGCCACCGCGATATCGGCAGGGTGGCGAGCCTCGACCTTGGCTGGCGTTGCGGCCGCCGCCGCCAACAGGTAAGACTCCAGTCGATCCGGAAACTCCAAGACAGGTAACGGCGGCTGGGCGAGATAGCGCAGCGCGTGGGGTGCTGCGCGGCAGGTGAAGGAACACGATGTGAGTGGAGTTGCGACCGGGCGTTTGGCAATCGATATCGGCGGTACGTTCACTGACGTGGTGCTGGAACATGCGGGGGAGCGCGCCGAGGCGAAGGTGCTCACCACGCCCGGCGAGCCCGAGCAAGGCGTGATCGAAGCGGTGCGGCTGGTGCTGGGATCGGTGCAGCCGCGCGACATCGGCGTGGTCATCCACGGCACCACGCTTGCGACCAACGCCATCATCGAGCGCAAGGGTGCCCGAGTTCGCGCTGATCACGACGGAAGGTTTTCGCGACAGCATTGAGATGGCGCAGGAGAACCGCTTCGATCAGTACGACGTTTTCATGGAACGTCCCGAGCCTCTGGTGCCGCGCTATCTGCGCTTTGGCGTGCCGGAACGGATGGATGCGCGCGGACAGGTACGGACGAAACTCGATATCGCTCGGGTCGCTGCGCTGGCCGACGTGCTGCGGCGCGAACGCGTCGAGAGTGTGGCGATCGGCTTCTTGCACAGCTACGCAAATTCCACGCACGAGTTGCAGGCGCGCGAGGTGCTGGCGAAGGCGTTGCCTGACGTCACGATCACGCTGTCCAGCGAGGTCTGCCCGGAGGTGCGGGAATACGAACGCTTCTCCACGGCGTGTGCGAACGCTTATGTGCAGCCCCGCATGGCGCGCTATCTTGCCGCGTTGCGTGCGCGGTTGAATGACTTCAGGCTTGCGTGTCCGTTGCTGCTGATGACGTCCGGAGGCGGGCTGACCACGCTGGAGACGGCGATCCGCTTTCCGATCAGGTTGGTCGAATCCGGACCTGCGGGCGGGGCGATTCTGGCGGCCGACATTGCTCGGCAGAAGGGCATCGACGCTGTGCTGTCGTTCGACATGGGCGGCACGACCGCGAAAATTTGCCTGATCGATGGCGGGGCGCCACAGGCCGCGCGAGAGTTCGAGGTCGATAGGCGCACACGTTTCATGAAGGGCAGCGGGTTGCCGGTGCGCGTGCCTGTGGTGGAGATGGTGGAAATCGGCGCCGGGGGCGGCTCGATCGCTACGCTCGATCCGCTGCGGCGGATCGCGGTCGGGCCGGAGAGTGCCGGTGCCGATCCGGGGCCTGCTTGCTATGGCCTGGGTGGGACGGCGCCGACGGTTACGGACGCCGATCTGGTGCTGGGACGCATCGACCCGGTCGGTTTCGCCGGTGGGCGCATACGGCTGCTGCCGGAACGCGCCCAGGCGGCGCTGGATCGCGATGTCGGCGTGGCGCTCGGGCTTGATGCGATGACGGCGGCGTTCGGTGTCAGCGAGATCGTCGAGGAGGCGATGGCAAATGCTGCGCGCGTGCATGCGGTGGAGCGCGGCAAGGACCTCGCCGGACGCACGCTGATCGCATTTGGCGGCGGGGCTCCGTTGCATGCAGCGCGGTTGGCAGAGAAGCTGGGTATCGACACTGTTTTGATTCCGCGTGGCGCCGGTGTCGGATCGGCGATCGGATTTTTGCGCGCCCCGGTGGCGTTCGAGGTAGTGAGAAGCAGATTTATGCGGGTTTCGGGGTTCGATGCGGGACTCGTGAATGAGCTGTTTGCCGAGATGGAGACGGAAGCGGTCGGGGCCGTTCGGCTTGGCGCACCCGACGCCAAGGTGATGCAGGTCCGCACGGCCGAGATGCGCTATGCCGGCCAGGGGCACGAGATCGTGGTTCCGCTGCCGGCGCGCAAGTTCGTAGCTGGCGACGCGCAGATGTTCCGCGACGCGTTTGCGGCCTGGTATGAGTCGTTGTTCGGCCGGACCATCCCCAATCTCGATATGGAGGTCGTGAGCTGGACATTACGGGCGACCGCTGTCCGGGCAGAAGAACAGGCTGCCGACGGTCGGTCCGTTGCGGCGTGCACAGCCGCTCCGTCCGGCGTCCGGCCGGTCTACGATCGCGCGTTGGGGATGCCGTCCGACGTGGCGGTGTATCGGCGCGCCGAACTCGCCCCCGGCGCACGGTTCGCAGGACCGGCAGTCATCACCGAAGACGCAACCACAACGATCGTCGGCAACGCCTTCGTTGCCAGCATCGACGGCGACGGGGCAATACGCCTGCGCAGGGAGACCACGCCATGACCCGCAACCAGCCGCGTACCGAGATCGAGATGCAGGTGATGTGGAACCGGCTGATCTCGGTGGTGGAGGAGCAGGCTCGGACGCTGGTGCGCACGGCGTTCGGGACGGCGACGCGGGAGGCGGGCGATCTGTCGGCCGGGGTTTATAATCGGGCCGGCGACATGATCGCGCAGGCGGTCACCGGAACGCCGGGGCATATCAACTCCATGGCGAAATCCGTAGGGCATGTGCTGGCGAAATTTCCACTGGCGTCCATGGCCCCGGGCGACGTCTTCATCACCAACGATCCGTGGATGGGGACCGGGCATCTCAACGATATCGTCGTGGTGACGCCGACGTTCCGCGAGGCCGATGCGGTCGCGTTGTTCGCCTGCACATTGCATGTGGTCGATATCGGCGGGCGCGGCGTACCGGGCGCGGCGAGCCAAGTGTATGAGGAAGGCCTGAACCTGCCGATCATGAAACTGGTCACGCAGGGACGGATGAACGAGCCGTTGATCGAGCTTGTCGCAGCCAACGTGCGCGAGCCAATCCAGGTGGTGGGCGATATCTACTCCGAGGTTGCCTGCAACGAGATCGGCGGACGCCGTCTGTTGGAGATGATGGGCGAGTATGGCCTGATCGACATCGAGGAACTTTCCCGCTATGTGCTGGATCGTTCGCGGGAAGCGAGCCTGGAGGCGATACGGGCGTTGCGCTTCGGCACCTACCGCAACACGATGACGGTGGATGGGATCGACAAGCCGATGGACCTGTGCGCGACGCTGACCATCGGGGCCGATGGGATCGACGTCGATTTCACCGGCACTTCGGGGATCTCGGGCAAGGGCATCAACGTGCCGCTGTGCTACACCGAAGCCTATACCAGCTTCGGCGTGAAGTGCATCGTCGCGCCGCGCATTCCGAACAACGCCGCCTCGCTCGCCACCATCCGCGTCACGGCGCCGGAGGGCTGCATTCTGAATGCGCCGCATCCGGCGGCGGTGCAGGCGCGCCACATCATGGGGCAGATGCTGCCGGACGTCGTATTCGGCTGTCTGCGTCGGGCAATTCCGGACGGTGTGCCGGCCGAGGGCACGTCGTGTTTGTGGAACGTTCGGCTGATGGGCGGCATGGGCCGGGTGGATGCCGATCCCGCGGTGCTGCGACACGCCACAAGTTTCAATATCACCGGGTTTCATTCCGGCGGTGCGGGCGCGCGGCCTCGTCAGGACGGGCTGTCGGCGACCGCCTTCCCAAGCGGCGTGCGCAATGTTCCGGTGGAGATCACCAAATCGATGGCACCCGTGCTGATCCATCGCAAGGAGTACCGCATCGATAGCGGCGGTGCTGGGACGCACCGCGGTGGGCTCGGCCAGGTGATGGAAATCGAGAGCGCGGAAGACATGCCGTTCGCGATCGCCACCGCCTTCGACCGTATGGATCATCCCGCGCGCGGCGTGGAGGGCGGCGGCCCGGGGATGGCCGGGCGCGTCAGCACCACGCGCGGCCGGTCGCTGTCGGGCAAGGGCCATTACAGCATCCAACCGGGCGAGCGCTTGATCGTCGAGATGCCGGGGGGCGGCGGCTACGGTGCGCCGCTGCAACGCGATCCCTCGCGCGTGGCGAGCGACGTACGCGATGAAAGGTTGTCGGTGGAGGCAGCGCGCGTGCAGTATGGCGTGGTGCTGTCGCCCGGCTGTTTGGTCGATGCGGCAGCGACTGAACAATGTCGGCGGGCACGCCGGGACGAAGGGAGTCTGGGATGATGCACCGCCTGGCACTATTTGCCGGAGCCTTGCTGCTGCTTGCCGGAACGGCGGCGGCGCAGGACATCAAGCTTGGCACTGTGATTCCGCTGTCCGGCGCGGGTGCGTCGTACGGCGCCGCCATCCAGCAAGCGCTGCAAATGGCGACCAGCGAGATCAACGCGGCCGGCGGTATCAATGGCCGCAAGATCGTGCTCGACGTCGCGGACGATGCATCCGATCCGGCGCAATCGGTGATCGCGTTGCAGCGTCTGGTCAATGACGGCAATGACCTCGTCGTCGGCGGCTGGGGCAGTTCGCAGGTGCTGGCGAACATGGCGGTCGCCGAGCGCGCCGGCATGCCCTATATCGTCGTCGGTGCGTCGAACCCTCGCATCACCACGCCGGCGAACAAGTGGGTGTTTCGCACTCTGACCAACGACAACGGCCATGCGGCGCGGCTGGCGGACGTGGTGAACCTGCTACACTTCACCAAGATCGCAATCATTTACGACACCAACGACTACGGTGTCGGGCTGCGCGACATCTTCACGGCCGGCCTTGCCAAGCAAGGCATGAAGGCGTTGGACGTAGAGTCGTATCAGACCACCGACAAGGACTTTACCGCGCAACTGACGCATATCGCCGCCGCGGAACCGCAGGCGCTGATGGTGTTCGGCACGCTGCCGGCGGGTGCGGCGATCATGAACCAGGCACGCGACCAGGGGATCGAGGCGCGCTTTATGGGTGCTGCGGGCCTGTCGAACGAAGCGGTCATGAAGCTCGCGCCGCAGGCGTCGCAGCACATGATTTCGACGGGGTATTTCCATGTGGACCTGGACGCCGACGCGAAGGCTTGGGCGGCACGCTATGAAAAGGAATTCGCGAATGCCAACCAGCCGCCACGTCCGTCACTGGCCGCGCCGACCTACGAGGCAATGAAGTTCATCGCCGCACCGTGCCTGGAAAAGGCTGGCACCGACAAGGATAAGTTCCGTCTTTGCCTGAAGGATTGGCATGGAAGGTATTTTGGCCTGCCGCCGGCAGACGAGCATTTCGACGAGACCAATCAGCTCGTCGCACCCCTGGTGGTGCAGGAAGTCGTCGGTAACGAATTCAAACTGCTTCCCGGCGCGAACCAGTAGCGCGTGCTGGCGCAGCTTCTCGTCGGCGGGCTTGGGACCGGGTGCATCTACGCCCTGGTCGGGCTTGGCTTCACCCTGGTCTACCGCACGATGCGGATGGTGAACTTCGCGCAGGGTCAGGTGTTTATGGCCGGCACCTTCCTTGGCCTGTTCGGTGCGCAGCGCTTCGGCTTGCCAGCCCTTCCCCTGCTCCTGGTCGTCGCGGCCATCAGCTTTTTGTCGGCATGCTGCTGGAACGCGTCGTGTTTCGCCGGCTTTATGCCAGCCACGAGGTGTTCGTGGTCGGCGCGATCGGCCTCGGTGTGATGATCGAGAACGGATTTCGCATCGTCTATCCGGAACCGCTGCCGTTCCCGAAGATCTTCGGCGCCGGCGTCTATCATGTGCATGGCGCGGTGTTTCAGAAGACCTATCTGTGGATTCTGATCATCACGCTGGCGTTGGTGGCTACTTTGCACATGATGTTCGCCTATACCCGCATCGGACGAGCGCTGCGTGCGGTCGCTTCGGATAGCGAGATCGCTGCCACCATGGGCGTGAACGTGCAGCGAGCGATCGGTGCGACGTTCGGTCTGAGCTTCGCAATCGCCGCTGTCGCCGGTGTGCTTATCGGGCCGCTGTATTTCGTCTCGCCCGATCTTGGTGACATGGTAGGACTGAAGGCGTTCAGTGCCGCGGTGCTGGGCGGTATCAACAGCGTGGTGGGCACGATCCTTGGGGGTCTGGCGCTGGGACTGCTGGAAGCGCTCGCAGCCTTTTACATTTCGACCGACTATAAGGATTTGCTCGCCTTCGCGATCCTGGTGCTGATGCTGCTGGTGCGTCCGCAGGGATTGCTCGGCCGCGTGGTGCCGGTGAAGGTCTGAGATGCGTGGAGGCCTGGCCGTCTTCGTCGCGGCCGTCATCGTCCTTTGCATTATAGGGCTGGCCGGCAGCGACTATCTGTTGGAAATCTCGGCACTGGTGCTGATCGAGTTGATCGCCGTGGTCGGGTTGGGGTTTCTGACCGGCTTTGCCGGGCGCATTTCCCTGGCGCAGGGCGCGCTGTATGGCGTGGGCGCGTACGCGGCGGCGTTGCTGGTCACGCGTGCGGGGCTGCCGCCGCTGGTCGGCTTGCCGGTCGCCATTGTCATGGCAAGCGCGATCGGTACGCTGCTTGGGACGCCGGCGATCCGGCTGTCGGGGCTTTATTTCGTCATGTGCACGATCGGGATTCAACAGATCCTGTGGATACTCTTCATGCACTGGAGCAATTTGACGGGTGGGCCGCAGGGGGTGCGGGGGATACCGGCACTGTCGGTCGGCGGGTTCGCGCTCGACACGCCGGCACGCTTCTACATAGCCGCACTGGTCGGTGCGGTGGTATCGTATCTGCTCGCGCGGCGCGTTATCGCCAGCCGCTTCGGGCTGTTTCTGCGTGCGGTGAGCGACGACGAGCTGGCGTCAGCCACCGCGGGCGTCGCGGTGTTGCGCGCGAAGGCGACGGCACTGTCACTGAGCGGTGCATGGGCAGGTGCGGCGGGATTTCTGCATGCCTATTATCTGCGCTACGTGCATCCGGACATGTTCACGCTCGATCTGTCGGTCGTTTTCCTGACGATGGCGATGTTCGGCGGCTACCGCTCGCTGGAAGGGATGCTGCTGGCGACGGCGATTCTCGGCGGAGCAAGCGAATACCTGCGACCGTTCGGGCAGTTCCGCCTGGTCGCGTACGGCGCGATGCTGGTACTCAGCATGATGTTCTTTCCGCGCGGTTTGCTCGCGGTGCTGCCCGGGCGGTGGCGGCGCTGATGCTGGACATCGATGCCGTCGAACTCAGCTTTCGCGGGGTGCGTGCGCTGGCGGGCATCACTCTTGATCTGCGTGAGGGCGAGGTGCTTGGCATCATCGGGCCGAACAGGTCCGGCAAGAGCACGCTGTTCAATGTGATCACCGGCATCTACAGGCCGGACGGCGGCGCGGTGCGGTTTCTTGGTCGCGCCATCACTGGGCTGGATCCGCGCGCCATTGTCGGACGCGGCATTGCGCGCACCTATCAGAACAAGCGCCTTTTCCCATCGCTGTCGGTGTTGGAAAACGTCCTGGTGCCGGCGTTGCGGCGGGAGAAGGGTGGGTTGCCGGGCGATATTCTTGGGTTGCCGTCGGCGCGGGACGGATGGCTTGCGGCGCGCACGCGGGCGATGGAATGCCTGGAGTTCGTCGGTCTGGCGGCGATGGCGGCAACCGGCGCCGGCAGTCTGGCTTACGGCCAGCAGAATCGGCTGGAACTTGCGCGCTCGCTCGCGCTGGAACCGAAACTGCTGTTGCTCGATGAGCCTGCGGCCGGGCTGACGCAAGACGAACGGATGGAGATGCGCGGGCTGATAGAGCGCATTCAGGCGCGCGGGATCAGCATCGCGCTGGTCGAACACGATATGCGCGTGGTGATGGGGCTGTGCTCGAGGATCGTGGTGCTGGACCATGGCGAGGTGATCGCAGCGGGGGCACCTGCGGAGATCGCGCGCGATCCCGCGGTGATCGCTGCCTATCTGGGGGCGCCGGCCGATGGTTGAGCCATTGCTCTCGGTCGAGGATCTGACGATCAGCTATGGGCGCGTGCGTGCCGTAGATGGTGTTTCGCTGACAGTGGGCCCAGGCGAGGTCGTGGCGATCCTTGGGTCGAATGGTGCGGGCAAGAGTTCCGTGGCTCGGGCGATTGTGGGATTGACGAGGGCGAGCGGCAACGTTGCGCTGAATGGACAATCGATTTCCCGCCTGCCGCCGCACCGGCGCGCGGCGCTTGGCATTGGCTATGTACCGGAGGGACGGCGGGTGTTTGCCGATCTGACGGTGCGGGAAAATCTGCTGATGGGCGCTTACCTTGCGCCGCTCGATGCAGGAGGGCGGATGGGCGAGGTGCTGGCGATTTTTCCCCGGCTTGCCGAGCGGGAACGGCAGTTGGCCGCAACTCTATCGGGTGGGGAGCAGCAGATGTTGGCGATTGGAAGGGCGCTGATGCGGAAGCCGGAGTTGATGGTGCTGGATGAGCCTTCGCTGGGCTTGTCGCCGGTGCTGGTGCAGGTGATCTACAAGGCCATTTCCGATTTGCGGCAGCTTGGCATGACGATTTTGCTGGCGGAACAGAGTGCCCACATTGCGCTGCGTCTGGCCGATCGGGCCTATGTGCTGGAAACCGGGCGGATTGCGGTGGAGGGTGAGGCCGGCGCCCTGCTGAACGATCTGCGGGTGCGGGAGGCATATCTGGGCGGTGTGTAGCCTTGCCTCCGCTGCGCTGACGCGCAACGTTGGGCTATGCCAGCCTGCAGGATGACCGCATGAAACCGGCTGCTTTCACCTATCATGCGCCTCAAGACCTCGGCGATGCGCTTGCGCTGTTGACTGCGCATGGCGCGGCGGCGCGGCCGCTTGCCGGTGGGCAAAGCCTCGTGCCGATGATGAACACGCGCATGGCGCGGCCAGAGCATCTTGTCGACATCAATGCGTTGTCCGAACTGCACTTCATCCGAGAGACGGCGGGGATGGTGGAACTGGGCGCGCTGGTGCGGCACCACGAGATCGAGCGCTCGTCGTTGCTGCAACGGGTGTGCCCGATCCTGCCGGCGGTGGCCGCGACGATCGGGCATTTGGCGATTCGCGAGCGGGGCACCATCGGCGGCGGCCTGGCGCATGCCGATCCTGCCGCGCAGTGGCCGATGGTGGCGCTGCTGCTCGATGCGCGCATCGATCTGGCGACGGTATCGGCGCGACGCTCGATACGCGCGCGCGATTTCTTTGTTGGCGTGTTCACGACGGCAGCGAAATCCGGCGAGTTGCTGATCGGGGTCGCGGTACCGCAATTGGAGGTCGCCGAGGGTTGGGGTTATCGCGCCTTCACGCGCCGGCATGGCGACTACGCTATCGTTGCAGTCGGAGTCACACTCAAGCTGGACGCGGCGGGCGCGATCGAGCGGCTTCGGCTGGCGTTGGGCGGGATCGGCGGCGTGCCGGTTTCGCTTGAAACGATGGCATCGGCATGTGTCGGCCGCACGCTCGATGCAGACGCCATGCAGGAGATCGGCGCGCTTGCTGCTGCTGCGGTCGAACCGGGAGACGACGTGCAGGCATCGGCCGAATTCCGGCGTGAATTGATCGCGGTGCTGACTGTCGATGCGTTGACCGACGCGCTTGGCCGGACGCGGGGAGTGACAGCATGAGCAAGGCAGTGATCCGTCTCACGGTCAACGGCACGCAGCATGAGATCCTCGCAGAGCAACGCAGGCTGTTGTCGGATGCTCTGCGTGAGGACCTGCACCTGACGGGCACGCATGTCGGCTGCGAGCATGGTGTCTGCGGCGCCTGCACCGTTCTGGTGGATGGCCGGCCGATGCGTTCGTGCCTGCTGTTCGCCGTGCAGATGCAACGTCACAGCATCACGACGATCGAAGCGGTGGCGCGCGACGGTGTGCTGTCTCCGTTGCAGCAGGCGCTGCACGAGGCGCACGGCCTGCAATGCGGCTTCTGCACCCCGGGCATCGTCATAACGTTCGAAGCCTGGTTGCGCGACAATCCCGATCCCTCGGAACGTGAGGTGCGCGAGGCGCTGTCGGGCAATCTCTGCCGCTGTACCGGCTATCATAACATCGTGCGAGCAATCCTGAACGCGGCGGCACGGCTGCGCGGGGCGCCGGCTGCGGCGGAGGTGGTCGCGCCATGAGCGAAGAACCGCAGAAGCGCCGCGTGCTCGGTCGTCCCTTGCTGCGCAAGGAGGATTACCGGTTCCTGACCGGCACGGGACGGTATCTCGACGACATCGATATCCCGCGGGCGTTGCACGCAACTTTCGTGCGTTCGCCCTATGCCCACGCGCGGATCCGTTCGATCGACACGACGTTGGCGCGCGCGGCGCCGGGGGTGGTCGCGGTCGTCACCGGTGCCGAGGTCAACGCCTGGACAACGCCGCTGCGGATGGCGCCGCCGATCGAAGGTCTGCATCCGGTCGAGATGACAACGCTGCCGATCGACAAGGTGCGCTTCCAGGGCGATCCCGTTGCCTGCGTTGTCGCCACCGATCGCTATCTCGCTGAGGATGCGGCGGAGCTCGTAAAGGTCGAGTACGAACCGCTACCGGTGGTGGCCAGCATGCAGGCCGCGCTTGCGCCCGGCGCGCCGCTGGTGGACGAGACGCTGCCGTCGAACCTGGTGTCACATCAGCAATTCACCACGGGGGATCCGGCACAGCGTTTCGCGCAGGCGGACCGTATCGTCGAGGCGGTGTTCTCGCAGCATCGCCAGACCCATTTGCCGATCGAGACGCGCGGTTGCGCGGCGGTCTGGGACGAAGGACGCAAGCACCTGACGTATCATAATTCGAATCAGGTGCCGCATCCGTTGCGTTCCACCCTCGCGGCGCGCATGCGGCTCAGCGAATCGCAGGTCACCGTGATCGTGCCCGATGTGGGCGGCGGCTTCGGGCAGAAGATCGCGCTGTATCGCGAGGAACTGACCGTCGCCGCGCTGGCCCGTGCATTGAAGCGTCCGGTGCGCTGGCGCGAGGACCGGCTGGAGAACCTGGCGGCTTCGATGCACGCAAGGGAGGATTTCGCCAGAATTCGCGCAGCGGTGACGCAGTCCGGCACGTTGCTCGCGCTGGAGATGGAACTGACGGAGGATTTCGGCGCCTATTGCTTTTATCCCGCCAATTACCTGGCGCGCGTCGTGGCGATGATCCTCACCGGTCCTTACAAGGTGCAAGACTATGCGTTCGACGTGAAAATCGTGCTGACCAACAAATGCGGCAGCGGGCCGATGCGCGCGCCGATGTCGATTACAAGCTGGGTGATGGAAGGAACGATGGATGCCATCGCCCGTGAGCTTGCGCTCGATCCGGTCGAGGTGCGGCGGCGCAACATGGTGCGTGCGGCGGACCTGCCCTACGTGACGGCGACCGGCCAGCGGCTGGAGGACATCACACCGTTCGAAACCCTGGAGCGTGGGCTGACGGCGATCGACTACGCCGGCTTTCGCGAACGCCAGGCGAGGGAACGGGAACGCGGCCGCTATCTCGGGCTTGGCATCTGCTGCGTCGTCGAATTCTACGACGTACGGTTCGGCGTTTTACAAGGCCGCCGGCATTCCGGGCTCCGGCCACGAGGCTGCCTGGGTGAAGGTCGAACCGTCGGGTGCGGTCAATGCCTCGGTCGGGCTGATGGCATCGGGACAGGGCTACGAAACGGCGTTTGCCCAGGTGGTGGCCGAGGTGCTGGGCGTCGATCCGGCGGTGGTGACACTGCACATCGGCAACACCGACGTGGCGCCGTATGGTATGGGCAGCCGCGGCGCGCGTGGCGGCACCGCCGGCAGCGGCGCGTTGCACTACGCGGCTTCCGACGTGGCGGCGAAGGTGCTGGCGATCGCGGCGCATAGCCTCGGTCTGAACACGCCAGACCGATTGCGGCTCGGCGACGGAGCGATCGAACGGCTGGTGGACGGCGTGTGGACGTGCACGGAGCTTACGTTGGCCGGCATCGCGCGCACGGCCTATCTCGATCCTTTGCTCTTGCCGACGGGCATGGAGCCTGGGCTGGAAGCGCATCGCGCGTATGACCCGCCGCCGATGACGTTCTCCAATGCGACGCATTTCTGTGAGATCGAGCTCGATCCACGCACCGGCGCCGTCACGATCCTGCGGTATGTCATCGTCGATGATTGCGGGACGGTGCTGAACGAGATGATCGTCGCCGGCCAGCAGCACGGCGCGACCGCGCTGGGCATCGGGGGTGCGTTGCTGGAACACCTTGTGTATGACGAATCGGGTCAGATGCTGACCGGCACGCTGGCTGACTACCTGGTGCCGACGGCGTGCGAGATGCCGAACTTCGAGCTCATCCCGATGCATACGCCGAATCGGCGAACGCCGACCGGGACCAAGGGGATGTCCGAGGGCGGAGTGATGGGCGGCATCGGGGCCGTGTGCAACGCAGTCAACGATGCGCTGGCGCCGTTCGGGGTGGTCGCGACACAGCAGCCGTTCTCGCCGCAGTATCTTCGGTCGTTGTTGCGGCGTTCGAGTTGGCAGGGCATTTCGCGGAAGATTGCTCCGCTTCGCTCGCACTGACAGATGAACGCCAGGCACGAAGCGTCTGGATCTGAACACTAGGTCTGGTCGCGATCGTCAGTAGGTGTACTGGGTATATTCGGTGATCGTCCCGCCCAGCGCGCTAAGCCCGGGCGTATAGGGCGTGAACGGATAGCTCACCTGCACCGTCACCCAGATATTCCCGCCGCCGGTGCCGCTTTGTTGGATGCAAAGGGTAACTTGCGAGGCGTCGAGCAGCGGCGCAACCGTTGATATGTTGGCCCAGGTAGTGGGGCATGTCGGCGAGAACTGCTCGAAGATGCTCGCCCGCCCGGCCTCACCCATCAGTCCAACCAGCGACTGGGTAATGAATAAATACCGCGCGATATCGATCGTTCCGAACAACATCCACAGGAATACCAGCAGCACCAGCGCGAATTCGATGCTGGTGGTGGCGGCGTTGCCGAGCCGCCCGCGGAGCCGCGGACTATTGGACGCGGACGACATAGGTGGCGGAGTTCCCGGTGACGGCGCTGAACAGGAATGGCGTCGCGTTGTTGGTCGCGGTCAGTGTCACATAGGACCGATTTACACTTCCGTTCGGGCAAGTGGCTGGGCAAGAACTCTCGGTCTCGCCTGCGCTGCTGCTCCAGCACCAGCAAGCCAGGGAAACGTTTATTGTTGTTGGAGTCCAAGGCAAGGCGTAGTTAATGGCGTTTGTGATGCCTTGAGTGTCGTCGGGCCACGACAGCGCGTATTGCGCGCCGGCCCGCACCGCCTGCTCGAGTTGCATCCGTTCCTGGACGGCATTGCCAATGTCGTAGGCGGCGAGCATCAATGTCAGTATGGCCGGTGCGA
This sequence comes from uncultured Alphaproteobacteria bacterium, assembly GCA_963762885.1. Lineage (GTDB taxonomy): Bacteria > Pseudomonadota > Alphaproteobacteria > Acetobacterales > Acetobacteraceae > JASHVB01. Next base: position 91,561 of record CAVXNH010000089.1, read on the forward strand.
TCAATGCGAACTCGGCGGCGGCCACACCCCGGCAGTTGCGCCATAGAGCGCGAACTTCTCCTGAAGGTTGTATGAGACGTCGCATTTTATTCCACCACCCGCACCGCCTGGACCTGCGGCATTGTTGTTCTGGTAAACCCGAAATCTTCGCAACTGGCGGTGGTGAACCGGCTGGCCGCGTTGGTCAGGGTCAGGTAGCCGCCGACGAGGATAGAACAGATCATCGAGTTGCCCGTGTTGCCGTTCGCGCCATACGAGACATAGGAGTTGGGAAAATACATGACGCCATTCAAAATCAGAGAGCTAGCGTTGCCGCTGATATTGACCCCCGGTGCGGTGGAGGTGTCGGAGCCGTAGCCGCGGCGATAGAACAACATACCGTTAAGCGCGCTGTAGGTGGAACCCATTCCCTTGCTGTTGCTGTAGCTGCCGGTTTGTGTACCAAGTGCGTTGAGGGTCCCGGTCGCGCTCGAGTTGATGGTCAGATTGCCGACGCTTCCGGGGTTGCCTGTCATGATGATCGTCACGCCCTGCTGCTGGGCCTGCGAGCATGCAGCGGCGCCGGACGCGGTGCTGACTTTGCATTGGATAGGGCCATTCAGCGTCAGCGAGGCGTTGACAAAGAAATAGGTCCCCGGGACCAGGGTTAACGTCGTTGACGTCGGGATGACCAGGTTCGACGTGTAGGCATAGTACTGCTGGCCCGTCGTCCAGGAGTACGTGGTGGTCGTCCCAGTAGAGGGGTTCGCACAAGACGACCCGGCGGTAAAGGTGCCGGTCGCCGTGGCGGGCACCAATTGGTAGTTCGCCGGAAACGATGATGGGACGCAGACGGCCGTGAACGTGGTCGGCAGCGTCACCGCATCGGCGGTGTTGGGGCCGGTATACGGATTTACGGTCGGCGGCTGGTAGGATTGAGCAGCCCGCTGTAGAGTTGCGGGTACCGCATCCGGTGCAGGCTCCGACACTGACGATGCCATACGCGCTGACGATCTCACCACTAATGATACCCACCGCCGCCGCGTCGGCGGCGTTGGATGCGTAGAAGCAGACCGCGGAGGGGTCGCTAGAGTTCTTCTTGATCAGCAGGTCGCCCAAGATCGACAATACACAAGCGTTGCCGATCGTCTGGACATGAGCCACGGATCGGGAGGCTATCGTCGGCGTGGCGCTGCCGAACAAGTTCGCCAGGATCGGGGTGACAGTGACGTTGATCAGGACTTCCGCGGCGGTGGAATTGGTCGTGTAGTTTCCGGTCGCGGGCGGGTTGTTGGTGGTGATCGTGACCCGCCCGCCCGCAGTATAGCCGTTGTCGGCCGCAACGTTGGTCGCCGCGAGTTGAGCGACGCTTTCCGAATTCTCATCCGACGTATTGGCAGAAATGGCCAGCGCGCCGGCGACGGCGGATGCATCGGCAGCGTTGTCCGCGGCCGAGCGGGTTAGGTACCAGGTTCCCACCTCGGTCGCCAGGCTGACGATGCCGAGCAGGCCAACGGCGATAACGGCGAAAAACATGGCGGTCGCGCCGCGGCGATCCGTGACCAATCCGAATAAGCGGGATTGGTACAGATGCCAGCCACCCGGGCCCAAAGCACGCCCTCCGTGTATCAGACGTACCATTTTTTCGACTATAACAAATTACTTGCGAGAAGTAACGGATTGCTTTAACGGCTGTCAATAGATCGTGACCGCCTTATGGTTACCTGATCGACGCGCCCCCTCCGGGGCGCGGGCGTTGGCAACAATCTGGCAAGGAGTGTAACATGCTTCGCGTAATGATTTGGCCGAAACTGATGATGTCTCGGATGACCGATGCACTGCGTGACCGCAAGGGCATCTCGGCGATGGAATACGGCATTCTCGCTGCCGCCATCATCGGTGTGGTCGCCACCGCGGCAACCAACCTTGGCACCGAACTCAGCACGCTGTTCAATGCGGTCGTCCAGGACCTCAAGAACGCGGTCGGCGGTTAGGCTATCGGCATCGCCTATCACCGCGCTCGCACGGGCAGATGGCCGAACCGTTCGCTTACATCGAACGGTCGTGCCTGACGCCCGCGCGGCCGGGGGCGAGGTAACTCGTGCAATCGTCAACGGGGAGCAGTAGCACGATGGAGTGGCTTGGGGCGATCCTGGCCGCACTGGTTGTTGCGCTGCTGGTGCTCGCCGCATTGGCCGACGTTGCGACACGGACCATCCCCGACGGCATCGCGGTTGGCGTTGGCCTGCTTGGCATGGCAATGCGCCTGCTCATGGGCCCCTCCGCATTGGCTGTCTCCGCCGCCATCGCCCTGACGTTGTTCGCACTACTTGTTGTATTACATGCGCGCGGCCTGATGGGCGGCGGCGATGTGAAACTGGCCGCCGCAACCTGCCTCGGCCTCTCGTTGCATCCGGCCTATCGGTTCGTCGTCGTCACCGCCATAGCCGGTGGTATTCTGGCGCTGCTGCACCTCGCCGCCCGTTGGGGCCTGCGCGACGCGAAGCGGCTGGCGCCGCCGCCGCGCGGGGCGTCGCTGGCACGCCGCGTCATCTCTGCCGAACGCTGGCGAATCGCACGCCACGGCTCGCTTCCCTATGGCGTCGCCATAGCGTGTGGCGGCATTTGGGCTGTGCTGATCGGTCAAGGAAGCTGACACATGTCGCTACGCCTCGTCATCATCGGACTGATGTTCACCGCTGCCATAGCCTTCGGTCTGATCGCCTATCAGATCACGCACCGGACCCAGATCGGGCCGACCCAGATTGCGCAAGGACCGGTGAGCGGGCCGCTGATGGTCGGCTACCTGGTGGCCACACACGCCGTGCCGCCGGGAACGCTGGCGCGCATTGACGATTTCGCCCCGAAGACCGTCCCATCCGCGGAGGTTCCTCCGGGCGTCATTGTCGACACCCCAGACGCACGCAACGCTCTGCGCGGCTCGCTGGTTCGGCATTACGTCGAGCCCGGGGCGCCGCTGATGCAGGCCGACCTGATGCGGCCGCACGATCGCGGCTTCCTGGCCGCGGTGCTGGCACCTGGCACGCGCGCGGTGTCCATCGGTGTCGATTCGGTGACCGGGGTCGCCGGACTTATCTGGCCGGGTGATCGCGTGGATGTTATCCTGACGCAGGAGATCGGCCAAAATGGTGGACGCGCCGGGCGCCTCATTACAGGTGAGACCGTCCTGGCAAATGTCGAGGTGATCGCAATCGATCAGAACATCGCCCAGGGCACGCCTGTTAATGGCACCTCCGCCGGTCACCTGGCCGGTGACGGTGACCATCCAGGCGACATCCGACGATGCCGAGAAACTTGCTGTCGCAATGCAGCTCGGCCGTCTTAGCCTTGCCGTGAGGGCGCTGGACGACCTGCGTCCAGGCGGCAGTGAGGCCGGCACGGCGGTCACAGGCATGGACGTGTCGCCGGAGTTGGCGCGGGCAAGCGCCGCCTCCATCGGATCGCGGGTTCAGGTCATCCAGGGAGCCCAGCGCGGCGAAGTGACGTTCCGATGAAGCATCTCTTACGGGGGCTGCCGCTGCTCCTTGTACTGGGGACGCTGACGGTCGTCCCCACTCTCGCGCAGCCACCGCCTGGTGCCCCGCAGCCGCAGAACATGTCGCCGCCTCCGGCGCCGGCCCGGCCGCAGCCCGTGGTCGTCCAGGCGGGCACCGGCATGCTGCTGCCGCTGCCGGCGCCAGCCAGCACCGTCATGTCCGCCGATCCGGGCGTCGCGCGGGTGCAGCCGGCATCGCCCACCAGCCTGTTCCTGATGGGTGTCGCCCAGGGTCACACCACGGTGATCGCCGCGTCCGAGGCCGGCACCGCGATCGTGCAGTACCGATGTGACGGTGACCGGCGTCGCCGGTGGCACACCGACGCCGATCATGGGGCCGGGCACCGGACCAGCCGCCGCCGGCCTGACCCCGCAAACGGCTGAGCAAATCCAGGGCATGATCCACCGGCTGATGCCCGGCGGCTTATCGATACGGGCCACCGCGGACGGCGGCCGGCTGGTGCTCAGCGGCGTGGTGCCGAACGCCGCAACCGCGGAGCAAGCCGAGGCGATCGCCCGGGGTCTTGCCGGCGAGCGGACGGTGATCGTCGCGCAGTTCGCGGTACTTTCCAGCATCCAGGTGAACGTCCGGGTGCGAATGGCCGAGATCGACCGGACCATCGAACGCCAACTCGGCTTCAACTGGCAGGCCCTGGGCAATAATGGGTCGTGGCGGCTTGGCACACTGACGGGCGCTGCCGCCGCCGGCGTACCCGCGCTGTTGGCGGTGCCCACCGTCGGATTCCCCAACTCGGCGTTTAACCCGTTGCAGGCGTTGGGCCTGACCAGCGCGCCGAACCAGATCGGCGCAGGCTTCACCAACGGCCATTGGGACGTCAATGCGATCATCGACGCTCTGGCCACCGACCAGCTTGTCACCATCCTCGCTGAGCCGAACCTCACGGCACAGTCTGGTGAGCCGGCCAGCTTCCTGGCGGGCGGCGAGTTTCCGGTTCCCATCGCGGGCAACACCAGCAACGGCGCGACGACGGTCACAGTCGATTTCAAGCAGTATGGCATCAGCCTCGAAGTGGTGCCGACGGTACTGTCGCCGACTCGGCTCAACCTGCGGGTGCGCCCTGAGGTCAGCCAGCTTACCAACACCGGTGCCGTCAGCGTGCCGATTAACGGCGGCACGCTGACAATTCCGGCGTTGACCGTGCGGCGGGCGGAAACGACCGTGGAGCTTGGCAGCGGCCAGAGCTTCGCCATCGCCGGCCTGCTGCAGCGGACCTCGTCCGATTCGACCAACGCGCTGCCCGGCCTTGGCGAACTGCCGGTGATCGGCGCGCTGTTCAAGTCAACAGATTTTATGCGCGGCGAGAGCGAACTGGTTATTATAGTTACGCCCTATCTGGTGAAGCCGGCCGCCAATCCTGCGTCGCTGCAACTGCCGACCGACGGATTCAAGCCGGCTACCGATCTCGACCGAATTTTGCTTGGCCATCAGCTTGCGCAACCTGGTGGAGCGTCCCTCGATGCCGGCTTCATCCTGAAATGAGAAGGATCATGCGAGCAACGCTCCCTATCCTGTTGCTATTGACGGTCGCGGGCTGCATCCCGGATGCCTTCGACCGGCCGGGCACCTGGAGCCTGCCGCCAACGGGGCTGGCTTCGAACGACAACAACCTGCGCACCATGGTGGTCAATCCCAACGACCTTGTGGCGGGGACCGGTGAGGACACCAGCGTGGGCTCGGAGGCGGAACGCCCGGTCGAGATGCTGGTGAGCGGGCGTCGTCAGCGACTGCCGTCGGTCAGTGCTTCCGATATCGGGACAAGCGGGTTGCAGCAGCAGCAGCAGCCAGGTGCGGCGGGGGCGGCCGGTGGCCCTGGACCTCAGCAGTAACGTCGTCCGCATGGCGCAGCAGACAGCACCCGTTGCGTCGTTGGACATTGGCCGCCGTGTCGTGGCCATGGTCGACGACGAGGCCACGGCGACAGCGCTCCGCACCGGCCTTGCCGCGCTGGGCGACGATTTCGAGTTGCGCCGCGGCGACATCCGGGCAGCCACACGCTTCTTCGAACGAGCATCGCCAGCGCAGGCGCTCATTGTCGATATTTCGGGGATCGATAACCCGCAGGCGGCGTTGGACGATCTGGCTCGGGTATGTCCGCCCGACGTTCGGGTGTTCGTGATCGGCGAGAGCACCGATATCGGCTTCTATCGTTTGTTGGTCCAGGACCTCGGCGTCACCGAGTATCTGCCCAAGCCGGTTACGCGGGACCTCGTGCTACGGTTGCTGCTGCCGCATTTGGGCGGCGGGACCGCGGACCGCCTGGGCAGCGGCGCGCGGGGTGGGCATCTTGTTGCCATCTGCGGTGCGCGCGGGGGCGTGGGCACCAGCAGCATTGCGCTGAACCTCGCCTACGAGATCATGGATACCGTGAAGGGCCACGTCGCGCTTGTGGACCTGCATGTGCAAGGCGGCGAGGTCGCGCTGATGCTGGGGGTGCGGCCGGGTCCCGGTCTGCGTATCGCCCTGGAGGACGCCGACCGGGTCGATGGCCTGTTCCTCGAGCGCGCATCGATCGAGATCGAGCCGCGGCTTCGGCTGATCGCGTCCGAGGAAGCATTCGACACCGAAGCGACGGTGACCGAGGCCGGTCTGGCGCGCGTGCTGGACCTGCTGCTGCAAAAGTTCAATTTCATTGTCGCCGACATCCCGATGCCGCTGCCGCCCGCGATGCTGCGGGTGCTGACCCTGGCGCGTCAGGTGGTAGTCGTGTTGACGCCCGACGTTGCCAGCCTGCGCGACACGCAGAACATCCGCCGCATGGTGACCGGCATCACCGGTGCGGACCGGGTGATCACGGTGCTGAACCGGTCCGACATGAAAGGCGGGATCGAGCAGCAACTGATCGAGAAGGCGATCATGGGAAAGCCCGATGTGATCATTCCAGACCTGGGACGCGGTATGCTGGAAGCCATCAATCTTGGCGTCCCCGCGGTCCGCCGGGTGCCGTCGCTACACCGCTATCTGGCGCCCCTGGTTCGCGAAATCTCCGGCGTCAAGCATGGCTCGGGAGGGCGCTCATGGCTGCGGAAGATCTTCGGCCGGTAAAGGTTTTCGGCCGGCGCGACACGCCGCAAGCGGTGCTTGATGCCGTTCCGCCCACGCCGACATTGCGTCCGCTCGTGCTGGTGCAGGCGGATCAGATGACCAGCGAGCTGCGGGTGCGGGCGCTGCGGCAGATCGATCCGGCGGCGGCGTCCGAACTGTCGCTGTCGCAGTTGCGGCGCCAGTTGGAACAGATCATCCACGACATCGCCAACGAGGAGCGCTACGAGCTGTCCGCCCGCGAGCAAACGCGGCTGGCCGAGGAACTTGCCCAGGACATGATGGGCTACGGGCCGATCGAGCCGCTGCTGCGCGACGACGAAGTCACCGACATCATGGTGAACGCACCTGACTCGGTGTACGTCGAGCGCCACGGCAAGATCGAGCTGACCGACGTGCAGTTCCGTGACGCCGATCATATCGCGGCGCTGGCACAAAAGATCGTCGCGCGGGTTGGGCGGCGCATCGACGAAGCGAGCCCGATGGTGGATGCCAGGTTGCACGACGGCAGCCGGGTGAATGTGATCTTCCCGCCGCTTGCGATCGACAGCCCGTGCATCTCGATTCGCAAATTCTCGCGCCAACGGCTCGGCCTGACGGAAATGGTCGAGAACGGCACAATGACCGCAGGCGTCGGGCGGCTGTTGGGTATCGCCGCGCGCGCGCGGCTCAACGTGCTCATTGCAGGCGGCACCGGATCGGGCAAGACCATGTTGCTCAACGCCATGAGCTTCATGATCGACGCCGGCGAGCGGATCATCTCGATCGAGGACGCCGCGGAGTTGCAGTTGCGGCAGCGGCACGTGATTCGGCTGGAGACGCGTCCCGCCAACCTGGAAGGCACCGGCCAGATCACCCAGCGCGACCTGATGGCCAACGCGCTGCGCATGCGTCCCGACCGCATCATCATCGGCGAGGTGCGCGGTCCCGAAGCGTTCGACATGCTCCAGGCGATGAACACCGGGCATGACGGATCGATGTGCACGGTGCACGCCAACACCACGCGCGATGCACTGACCCGCGTCGAGAACATGGTGCAGATGGGATCGTTCCAGCTCCCGGTGCGAGCCATCCGCCAGCAGATCGTCGGTGCGGTAGACATCATCGTGCACGTTGAACGGATGCATGACGGCCAGCGCCGGGTCACCCAGGTCAGCGAAGTGTGCAACCTGGAAGGCGACGTGATCACGATGAACGACATCGTGCTGTTCGAATTCGAGCGCGAAGATGCGCAGGGACGCGTCGTGGGGCATTACCGTGCGTCGCATTCTCGCCCGGCGTTCATTCCGCGGCTGGAGTTTTATGGCCTCGGCAAGGCCTGGGCGACGGCGATCGGCGAGGCCTGAGCATGAGCATCGGTTGGCTCCTGCCGCTGCTGATTCTCGTCATCGTAACGATGGCATCGGTGCTGACGATCACGGTGACGCGCCGGCGCCAGGCGTTGCTACGGCGATTGGAAGAGATCATTCCCAGCGCCGTGCCGGTGGGGAGCGCCGCCGAGGAAACCCGCAGCATCCGTGTAGAGCGGCCGCAGGGCTCGCACCTCAACCGGATCGCGCTGGTGCTGCGGGTCCCGCAGGATCTGCCGCTGGCTCACGTTGTCGCACCGGGCTGGGTATTTGCGGCCACCACCGTTGGCGCGTTGGGCGCGATATGGGTGCTCCATTTCGTCACCTCCTGGCTGCTGAGCGGGCTGGGAGGCATCGTGATCTGGGTGATGCTGACGCGTTGGTTGTTCGGCTGGGAACTCGCACGCTACCGGGCGAAACTGTTGGGTCAGCTACCGGATACTGTACAACTGGTGGTGAGCGCGACGCGCGCCGGCCTGCCGATCTTTGAGGCGTTCCGCGCCATCGCCGACGAGATGCCGTCGCCAACGCGCGATGAATTCATCCGGGTGAACAACGAAATGGCGCTCGGCGTTGCGGCCGAGGACGCGCTGCTGAGCATGCATCAGCGAACTGGTGTGACCGAGTATGCGATTTTCGCCGTCACCATTGGCGTTCAGGCACGGAGCGGTGGCCGGCTTGCCGAGACGATCCAGAACCTGGCGGAAACCGTGCGGGAACGCCTGGCCATCGCCGCGCGCGCGCGGGCTCTGGCGGGCGAGGCAAAAATCTCCGCCATTATCATGGGCGTACTGCCGATCATCGCCGGAGCCATGTTGAGCTTTGTGCAGCCGGGACATCTTGATCCGCTGTTCAACGACCCTCGCGGCGTGCGAATGTTCATGGTCGGCGTGATTACGCTGTTCCTTGGCGCGGTCACCATGCGCCAACTGATCCGGGGAGCGACCACGGATTGAACGACCCCATCACCATTCTTGCGACGGTGTTCACCGCGGCAGCGCTGATCTTCGGGGCGGGCGCGCTGGTGATGACGCTGCGCGGATGGGCGGCGCGAAGCCTCGAGCACCGCGTGCTGGCGGTTTCCAGCGAAGCAGTGGGCGGGCGGGACGCGATCGACAATTCGCCGCTCGGCTGGCTGCGGCGCTTGCTGGGCTGGATCGGCGCGACGGTACGCGGGACGCGGTTCTACTCCGAACGGGACATTCTGGCCCTGGAGGGCATGATTTCCGCCAGCGGCTTCCGGACGAATGCGGTGCTGCCGGTCGTGCTGGGCATCAAGGTCGTCGCGGCCGTAGGAATTCCGCTGGCGGCAATCGTATACGGGCGGCTTGCGGACATCACCAGTTCGCATCTGCTGCTGCTGATCTTCGTCTCGGTGCCGTTGGGACTGATGGGCCCGGAGTGGGGTCTGACATTGTTGCGCCGGCCCTATCTCGCCGCGCTGCGGCGTGGGGTACCGGATGCGCTGGACCTGCTGGTGGTGTGCAGCGAGGCCGGCATGGGGTTGGAGAGCGCGCTGGAGCATGTGAGCCAGGAGATCCAGCACTCGAATCCCGCCATCTCGGTGGCGCTGGCCAAGCTGCTGGACGAGCTGCGCGTGCTGCCGGACCGGCGCGACGCATTTCGCAACTTCGCGGAGCGTACCGGCGTGGATGGTGCGCGGCGGGTCGCCACGATGCTGGGACAGTCGATGCAGTACGGCACGCCACTCAGCCAGGCGTTGCGCACCGTCGCGATCGATCTGCGCCGCGAGCGGATGATCGCGTTGGAGGCCAAGGCGGTCCGGCTGCCGGTCTTGCTGGTGCTGCCGCTGATCCTGTTCATCATGCCATCGCTGTTCATCGTTCTCGCCGGCCCGGCGGTGCTACAACTGATGGATGCGCTGCATAAGGCTGTCATGCACGCGCACTGATTGGAGACGATTCGAATGGAACGGCGTGGGCTGAAGACTGTGCTGGCCTCCGCGGCGGCCTGCTGGTTGCTGGCCAGTTGTGCGGGGCAGCAGGCTGACGGCGGGCAGCAATCGTCGCTGAATGCCGAATCGCGCCTGCGGGTCGCGGCAGCGGCCGAGGCGTCGGGCGACCGAGGCATGGCGGCGTCGATGTATGCAGCCGCGGCGGCCGCGGCCCCGGGCAACACCCAGACCCAGCTTGTCTGCGCCGAGGGCCTGGCCCGCAACGGCAAGATCGAGGATGCCTCGGCATTGCTCGCGCGCCGGCTCAAGACTACGCCGAGGGACCCGCAGGTTCTGGGCACGCTGGGGGCGATCCAGGTCTTGGCAGGTCAGCCGTCGCTGGCAATCCAGACGCTGTCGGAGGTGTTGCAGGTGAAGCCGGACGACGTGAAGGCGCTGGCCAACAAGGCGATCGCGCTGGACGAGTTGCGGCGGCATGACGAGGCGCAGCGGATCTATCGGCAGGCGCTGGCACTGGCGCCGGGGGATCCGGCGATCAGCAACGACCTCGCGCTGTCGCTTATGCTATCGGGTCAGCCAGAGGAGGCGCGGCGCGTGCTGTCGCCGTTCCGCGATGTGGACGGGCTGCCGGAGCGGATGCGGATCAACCTGGGCATTCTGGATGCGGCGGGCGGCCACGCGGAGGAAGCGCAGGAACTGCTCGGGTCGCGGATTGGCGCGGCCGACCTGGCGGCGCTGACCCAGGCGATCGGCAAGGAAAGCGGGATGGAGGTGCGGCGGCCCTAAGCGACTGCGGTGCTGCCGGGGCGTTGGCCGCGGCGGCGAAGCCTGACGGCGCCGAGCAGTGAGGCCGCGACGCCCAGGAGCACGAGGCTAGCGGGTTCGGGCGCCGGGGTGAGGGTCACTGTCAAGGAAAACAAGCCGATCTGAGGACTGGCGACGTCAGGCGGCGATGACGAATTCAAGCCGGGATAGCCGAGTTCGCCAGGAAGAGTATCAAGCGCGCCTGCGAATGTCGCCAGCAGATCGGAAATCGCCAGCGTGTAGTTGCCGGCCGCCGTAATATCTCCATCAAGCAAGCCAGTGCCATACGTACCGAAAGGGACCACCTCTGTCGTTGGGCCGGGCGGGGTGAGCGGATATCCTGGAATCGCGGGTCCGTAACCGTCCAGGGAATCATTCGTCGGGTCCGGGTACAGGGCAATGGTGCTATTCGCGGGGCTCTTAAGGACGGGCACCCAGACGTCGCCCGTCCCCGTATAATTCGGATTGCCTTGGATGCCGATACCGATGAGCCAGTATTGACCACTTGGTGGGGCCGGAATCGTCAAGTCAATCAGGCCGTTGGACGTAATCGGACCGGCACCCGTATACAATGAATTTGGACCGTAAACCGGAGGAATCGGGGGGTTGTGGGTGGGGTGTCCAGGAGTGATAAGTGTTGAAAAGGTAGCGGCATTCGGACACGCGTTTGATGGGGGAGATGGCTCGCCGATGTATGCTGGGGCGCAAAGTCCACCAAAGAACGGCACAGCCGAATACGTTTCATAGTTCGAAGGACCGAGGAGCGTGATCGTCTGCGCGCGCGCCGCGGCCACATCGAGGCTCAGGAGTGCCGCCGCCGCCAAGAGAATCCGCTTCATCTCAAAAGTCCCATTTCCAAACCGGCGATCAGCCAATGCGATTGATCCACCGCTCCAATGGGGAAGTTAACGGGAATTAGCCGAGGGCGTCAACGGCTTTTCCGCGAGACTTGTATCTAAATTAACGCGAAATGACTCATCTGGAAGGCCATTAAGTCCACGACCCAGGGCATAACTCCATGTGGGGAGAGTATATCATCATTCTGAGATATCAGTCGGATATTTTATACAAGACGTAGCCAGACGCATCGCTCCGCCCAACCTGCGTCAGCCATGGCGGGGGTTCCTGGCGCGACAACCGATCCCACAGCGTGTCGCGGGGCAGATCGTGAAGGTCGAAGCCGCGGGCCGCGTTGCGGCAGAACAGGACGACCGAGGCCCGGGTCGCTCGCACCTCCTCCGGGGGAACCGTGCCATCGGAGCGACTCCCCCATGCCGCGCGCAGGCGCAGGAACGCGTCCGGATCGCGGTGGTAGAGCGATCCGACCGTCAGCAAGCGGGTACGATAGAGAATCTCCGGCGTGTCGTTGACATCGGCCAGTACGACCTGGCCGGCGTACGGCGCCAGCATCGGCGCCGCTGCCTGGAGATTGCAGGTGCCTCCCGGAGGCGCCGCCGTGGCGGTGCCGGCCAGCGCGTGGTGGACGGCCAAGGGCGCCAGGATCAGCCCGAGCAACAGCGCGAGCCTCGCGGCTGCCGCCAGCGCCGGCACCGAGCGGTCCAGTCGCCGGCTGATCAGGGTGATGGCGATCGGCACCATCGCCGCCCCAGCGCAGGCCGAATAGATGGAGAAGCGCCGATGCTGCACGCCCAGCACCAGCAACAGCACGAAGCAGAACGCGACGTAGCCCCAGCCGAGCGAGCGGTAGCGCACGGCCAGCGCGGCGGCGAACACCGTGCCGAACAGGCCTGTGACCAGGAACAGGCCCGCGTCAGTGAACGTTCGGATGGGCCGCATCTCGGCGGTGATATCGAAGATGGCGTGCGCCTGTTCGGGGGTCAGAACGCCGTTGGGGCCTCGCAGCACGGCCGGACAGAGGGCAAGCCAGAGCAAGCCGCACGCGGCTGCGACTCCGCAACCAAGCACGGCGCGGGTCGGCCGGGACAGAAGCAGCCGGTCAAGGGCCAGGAGCGACCAACCGATGACCGCGCAGAGCAGCGCGAGGATCAGCCAGGCGGCCGACAGCCGGTCGATTTCGATGGCGGCGTAACTGCTCGATGGTGGATCCACCGCCAACGCCAGGGCGACGACCACGGCCAGGCTGGTGCCGGCGGCGGCGCAGCCCTCGGCCCAGGAACGCCGGTCGGGCTGGATCAGCCAGCCTGCGCCGGCCGCACCGAATGCCAGCAGCGCGAGCGGCATGACCTCCGGGCTGATCCACACACCGAACCCGGTCCAGATGCCGAGCATCACTCCGGCACCGGCACCCTGCCTTCCGATGCGCGCCCCCCAGCCGGCGCACATGACGGCTGAAAGGGCGACGAGGATGTGGTGGTGCACCACGCCCGGCATCGCGTAGCCGATCACCGGCATTGCCAGCGCTCCGCACAGCGCTGCGGTCCAGCGGGATCCGGCGTCGCTCCACGGTGCGCCGGCCCAGGCCAGTGCCACGCCGAGCAGACCGGCGCTCAGCGGGCCAAGTGCAATGCCGGCCCAGCGCGGCGCCTCATGCTCGCCCAGCAGCGGCGAGAGCGGTGTCGCCAACAGGAGCAGGATGCTGTCGAGCAGGTGCGACCAGTGAAGCAGGGTGCCGGCGCCGGAGGCGTCGCGCGCTACGACGTCGATCGGCGCGTGCTGCCGGACGATGTCCTCCAGGCGCACGAGTCGCATGTAGCTGTCGGGGTTGAGCAACGCACCGTTGCGCAGGGATTTGAATTGAAAGGACCCGATTGCGACGTCGATTGTCAATGCGAGACCGAAACATGCTATTGCCTGCAAAAAGGAGAAGCGGGCGATGACGTCCGGTCGAATCGATGCACGTTGAGGGGCCGGTATGTCGTTGTCTAGCAAGGAACTTGCCAATCAAGCGGTGGATTGATGAGGAAAACGTGATTGGGTCATAACATCACAACATGACGGGTTTGCGGACTCACTAAGGAGAAGCAACCTATTTGTTAATCTTCCTGGCGTTAAATAATGACGCGCCCGTGGTTGAGCTGCCATGCGGGCAGGACAGGTGCCATGCTGCACGTTGTAACCATACTGGGTATTGCCGGTCCATTCGTGCTCGATCACCGGGTTGCCCTGGCATTCAGATTCTGGCTCCGGACCGTGTTGCATCTTGCATTGGCATTGGGCATTGCGGCCATGGTTTACGGGTTGATCCTGCTCGCGATCATCGAGACTTACCCGCCCAGCGGATCGTTGGCGACGGTGCTGTATGGTTTTGGCCTGGGACTTGCCGGGCTGTTGGCGATTTGCGGCGGGACGCTGATCGCGCCGGAGCGGCTGGCGAAGGTCACATTCATGGCAACCGCTGGTCTGGCGGTGCTGCTGCCGCTCGGTCTGTATGTCCAGATGGCGGCGAGCGGCGACGTGCGGGTGGGGTACCTGCTGTATCTCGTGGGCGGCTTCGCAGGTACTATCGTGGCGATGCGGCTGATGCCTTGGGCGCACGCTGAGCCGAAGGCGTCCGGCGTCTGACGGCACGGCGGGTCGGCCGCGCCGGACGGTGGCCAACTCGCAATGACAGTTCTGGCCGAGGTAGCTTTCGCCCAGGCCGCTTTGGCCCAGGTGGTGACGCGATAGCGTCAAACCGCTAAAGCGCCACTTCGACGCACACCGGCACGTGGTCGGATCCTTGCGGCCAGTCGCGCGCATCTTTGAGGATGACGTGCCGCTTCAGCGCGCCCTGGAGGTCGGGCGTCACCCAGACATGGTCCAGCCGCCGCCCGCGATCCGATATGCGCCAGTCGCGGTTGCGATACGACCACCACGTGTAGAGCTTCTGGTCGTTCGGCACGAAATGCCGCAGCGCATCGACGAAGCCGGCGTTCAGCCAGGCGGTCAGCCCCTCCACTTCCGGCGGCGTATGGCTGACCACGTTGAGCAATTGCTTGTGGCTCCAGACATCATGCTCCAGCGGCGCGATGTTGAGGTCGCCGACGATCACCGAGCGGCGCAAGCCCGACCGTGCGGCAAACCAGTTGCGCGTCTCAGCGATGAAGTCGAGCTTGTGGCCGTATTTGACGTTCTGCGTCCGGTCCGGGATGTCGCCGCCGGCCGGCACATAGAAGTTGTGTAGTTCGATCGGGCCACCCTTGGCGTCCACCTCCACCGCGATGTGGCGGCAGTCGCTCTTGGCGCACCAGTCGGGCGCAATGTCGTGCAAGGCGATGGGGCGGCGCGAGAAGATCGCCACGCCGTTGTAGCCCTTCATCCCGCGGAACACGGCATACGGATAGCCGAGTATGCCGGGCGCATCCCTGGGGAACAGCTCGTCGACGACCTTGGTCTCTTGCAGGCAGATCACATCAGGATCGAGCGCGGCGACCAGCTCTTTCAGCAGACCCAGCCGCAGCCGCACCGAGTTGATGTTCCAGGTGGCGACCCGGAGGGAGCCGCGCCGTGCCGCCATCAGGCGATGCGGGTCCGGACCGTGCCGACGCCCTCGACAACGCCTTCCAGCAGATCGCCGCGTTGCACCGCCGCGACGCCTTCGGGCGTGCCGGTGAAGATCAGGTCGCCGGGGGCCAGCCGCACCAGGCGCGACAGGTAGGCGATCGTCTCCGGGATGTCCCAGATCATCTTTGACAGGTCAGAGGTCTGGCGGACCGTGCCGTTGACCTTGAGCTCGATCAGGCCCTTCGCCGGGTTGCCGATCTTCGCCGCGGGCACCATGAGGCCGATGGGGGCCGAGGCGTCGAAGCCCTTGCCCATGTCCCAGGGCTTTCCCTCCTTCTTCGCCTGGTTCTGCAAGTCGCGCCGGGTCATGTCCAACCCGGCGGCATAGCCCCAGACGTGACGCAGGGCGTCGGCTTCCTGGATGTCGGCGCCGCCCTCGCCGAGTGCGACGACCAGTTCCATCTCGTGGTGCAGGCTGTTGGACTGCGGCGGATAGGGCATGTCGGCGCCGTTCACCACCAGGGCGTCGGCGGGCTTCATGAAGAAGAACGGGGGTTCGCGATCGGGGTCGCTGCCCATTTCGCGCGCATGCTCTGCATAGTTGCGGCCGACGCAGAAGACGCGGCGGACCGGGAAGGCGCCGCCGCCGGCGACCGGGACCGAGACGATTGCCGGAGGGGGAATGACGAAGTCGGCCATGCAGGGTGCATCCTGTTGCGGAAGGAGAGCTGACATTAGCGGGCGGGTGGAGTGGGGGAAAGTGCGCTCCTCATTGACCTGGATCAAGTTGGATCGCGGCCGGCTGCAGCCGCTTTGGGTGGTTTGCCGACCTTTCACATTCTCCGCGTCGCCGGCCGACGGCACATCAATCACCGACGGCGACCGCGAATCGCGCTCCCTGAAAGCCTCAGCGAGGCTTGCAGGACCGCGAAGAGGAACGCCGTGGTCAGTCCAAAGAAATCACACCGTTCAGCGCCTCAAGCGCACCCATCATCCGCCAATGTGGCGCCAACATCAGCTCGTTGTGACCATACGTAGTCATCGCCTCGAGGGAGTACAGAGTTGCGGACCCAAGATCCGTCATCGCGCCCAACAGCAAATACGCAAGCGCCCAGAGGCCAGTCTCAAATCCATGCAGTACGACTAACGCCAGGGCAGCAGCGCTGATTATAGATATAAACTGAAAGAAGAAGTGCC
Organism: uncultured Alphaproteobacteria bacterium; assembly: GCA_963762885.1. Taxonomy (GTDB): domain Bacteria; phylum Pseudomonadota; class Alphaproteobacteria; order Acetobacterales; family Acetobacteraceae; genus JASHVB01. The sequence continues at coordinate 107,826 of CAVXNH010000089.1, forward strand.
GACGGTCGTCATACCACCTCAGAATGAGGCGGATTGCATGCCGAATTGCGAACAGGCCAAGCGAATGGATGAGGGTAGTGAGGAGGAGTATCGGCATACTCCACATCCAGTCCGCGGCCCAAGGAGTGGTCAGGGTCATACGAATCTCCGGTTTGGCGTGGCAAGCGGCGCTGCACCGACAAGCACGTCGCCTCCCTCTCTCCGAACCCTTCGTCCCCGAACTTCGTGAGCGTGCGAAGAGGCAAAGCCCTGCTGGCCGGCTACGCGCCATCCCCTACCGGAGCTTCCTCGTGAGCGGCCTGCACGACTGACTGCTTACCGCTGCCCTTGCGCCACTCGTCCAAGCGCTGCAACACCACGAAGAACGACGGCACGAACAGCACGGCGAGGCAGGTGGAGGCGATCATGCCGCTGAACACGCTGATGCCGAGCGAGCGCCGCGCGTTCGCGCCCGCTCCGGTGGCCAGCACCAGCGGCAGCACGCCGAGGATGAAAGCGAACGACGTCATCAGGATCGGCCGGAACCGCATACGCGATGCCGCCACCGCCAATTCCAGCAGCCCCTTGCCGTGGACGATACGCTCCTCGCGGGCGACCTCGACGATCAGGATGCCATTCTTGGCCGACAGCGCGATCAGCAGCATCAACCCGATTTGCGTGTAAAGGTTGTTGGCCGCGCCCAGGCTGGTCAGCGCCACCACCGGGCCGAGCAACGCCAACGGCACCGCCGACAGCACCGCGAGCGGCAAAATCCAGCTCTCGTACTGGCCGGCGAGGCAGAGAAAGACCAGCAGGACCGACAGTCCGAATACATAATAGAGCTGGTTGCCGGTGACTTTCTCCTGATACGACATCGCCGTCCATTCGAAGCTGACGTCGTTCGGCAGGACCCGAAGCGCGATCGCCTCCATCGCGTCCATGGACTGCCCTGAGCTGAAACCGCGCGACGAGCCGCCGACGATCGTCGCCGACGGGTAAAGATTATACAGCGTAATGATCGGCGGCGCGATCGCCTGCCCCAGATGTGCCACCGCGCCAATCGGCACCATCTGCCCGTCCTGGCTGCGCACGTAGAGGCCCAGCAATTGGTCGGGATTCAGCCGGTACTGCGAATCCGCCTGCACGTAGACCTGCAGCGACAGGCCGAACTTATTGAACTGATTGACATAGGTCGATCCGACATAGTCGGTCAGCGCCGCGAACACGTCGCCCACCGACACCCGCAGAGTCTCGGCGCGCGCCCGGTCCACCGTCAGCGTGACATGCGGCGCATCCGCTCTGAACGTCGTCACCACGTTCGACACGCTTGGCTCACTGGCGGCCGCCTTTACGATCTCCTGCGTGAGGTTGTTGAGCTTGGTGTAGTCGACGCTGCCGCCGAGCAATTCGAGCTGCATCTGGAAGCCGCCGGCGTTGCCGATGCCCTGGATCGCCGGCGGCGGCAGCACGATGGCCTGGCCGTCGCTCAGTCCGGCCTCCGATTTCTGCAGCGCCTGGTAGAGCGATATCAGGTCCTGCCCCGGCGCGTGCTTACGCGCCTCGAACGGCTTCAGCATCACCCAGACGGTGCCGGCGTTGGCGAGGTCGGCGCTGTTGTCGAGCAGCGACATGCCCGCCAGCGAGATCACCCGCTCCACGCCGGGGATTTTTCGAGCTATGTCGCCCGCCTGCTCCAGCGACGCCGCGGTGCGACCGAGCGACGCCCCTTCCGGTAGCTGCAGCGCCAGCAGCAGGTAACCCTGGTCATCAAGCGGAATGAACGCCGTCGGCAGGCGCGCGATGCCCCAGAAGGCGCCGGCCGATAGCGCCAGTGCGATTACCACCATCAGGCCGCTGTGCCGTACCATGCGGCCGACGAACGCGGCATAGCCGGATTCCATCGGGTTGTAGATGCGGTTGAAGCCGCGGTAGAAAAAGTTGCGCTTCTCCGGGGGCACCGGCATCCGCAGCCATTGTGCGCACTGCGTCGGCTTCAGCGTCGCGGCGTTGACGGCGCTGATCAATGCCGTCGCCGCGATCACCAGCGCGAACTGCGCGAACATCTTGCCGGTCAATCCAGGCACCCCCGCCGCCGGCAGGAACACCGCCATCAGCACCAGCGTGATGCCGATAATCGGCCCGAACAAGTCGCTCATCGCCTTGATCGCGGCGTCATGGCCGTTCATCTTGGCCTCGATGTATTTCGTCACGCCTTCCACAATGACGATGGCATCATCCACCACGATACCGATCGCGAGCACCACGCCGAATAGCGTCGACAGGTTGACCGAGAACCCCATCGCCGCCATCGCCGCGAAGGTGCCGATGATGGTCACCGGGACCGTCGTCGCCGGCACCAGCGTCGCGCGGAAATTCTGCAGGAACACCAGGATTACGATCAGCACGAGGATCCCGGCCTCGTAGAGCGTGGTGTAAACCTCGCTGATCGAATCCTTCACGAACAGTGTGGTGTCGTAAGGCACTGAATAGCGCAGCCCCGCCGGGAAGCGCCGCGACAGCTCTGCCATCTTGTCGGCCACTTCCTTGCCGACCTGCAGCGAGTTCGACTCCGGCGTCTGGTAGATGCCGATGCCCGCCGCCGGCCGCCCGTCGAGGCGGAACTCCTGCGCGTAGGTCTGCGACCCAAGATCGATGCGCGCGACGTCGTGCACATAGATCAGCCGGCCGCCCTGTCCCGTCTGATCCTTGACGACGATGTCGCCGAATTGCAACGGGTCGTTCAAGCGCGATTGGATGTCAACGGTGTACTGGAACTGCACGTCCTTCGGCGCCGGTGGCATCCCGACCTGCCCCGACGCGACATTCTGACTCTGCTGGCGTATGGCGTCGATCACATCCTTTGGCACCAGACCGAACGACTGCAGCTTCTGCGGGTCCATCCACACCCGCATGGAATAGGTTCCGGCGCCGAACACCTTCACGCTGCCCACTCCCGGCAGCCGTGCCAATTCGTCGGTGAGGTTGATGGTGGCGTAGTTGGCCAGGAATAGCCCGTCGTACTTGTTGTCTGGCGAATTCAGCGTGACGATCTGGAGGATCGAAGTGTTTTTCTTCTGCACGCTTACGCCCTGCGCCTGCACCGGCTCGGGCAGCGAGGCCAGCGCCAACTGCACACGGTTCTGCACCAGTACCTGGTCGATGTCGGGATCGCTACCGATTGCGAACGTGACCGTGAGGCTGTAGGTGCCATCGGAGGCGGAGGTGGACTGCATGTAGAGCATGCGGTCCACGCCATTGACCTGCTGCTCGATCGGCAGCGCGATGGTGTCGATCACCGTCTGCGCGCTGGCACCGGGATAGCTCGCCGTTACTGCCACCGTCGGCGGCACCACGTTCGGGTATTCCGACACCGGCAGCCGCATAATCGACACGACACCGAGCAACACCAGCACGATCGCCAGCACATTGGCGAGAACCGGGTGTTCGATGAAGAATTTCGACATCGCCGCGCCGCCCTACTGGCCGATCTCGGTGAGCTGCGGCGTCACCTTGGTTCCCGGCGACGCCCGCCACAGTTCGCCGACGACGATGCGGTCGTCGGCGTTCAGCCCGCTCGTCACAACCCGCAGGTTGCCCACCAGCGCGCCGGTCTGCACGTAACGCTGCTGCACCAGATCGTCCGCACCCACTACCAGCACGTAGCGCCCACCCTGGTCCTCTTGCAGCGCGCGGTCGGGTACCAGCAATGCGCTCTGCGTCGTCCGGCCCATCGGCAGCCGCACGGTCACGAACACGCCGGGCACCAGTGCATAGGTCGGGTTCGGCAGGATACCGCGCACCAGCAGCGTACCGGTCGCCGGGTCGATCGCCGGCGCGACGTATTCGAGTGTGCCCCGGTGTGGGAATCCGGTCTCGCCCGACAGCGCCGCCTCGACGGGAATCCGGTGCAACTCAGCCAGGGTCAGCCGCCGCTGGTCGAGATTGGCACGGATCTGCTGTGCCTGCTGTGTACTGATGTTGGCGACGACATAGATCGGGTCAAGCTGCGTGATGTCGGCCAGCGCCGCCTCCTGGCCGTTGCCGCCAACGACGTTGCCGACGTCGATCAGGTGCTTGCCCATCAGACCGCCGAACGGCGCCCGCACCTCGGTGTAGCCAAGGTTAAGCTGCGCGATGGCCACCTGCGCCTCCGCCGACAGGATGTTCGCCTCTGCGCTCTTCTGCTCGAAGTTCCAGTGATCGACGTCGACCTGGGTCGCCGCGTCGCGCTTGAGCAACGCGCTGTAGCGCACCACCTCCGTCTTTGCATAGACGAGCGTCGACTGCTGCAACTGCAATTGCGCCTGCGCCTGTTGCAATTGCGCCTTGTACTGATCCTGCTGGATGGTGAACAGCAGGTCGCCCTTGCGTACCAGAGCTCCGTCCTCGAAATGAATTTGCTCGAGAAAGCCGGTTACCCGGGCGATCAGCTTCACCTGGTTGACGGCGGCCGCATTACCGGTGATCTCCAGCGTGTCGTTCACTGCCTGCACCTTGGGCCGCACGACCGGGATCGACGGCGCCGGTGGCGCCTGCGCGACCAACGATGTGCCGGCCGGCGCCGTTGCCGCCGGGGCGGCCACGGCGGTGCCGGCCGGCGGCTGCTTCGCCCGCGGATCGCTCGATTGGGCCAGCGTCCGTCCGGTAAGGTCGTCCAACCAGCGATCCAGCAGTCCGAAGCCGAAGATCGGCACGCTCGGCACGCTCGGCACGGCGAAAGCCAGCACCACCGCGCCGGCAAGCAGCAGGCGGCGCCGCGCGCCCTTGTCGTGTGCCGCTAGAAGCGCGCGGATACGTTGCATTTTCCTCATGGCGCTCACCATTCTGGCGACCGGATATCCGGCCCGCGGTCCTCGAGCCCGGGAAGCCCGGGTGTTGCTGGAAGCGGCTGATCGGGTGCCGGCAGCAGGCGGCCCCAGTTTGTGCGGTCGCGCATTTCGTCACGTGTGGCGCCATTCACAAAATCACTCCCTTCGCGCATCTGCCACCCGCCGCCGAGCGCGCGGTAGAGGGATGTCAGGCTGCTTGACAGGTTGCCGGAAGCGGTGGCGAGATTGCTCTGTGCCTGGTAGAGGTTCTGTTCCGCGGTCAGCACGGTGGTGAAATCGCGCGTGCCCAAAAGGTACTGATCCAGCGCGATGCGCAGCGCGTTATTGGCCGCGTCCACGCTTTGCCGCAGCAGCACTACCTGCTGGCGCCCCTGCAGGAACGCCGCCAGGCTGTCCTCGACGTCCGCCTGCGCCTTCAGCACCGTATTCTTGTAGTTGATCAGCAGCGTCTGCAGCCGTGCGTCCTGCACTCGGACATTGTTGGTGATTTGTCCGTAGTTCAGCACCGGCCAACTGAACGTCGGTCCGAACGCGAACTGGATCGCCGGCGCGCTTAACACCTGGCTAATACGGCTCGCGCCGGTGGTACCAGCCACCGTGCCGAATGCGCCGGTCAGACTGAACGCCGGGAACAAATCCGCCTTCGCCATGCCGATCTGTTCGCTTTGCGCCGCTGCCTGCAGCTCGGCGCTGCGGATATCTGGCCGCCGCCGCAATAGGTCGGCGGGAATCCCCACTGTGACGTCCGTCGGCGGCACGGGGATGGTCTGCTTCCCCGCCAGCAGCCCGTCGAGCGCGACCGGCGTCATGCCGAGCAGCACTCGCAGCGCGTCCTCGCCGCGCTGCATCTGCGCCGTCAACTGCGGCACCGCCGACTGCGTTTGCGCCAGCACATTCTCGGCCTGGTAGACGTCGAGTTTTGTCGCGGTGCCGCCATGGTAGCGCACATTCGCAATCTCCAGCGCCTTCTGCTGCTTGGCCACGTTTTCATGGGTGATGACAAGCTGCGCCTGCAGCGTGCGGATACCGATATACGTAGTCGCGACGTCGCTCAGCAGCGACACGAGCACGTCGTCGTAGGTGGCGATCGATGCCAGATAGGATGCATCGGCCGATTGCACGCCGCGGCGGAATTTACCCCACAGATCGAGCTCCCATCCCACCTGAACGCCAGTCGAGGCGCGCCAGAAGTTCTCCAGTTGGTGCAGCGGATTCGAGGTCGGATCGACTTGGCTGGCCTGGTTGTAGCCGACGTTGCCGCCGATCTGCTGGGTCTGCGGATAGAACTCGCCGATATTGATGCCGAGCACGGCGCGCGCCTCGAGCACCCGCGTCCCCGCTGCCATGAGCGTCAGGTTCTGGTGATAGGCGAGGTCGATGAGCCGGTCGAGCGTGGGATCGTGGTATACGGTCCACCACTGCTCGAGTTCCTGCCCCTGCGCCTTCAATGAGGGATCGCCAAGCTCCATCCACTGATCGGCCACAGAGGCTGTCGGCGGCACGAAATCGGGTCCGACCTTGCAGGCCGCCAGCGACAGCGCTGTCAGCGACGCCAACAGCAGAGCGGGCATGCCGCCGCGCCACCCCGCCGGGAATGACCAGGCCCGCCCCTTATGCGCCATGGCCGCCTTCTCGCGCCGCGCACGGAGGGGCATCCGGCGCGTGCTCGTATCTGTCATGGTCACGACGCGCTACCTGTTTGCATGGTCGTCGGATCGGCCCCTCGCCCTTCATCGACCGGCGCAGCGACGGCCATTTGCGACGCCCTCCGCGGGGCGGCGATATCGAGAACCGCGGTTTCGACCGCACATGATCGTTTGTTTCCTCGTACGAGATCGATCTGTCGGTTCGTAAACGTCACGGAGGTGTTCGCATTGATCTGGGTCAACCCGACCCGGGAGGTCCGCTTTCGGTAGAGTCCGGCGGGTCCGCAAAAGCAACCGGGCCGCTGCTGTTTGGGATCGCCAGCATTATTCGAATCGGCCCACTGAGTTTTCGCCGCCACGGTGGACGATGCGGCGGCCGCGTGGCACGGTCGGCGCCCGCAGACCCCCACCATGGAAGTCCACCGTGACCCTGATTCTGGCCAGCCGGCCCAACGTCTATTCCTCCAGTTCACTCGACCGCGTCGGGACAAAACGCGAGGACACTGCCTGGATCGAGCAACAGCTCGTCAATCCGGACACCCTGTTCGTCCCGGTGTGGCGCAACCGCAACCTGGTGCGCGGCCTGGAAGAAGGTGAGCCGGAGGCGGTGTTCGTCTCCGGCGAGGCGGCCGCCGCGCTGCGCATGCAGACCGGCCCGTGGGCCTTCCTCGGCATGCAGGGCGAACAGGCGGTGTTCGCGGTCGATGTCAGCACGGCCGACGACCCGGTGCCGCTGCTGCCCGAATCGGAGGGCAAATTCGTCGATCTGCGCTCGGTCGGCTGGGGCGTGCCGCGGCCGGAGGCGTCGATCCTGGCGCACGCGCGCGGGCTGATGCACTGGCGCGCACGGCACCGGTTCTGCGGCGTATGCGGCGGGGTGTGCGACGCGCGCTCGGCCGGCCACATGATGGTATGCACCGCATGCGAGGCGCAGCACTTCCCGCGCACCGATCCGGCGGTGATCATGCTGGTCACCCGCGACGACCGGGCCTTGCTTGGCCATTCGCAGCGGTTTCCGCGCGCCAGCATGTATTCGACACTGGCCGGCTTCGTGGAACCGGGCGAATTGCTGGAGGAGGCGGTGCGCCGCGAGGTGTTCGAGGAAGCCGGCATCCAGGTCGGCGCGGTGCACTACCACTCCAGCCAGCCCTGGCCATTCCCCGGCAATATCATGCTGGGCTTCTACGGCGAGGGCCTGTCCGAGGCGATCACCATCGACCCGGAGGAAATGCTCGACGTGCGCTGGTTCTCGCGCGACGAGATCCGCGACCCTGAGGCGCATGGTTTCGCGTTGCCGCGGGCGGACAGCATCGCCCGGCGGCTGATCGAGGATTGGATGGCGACGGCATGAGGTTCCACGCGTGCTGTCTACTGTTCGTCCTGCTGACCGGGTGCGTCGTCACCCCCAAGGACGATAGCCCCGAGGCGATATGTCGGCGTCAGGCATACGACGATCCCAAGGTGAAGACCATGACGGTCCATAGCCTGTATCTAACGGGTAATCAGATGTCGTCGTACGACGACTATGACCACGCGTTGCATGACGCGACCCAGGCCTGCCTGATAAAGATGGGCATCCCGGCTGGCGGCGTGCAGCCGGTGCGGCAGTATTGATGGCGCCCGGCGCGACGTCTGCCAGGCCACCGCCGGAGTTGCTGACAATTGGCTACGAGGGCTGCACCATCCAGGACGTGCTCGCGCTGCTGATCGAGGCGAAGGTTGGATTGCTCCTCGATGTCCGCGCGATGCCGCGCTCACGCAAGCCCGGGTTTTCCAAGCGGCAACTTGCGGCGGGACTGGACGAAAAGGGCATTCCGTATGTCCATCTGCAAGGTCTCGGCACGCCGAAAGCCGGGCGTGATGCCGTGCGGGCGGGGCATCCGGAGATCATGGAGACGATCTTTCGCGAGCATATGACATCCGGCCAGGCACAAGCCGACCTGGCCCGGGCGGCGGCGCTCGCGGGGGAAAGGCGCACGTGCCTGCTGTGCTTCGAGCAGGACCCGGCGTGCTGCCATCGGCGTATCGTGGCGGAGATGATTTCGGAGGCAAGTGGGCAGAGGGTCGTGCACCTCGCCCGCTTCGCGGGAGAGGCCGGAGTGCGAAAGCGGCGAGGGTAAACATACATCTCGCCCACGAAGTGGGAGAGGTCGAGGGCGCGAAGCGCACGAAGGTGAGAGTGATCGGGTCGGCACGCTCTACCTCCTACAAGGAGACCCGATCACCCTCACCCTCGGTGCTACGCGCCTTCGACCTCCCCGCTACCGCAGGAGAGGTGTATCGAGCGATCTTTAGCACTTTTTCTGCAACTTTCTGCAACGAATACGAAAGGTCCTGATATACAGTCGAGCGACCGCCAGTTTTTCGATGCGGTGCCATAATCGCAATATGCTATTTTGGCGCCGAGCGCCGCCACGCCCACGTTCAACGCCATGTTCATTCGAAAAACGACAACTCGGAATGAGTTCGTTAACGAAGCGTATTTCACGTTCCGTCTCGTCGCTGCCGATCGCACCGGCAGTCGGGTCCGCCAGAGACACGATGCATGTCCGCAAAGCCACTGTCGCCGAACCGGCCTTGCAGCGGCTTTTTGAAGCGCTGGGGATCGATGCATCTCCGGGAGAAGTCCAGAAACACGTGGTCTGAACCCCCCATGACACGATTGTAGTGCCACACGAGCCGCGGACGCCACGCAACGTGCGCCCTACCCGAACGCCCCCACCTCGTGCGTAACCGCCGTGGCGATCTCCCGCACCATGCCGAACAGCGCCCGCATCGGTGCGAAGATTTCCGCATGCTCGCGCACGTATGCCCCGGACCCGCGCAGCGGCGCCGGTTCGGCGTAGTCGCACTCCGCCGCCGGGTCCGGCGCGGCGGGGAAGATTTCCGCCAGCAGATCCAGCACCGCCTCGATGTCCAGCCGCAGGATAGCCGCCTCAAGCACCGGGCGAGTCACCCCGTGCCGCGGCGAGAAATCGGAGATCTCCGTCGACAGCAGCCAGATGCGGTGCACCAGCGCCAGCCGCAGCGCGTGCAGTAGCACCTCGCGCGTGGCCATGCGCGGCGCATCCGGCCACGCAACGCGCAGCGCCAAATGGTCGGCCTGGATGCGCCGGAACATCGACTGCGCCGCCGCCCAGATATCCAGCCGCTCCAGCGCCCGCGCCACCGAGACCAGAGCCTCGCGCCGCCCCACCCGTTCGGTATGCGCCGCACGATCCAGCCACGTGGCGGGGTCCAGCGTCGCGATCACCGCCCGCAGCACATCGATATCCGAATGCGCCAGCCCATGCGTCGCCAGCTCCATCGCCCGATGGAACCGTCTGCTCTTGGCGTGCATCTCGGCGAAGATTTCCGGATGCCGCGTCGCCGCCGCGCCGATCCCTTGCAGCGTGTTGGCGCACCAGCCGAGCTGCTGGAGGATCGCATTGTTCGGAATGGCCCGCAGCTCGCGCGGATGGCGGATGCGCGCCGCGCCGGCCATGCCATCCGACTGGCGCGCCGACGGCCGCGATCCCGTGCGATCGATCAGCGCCGGCCCGAACGCGCCGAGCAATGACCCATAGCCGACATCCTCGACCAGCGCCTCCATGCCGGCCCGCACCGTGGCAAAGAAGTCGGCAGCAAAGTCCGGATCGGCATAGACCGGATCCTCGATCGGCCCCGCCGCGGGATGGTAGGTTTGTTCGGCGATGCGGGTGATCGTCGCCAGTGCCAGCTCCGGCGTACCGAACAGCAAATAGCCATCGCCGCCCTGGAACGCGCTCTCCTCACGCACCGCCACGCCGGCACGGTTCAGCGCCTGCCGAGACGCGGTCGGCGACAGGTACTTCAGCCGGTCCGCCAGCGAGCCCGGATGCGCGCCGCGCCCGATGCTCTCGCCATGCGTGTCGAACAGGATCACCTCGACGCCGCGAATATTGTGTCGTTCCAGCATGGCGGCGATCTTCAGCCGCAGCCGCTCGACCAGGTAGCTCGCGGCAAGCTGCCCGACATAACGCCCGGAATCCGAATAGCCGAACTGCAACGCCAGCCGCCCGGTGTCGCGCAGATAGGCCCGGTAGTGCGGGCTGCGCAGCGCTTCCTCCAGCACGGTCGCACCCTGGTCCAGCGCTTCCGCCGTCTCGAACAGCGGGGAAATCTCGATGCGATCGGCGACGCCGAACAGCTTCGCCAGCCAAAGGCAGGCGAGCAATGTGTAGCCGCTCTCGGTCTCGGCGATGAGGAAGCGGATCGGCGTAGAACTATCCACGTGCTTGGTAATCTGCGCCATCGTCATCATCAGCCGCGCCGCCGAGGCTTGCTCGGCGATCAACGCACCGAAATCCACCGACACCGGCTGCACCGTGTCGAGCGCGGTATTGATCGCGGAAAACAGCGCCCGGCGATGCGCGGGATCCTCCGGAGGATCGGTGATGCCCAGCCGCTGCCGCACCACGTTGTGAATTTGCGCCGCGTTCAGCCGCGTGTGGGTGTGCGCCAGCGCCAGCCCATGCGACACCAGTCCGGCGCGCGCCACGCACAAATCCAGCCGGACCTTGTCGTCGGCGGCGGCGTCGATCGCGTCGCGGAACAACGGCAGCAGCGGCTCCGGCGACGTCATCGCCGCATCGCGGCGTCCGATCAACGCATGCGCGAAAGCGGAAACGCGCTGCGGGTCCTGACCGTTGGGGCAGGCGGCAAGCTGCGCCGTCACGGCTTCCATCGCCTCCGTCACGCGGTGCATCAGAGGCACCGGAGCAGATAGCGCGGCGAGTTGGCGTGCAGCCGGGCGAGCTGCCGCTGCTTCTGGTCGAGCCGCAGCCGCAGCGTGTCCCACCAGCCGATATCGGTGCGGCCATCGGTGTCGTAGCCGACCCAGGTGGACAGGATAACCGGCCGCGGGTTGAGCTCGGTCCAGCGATCCGGCCACGCGGACCGGGCAACGGATAGCAAGGCCGCATTGAACCGGTCGATCGCGTCGCGCCCGCGGGCGATGGCGTCCCCGGCCTGGTCGTATTCCTCGACCAGGGTGATCGGCGGCGGGCGGTGCGAGGCAAACGCCGGCGCCGCACGGCCGCACGCGGCCTCGGCAAGCGCCTTCCCGACCGGGTATGGCAGCGCGAAGGTCGGGTGCGCCGTGAACACCGCGGCGAAGCGCGGGCGCTCCACCAGGGCGCGATATTCCGCCCAGCGCACGGGGCTGTCGTTCGGATCGGGGCGCAGCAGATGCTGGGCGAGGCTAAGCAGCACCGCCTCGTTCGCCGCGGTGTCGACGCCGCCGACATAGGCGGCGATACGTTGCGCGCGATCGGCGAACGCCGCGTCCCGCAGGTAGCGGATCAACCCGGCGATGGCCGCGTCGTCGAGGCCGCCGGCATCCATCCGCCGGCTGATCGCCAGCGCCACCAGCAGCACCGGGTTGCCAAACGGATCCTGGTCGCCACGGGCGCCAAGGCGCGCGGTCAGCTCCAGCAGTTCCTGGGCCAGCGAGGCGACCGGATCGGTTGGCATGTCCGCCATTTGGGCAATCCTGCAATGGTTTGTGCGTCGCAGCAAGAATCTTCGTGTTTTGCCCGCATTGGACGCTTCCGGCGCCTAATCTGGCGGCGTCTGCCTAAGAAAACCTCTCCCGCGCTTTTGCGCGGGAGAGGTCGCCACGAAGTGGCGGGTGAGGGTGATCGGGTCGGCACGCGCCGATGCGGGCTTTCGGCGTGGTACGGCGTAGCAAGCAAGGGCTTCGGAGCGGCGGGCGAAACCCTCACCCGCCGCTTCGCGGCGTCCTCTCCCGCATAGCGGGAGAGGTTTTCTGCCACGGCATATCGCTTGCAGCTATTATAGCCCATCATCGCGACAGGAGAGCGAACCACGTGGCGGCACGACCTTTTCACCTCGGGTGGTTCCTCCAGGGCTCCAGCGTCCAGGCCTGGGGCGAGCCCTGGACCGGCCATATCGGCGCGACCTGGATGGTCCCCGACCTGTTCCTCGACATGGCGCGCAGCCTCGAACGCGCCTGCTTCGACTACATCCTGCTGGAAGACAGCTCCTATGTCGGCGAGAGCTACCAGGGCTCTACCGGCATCTACCTGGAGAACGGCATCGCCGTGCCGCGGCAGGATCCGTCCGTCGTGGCCTCGCTGATGACCGCCGTCACGTCGCGCCTCGGCATCGTCCCGACTTTCGGCACGTACGCCTACCCGCCCTATTTGCTGGCACGGTTGGTCGCCACGCTGGACCAGGTTTCGCAGGGCCGCATCGGCTGGAACGCGGTGACCGGCAGTTCCGACTACGCGGCGATGAATTTCGGCATGAAGGGCATGCCGGAACACGACCTGCGCTACGACAAGGCGGACGAATACATGCAGGTGGTGCGCGCGCTGTGGGGCTCGTGGGAGCCGGGCGCCATCATTGCCGACTGCGACCGCGGCATCCTGGTGGACACCAGCAAGGTCCACGCGGTCAACCACGAGGGCCAATTCTACCAGACCCGAGGCCCGCTGAACTCCGGCCCGTGCCCCCAAGGCCAGCCGGTGATCGCCCAGGCCGGCGGCTCGCCGCGCGGCCGACAGTTCGCGGCCCAGCATGCCGACACCATCGTGGCGCACGTCAAGGGCGTCGCCGCGATGAAGGCCTACCGCGACGACGTGCGCGCCCGGATGGCGGCGTGCGGCCGCAATCCCGACACCTGCAAGGTGCTGTTCCTGGCCGCGCCGATCGTCGGCCAGACCGAATCCGAGGCACAGGAGCGCCGCCAAACGCGACTGGAACGCGCCCGGCAGCAGATTCCCCAGCGCCTGGCCCACCTCGGCAAGGTCACCAACATCGACTTCGGCCGCTTCGACCTGGACCAGCCGTTGGGCGAACTGAAGACCAACGGCCATCAGCAGACGCTCGACCAGTTCACCGCGAAAGCCCCCGGCAAGACGCTGCGCGAGCTGATGGAGGACTACAACACCACGGCTCTGTCGCTGGAACTCGTCGGCACCCCCGACCGCGTCGCCGCCCAGATGGCCGAAGCGATGGAGGAAGCCGGGGGCGACGGCTACCTGTTCTCGATGCCCAACGTCACCCGGCGCCTGCTGGCGGAAATGGAGGACGGGCTGGTGCCGGCACTGCAAGCCCGCGGCCTGACCCGGGCGTCGTACACGCACAAGCAGTTCCGCGACAACTTGCTGGAATTCTGACCGCCCCCGGCAAACCGCAGACAGGAGCGCAGCCATGACGCAGCGGACTCACCCTCTAAGCCGTCGCCATCTCCTCGCACTGGGCGCGGCAGCGGCGATCTCGCCGTTCCAGGCCTATCGAGCGCTGGCGCAAGGTGCGCCCCTGCCCGAGCTGCCGCCGATGCCGGAGAAGCTGAAGGGCAGCGGCGAACTGCGCATCGCGGCCTATGGCGGCACCGCCCAGGACGCGGAGCGCACCGCCTATTTCACCCCGTTCGGCGACCTCAGCGGCATCAAGGTGCGCGACTTCGCCGGCGCCGACCTCAACAAGGTCAAGGCGATGGTAGAGACCGGCAACGTCGAATGGGACGTCGTGCAGCTCAGCCAGGGCAGCGTGAAGAACTTGATGAAGCACGGCGACTATTTCGAGAAGATCGACTACGACCTGGTGGACACCGCCAATATCGAGCCCGGCTACCGCACCGACTACTCGCTCGACATGCTGGTGTGGGCCGAGGTCATGGCCTACCGGACCGACGCGTTCAACGGCGCGGTGCCGGTCGGATGGGCGGATTTCTGGGACCTCAAGAAGTTCCCTGGCGACCGTGCGCTGGGCGGTGCGGGCCCCAGCTCGCCGGAACTGGAATTTGCCTTGATGGCTGCCGGCGTCACCCCCAACAAGGTCTATCCCATCGACATCGAGAAGGCGTTCGCCAGCTACGACAAGGTCAAGTCGAGCATCGTGAAGTGGTGGGAGACCGGCGCCGTCCCGGTGCAGTTGCTGTCCGACAAGGAAGTCGTGGCGACGTCCGTGTGGAACGGCCGCGTGGCGGCGATCCAGGCCGCCGGAGTGCCGGCCGCGATCAGTTGGGACCAGGGCCTGTTGAAGCGCGATTGCTGGGCGGTGCCAAAGGGCTCGCCCAACAAGGCGAACGCCATGAAGTTCATCGCCTTCAGCACCATGGCGGTGCCGCAGGCGCGGCTGTCGTCGCTGATCCCCTATGGCTTCGTGAACACAAATCCGCCGACTACGTGGCGCCGAAGCAACTGGCGCTGCTGCCCAGCGCCCCCGAAATCAAAGCCAAACTGGTGCCGTATGATTACGAGTGGTGGTCGCAGAACCGCGACACCGTGATCGGCCGCTGGAACAAGTGGATCCTCGCCTGAGCGCGGATGCCGACCGGCCCGCCATGGCCGCCCCCGTCGCGGCGGGCGAATCCGGCCTTTCCGTCATGGCGGGCGACGGCCCGCCATCGACGACTGTTCCCCGCGCCGCCCCGCATAATTTCAGGCCACCGGCGGCTCGCCATGGCGACCGCATGTCGGCCACCACTCCCTCGACCTCTGCACCCGCCGTTTCGCCGGGCCGCGGCGCCAAGGTTTCCCTCGTCGGCCTGGAAAAACGCTTCGACGGGGTCGGCGCCGTCCGCGGCATCTCGCTCGAAATCGGCTCCGGCGAGTTCCTGACCCTGCTCGGCCCCAGCGGCTCCGGCAAGACCACGACCCTGATGATGATCGCCGGATTCGAAACCCCCACCGATGGCGACATCGCCATCGACGGGTGCTCCGTCGTCGGCCTGCCGCCGCACAAGCGCAACATCGGCATGGTGTTTCAGAACTACGCCCTGTTCCCGCATCTGACGGTGGCCGAGAACATCGCCTTTCCGCTGAAGCAGCGCGGCATGAACCGCGCGACCGCACGCGGCTGGTCGACCGACAGCCTCGCGATGGTGCGGCTGCCCGGCTACGAGGCCCGCTATCCGCGCCAGCTCTCCGGTGGCCAGCAGCAGCGCGTCGCCCTGGCGCGTGCGATCGTCTTCCAGCCGCGATTGCTGTTGCTGGACGAGCCGCTGGGCGCGCTCGACAAGCAGTTGCGCGAGAGCCTGCAACTGGAGATGCGCCGGCTGCACGCCGATCTCGGCATCACCTTCGTCCACGTCACCCACGACCAGGAGGAGGCGCTGACCATGTCCGACCGCATCGCGGTCGTGAACGAAGGCCGCATCGCCCAGCTTGGCCGCCCGGAGGACCTCTACGACCGCCCCTGCAACCGTTTCGTTGCGTCGTTCCTTGGTGAGTCGAACTTCCTGCCCGGCCACGTACTCGGCATGGAAGACGCGGTCGTCGTGGCACACCACGCCGGCACGACTCTGCGGGCTCTCACGGCGGAACCTGTGCAACCAGGCGCAGAGGTAACCCTGACCGTGCGCCCCGAGCGTATGCGCTTCGCCGACACCGCATTCCCGGTCACAGGGCGGCAGAATCGTCTCCGCGCCACGGTGACCGAAGCAATGTTCGCAGGTGAACGCTGCCGCTACCTGCTGCGCGTCGATGACGGCCTGACGCTGGTGCTGAAGGAACCGTCCGGCGCCGGCACACGACGGCGCGCCGTCGGCGAAGTCGCCGAAATCGCCTGGTCGGTCGAAGACACGGTGGTGGTGTGAGGCGGGATGTTGTGCCGTCCCCCTCCCCTTGTGGGAGGGGGTCGGGGGAGGGGCTCGTGCCGCACGAAACCCCTCCCCCCAACCCCCTCCCGCAAGGGGAGGGGGAGGACTTGGACCGAACAACCCCATATCCCGTCACGTCGGCGCGCTGCTCCTGGTCGCCCCGCTCGTCCTCTTCATGGCGCTCTTCTACGCCCTACCCGTGCTCGCCATGCTCGCCCGCAGCATCACCGAGCCCACATTCTCGCTGACCAACTTCGTCCGCCTCGTCGGCGACGACGTATTCCTCCGCGTCTTCGGCAACACCCTGCGCACCGCCTTCGAGGTCACACTCGGAACGCTCTTGCTCGGCTATCCCGTCGCCCTGGCCCTGTCCCGCATGCGCCCCAACGCCGCCCGCCTCACCCTGGTCATCGTGCTGCTGCCTTTCTGGACCAGCGTCCTGGTGCGCAGCTACGCCTGGATGGTCTTGCTCGGCCGCCACGGCCTGATCAACGAGGCCCTCCGCGCGCTCGACCTCATCGCCACCCCGCTGCGCCTGCTGAACACTCCGTTCGCGGTGCATGTGGCGATGATCCATATCCTGCTGCCCTACATGATCCTGCCGATCGCCAGCGTGCTGCGGCAGCTCGACGCCGCCCTGCCGCGCGCCGCCGCCGGCCTCGGAGCACCCCCCTGGGCGGTCTTCCGCCAGGTCATTTTCCCCCTGTCGATGCCGGGCGTCATCGCCGGCACGCTACTGGTGTTCGTGCTATCGCTCGGCTTCTACATCACCCCGGCGCTGGTCGGAGGCCCCCGCGACCTGATGCTGGCGCAACTCATCGCGCAACAGGTGGACCTGCTGAACTGGCCCTACGCCGCCTGCCTCTCCGCCACCCTCCTGGCCGCGACATTGCTCTTGCTCGCGCTATGCACCGCACTCCCCGGCGTGCGCGGCGCATTCCGCCTCGGCGTGCGATGAACCGCCCCGCCCTCCGCCTGCTCGTCGTCCTGGTGCTGCTGTTCCTGGCCCTGCCGATCCTGCTGATCGTCGTCGTGTCGTTCTCCTCGGCGGACTACCTGACATTCCCCCCGCCCAGCTTCGGGCTGCGCTGGTATCGCGCCTATATCGACAGCGCCGAGTGGCTGAACGCGACCGCCCTCAGCCTGACCGTGGCCGCTGCCGTGGTGGTGCTGTCCACCACGCTGGGAACGCTCGCCGCGCTCGGCCTGGCGCGGCTGCCACGCGCCGCCCGCACCGCCGCCACGGCGCTGATCCTGTCGCCGCTTATCGTGCCGACCATTGTGGTGGCGATCGGCATCTACTACGCATTCTCACGCTATGGCCTGATCGGCACACCGTTAGGGCTGGTGCTGGCGCACACCTGCCTGGCCGTGCCGTTCGTCGTCACCAGCGTCAGCGCCAGCCTGGCCGGCTTCGACCGTCGCCTGGACCAGGCCGCGCGGAGCCTGGGAGCAACGCCGTGGGGCGCGTTCCGCCAGGTCACGCTGCCGCTGATCCGCCCCGGCGTGCTGGTCGGCGCGCTGTTCGCCTTCATCACCTCATTCGACGAATTGATCGTCGCGCTGTTCCTGTCCGGATCCGGCGCTGTCACCCTGCCGCGGCGCATGTGGGACGACCTGCGCTTCGCCATCGATCCGACGATCGCGGCGGTCTCCACGCTCACCATCGTGCTGACCGCGCTGCTGCTGGGCGGCGCGCATCTGCTGCGCAAACGGGCAGGGCAGTGACCGTCATGGCGAAGGCCGGCCGTCCACGACTTTCAGCTACGATAAGACGTTGGTGACCAGGCCAAGCCTGGTCATGCCACGGCCCGCGAGCGCACTCCTGGCCCCGCCGTCGGACTCGCTATCGCCCGGAAATCACCTTACCATCGATCAAAATTCGGGAGGGTCAACGTCCGATGTTCTATCGACAAGACGTCTCGAACCTGGCCGCCGGCGAGCTGGATACCTTCCGCCAGACCATCGCCAAATCCATGAGCCTCAGCGACAACCGCGGCTTCATCCACTTCGCCGGCCTGCATGGTTGGCCCGGCAATCTCTGCCAACACGGCACGCCACTGTTCCTTCCCTGGCACCGCGGTTATCTCTACATGTTCGAGATGTCGCTAAGGGACATCAGTCCGGACGTGTCGCTGCCGTGGTGGGACTGGACCTCGGACACGGCGCACGCCAGTGGTGTTCCGGCCGCCTATAGCGATCCGGCGCCGAACCCGCTGCTGTCATCGCAGACCGGCCTGCCGGCCGATATGTTGGCGCAAGTCCAGGCACAGATCCCGGACGCGCTGGACTTCTCGGTCACGCCGCCGCAGACCGTGCGCGCACCCGGCCCACCGACCGGCCTGCCCACCCCCGAGATCATCGAATCCGTGCTACAGGAAGCCACGTTCGACGGCTTCTCCAACCGGTTGGAGGATCAGCACAATCAGGTGCACGGCTGGGTGGGCGGATCGATGGGCATCATTCCGCTCGCCGCCTACGATCCGCTGTTCTGGGCGCATCACTGCATGATCGACCGTTTGTGGTATCTCTGGCAGCTTCGCAATCCGAACGGCGGCGTCGGCACGCTGTCGCCGAGCCAGGCGCTGGAGGGTTTTCCGCTGACGGTGTCCCAGGTGCTGGATATCCACCAGCTCGGTTATGAATATGCAACCAAGGTGAACGTGGCATGAGCGGCGTTGCAACACCCGCGGTGGCGCACCAGGGCGTGCTGCCACACCATCGGCGCGGCGGCCGGACGAAGTCGCACGCGTTGGCGTTTTCCCGCGACCATTTGCACCGGAAAGACTTCAACCGGGCGGACCTGATCTTCGACGCCGTCGATCACTCCGGCCCCAGCTTCGAAGCACGGGTGTTCCTGAACAACCCGGCCGCCACCGCCGACGCCGAGACGACGATCGCCAACGGCTATGCCGGCTCCTTCCACATCTTCGGCCACGGCATCTGCCTCGGCGATGTCGGCCACTGCGAGGTGAACGACCGCGGCAAGGCGCCGCACGATCTGCGCGGCCCGCATCCGCTGACGCCGCAGTCGAAAGTTGTGGTGGTGACCGAGCCGCTGAAGCAGGTGCTCGACCGGGACGGCAAGCTGGAGAACATCACGGTGGTTCCCGTTGCCTATGGTCGCGCCGCGACCGGCGACAAGGACCCTGATGGCTTCCTGAAATACGCCAGCGTCCGGCTGGCGACCTACGACTGAGCCCAGCCCGCTTGCGCTGATCCGCCGCCCGGCGCTACCTCCGATCGGTCGCAGCACGGGAGAGCGCGGATGCCGGTGAAAGACGTGAAGAAAGTCGTGCTCGCCTACTCTGGCGGCCTCGACACCAGCGTGATCCTCCGCTGGCTCCAGGTGACCTATCGCTGCGAGGTCGTCACCTTTACCGCCGATCTCGGCCAGGGCGAGGAACTCGGCCCCGCCCGCCAAAAGGCCGAGGCCGCCGGCGTGAAAGAAATCTTCATCGACGATCTGCGCGAAATCTTCGTGCGCGACTTCGTCTTCCCGATGTTCCGCGCCAACGCCCTCTACGAAGGCCAATACTTGCTCGGCACCTCCATCGCCCGGCCGCTGATCGCCCAGCGCCAGATCGAGATCGCAGAACTCACCGGCGCCGACGCCGTCGCGCACGGCGCCACCGGCAAGGGCAACGACCAGGTGCGTTTCGAGCTCAGCTACTACGCCCTGAAGCCCGACATCAAGATCATCGCTCCCTGGCGCGAGTGGAACCTCACCAGCCGCACCAGGCTGCTTGAATTCGCCGAGCAAAACCAGATCCCCATCGCCAAGGACAAGCGCGGCGAGGCACCGTTCAGCGTGGACGCCAACATGCTGCACTCGTCTTCGGAGGGGAAAATCCTTGAAGACCCGGCCGTGGAAGCGGACCAGATCGTCTACCAGCGCACCATCAGCCCGGAAGACGCGCCGGACAAAGCGACCGTGATCTCGATCGACTTCGAACACGGCGACCCGGTGGCGATCGACGGAGCACGCCTGTCCCCCGCCGCGTTGCTCACCAGACTGAACGAATACGGCAAGGCCAACGGCATCGGCCGGGTGGACCTGGTGGAAAACCGCTTCGTCGGGATGAAATCGCGCGGGGTGTACGAAACCCCCGGCGGCACCATCCTGCTGGCCGCGCATCGCGGCATCGAAAGCATCACGCTGGATCGCGAGGCGGCGCACCTGAAAGACAGCCTGATGCCGCGCTACGCCGAGATGATCTATAACGGCTTCTGGTTCAGCCCCGAGCGCCGCATGCTGCAAGCGCTGATCGACACCAGCCAGCACAGCGTCTCCGGCCGCGTGCGCCTGAAACTCTACAAGGGCAATGCGACGGTCATCGGCCGCGAATCACCGAACAGCCTGTACTCGCTGAAGACGGTGACGTTCGAGGACGACCAGGGCGCCTACGACCAGTTCGACGCCCAGGGCTTCATCAAGCTGAACGCGTTGCGGCTGCGCCTGGGGGCGATGGCGGGACGGCGCGGGGGGACGCTCTAGCGTTCTGACCCGGACGGATCGATCCCACGTCCAATGCCGTCATTGCGAGCGAAGCGAAGCAATCTCCCCCGAGAATGCCGGCATTATTTAGCAAACGCCACTTGGTCCGCATTCACCGCAAACCACACCGTCATCCCCGTGCAAGCGGGGACCCGGCGGCATGGGTCCCCGCTTTCGCGGGGATGACAATTCTTTGTGGTGTCTGCTACATAATGCCGGAGAATTCCCGCCAACTCACGTGGGAGATTGCTTCGCGTCGCTCGCAATGACACCAGGGCACCGGGCACGACGCGTTAGGGTCGCAGCACCAGCGTCCTTCGGGCTGGCGCACGCCTCCACCAGATGGATGATCGACCGGTACGGAAACCCCGCCGCCGCCGACAGCCCAATCTCGCACGTTCTGCTTGTGGAGTAGCCGTGCGAACAGCCGGGCGGCAGTGTGTCCTTCAAATGACGCAGCGCGTGTTCGTTGAGCTCCGGCCGGTTGAAACCCTTGTCGCCGGCGAACCCGCAGCACAGCACATCCGGCACGGACACGACCTCGGCGCAGCAAAGGCCGGTGATCGCGGCAAGCTTCTCGACCGTGCCCATCATCCGCACGCTGCAAACCGGATGAACGGCAACCTGCGCGTCGATCGGAGCAAGCGTCACGCGTGGCAGCACCGCATCGTGGATGAACTCGATGCTATCCAGCACCGTCAATCGAGCGCCGCAGAACCGCCGCATCCGGTAAGCACACGGGCTGGTGTCGAACACGATCGGCCAGCGTCCGTTCTCGCTGGCCTCCGCCAGCACCGCTTCCAGCTCCGCCGCCTTGCTATCGGCCGCCGCCGACAACCCCTGACTTTCAAACGGCTGCCCACAGCACAGGCCCGCCAACAACCGAGGATAGACGACATCGAAGCCAGCCTTGCGAAACAGCCGCTCCGCAACATCAGGCAGCGCTTCGGCGTCATCGCCGCGCTGCGTGCCCATGGTGCGCACAGCGCAGCTAGGAAAATACACGACCCGCTCGGCGCCCCCGGCCTGCGCTTCGCCCGGCTTGAACCGGGCCGCGCGAGGCATCGACGGCGACCACTTTGGCAACCGCCCTCCCGACATCCGGCGCGCGCCATCCAACACGCCCTGCATCGCCCGCGTGCCCAAAACCCCATGCATCAGGTCCGCCGCCGTCAGACCGGCACGCAAGCCGGACGAAACCCCGCCATAGTGCCGAGCGAATGCCGTCGCGACCCGCTTCGCCATCGGCCCTTGCCGCCGGGCACGCAACGACTTGATCAGCACCCCCGTTTCGATATCGACCGGGCACGCCGTCGCGCACAGTCCGCAACCGGCGCAAGTATCGATGCCCTGGTAGTCGTATAACGAGCGCATCGCGCCAAGCTCCGCGCTGCCAGGCGCCTCCCGCTCAAGCCGAGCGATCTCCCGCCAGCCCACGATGCGCTGCCGCGGCGACAGCGTCAGCCCGCGCGACGGACATTTCGGCTCGCAGAAGCCGCACTCGATACACTTATCGACGACCGCATCGCATCGCGGCAGCGGCTTGAGATTCTTCAAATGCACCCTGGCATCGTCATTCATGATCACCCCGGGATTGAGCAATCCCTGTGGGTCGAACAGTGCCTTGATCCGCCGCATCAGCGCATACGCCTCGGCACCCCATTCGAGTTCGACGAACGGAGCGACGTTGCGCCCGGTCCCATGCTCCGCCTTCAACGAGCCATCGTATTTTTCGACAACCATCCGGCACAGCGCATCCATGAAGCGCCGATACCGCTCGATCTCTGCCGGCATATTGAAGTCCTGCGTAAACACGAAGTGCAGGTTGCCTTCCAGCGCATGGCCGAAAATGATTGCCTCCGAATAGCCATGCGCCGCCAGAAGCTGCTGCAATTCCGTCGTTGCCTCGGCCAGCCGCTCGACCGGAAACGCCACATCTTCGATGATCGCGGTCGTTCCGGCCGCGCGCACCGCACCGACCGACGGGAACATCCCCTTGCGCACATTCCAGAATCGCGCGCATTTGGCGGGGTCAGTCGAAAAACCTATCGGCCCGACCGTGTGCACACCCGACAGCGCCGCCTCGATGGCGCCGATCTGCGCGGCAAGCGCCGTCGGGTCGGCCGCGCGCGTCTCCACCAACAGCGCCGCTCCGTTCGGACCCAGCGCACGGATGCCGTCCGGCATCCCGCGCTTGTTCTCCACCGAACGCAGCGCAGCACGATCGGCCAGTTCGACCGCAGCCACCGGCGCGGCCTTCAGCGCCGTAACCGCCCGGCACGCCGTCGCCAGATCGTCGAACAGGATGAGCGCGCTCGCCTTGTCGGCATAATCCGGCACGGTGCGGTAGGTAACTTCGGAGATGAAGCCCAGCGTCCCTTCCGACCCAATCATCAGATGCGCAAGCACGTCGAGCGGATCCTGGAAATCCACCAGAGCATTCAAACTATAGCCGGTGGTGTTCTTCAAACGGAACTTGTGCCGGATGCGCGCCGCCAGCGGCACATTCTCGCTGGCCGCCTTCGCCAGCGCCGCTAGCCCCTCCACCAAATCCTTCCGCTGCGCCCTGAAGGCCAAACAACTCGCCGGATCGCGCGTGTCCAGCACTGTTCCGTCGGCAAGAACAACCCGGATTCCTTCCAAAGTCTTATAGCTGTTCTGCGCCGTGCCGCAACACATCCCGCTTGAATTGTTGGCCGCGATGCCACCGATCATCGCCGTGTCGATCGAAGCAGGGTCGGGCCCTATCTTGCGGCCATACCGCGCCAGCCGCCGATTGGCCTCCGCGCCGATGACTCCAGGCTGTAGCGTGATCGTGCCAGCGTCCGGGGCCACCGTGCATCCACGCCATTGGTCCCCCAGCAGCAACAGAACCAAATCGGTGATCGACTGTCCGGACAGGCTGGTTCCAGCCGCGCGAAACGTCACCGGCGTTCCCAGCCGAGCGCATTCCGCAAGCACCCATCTCACCTCCTGCTCGCTCTCGGCCACGACAACGATTTTGGGAACCAGCCGGTAGAAACTCGCATCGGTTCCCCACGCCAGCAGGCGCAGCGGATCGGTAATCACTCGCTCGGCGGGAAGGCACGACACCACGCTTGTCCGCAGCGCGGCGTAGGGCGGCGGCAGCGCCTGGGCCACGCCGGCAAGGCGTCCGGACAGCAGCGGAACCGACATCGGCGTTGGCCTTCATGATGGATGCGATGCGGACACCCAACAATATTCGAGGCCACGTGCATTGATCCAGGTCAACGCCGCCGAACCGGATCGGCCGACATCACTGAACCGATATCGGTTGTCAGGCGGCCGCCATCCTCGGCATCCTGCATGCCATGCAGCCGGAAAGGGATTGTCCGCCATGAGGCACATGCCGTTCGGAAGACGGGCTCGCCAATCCCTGGTCGCCCTGGCCATAGCACTGGCTACCACGCACGCGGCCGGCGCGGATCAGCCCCATCGTGTCGAATGTCCACGCGAAGCTCCCGCGGAATGGGCACTGCCCAGGCCCGCGCCGCTGACGCAGGCCGCGGTGCTGTCCCAACCGGCCGGCGAACCCATCGACGAGACTGCACCGCCATCGCTAATGCCCGATCGGGGATACGCGCGGGGCAACGTCTGGCACAACATCTGGATCATGGGCGACGAGCCGCATTGGTCGCATTTCGTCGATTGCCAATACCGCGGCTCCGATCGGTTGCTCCGCCTGAAGGCGGACGGCCTGAAGCAGTGCGAGCAAACCGCGCAGCCGTACTCGGCGGCGAAGGGCGTGGCCAATGACGCCGTGCAGACGATGAGCTGCGACTGACACGCCGGCCGGCGGCTTCACTAACCTTGCGACTGTCCGGCAAAATCGCCATGCTTTCAAACGTTGCAGCGGCGCGCGCTCGCGCTTCCGCCCGTCTGCCGGAGAGATCGCGATGCTCACCGCCGAGCAAAACAGTCTGATCACGCGAACCGGCCGCGGAACGCCGTGCGGTGCGCTGATGCGCCGCTACTGGCAACCTGCGGCGCTGGTCGAGGAACTGAACTCGCCACGTCCGGTCAAGCGGGTTCGGCTTCTCGGCGAGGACCTGGTGCTGTTCCGCGACGACCGTGGCCGCTACGGCTTGCTCGATAGCCATTGCGCGCATCGCGGCGCCGACCTCACGTTTGCGCGGTGCGAAGATGGCGGCCTGCGCTGCCCGTTCCATGGCTGGCTCTACGACGCAACCGGCGCATGCCTGGAGCAGCCGACCGAACCCGCCGGCAGCATGTTTCATCGCAAGGTCCGCCAACGGGCATATCATTGCGAGGAACACAGCGGCATCGTCTGGGCCTATATGGGGCCAGGCGAGCCGCCGCCGTTCCCGTCATTCGACTGCTTCATCGCCCCGGACACGCACACTTTCGCTTTCAAGGGCCTGTGGTCCTGCAACTGGCTGCAAGCCCTGGAGGTCGGCATCGACCCCGCGCACGCCAGTCACCTGCATCGCTTCTTCGAGGACGAAGACGTGTCAGACGCGGCCTATGGCCGTCAGTTCCGTGCGGCGACCATCGGCGCCGACATTCCGATGACCCGGCTGATGCGCCAGGTCCCCAATCCTCACCTGGACTTCGAGGAAACCCCGTTCGGCCTGCGCATCACCACGCTGCGTCCGATCAACGAGTCGGTCACCCACCTGCGCGTCACCAACATGGTGTTCCCGCACGCCTTCGTTATCCCAATGAGCCGCGAGATGTCGATCACCCAATGGCACGTCCCGGTCGACGACACGCATTGCTATTGGTATGCGATCTTCACCAGCTTCAGCGGGCCCGTGGACAAGGCAACGATGCGCGCGCAACGGCTCGCATCGTGCACCCTGCCGGATTACGCGCCGCGCGCCGGTCGCGACAACGATTGGGGCTTCGACCCGGAAGAACAGCGCACGGCGACCTATACCGGCATGGGCATGGACATCAACGTGCATGATCAATGGGCGGTGGAGAGCATGGGTGCGATCCAGGATCGCACGCAGGAACACCTGGGCACCTCCGACCGCATTATCACCGCCGCCCGCCGCCGCTTTTTCCGTGCCATCGACGACGTCGCCGAGGGCCGCGATCCGCCCCTGACACGCGACGCCGCGGCGCAACACGGTCCGGCAACGATCGACGCGGTCGGCCCGGCAAATGACCTGGACCGTTACTGGCGGGCACAGGAAGCCGCGCGGCGGCGGGCAACCCCCTGGCTTGATCGGCCCACGAGCGAAGCTGAAACCCAGGACCTCGCAACGACGTGAGCGATTTCGTCGAGCAGTACGGGCTTTGGACCCAGGACCAGCGCGACGCAGCCACGGATGTCGTCGCCCGCATCAGGCAACTTGGCGTCGTTCGCTTCGCATTTTCCGACGCGCACGGTGTGGTCCGCGGCAAGACCCTCGTCGCATCGGAGGCGGTGCGAGCCTTGCGCACCGGCGTCACCTGCACTCTGACGATGCTGCTGAAGGACCTGTCCGGCCGCACCGCCTTCCCGATTTTTCAACCCGGCGGCGATGGGGCGGGCGACATGGTCATGGTCGCCGATCCATGCCGATTTCACGTCCTGCCCTGGGCGCCGCATAGCGGCTGGATTCTTTGCGACCTCTACCGCACGGATGGCACGCCCCATCCCTATTCCACGCGCGCATCGCTGCGCCGCGCCCTGTCCCGCCTTGCCGATCACGGCTTCATCTGGCGTGCCGGCCTGGAAGTGGAATTCCATCTGCTGCGATCCACCGGTGATCTGCCCGCGCCCGATCATATCGCCATGCCGGGTCCGCCACCGCGCGTCGCCCCGCTGAACCACGGTTATCAATATCTGACCGAACAACGCTACGACGCGCTTGACCCACTCCTGGAAACGTTACGTGCGCATCTCCAGCAATTGGAACTGCCGCTACGCTCGCTGGAGGTCGAGTTCGGGCCCAGCCAGGTGGAGGTCACGCTCGGCGCTACCACTGGCATGGACCCGGCGGATCAAATGCTGCTGTTCCGTAGCGCAACGAAGCAGATCTTTGCCCGATCCGGCTATCTCGCCAGCTTCATGTGCCGCCCGCAATTGCCGCACGCGGCTTCCTCCGGCTGGCATCTGCATCATTCGATCGAGGACGCGGCGACCGGCCGCAATCTCTTTGCCGATCCGGATGGCCTGTCCGCCGTTGCCCGCGCCTGGCTGGGTGGGTTGTTACGCCATGCGGCGGCAGCCTCCGCCTTCAGCACGCCGACGATCAACGGCTACAAGCGCTACCAGCCACACTCGATGGCGCCAGATCGTGTCGCCTGGGCCCACGATAATCGCGCGGCGATGGTGCGCGTGATCGGTCAGGCGGGCGACCCTGCGACGCACCTCGAAAATCGCGTTGGTGAGCCCGGGGCCAACCCGTACCTTTATATGGCATCGCAGATCGCAGCCGGCCTGGATGGCATCGCGACCAACGCCGATCCTGGGGCGGCGGCCGACGCACCCTACAGCGCCGATGCACCAAGGTTGCCACGAACTCTGATGGAAGCCGTCGCCGCGCTGCGCGAAAATGCGTGCTTTCGCGCCGCGTTCGGCGATTCGTTCGTCGATTATTTCGTGCGGCTGAAGGAATTCGAAATTGGCCGCTTCCTGTCGGACGTCACCGACTGGGAACACCGGGAATATTTCGCCCTGCTCTAATCAGGCTCCTTACGATATCCACTCGATATCAGTTCCCGCCGCGTTCCAGTTCTGCCAGATGCGCGCGCGCCTCCTCGGCCAATTCATAGATGTGCGGCGCGAGTTGGCGGCGGCCCAATGCGTCGCCCAGCTTCACGCGCAGAAAGCCGCTGGTCGTATAGCGGGTGACGCCGGAGTAGAACCGGTCCGTCAGATCCTGCACCATCGCCGAATACGCTTCCAACAATTCAGGCAGGATGCTGAACCGGTCATAGTTGACGATCGCGTAGACCTTGTGCCCAAGCGGTAGCAGTTGGGCTGCCACCAGATGGCGGATCTGTGCGATCTCGGCAGCACTGCGTACCGATAGCCCTTCGAAATTCACAAAGAACAATTGCTCCGCCGGATCGTAGGAGAACCGTTGCTCCAACGGGATGCCCAGCAGCGCGCTCGCGCAGGCCGATCGGCTCCGGACGGAAGATACGCTCATCCATCAGCCGCGGCGTCTCGCGGATCACGGGGGCGAAATCCATCCGCGCCAGGATGTCGCGCTCCAGGTCCACGCCAGGTGCGATCTCGGTCAGCTCCAGGCCGTCAGGCGCCAGTCGAAAGACGCAGCGCTCGGTCACATACAGTACCGGCTGGCCGCGCCGCGCTGCGTATTCGCCGCTGAACGTGCGATGCTCCACTTCGCGCACGAACTTCCGGCCGTCGCCGTGGCCACCCAGGACCAGTCGCCCGTCAACGACCGTCGGCCGCCGCCCTCCAGCCTCGAAGGTGCCGACAAACACTACCTTCTTGGCGTTCTGACTGATGTTGATGAACCCGCCGGCACCCGCCAGCTTCGGGCCGAACTTGCTGACGTTGACATTGCCCGCCGCATCCGCCTGCGCCAGGCCGAGGAACGCCGCATCCAATCCACCGCCGTCATAGAAGTCGAACTGGTTGGGCTGGTCGATCACCGCCTGGCTGTTTACCGACGCGCCGAAGTCCAACCCGCCCGCCGGGACGCCGCCGATCGAGCCGGGTTCGGTGGTCAGCGTGATCAGGTCGATGACGTGTTCCTCGTTGGCGACCGCGGCGACGCCTTCCGGCATGCCAATGCCGAGATTGACCACGCTGCCCGGCAATAGCTCCAGCGCGGCGCGGCGGGCAATCACCTTGCGCTCGCTCATCGGCATCGCCGGAATGGAGCCCATCGGCGCACGCGTCTCGCCGGTATAGGCAGGGTTGTAAACGGTGACGAAGGTTTGGCCGTGGTGCTCGGGTTTTTCGGCGAGCACGACGCAGTCGACCAAAATGCCGGGAATCTTCACCGACCGTGGATGCAGGCTTCCGGCTTCGGCCAGACGTTCGACCTGAACGATCACCACCCCGCCGGAGTTATGCGCCGCCATGGCGATCGCCTGGGCTTCCAGGGTCAGCGCCTCGCGCTCCATGCTGATATTGCCCAGCGTATCCGCCGTGGTGCCGCGAATGATGCCGACGTCGATCGGGAAGCATTTGTAAAGCAGAACCTCCTCGCCGTGGATGGTGATGAGTTCGACGAGGTCTTCGGTTGTGCGGGCGTTGATCTTGCCGCCACCGTTGCGCGGATCGACGAAGGTGCCGAGGCCGACGCGCGTCAGATGCCCCGGGCGGTGCGCGGCGATGTCGCGAAACAGGTGGGTGATGACGCCTTGCGGCAGGTTGTAACCCTCGATCTTGTTGGCGATCGCCAGGTCCGCGAGCTTGGGCGCGAGACCCCAATGGCCACCGATCACGCGGCGCACCAGGCCCTCGTGGCCAAAGTGGTTCATCCCACGATGCTTGCCATCGCCCTGCCCGGCCGCATAGACCAACGTCAGGTTGCCGGGCTTCGCGGCGGACCTGAACTGCGTCTCGTCGGTGTCCAGGAAGAGTTCTTCCAAGGCCACGGCGACACCCTCGGCGAAGCCGGTGCCGATGAACCCACCGGTTGCGACGGTGTCGCCGTCGCGGATCAGCCGGACCGCGTCGCGCGCAGGGACCACCTTGCCGCTATGCGCCGAGCGCAGCGACTGGAGGAATGGATGCTGGGCGTGGTGCACCATGGTCCGTCTCCGCTCAGGCCATGACGATCACCTAGCACGGGGCTATGGCCCGGCACATGCCCCTGATCTCGTAACCCACAGCGTTGCTGCTATGAAAGCTCCCCCCGACGCCCGATGTCGTCATCCCCGGTGGCGCATCGCCGGCGATGCGGGGCGTCTCTCCTGTCGCCCCAAACCGACATGCCCGGGCAACATTTGGTCGCCGCCGCCGGATCGCCCGGCGACGCCACGCTCCCGTCGACTCCGGCGCGCCCTTACGCTAGGTGATCGCCTTTCGCTCTAAGCTCAGGATCCCAACTGACCGCCATGGCCAGCAGCAACGACATCCGCGCCGCGTTCCTCGACTACTTCGCCCGTAACGGGCACACCGTGGTGCCTAGCTCCCCGCTGGTGCCACGCAACGATCCGACGTTGATGTTCACCAACGCCGGGATGGTGCAGTTCAAGAACGTCTTTACCGGCCAGGAGAAGCGCCCCTATGTGCGCGCCACAACCGCGCAGAAATGCGTGCGCGCAGGCGGCAAGCACAACGACCTGGACAATGTTGGCTACACCGCGCGGCATCACACCTTCTTCGAAATGCTCGGCAATTTCAGCTTCGGCGACTACTTCAAGGAGCTTGCCATCCCGTACGCGTGGGAGCTGGTGACGAAGGATTACGGCCTGCCAAAAGACCGCCTGATGGTCACGGTGTTTTCCGAGGACGACGACGCGGCCGCGCTGTGGAAAAAGGTTGCCGGGCTGCCGGACGGGAAAATCGTCCGCATCCCCACCTCGGACAATTTCTGGCGCATGGGCGATACCGGCCCATGCGGCCCATGCTCGGAAATCTTCTACGACCACGGGGAAGACATCCCAGGCGGCCCGCCCGGTTCGCCCGAGGCCGACCTCGACCGGTTCGTCGAGATCTGGAACCTGGTGTTCATGCAGTTCGAGGAAGGACCGCCCGGCACGCGCGTGCCGCTGCCGCGGCCCTCGATCGACACCGGCATGGGGCTGGAACGCCTTGCCGCCATCCTGCAAGGCAAGCACGACAACTACGACATCGATATCCTGCGCGCGCTGATCCTGGCCGGCGCCGAGGCCACGGGGCAGGATCCGGATGGCCCGCACAAGGTCAGCCACCGTGTTATCGCCGACCACCTGCGGTCCAGCGCGTTCCTGATTGCCGACGGGGTGCTGCCGTCGAACGAGGGCCGCGGCTACGTGCTCCGCCGCATCATGCGCCGCGCCATGCGCCACGCCACGATGATGGGCGCGCAGGAGCCGGTGATGTACCGCCTGGTGCCGGCGCTGACCCGGCAGATGGGCGCCGCCTACCCGGAACTGGTGCGCGCCGAAGGGCTGATCGCCGAAACGCTGCAATTGGAAGAGACGCGCTTCAAGCAGATGCTGGAGCGCGGGCTGGGCCTGTTGGCGGAGGAAACCGGGCGGCTGGGGGATCGGCAGCCATTGGCCGGAGCGGTGGCCTTCCGCCTGTACGACACGTTCGGCTTCCCGCTGGACCTCACGCAAGACGCATTGCGCGAGCAAGGGCGGAGGTGGACCTGCAGGGTTCGAGGCCGCGATGCAAGAGCAACGGGTGCGGGCTCGCGCGGCGTGGGCGGGGTCGGGCGAGGCGGCGACCGAACAGGTGTGGTTCGAGATCAAGCAGGCGGTGGGGGCGACCGAATTCCTCGGCTATTCGACCAGTCGCGCGGAAGGGGAGATCTGGCGCTGGTGGCGAACGGGGTGTCGGTGCCATCGGTGGCGGTGGGCAGTGACGTCGCGGTGGTGCTGAACCAGACGCCGTTCTACGGCGAGTCCGGCGGGCAGGTGGGCGATACCGGGACGATCTCCGGCCCGGACGGCCTGCGGATCGCGGTGACCGATACGCAGAAGAAGCTTGGGGACCTGTTCGTGCATCTCGGCGCGTGTCGAATCCGGAGAGGCGCGGGTCGGCATGCCAGTGGCCGCGGACGTGGACCATGAACGGCGCTCGCATATTCGCGCCCACCACTCGGCGACGCATTTGCTGCACGAAGCGCTTCGGCGGCGGCTGGGTACGCACGTTGCGCAGAAGGGTAGCCTCAACGCGCCCGACCGGCTGCGCTTCGACGTCAGTCACCCGCGTCCGATTACCGGCGAAGATATCGCCCTGGTGGAGGCCGAGGTTAACGCCCGCATCCGCGAGAATGCCGAGGTGGTCACCCGGCTAATGACGCCGGACGCGGCGGTGCGACCTGGGCGCCATGGCGCTGTTCGGTGAGAAGTACGGCGAAGAAGTTCGCGTCGTGATGATGGGATCGCCGGAGGGCAACAAGCCGGCCTGGTCGATCGAGCTTGCGGCGGCACGCACGTCCGCCGCACCGGCGATATCGGCTATTTCCGCGTGGTGGGCGAGAGCGCGGTGGCAGCGGGGGTGCGGCGTATCGAGGCGGTGACCGGCGCCGTTCGCCGAGGCGGTCGTCGCCGAAACCCAGCGCCGCATCAACGAAGCCGCCGGTGTGCTGCGCGCCGCTCCCGCCGAGGTGCCGGCGCGGCTGGAGGCGCTGGTGGAGACGAATCGCCGGCAGGAACGCCAGATCGCCGAGCTGCAGAAGAAGCTGGCCACCGGCGGCGGCGCGGCCGAGGTGGAACAGGTGAACGGCGTCAAGCTCGCGGCGCGCAACCTGGGTGAGGTGCCGGCGCGCGAGCTGAAGGGCCTGGCCGAGGCGATCGGCAAGCAGCTCGGCTCCGGGTGTGGTGGCGCTGGTTTCCACGGCCGAGGGCAAAGCGAGCATCGTGGTCG
The DNA here is from genome assembly GCA_963762885.1 of uncultured Alphaproteobacteria bacterium. GTDB lineage: Bacteria > Pseudomonadota > Alphaproteobacteria > Acetobacterales > Acetobacteraceae > JASHVB01. The sequence goes on from CAVXNH010000089.1 coordinate 139,849, forward strand.
GCGTTTCGTCCGACCTGACCGGGCGAATCAACGCGGTGGAACTGGTGCGGGCGGCGTCCGCGGCGGTCGGCGGCAAGGGAGGCGGCGGCCGGCCCGACATGGCGCAGGCGGGCGGGCCGGATGGCGCTCGCGCGGAGGAGGCGCTTGCGGCGGTGCGAGGTGCGCTGGGGGGATAGTGGTGTAGGCGGTTGTAGGAACCTCGACGCGTGCTATGTGAGCCGTAAGCGTTTAGACACACAGGTGCCGACATGAGCGAACTGGCCCGCTGGAGCGTGAAGGTTTCCAAGGAAACGGATATTTCGTTACGGACTTATCTGGCCGAGCGAGGCGGCAAGAAAGGCGATCTGTCGAAGTTCATAGAACAAGCGGTCAACACGGAATTGCTGCGTGCCACGATCCGAGAGATTCAGGATCGCAATGCCCACGTGCCGGATGAAGTGCTCCGGGCCGAGATCGACCAAGCCTGTGCTGAGACACGGGCGGAATTCTGGAAGGATCGCAAGTGGTGGAGCGATTGATCGGCGGCGCACTTCGCGTCATCATCGACACTAATCTGCTGCTCAGCGCATTGATACGCAAACATAGTGTACCGGCCCGATTGGTGCAGGCATGGTTGGAAGACCGCTTTACCCTGCTGACGCATGAAACCCAACTTGATGAATTCCGCGACACGAGCCGGCGCAGCCACCTTCGCGCCCGGATTCTCCGCGGTGAGGCCGGCAGGTTGATGAACCGGATTTACAAGAGGGCGGACATCGTAGATCGTCTGCCAAACGTCGACCGTTCCACGGACCCTAGAGACGACTTTCTGCTCGCTCTGTGTGAAGCTGGTGGCGCCGACTACCTGGTCACAGGTGATAAGGCGGGGCTGCTGGCCCTGGGGAGGCATGGCGGAACGACGATCCTGACGGCACGTGCATTCCTCGACCGGCTGCGACCGTTAGAGATACGCGCGTGTTGTGCCGCGCCCAGGGCACCCGGCTTTGCCAATAGCCAACGGATTGTTGGCGCCTCGGTCCACCAGAGCCGGGTTGGAAGGCCACAGCAGCGACATTCCGACCGAGATGAAGTGGCCCCCCAGCTACACTCCCCGATACGCCTGTCCCCAGCGATCCTCGTACACCACGTCAGCAAGCGCCCCGCGGCGAACCGGTCCGAACCGCCCCACCGGATAACCAATCGGCAGGATCGCGTAGGAATGCACGTCGGCCGGCAAGCCCATCGCCGCCTCGGCATCCTTCTCGAATTGCAGATACAGCGTGGTCAGCGTCGCCCCCAGCCCGAGCGCCCGCGCCGCCAGCAGCATGTTCTGCACCGCCGGGTAGATAGAGGCGCCGCTTGTTCGCGTCGGCGTCGCCCCGCTCAGGCAGGGGACGATCCACACCGGGGCTTCATGCAGGTGTTCGGCCAGATATTCCGCCGACACAAGCATGCGCGCATGGCGCTCCGGCGACGTCCCGGCGGCCGGCGCAGTGGCGCGGTAGCGCGGACCGACGATCTCGTCCCAGGCGCGCTTGTAGAAGACCGCGACGCTCTGCTTGATCGCGGAATCGCGGATCACCAGGAAGCGCCAACTCTGCATGTTGCCGCCGTTCGCGGCGTAGGTGCCGGCTTCGAGGATCTGCCGGACCAGCCCATCGGGCACCGACTCCGGCTTCAGCCGCCGCATCGACCGGGTGGTACGCATGATCTCGAACAGGCCGGGATCGTTGAGGATTGAGTCGGACATCGGCGTAAACCTCTCCTCGTGATGTGAATTGACCACCGGCCGGCGGCGGACGACCCGCCCTGAATGAAACTGCCGCGGTCGCCGGGGGCAAGATACTCGTCCTCCCCTTGAGGGAGGGGGCTCGGGGGAGGGGTACGTGCGGCACGAACCCCTCCCCCCAACCTCCTCCCTCAAGGAGAGGGGGAGGACCTTGTTTCTTGCAAGTGAGGCCGGCGCGAAGCGTCCGGGGAAAGGGCTTGCCGCACGGGCCGTCCGTGCTGCGCGCCCCTCCCCTCGCCGCCGCGCGTCTCAACGCTTCCCGGGGCGGGAAGGGTCTATACCGTGGCGGCTTGACATCCTAATGCTCACCCCTAGCATAACCTCCAGAAATGCTCATATAGAGCATAGCCGAAGGAGGACCCGACCATGTCGGCAGCCACAGCGCTCGAACGAACCGCCCCCTGCTACCAACGCGTCAGCCGCGTCATCCCGCCCATGGAGTGGCCGGTCTTCGCCGGCGACATAGAGGCAATCCTGGACCTCAAGCGCCGCCGCAACGCCGTCATCCTGGCGCACAACTACATGACGCCGGAAATCTTCCATTGCGTGTCCGATATCGTCGGCGACAGTCTTGCCCTGGCGCGCGAAGCGATGAACGTGGATGCCGATGTCATCGTGCTCGCCGGCGTGCACTTCATGGCGGAAACGGCGAAGTTGCTGAACCCAGCGAAGACCGTGTTGATTCCTGACACGCGCGCCGGGTGCTCGCTCGCGGCCTCGATCACCGCCGCCGACGTGCGGCTGATGCGCGAAAAGCACCCCGGCGTGCCGGTCGTGACCTATGTGAACTCGTCGGCCGCGGTGAAGGCGGAGTCGGACATCTGCTGCACTTCGGCCAACGCGAAAAAGATCGTCGAGTCACTGGGAAGCGACACAGTGATCATGCTGCCGGACGAATACCTCGCACAGAACGTCGCGGCGCAGACGCCGGTGAAAATCATCGCCTGGGCCGGTCATTGCGAAGTTCACGAACGATTTACCGGCGCCCAGGTACGCGCGCTGCGTAGCGATTACCCAGGCGTGACAATCCTGGCGCATCCGGAATGCCCGCCGGAGGTGATCGCCGAGGCAGACTACACGGGATCCACGGCCGATATGTCGAACTATGTCGGGCGCGAGAAACCGGCGCGCGTGGTGCTGCTGACCGAATGCTCGATGGCGGACAACGTGTCGGTGCATCATCCGTCGGTGGACTTCGTCCGGCCCTGCAACCTGTGCCCGCACATGAAGCGCATCACGCTGGCCAACATTCGCACCGCGTTGGAGGAGATGCGGCACGAGGTCATGATCGATCCCGCCATTGCCGTCCGTGCGCGCCAGTCGGTCGAGCGCATGCTGGCGGTGCGATGATGGCCGCCGCCCAGTCCCCGTCCCCGCTCCCTTCCATCATGATCGAACCTTCGGTACGGGCCGCGCTGTTGGAGGATCTCGGTCGCGCCGGCGATATCACCAGCGACGCTGTCGTCCCGGCCGGCGCGCGCACGGAAACCGCGCTGGTGGCCCGGCAGCCTGGTGTGGTCGCCGGGCTCGACTTCGCGCTGACCGCGTTCCGGCTTATCGACCCTGCCATCGCGGCGAGTATCGATCGGCCGGACGGCACCCGCGTCGCGCCCGGCGACCGCATCGCCGTCATCAAGGGGCCGGCCCGAGGCATCCTTACCGGCGAGCGCACCGCGCTGAACTTCCTTTGCCACCTGAGCGGCATCGCCTCGGCCACGCGGGACATCGTCGATGCGATCGCCGGCACGCGGGCACAGGTGTGTTGCACGCGCAAGACCATGCCCGGACTGCGCGCGGCCCAAAAATACGCCATTCGGGTCGGTGGCGGCAGCAATCATCGCTTCGGACTGGATGATGCCGTACTGATCAAGGACAATCACGTGGCGATCGCCGGCGGGGTGCGTACCGCAGTGGAACGCGCCCGTGCTCATGTCGGGCATATGGTGAAGATCGAGTTGGAGGTGGACACGTTGGCGCAACTCGAAGAGGCGCTGCACCTTCGTGTCGATGCGGTATTGCTCGACAATATGGGACCTGAGATGTTGCGCCAGGCCGTGGCGATGGTGGACGGACGCGCGATCACAGAAGCCTCCGGCCGCATTCGGCCCGACACCGCGCCCGCAATTGCAGCCAGTGGGGTTGATTTGCTGTCAATCGGTTGGCTGACGCACAGCGCCACGGTGTTGGATATCGGCCTCGACCATCTCGGGTGACAGGCCTACCCGGGCGTCCTGATGTCTCGCAGAACGCGCCGCCTGAGGATGGGGATCGCCCACCGCAGCGCGAACCCGGGCAAACGCCGCGCGCCCCAGTGCAGCAACGGAACCATGACCACGCTCCAGACGTAAAGCCGCAAATCCGACGCTGCCGCAAATCCGATCCCGCCGGCGCCCCAGATACCAAGCGAGACCATGAACGCGAGACGATGGGACAGGGGAAGGATCTTCGTGGTCATGGCCCCAAGGCGTTCGGCCATCGCATCCCGATGGCGCGCCGCCAACACGTCAAGCGCCTCGCCTGCCGCGACAAGCTTCGCAAGACGCCGTGCGTAGATCGAACAGACAATGTCGCCGTCGATCTGGATCATCGTCACCAGAGCCGGGTCGTTGTCATCGGGGGTCCGGATTTCCAGAGCGCCGGTTTCAACCATGCGCACAACGTCGGTGAGCGAGGCGAAAACCGCGGCCATCAGCCGCGTGGACCAAAAAGCCGCTGTCCCACGGTTCCCAGCAATTCGGCCGCGAGATCGAACAGCGAACGCCACTGTTGCGTCGCCGTGGTCAAAGCGTTGTTGTGGACCAGGCTGATGAACCCGGCATCCACCAAAGCAAGCCGATCCGGATCATTGGCCATCAGCGATGGCGAAAGCCGAGTGATCACGTCGCCGTCCACCTGTAGGCTGGTCTGCATGATCACCAGTTCAGTACCAACGTCCCACGCCTTATGCACCAGGATGGTGAACTCCTGCGTTGGCTTCGCCGGGTCCGTGTCAGTCAAAAACCGGGCGATTTGGGCACTGTTACTCTTGATCCGCGCAAGAATTGGACCTCTCTCATCGTCGGCCGGCAGCGGGCCGGACTGGATGATCGCGTCGGCTGCATCTCGAAGATTTTCGAAGGCAGCCTGATCGCCGCTGGCAACATCCGAGTCCGCCAGCGCGCGCGTTTGCTCGCCGACTTTGATAGTCGGGAACAGGTCGTTCCGCTTGTCGAGCAGAAATCGGCCATAGTCCTGGGCAACCAGGCTCAACGCCACGGCGATTTCGGGCATTTTCTGCGCCGACATACCGGCCTTGACGATCGTGTTGACCTCAAGCGTCAGCAGCGCCGAAGCGAGGTCGCCAAGCCTTGCGCCCAGATCCGTGCCACTCATGGTTTGGGCAGGAACTTCTCTAGCCCGATGATAGCAGACTTCAAGGCGGCCAGGTTGTCCGCGACGATTTGACGCCCCGCTGTCAGCGCATCGTCGTGCATCTTGGCATAAGCCGGATCGGAGATGAACTTCTCGGTCCTGATCTGCGTGATGTCGCCTTGTAGTAGATCGACCGTTGTCGTGGCGCACTCATGCGGCCCGGCGGGAAGCTGGATGTCCAGCCCCATGTGTCCGTCAGCCGCGTTCGTCGCTGTCACCAGACCGACCACGGTGGTGATCCGTAACGTCATGACCTTTTCGATCGCGGTGGCGATCTTTTCCGAGATCGTCTTGGTATTTGCAATCTCAGGACTATTGGAACCAGACATGGCGTTTCTCCTCCCGCAACCGTTACCACACCGTTAGCCGGACCTGCAATCAGCGGTGTAGTGGATCGCAGCATCGGCCAACCTGCTGTTACAGTAACGGTGCATTTTGCTCGCGTGTGCGGAATTCGACACCACGAAGGCCCTCGCGGGAGAGGGTACGACCGCTGCTGGCGTCCCCGGGATTCTGCCGTCGCCGCATGCGCGATCGGCGAGGCGTTCGCGCCCACCCTCGGACGAACAACAGGGGGCAACTGCCACGACGATTACCCGGCCCCCTATCGCCGCAACGAAACCACCTGTCCACTGTCGGGCCCGCCCAGAGCCACCCGTATCTTGCGGGCAAGGTCCTCGGTCCGGAACGGCTTCAACACCAGACGATCCTCGCCAACCGACGCAAGGGCACGCTCGTCGGCATAATCGGTGACCAGAAGGACGGGCAATCCCGGCCTGCGCACGGCCACCGCTTCGATCAACTCTCCCCCCGTCATCCCCGGCATCGAATAATCCGCCAGCATCAGGTCGATTCGGACGCCCTTGGACAACAGCTCAAGCGCCGCCTCGCCGTCATCGGCCTCGATCACTGCGTAGCCGAGGTCCTCCAGCATCGCAGCGGTCACGTCGCGTACCGCGGGGTCGTCGTCCACCAACAGGATGGTGGCTGGTGAGGCATGGCTCATGCCGTGCTCCGCTGCATGATCGACTGAGAGTCTCCCGCCTGCCGCGGTGGCGGCAACCATAACGCGGATCAACTGCCCCTGTCCCACCCCGCTGTCAAAGATAGCGAACCAGCCGGAGCAGAATGTGCCGACCTGCGGCAGGTTGCCGACTCCCGGTGTTCTGACCCTGACGGACCGGTCCGGTTCCGTCATTGCGAGCGGAGCGAAGCAACCTCCCCCGAGAGATTTCCGGCATCATGCAGCAAACGCCACCTTGTCCGCATTCACCGCAAGCCACACCGTCATCCCCAAACTATACCGTCATCCCCGCGAAAGCGACCCAAGCGGTATGGGTCCGCGCTTTCGCGGGGATGACGATTCTTTATGGCGTTTGCTACATAATGCCGGTGAGCTCGGTACCAACTCACGCAGGAGATTGCTTCGCTTCGCTTGCGATGACAGCAGGACGACGGGCGCCGTCCGCAACCGGACAGGTGTCCCGGAGTCGTAGTTCGCCTTCTGCTATGAACGGAAGGGGGCCTGCACATGGTGATTGAGCGGCCCGTGGCCCCTGCCGATCCCCGGCGCCGCCGCAATCGCCGCCCGCACATACGCGCGCGCCCGGAGCACGGCGTCGCGCAACGTCATGCCCTGCGCCAGGCCCGTCGCAATCGCACTGGCCAGTGTGCAGCCGGTACCATGCGTGTGGCGCGAGGCTATCCGCAGCGCAGTGAATTCCTCGCACCCATCCGCGGTTGCCAGCAGGTCCGTCACTGCGTCACCCTCCAGGTGGCCGCCCTTTAACATGACCGCCGGCACGCCCAATCGCAGCAATTCCGCCGCGGCGCGGCGCATCGCATCAATGTCGGAAATGGCGAAACCGCACAGCACCTCGGCCTCGGGTAGGTTCGGGGTAATCACGCGCGACAGTGGTAGCAACAGCCGGATCAGCGCAGCGACTGCATCTTGCCTAAGCAGGGACGCGCCACCCTTGGCGATCATCACCGGATCGACCACCAACGGCACCCCTGGCGCATGCCGCGACAACACTTCGGCGATCGCCTCTATCGTTGCCGCGTCGCCCAGCATGCCGGTCTTGATCGCGTCGGCGCCTATGTCATCCAGCACCACCGCGATCTGACGTGCGACGAACTCAGGCGGCACGCGATGGATCGCGTGCACCGCCAAGGTGTCCTGCGCGGTTAGTGCGGTGATGGCAGTCGCCGCGTAGCCGCCGAGCATGGTGATCGTCTTGATGTCGGCCTGAATCCCCGCCCCGCCACCGGAATCCGACCCCGCGATAGCCAGAACCCTGCAAACGTTTCCGCCTCGGCGGGAGGCGGTTTCAGGGCCGGTCAATCCACGTTTTCCCGCGCGTGTGCCACGTCGGCGATAACGGCGCACAACTCGTCCACGACGCGGCCGACGATAGCCTCGCTCTCCGCCTCAGCCATCACACGCACCATCGGCTCAGTGCCGCTCTCACGGATCAACAGCCGGCCGGCACCATGCAGCGACGCTTCCACAGCCGCGACCGCCTGCATCACGCGCGGATGCCGCAACGGCGAATCTCCGGTGAACCGAACGTTTTTCAGCCGCTGCGGCAATGGCGCGAATACGCGACAGACCTCGCTCGCCGGCCGTCCCTGCTGGACGATCACCGCCAGCACCTGCAACGCAGCGAGCAACCCGTCGCCCGTGGTGGCGAAGTCAGACAGGACCACGTGGCCGGATTGCTCTCCACCCACATTCGCCCCCACTTCGCGCATCCGCTGCGCCACGTAGCGATCGCCGACCTGGGTGCGGTGCAACGCGAGTCCCGCGTCGCGCAGAAATCGTTCCAGTCCCAGGTTCGACATCACGGTTGCGACGATGCCACCGCCATGCAGTGTACCTGCGTCGTCCCACGATCGGGCGATGAGCGCCAGAATCTGGTCGCCATCGATCAGTTCGCCTTGCTCATCCGCCATGACCACCCGGTCCGCGTCGCCATCCAGTGCGATACCGAGGTGCGCGCTATGCTCTATGACCTGGGCACAGAGAAACTCAGGCGTTGTCGAGCCGCAGCCGCGATTGATATTGAATCCGTCCGGCGCGACACCCACCGGAATGACCGTGGCGCCCAGTTCCCACAGCACGGTCGGCGCGACGCGGTAACCGGCGCCGTTGGCACAATCGATGACGATCTTCAGGTCGTCCAGCCGCAGACCACGTGGGAAACTCGCCTTTGCCGCCTCGATATAGCGGCCCCCGGCATCGTCCAGGCGCGAGGCCCGGCCCAGCGCGGTCGGCGAAGCAAGGCGTGTGGCGAACGTGCTGTCCATCATCGCCTCGATCTCCGCCTCGGTCGTGTCCGACAGCTTGGTGCCGTCGGGGCCGAACAGCTTTATGCCATTGTCCTCAAACGGATTGTGCGACGCGGAGATCATCACGCCGAGATCGGCACGCAGACTATGAGTCAGCATCGCGACCGCGGGCGTGGGCAGCGGCCCAAGCAGGGTAACGTCCATGCCCGCGCCGATGAAACCAGCCGTCAGGGCTGGCTCGATCATGTAGCCGGATAGCCGGGTGTCCTTACCGATCACCACCCTATGGCGGTGATTGCCGCGGGTGAACAGCAGCCCAGCAGCCTGCCCTAGGCGCAACGCAATGCCCGCGGTCATAGGTTCGGTGTTAGCCTTGCCGCGGATGCCATCGGTGCCGAACAGGCGTTTGGTGCTGGTCATCCTGTCTCCATCGCGAAACGCGCGCCCGGTTTAGCGCGGAGGCGCATTGCCGGGAAAGCCTGCCTCATGCCGGGGAGACCAGGGCCTGCCATAACCTGACGGCCTGAGCAGTTTCCGCAACGTCGTGTACGCGCAGGATATGTGCGCCCTGGTGGACCGCAAACAGCCCGGCCGCCAGGGAGCCTGGTAGCCGCCGCAGGGGATCGGGCTCGCCGCCCAGGCGGCCGATAAACGATTTGCGCGAGACACCCACCACGATGGGGCAGCGCAACACCGCAAGTTCGGGCAGGCGGCGCAGCACCTCGACCGAGTGCTGCGCCAGCTTGGCGAAGCCGATGCCGGGATCGATAGCAATCGAGTCTCGAGCGATTCCGGCATGCTCTGCCGCCGCGATGCGTTCCGCGAGCTCGCTTACGACTTCTCCGGCAATGTCGATGTACCGGGCGCATGCGTTCATCGTCGCCGGTTCGCCGCGCATGTGCATCAGCACAACCGGGCAACCGCGCGCCGCAACAAGGGCGGCGGCGGCAGGATCGTGCTTCAGGGCCGAGATGTCGTTGACAATGGCGGCGCCGGCATCCATTGCGGCGGCCATGGTCGCCGCGTTGCGCGTGTCGACCGACACGCGCACCCCCGCCTCGGACAGCCCGCAAATCACCGGCAGCACCCGCGTCTGCTCTTCTTCTGACGTAATCGGCTCGGCTTCCGGCCGCGTGCTTTCGCCGCCAACATCGATGATGTCGGCGCCTGCCGCGGCCATCGCAAGTCCGGACGCTATCGCTCGCCCGGGGTCCAAATGCCGCCCACCATCGCTGAAGCTGTCAGGCGTGACGTTCAGTATCCCCATGAGGCGTGTCCGATCCAGGGACAGCCCGGCCCAGGAGGGGGGCGGGAAGTGAAGGGGTTCTGCGAACCGAGGAGAATGAGGGGATTTGGCTCGCCCGGTCCCGATACCCTGTCGCGGACCCACCCTCATGCCCGTAGATGGTCAGGGATCCGCAGACCGAGGCGGGTCGGCACGTTCCACAACTCACGCACCTGTCGCGTTACGTGAAACCCCGCCCGCAGATAGGTCGGCAGAGCGCGCGCATGATCGGCGGTGCACGTGTTTACGGTCATCCCGCGCGCGCCTTGCCGCCACACGTTATCGACTGCCTGACGCAGGAACGCGTAGCCCATGCCATTGCCGATCGCCCGCGGCATCAGGCCAAAGTACCCAAGGTTGACGTCCGGCCAGTAGCGCGCGTCGAGTTCGAAGAAGCCGGCTGGCTCACCCCTCGCGTAGAGCACATGAATTGTGATCAGCGGATCCCGCAGCAAGGCGGCCAGATCGTCGTCCGCCATCGCGCGGCGCAGCCACCACAGGTAATCGGCACCCACGGTATTATAGAGGTAGCGGTAAAATGGCACGCTGGTTGCCTCGACCCGTACGACACGGCACCCGGGCGGCAGCGCGGGCGCCGCCTCGGCAGGCGGGCGATCCATCCGCAAGAAAGTAACAGTGACGCTGACACGCACCACCGGTTCCATGCCGCTCGTTCCCCTCGGCGCCATGAGTGGCAGCCTAGCCGATGCCTAGTCGTCCAGGAAACTCCGGAGCTTCCGGCTCCTGCTAGGGTGCTTCAACTTCCGCAGGGCCTTTGCCTCGATCTGTCGTATCCGCTCGCGAGTCACATTGAACTGCTGTCCGACCTCCTCCAACGTGTGGTCGGTGTTCATGCCGATCCCGAAGCGCATGCGCAGCACGCGTTCCTCGCGCGGCGTCAACGACGACAGCACACGCGTGGTCGCCTCGCGCAAATTCGCCTGGATCGCCGCCTCCAGCGGGATGACCGCCGCCTTGTCCTCGATGAAATCGCCCAGATGCGAGTCTTCCTCGTCCCCGATCGGCGTTTCCAGCGAAATCGGCTCCTTGGCGATCTTCAGGACCTTCCTGACTTTTTCCAGCGGCATGCCAAGCTTATCGGCAAGCTCCTCCGGCGCCGGCTCGCGGCCGATCTCGTGCAGCATCTGGCGCGACGTGCGCACCAGTTTGTTGATCGTCTCGATCATGTGCACGGGAATACGGATGGTCCGCGCCTGGTCGGCGATCGACCGGGTGATCGCCTGCCGGATCCACCACGTCGCATACGTGGAAAACTTATAGCCACGGCGGTATTCAAACTTATCGACGGCCTTCATCAACCCGATATTGCCCTCCTGGATCAGGTCGAGGAATTGCAGCCCGCGATTGGTGTATTTCTTGGCGATCGAGATCACCAGGCGCAGGTTCGCCTCGATCATCTCCTTCTTCGCCCGGGCACTGTCCCGCTCGCCCCTGCTCACCGTATGGTAGACGCGGCGGAATTCGCTGATCGGCAGGCCGGCATCGTTCGCCACCGCCGCGATCTGCGCACGGACGTTGGCGATGTCGTTGGTATGCCGCGCGATGAACACCTTCCAGCCCTTGGCGGACAGGGTCGCCAGCTTGTCGGTCCAGTTCGGGTCGAGTTCGTCGCCGCGATAGTGCTTGAGGAACTCCTCCCGGGGAACCTTGCTGCCCTCGGCCATGCGCAGCAACTGACCTTCCAGCGTGGTAAGCCGCTGGTTGAGCAATTTGAGCTGGGTTACCAATTCTTCGATGCGGTTATTGTGCAGGCGTACCTGGCCGACCTTCTGCACCAGCTCTTCCCGCGACCGCTCATAGGTCTTCTCGGACCGCGAACTAAGGTCTTCGCCGGATGTCATTGTCTCCAGCCGGCGATACGACATCTTGTGCAGTTTCTTGTACAGGCCCTCGATCTCCTCGAAGGTCGCGAGAACCTTCGGGCTTCAGCTTTTCCTCCAGCGCGGAGAGCGATATCCCCGGGCCCTCGCCTTCTTCGTCGTCCAGATCGTCGCCAGCGTCGAACCCGGCGCCATTCGTCTCGGCCGGTGGCGGCGGCGGGACGGCGCCGTCGCCGGTTGGCGCGCCGGCCCCCTGCGTCGCTTCCAGGTCAACGATGTCCCGCAGCAGCATGCGGCCGGCCTTGAGCTGGTCGTGCCAGGAGATAATTGCCTTGAACGTCAGCGGACTTTCGCACAGCCCACCGATCATCATGTCGCGGCCGGCTTCGATGCGCTTGGCGATGGCGATCTCGCCCTCGCGCGACAGCAGCTCGACGCTGCCCATCTCGCGCAGGTACATGCGAACCGGATCGTCGGTACGGCCGAGGCTGGCCTCGTCCACGTTGCCGGTTGGCTCTTCCTCCGCCTCCTCCTCCGCCTTTTCCACCTTGACCGGCGGCGCCTCGCCGTCCTCGGTTTCCTCGCCCTCGACGACCTGGATACCCATCTCGTTGAAGTTGGCCATCACGTCTTCGATCTGTTCCGAGCTGTTTTGCTCGGGCGGCAGAACGGTGTTCAGCTCGTCGAAGGTGATGTAGCCACGCTCCTTGCCGCGAGCGATAAGCCGTTTGACGGCGACGGTCTGTACGTCGAGCAAGGTGGATTCCACATCTTGCTCCGCCGTGACGGTTTCGGCGGATACGCTGGGCTTCGTCGCCATCGCTAACGGCTCTCCTTCAGTCCCCGAGGCGGCCCGCCGGGCGCGATCCTCGCAATGCTACGCGGCAAGCTCGACACCGTCGGGCTCGCCGGACATCACCTTGTTCAATGCGGCTTTCAGGGACAGCGCACGGCGCTGGGTGTCCTGAGTGAGGTTCGCTGCGGCTTCGGATTCAGCCAATTTCACCTCTTCCCGCAGGTGGTCCAGGTTCAGGAACCCGAAGATATGCCACCACCCGGCTTCAGCCTCCGCTGGCATCGCGGCGGGCGACGCGCAAGCGGGCAGCGGCACCGGCGCCCCCGCCAGGACTTGTTCGACATCCGCCCGCAATCCAGACAACGTGAGGTGGTCGATCAAGGCCCCCGAGTTCAAGCACGTCGGCGCGATCGGCCCACCCCCGGATGGCCTCGCGCAGCGCGGCCAGGGCGGGATCGAGCGCCATCGCGGCATAGGCGTGGTCGACGTCGTGCAGCAGGTTCGGATGGTGCAGCAGGATGGCGGTGAGGATGCGGGCGCGCTCATTGTCGGTGCGGCCAGCGGTGGGAAGCGGGCGAGGATGGACGCGGGCCGGCGGCTGGAACCTGGCCCCATCGCGCTGCGTGCCGTTGCGTCCGATGACGTTACGGGGGGTGTTGTTGCGCTCCGCATAGAAGCGGTCCAGCAGCACGCGGCGATACTCGCTGCCCAACGCACGATCGGGGATGCGGCGCGCCGCATCCTCCAGCCGGTGGCGCAGCATCGCGCGTTGCTCCGGGGTGGCCGCTCCGGCGGTCTCGCGCAGAAGATCGTACAGGGCATTGGCCAAGGGCCGCGCCATGCTCAGGATCGCCTGGAACCCCGTAACTCCCTGGCGCCGCACCAGAGTGTCGGGATCTTCGCCCGCCGGCAGCGTGGCAAGTTGCAGCGTGCGGTCTGGCGCCAGCATCGGCAAAGCAAGATCGGCGGCGCGCGCCGCGGCCCGGGCGCCGGCCGCGTCGCCGTCGAAGCACACCACCGGCGACGGCGACAGCCGCCACAACTCCTCCATCTGCTCTTCCGTCAGCGCGGTGCCCAAAGGAGCGACCGCGCCGCCGAACCCGGCCTGGTGCAGGGCGATAACGTCCATATAGCCCTCGACCACCACCAGCGATGCGCCGCCGCGCACCGCTCTCGGGCCAAGTCCAGCGCGTAGAGGTTACGGCGCTTGGAGAACAAATCGGTCTCCGGACCATTGACGTATTTCGGCTGGCCGTCGCCAAGGATGCGGCCGCCGAAGCTGATCACCCGCCCGCGGCGGTCCCGGATCGGGAACATCACGCGGTTGAAAAACAGATCGTAGGTGCGGCCGGTTGCATCATCGCGTCGCATCAGCCCGGCTTCGATAAGCTGGTCCTGCGTTATGCCGTCGCGCGCGAGGTCGGCGATGAGCGCGCCGCGGCCTTCGCCCGACCAGCCAAGCCCAAATCGCTGGATCGTCTCGTCCGTCAGGCCGCGTCCGCGCAAATAGGCCAGTGTATGGCGGCCCTCCGGCAAAGCCAGCCGGCGCTGGTAGCTGGCCTGGGCCGCTTGCAGGACGGCGACCAGGTCGTGCTGCCGGCGTTCGGTCTCCGCCGCTTCGGGCGACGGCTTCGGCACCTCCAGACCCGCCTCGCCCGCCAATTGCTCGACCGCCTCCATGAAGCCGGCGCCCTGGGTCTGCATGACGAAGCCGATCGCATCGCCATGCGCGCCGCAGCCAAAGCAGTGGTAGCCGTCCTCGTAGACGTAGAAGCTTGGGGTCTTCTCATTGTGGAACGGGCAGCACCCCTTCATCTGCCGCCCCGAGCGGGCGAGCTTCACCCGCCGGCCGACCACGGCAGCCAGCGGCGTACGGGCGCGCAGTTCTTCCAGGAAGGCCGGCGACAGCGCCATCAGATTTGGTTCTCCCCCTCCGCTTGAGGGCTTGGGCCGCGAAGCGGACCAAGGCTGGGGGGAGGGGAAGCTCTTGTATATTCCCTGGTCACGACAGCCGCGCCTTCACCAGCGCCCCGGCTTTCGCCATATCCAGTGTGGCGGCGTGCTTCGCCCGCAGCGCGGCCATGACCTTGCCCATCTCCTTGATGCCGGTGGCGCCAGTCTCCACCACGGCAGCGTCGATCGCCTGCGCCATCGCCGCATCGTCCAACTGCTGCGGCAGGAAGCTCTCGATCACGGCGATCTCGGACTCTTCCTTGTCCACCAGGTCCTGGCGATTGCCCTGGCGATACAGGTCCACCGACTCGCGGCGCGACTTCACCATGCCGCGCAGCATCGCCAGCACCTCCTCGTCCGGCACCTTGTCGATGCCCTTGGGGCGGGCGGCGATGTCGATGTCCTTCAGCCGCGCCAGGATCATCCGCAGGATGGAAGTGCGCGCCGGCGTGCCGGCCTTCATCGAGGCTTTCAACTGGTCGGTGAATTGCTCGCGTAGTGCCACGGCGCCGTCCCCTGCAAAAAATCGTCCTCTATATATTAGGCGGTTTCCAGTCGGCTGGCGTGTCGTAATCGGGATGCTGGCGGCCGATGATGGTGCGCGTCGCCAATTGCTCCGTGGTCGCATCCGGCAGCCGCCCGGGCATCAGCTCGGCCACCCACCCCAGCCTGCTCTCGATGCCGAAATTGCGCCGCGGCGGGACCGCGGACGGGTCGTCCAGGCTGCCGATCGTCACCTCCATATACGGCGCGTCCAGATAGCGGAACGTCAGCGGCGTGCCGCACGCGGCACAGAAGTCCCGGCACGACGCCGAGGAACTGCGGAACGATGCCGGCTGTCCCCGAGTCCATGCCAGATCTGATTTGGCGAACTTGGCCAGCGCGGCAAACGGCCCGCCGACCGCCTTCTGGCACATGCGGCAATGGCATACGCTGCCCTCGGGTATGGCATACAGCGCATAGCGCACGGAGCCGCACTGGCAGCCGCCGGTGGCGACGATCGGACGCATGTCTGTCATACGCGCCTCCTTTTCCGGAAAAAACTTCCCGGCCCGGTCAGGCCCGCTTGTTGTGGGAAATTGCTTCCCATATAAGCCTCCTCATGCCAGCAACCGTGGATACTATCATCGAACGGCTGGGCGGTCCCGAGGCGGCTGCGCGCCTGACCGGCGTCGGCACCGAGGCGGTGCGTAAATGGCGCCAGGCCGAAGCAATTCCCTCGCGCCATTGGGCGGCGGTCATCGCCGCCACCGGTTTGACGCTCGCCGATCTCCAGGCTGGGGCGGCGGCGCCGATGCGCGCAGACGATGCGGAGGCCGGCGATGTTCCCCTTGGCGCCACGGCTGTTCTGGTCCTGGCCGATGGCAGCGTGTTCTGGGGCCGCGGTTTCGGCGCCTTCACCGCAACGCCGGCACCGGTGGGGGAAGTCTGCTTCAACACCGGCATGACCGGCTATCAGGAGACGCTGACCGACCCGTCCTATGCCGGGCAGATCATCACCTTCACATTCCCCCATATCGGCAATGTCGGCACCAACGCCGAAGACATTGAGGCGGTGACGATCGCGGCCCGCGGGCTGGTGGTGAAGCAGGACGTTACCGAGCCCTCCAACTGGCGCGCGGCGCAGCACCTGGATGCCTGGCTGCGCGCGCGCGGCATCGCCGGGGTGTCCGGCGTGGACACGCGCGCTCTGACGGTGCGTATCCGCGACGGCGGGGCGCCGACCGGCGTGCTGGCTTTCCCGGCGGACGGGCACTTCGACCTGGCGGCGCTGCGCGCGCGGGCGGCGGAATGGCCGGGGCTGGAAGGCATGGACCTCGCCAAGGATGTGTCCTGTCGGCAAACCTACGACTGGGATGAGACGCGCTGGGCCTGGCCCGACGGCACGGGACGGCAGACCGCGCCGAAGCACCATGTGGTGGCGGTGGACTACGGGGCGAAGCGCAACATCCTGCGCTGCCTGGCCTCCGCCGGCTGCCGTGTCACCGTGGTGCCGGCGACCGCGACGGCGGAGGACATCCTGCGGCATGCTCCGGATGGCGTGTTCCTGTCGAACGGCCCGGGCGATCCGGCGGCGACAGGGGAGTACGCCGTGCCGGCGATCCGAGGCGTGCTGGACGCCGGGGTGCCGCTGTTCGGCATCTGCCTCGGGCACCAGTTGCTGGCCCTGGCGCTGGGCGCGAAGACCTACAAGATGGAGCGCGGCCATCGCGGCGCCAACCAGCCGGTGAAGGACCTGGTGACCGGCAAGGTGGAGATCACCAGCCAGAACCACGGCTTCGCGGTAGACCCGGAGACGCTGCCCACGACGGCTCAGGTCACCCATGTGTCGCTGTTCGACGGCTCGAACGAGGGGCTGGCCTGTTCCGACCGTCCGGCGTTCAGCGTGCAGTACCACCCGGAGGCGAGCCCCGGACCGAGCGATAGCCACTATCTGTTCGAGCGGTTCGTCGGAATGATCGCGCAGCGGAGGTGATATGGACGCGCGCTCGCTGCTGCTGACAACCGCGTTCCGGAATGTCATCAGCGAACCGAACATCGAGGCCGGGTTTGCGCGATTTGCCGAGTTGACCGGCGGCCCAGTCGCCTACGATGCGTTCTGCGACGCGGTTGCGGACGGCTTGCGCACCGGCCTGATCCGCGAGCCGGTCCGCCTGCTGGAAGGGGCGCTGCAATGCCACTGGCACCTGGAATTGACGCCGAGGGGGGGCGCCGCGGCACGCGCGGCCGAGCAGACCGCGGTAGATAAACAAAGTGTGCAGAATTCTTGCACACTTTGATAAACTCCGCATAACATGGACCCGGTCCTCAATCCCTTCATCCCTGGCGCCGGCGCTCAGCCTCCCGAGCTAACCGGCCGGCATGATTTGCTCGAACGCGCCCGTATCGCGCTGGGTCGGACGCTCCGCGGCCGCGCGGCCAAGAGCCTCGTCGCCATTGGGTTGCGTGGCACAGGCAAGACCGTCCTGCTGCAACGCATCCGCGCCATGGCGGAGACTGATTTCATGCCATACGTGCTTCATCGAAGCCCATGAGCATGAACGTTTGGCCGAGTTGCTGATCCCCCAGCTCAGGCGGCTCATTCTCGACCTGGATCGCCTGGGAGCGCTCAACGAACATGTCAAGCGCGGCCTCCGCGTACTGAAAAGCTTCATGTCGTGTTTCAAGCTGAGCTACGCCGATCTTGAGCTTGAACTCGATATCTCGTCCGAAACCGGAGCGGCCGACAGCGGTATTCTCGAAGCCGATCTTACGGAATTGCTCGTGGCGCTCGGCCGCGCTGCCGCCGCGCGCAACGTCGCAATTGCCTTGTTGATCGACGAAATCCAGTTCCTGACACAGCGCGATCTGGCTGCTCTCATCATGGCGTTGCACCGATGCGCCCAATACGCGCTGCCGGTGGTGCTTATCGCCGCGGGACTGCCACAGATATTGACGATGGCTGGGCGGTCCAAATCCTACGCCGAGCGGATGTTCGAATTTCCCGAAGTAGGTCCGTTGAGCATGGAGGATACTGTCTTGGCTCTTCTCTCCCCCGTGGAGAGGCAAGATGCTTCCTGGACCGAGGAGGCATTGGACAAAGTCTGGCAGGACACCGGTGGCTACCCTTATTTTCTGCAGGAATGGGCCTATCATAGCTGGAACATCGCTGCCGGACCGACGATCGGCGTGTCGGATGTGGAGCAGGCGAGCATTACGGCAATCGCGCAATTGGATCAGAATTTCTTTCGGGTGCGCTTTGGCCGTCTGACACCGCGGGAACGCGATTATTTGCGTGCCATGGCCCAACTGGGCCCGGGACCACATCGCTCTGTTGCCATCGCCGAAGTATTGGGCACCCGCGTTCAAGCACTCAGTACGTTCCGCAGCCGCCTCATCGACAAGGGGCTGATGTACAGTCCCGAGTACGGGGAAACGGCATTCTCTGTGCCGCTGTTCGATCGTTTTCTAAAGCGCATCATGCCCGATTGGGCGCCTCCTTCCGTGAGCCCCTGATCCATGCCCAAGCGCACCGACATAAAATCCATCATGATCATCGGCGCCGGGCCGATCGTCATAGGCCAGGCCTGCGAATTCGATTATTCCGGCGCCCAGGCCTGCAAGGCCCTGAAGGCCGAGGGTTACCGCGTCATCCTGGTGAACTCGAATCCCGCCACCATCATGACCGATCCCGGCCTGGCGGACGCCACCTATATCGAGCCGATCACGCCGGAGATCGTCGAGAAGATCATCGCGCGGGAAAAGCCCGACGCGCTGCTGCCCACCATGGGCGGTCAGACCGCGCTGAACACCGCCATGCAGCTTGCCCGCAACGGCGCGCTGCAACGCCACAATGTCGAGCTGATCGGCGCCCGCGCCGAGGTCATCGAGCGCGCGGAAGACCGGCTGAAATTCCGCGACGCCATGGCCGCCATCGGCATCGAATCGCCGAAATCCGCCATCGCCCACTCGCTGGAAGAAGCCCGCGCCGCGCTTGCCACCACTGGCCTGCCCGCCGTCATCCGCCCGTCCTTCACCCTCGGCGGCACCGGCGGCGGCATCGCCTATAACCGCGAGGAATTCGAACAGATCGTCGCCGGCGGATTGGAAGCCTCGCCCACCACCGAAGTGCTGATCGAAGAATCTGTGCTCGGATGGAAAGAATTCGAAATGGAGGTGGTGCGCGACCGAGCCGACAACTGCATCATCATCTGTTCCATCGAGAACGTCGATCCGATGGGCATCCACACCGGCGACTCCGTCACCGTCGCCCCCGCGCTGACATTGACGGACAAGGAATATCAACGGATGCGCGACGCCTCGATCGCCTGCCTGCGTGCGATCGGCGTCGATACCGGCGGTTCCAACGTGCAGTTCGCGGTGAACCCTGCGGACGGCCGCATGGTCATCATCGAGATGAACCCGCGCGTGTCGCGCAGCTCCGCGCTGGCCTCGAAAGCCACCGGCTTCCCGATCGCCAAGATCGCCGCGAAACTCGCCGTCGGCTACACGCTTGACGAACTCGCCAACGACATCACCCGCGTCACGCCGGCCAGTTTCGAGCCAACCATCGACTACGTGGTGGTGAAGATTCCCCGCTTCACCTTCGAAAAATTCCCCGGCACTCCGGCCTTGCTCACCACCTCGATGAAATCTGTCGGCGAGGCGATGGCGATCGGCCGCAGCTTCGCCGAAGCCCTGCAAAAGGGCTTTCGCAGCATGGAGACCGGGCTCTCCGGCCTCGACGAGATCGAACCGCCGGGCGATGGCGGCCCCGATGCCTTCCGCGCCGCGCTGTCAGCCCCTCCCCGACCGGCTGCTGATGGCAGCGCAGGCGCTGCGGGCCGGGCTGTCGATCGAAGACATCCACGACACGACCAAATTCGACCCCTGGTTCCTGCGCGAACTGGAACGCATCGTCGCGGCCGAACGCATGGTCGCCGCCTCCGGCCTGCCGCGCGACGCCGGCGCGCTGCGTCGCTTGAAGGCGCTGGGCTTCTCCGACCATCGCCTCGCCGAACTGACCGGGCGCAGCCAACCGGCGGTGGCGGAAGCACCGCGCGGACCTCGGCGTGTTCCCGGTTTACAAGCGCATCGACACCTGCGCTGCCGAGTTCGCCTCCGCCACGCCCTACATGTATTCGACCTACGAGGGCGGCTACGGCACGCCGACCTGCGAAGCGGATCCGACCGATCGGGCAAAGATCATCATCCTTGGCGGCGGCCCCAATCGTATCGGCCAGGGCATCGAGTTCGACTATTGCTGCGTCCACGCCGCCTATGCGCTGAAGGACGCCGGATTCGAGACCATCATGGTCAACTGCAATCCGGAAACCGTCAGCACCGACTACGACACCTCCGACCGGCTGTATTTCAAGCCGCTCACCGCGGAAGACGTCATCGCCCTGATTCGCAAGGAACAGGAACGCGGTACACTACTGGGCTGCATCGTGCAGTATGGCGGCCAGACGCCGCTGAAACTGTCGCAGGCGCTGTCTAAGGCCGGCATCCCGATCCTTGGCACGAGCGCCGACGCGATCGACATCGCCGAGGATCGCGAACGCTTCCAGCATCTGCTGCAAAAGCTCGGCCTGCGTCAGCCGGAGAACGGCACCGCGCGCTCCGCCGGCGAAGCCGAAGCGATCGCGGAGCGCATCGGCTATCCAGTGGTGATCCGCCCCAGCTATGTGCTCGGCGGCCGCGCGATGGAGATCGTCTATGACCGCGCCGGCCTGCATCGCTACATGCGCGAGGCGGTGCGCGTGTCGGGCGACAACCCTGTCTTGATCGACCGCTACCTGAATGACGCCATCGAGGTTGACGTGGACTGCATCGCCGACGGCGAAACGGTGTACATCGCCGGCGTGATGGAGCATATCGAGGAAGCCGGCATCCATTCCGGCGACAGCGCGTGCAGCCTGCCGCCCTACACGCTGTCGCCCGCCACGGTGACGGAGTTGAAGGCGGAAACCGAGGCGATGGCCAAGGCGCTCGGCGTCGTCGGCCTGATGAACGTGCAGTACGCCATCAAGGACGACGAGATCTACGTGCTGGAGGTGAACCCGCGCGCGTCGCGGACCGTACCGTTCGTCGCCAAAGCGACCGGCGTTGCCGTTGCCAAGATCGGCGCACGCGTCATGGCGGGGGAACGGCTCGCCAGTTTCAATTGGATGACCAGGCGATCGCGCCGCATGTCGCGGTCAAGGAGGCGGTGTTTCCGTTCGCTCGCTTCCCCAACGTGGACACCATCCTTGGCCCGGAAATGAAATCCACCGGCGAGGTAATGGGCCTCGACGCCAGCTTCGAACGTGCCTTCGCCAAGTCGCAGCTCGGCGCCGGGGTGATCCTGCCGCAGGCCGGCACGGTGTTCCTGTCGGTGAAGGATGCCGACAAGAAGGGGCTGGCGGCGCTCGCCCGGCGCCTGGTCGAGATGGGCTTCGGCATCCTGGCGACCCGCGGCACCGCCGCGCATATCCGTGAGGCCGGCCTTCCCGTCGCGGTGGTCAACAAGGTGCTGGAGGGGCGGCCGCATTGCGTCGATGCGATTCGTTCCGGCGACGTGCAGCTTGTGGTCAACACCGCCTCCACCCCGCAATCCGTGGCCGACAGCTTTGCCATCCGCCGCAGCGCGCTGACCCACCTCGTGCCGCACTACACCACCATGGCCGGCGCCCGGGCCGCGGTGCATGCGATCGCAGCCCTGCGGGCGGGAACGCTTGAAGTCGCGCCCCTGCAATCCTACTTTCGCAGATCGTTCTAGCGCGCTCCGCCGCTGCCGGCCCCCGGCCGCGGCGGTGGCGTATGGCCAACAACCCACGCACACGTTGCGCTTGCTGATCGAAGGATCTCGTCTGTGCAGAAGTTTCCGATGACTGCGCCCGGCCTGCAGCGACTCGAGGACGAGCTTCGCGTGCTGAAGTCGGAGGAGCGCCCGTCCATCATCCGGCAGATTGCCGAGGCGCGGACGCATGGCGATTTGTCGGAGAACGCCGAATACCACGCCGCGCGCGAACGCCAATCCTTCATCGAGGGCCGCATCGCCGAGCTGGAGGAGATCATCTCGGCGGTCGAGGTGATCGATCCGTCGGGCCTGTCCGGCAGCCACGTGATGTTCGGCGCCCATGTGCGGCTGGTGGACGAGGAGACCGACAAGGAGTCCAGCTATCAGATCGTCGGCGTCCACGAGGCGGACATCAAGTCGGGCCGGCTGTCGATCTCCGCACCACTGGCAAAGGCGTTGATCGGCAAGAGGGTGGGTGACAGCGTCTCGGTTCCCGCACCGGGTGGCGATCGGTCATACGAAATCCTCGAACTGACGTTCAGGTGACGGGCGAGGTACTGATTTCTCCCCCTCCCTCAAGGGGAGGGGGAGAAATTCTTTCCCCCGCCTCGTGCTCCAATGATCAATCTCGCTGACGTTCAGGCCGCCGCCGGCCGCATCGCCGGGCGAGTGTTGCGCACGCCCGCCTTGCACAGTGAGGCCGTGTCGCGCGCCACCGGCGCGAACGTGACGCTGAAACTCGATAACCTCCAGGTCACCGGCGCCTTCAAGGAACGCGGCGCGGCGAACCGGCTGGCCTTGCTCAGCGCGGACGAACAGGCGCGCGGCGTCATTGCCATGTCGGCCGGCAACCACGCCCAGGCGGTGGCGCGGCATGCCCATCTCGCTGGCGTGGCGGCAACCATCGTCATGCCGAAATTCACCCCCTCGACCAAGGTGACGCGCACCGCCGCCTGGGGTGCGACCGTCGTGCTGCACGGCGAAACCCTGGCGGAAGCCGCGGCGCATGCGGAGCAATTGGCGCTGGAACGGCAGCTTGTGTTTGTGCATCCGTACAACGACAGGGCCGTGATGGCCGGGCAGGGCACGCTGGCGCTGGAACTGCTGGAGGACGCGCCCGACCTCGACGCGCTGGTGATTCCGGTCGGCGGCGGCGGACTCCTGGCCGGCTGTCTGGTTGCCGCCACCACGCTCCGGCCGGGCATCGCAGTGTTCGGCGTCGAAGTGGAAGCCTACGCCGCCATGGCGCAGATGCTGGCCGGCCGCACCGTTTCGGTGGGCGGTCCGACCATCGCCGAAGGCATCGCCGTGCGCGACGTCGGCGAGATGCCGTTCGAGCTGGTGCGCCGGCGCGTCACCGACATGCTGGTCGTGCCGGAACGCGCGGTTGAGGAGGCCATCGGCCTGCTGGCGGAAGGCGCCAAGACAGTGGCCGAGGGCGCCGGCGCCGTGGGCGTGGCGGCGCTGCTGACCTTCGGCTCGCGCTTTCGCAACAAGCGCGTTGGCGTGGCGATCACCGGCGGCAATATCGACGCGCGCATCCTGTCCAACGTGCTGCTGCGCAACCTGCTGCGCGACGGACGGCTGCTGCGGCTGCACCTGCAAATCCCCGACCGGCCTGGCGTACTGGCCGACATCGCCGGCAAGATCGGCAACAGCGGCGGCAACATCATCGAGGTGTCGCACCAGCGTCTGTTCGCCTCGGCGTCCGTGCAGGCGGCGGAGCTGGAAGTGATGGTGGAGGCCCGCGATCCCGCCCATGCCGCGGAGATTGTCGAGGCGCTGGAACGGAGCTACGTGGTGCGGCGGGTGTAAGGACAGGAAGCACTGGGCGAAGGCGGTTTCACTACAGAGACACGCGGTCTCCGGCATTTTGTAGCATACGCCACTTGCTCCGCATTCACCGCAAACCACACCGTCATCCCCGCGAACGCGGGGACCCAGCGGCATGGGTCCCCGCTTTCGCGGGGATGACGATTGTTTCGCGAATGACGATTGTTCCGGGTATGACGATTCCTTGTCGCGGTTGTTGCATAATGCCGCAGTATCCGGTTCAATTCGTCCTTGTGCCTTTGCGCTGAAGCTGCTGCCCTACCGGCATGGCGGAATTCACCAACCGACACATCGTCATCACCGGCGGCGCCGGCGGCATCGGCGTTGCCACGGCCCGCGCCTTCCTGGATCACGGCGCGCACGTCATCCTGCTCGACCCCGACGAGCAGCGATTGAACGATGCCAGGGCCGCACTGGGCGGCGTGCGGGTGTTTACCGTCGCGACCGACCTCGCCACACCCGCCGTCTGCGCCGACCTGCTGGAGCGAGCGAAGCCGGTCTACGCGCTGGTACACCTGGCCGGCCTGTTCGAGCCCGATCCGCTCGACCCGGACGACCACGGCGTGTGGAACCGCGCGATCGCCGCCAACCTTACCAATGCCTACGACATGGCGGTGGCTTTCCGGCCGCACGCCGATCCGCGCGGGCCTTCGCGGCTGGTGTTCGCCAGTTCCGTCGCGTTCCGCCGCGGCAGTCCGGGCTACGCCGCCTATGGTGCGGCGAAAGGCGGGATCGTCGGCCTCACCCGTTCCCTGTCGCGCAAGTTCGCGCCGGACATCCTGGTGAACGCCGTTGCGCCGGGCGTGATCGTGACGCGCATGGCGGCCGCGGTCATCGCCGAACGTGGCGAGGCGTATCAGCGGGATATCCCGTTGCAGCGTTTTGGCCAACCCGGCGAGGTCGCCTCGGTGATCCGGTTTCTTTGCTCTTCCGATGCGTCGTACATCACCGGGCAGACCATTACGATCGACGGCGGCCTGACCAACGCGTGACCGCATGCGTCAAATCGCCATGTAGCCGCCGTCCACGTCGTGGCAGGCGCCGCTGACATACGACGCGCGGTCGCTGCACAGCCGCAGCACCATCTCGGCGAACTCTTCCGGCTTGCCCATACGGTGGAACGGCACCTTTTCCATCAGCTCGGCGCCGCCGGCAGGCCCGTCGACCTCCACTGCTACACGATCCCATTCGGGGCGCGTGCCCGGGTCCGATCCGATTCTGCTCTTGAAATGGCGGCCGGGCCTGTCCGGGGCGGCGCGTTTATTTTTGGACCGCGAAGGTTTACGGGTCGTCAGGACCGGCCGGGTGGATTTCCCGCCGCCTTCGTGCGAAGCCTGCGCCTGTTCAATCGCTTCTCTGCCCAGGTGCTCCCATGCTGCTGCTGATCCCCGGCCCGGTGACCACGCGCGCCGAAGTGCGCGCCGCGCTCGGGCATGACTTCGCGCCGTGGGACAACGACTTTCGGCCGCTCGCTGCCGGCTTGCGCGAGCGGCTGCTGCGCATCGCGCACGGCAGGCCGGACCAGCACAGCGTGTTGCCGCTGCAAGGCTGCGGCCATTTCATCACCGAGGCGGCGGTGCGCACGTTCATCCCGCCCGGCGGCAAGCTGCTGATCCCCACCACCGGATCGTACAGCGATCGGATGGTTCGCCTGGCGCGGGAGGCTGGCCGCGTGCCGGTGCCGCTGCCGATCTCGGCGGTTGCTCCGACGCCACCGGCGGCGGTCGCCGCTGCGCTCGCCGCCGATCCGGACATCTCCCATGTTGGCGTGGTGTATTCGGAAACCGGCAGCGGCGTCGTGCACGATCCCGCCGCGATCGGTGCCGTGGTGCGCGCGGCTGGCCGGCGAATGATCGTCGATGCGGTGTCGGCGTTCGGCGCGTTGCCGCTGGATATTTCGGCGCAGCCGGAGATCGATGCGGTGGTGTTCACGCCGAACAAATGCCTGGAAGCCATCGCCGGCGTCGCATTTGCGATCGCGCGTATCGACCGGCTGGAGGCCTGCGCCGGCAACGCCGGAAGCTGGTCGTTCGATCTCGCGGACATCCACGCCCATACGAAACGCAGCGGTCCCGGCCGCTTCCGGTTCACGCCACCGGCGCAGGTGCTGAACGCGCTGAACGTCGCGCTGGATTGCTATGACGCCGAGGGTGGCCAGCAAGCGCGCCTGGCGCGCTACGCCGCGAACATGCGCGTGCTGTATGACGGCGTGCAGGCGCTGGGGCTGACCCCTTATCTGCCCCGCGAGCACCAGGGACCGATCATCGTCAACGTGCACGCGCCGGCCGATCCGGCCTGGGACCTGCAACGCTTCGTCGATGCGCTGAAGGCGCGTGGCGTGCTGATCAGCAATTTCTATAATACGCCGACGCCAGGTTTCCGCGTCGGTTGCATCGGCGCCATTTCGCCAACCGATATGCGCCACGCCGTTGCCGCCATGGCCGAGGCCCTTAACGAACTCGGCATCAACCGGAGGAGAGCAGCCTGACATGAAGACGGATTTGGAGATTGCGCGCGAGAGCAAGATGCGGCCCATCGCCGAGATTGCTGCCAGGCTGCACATTCCGGACGAGGCGCTGGAGCCGTATGGCCGCTATAAGGCGAAGATCGGTTCCAGTTTCATTGACGCGCAGGAAAGCAAGCCGGACGGTGCGTTGGTGCTGGTCACCGGCATCAGTCCGACGCCCGCGGGCGAGGGCAAGACCACCACGACCGTCGGTCTCGGCGATGCGCTGAACCGCATCGGCAAGCGCGCGGTGATCTGCTTGCGCGAACCGTCGCTGGGTCCGAGCTTCGGCATGAAGGGCGGCGCGGCCGGCGGCGGCTATTCGCAGGTGGTGCCGATGGACCAGATCAACCTGCATTTCACCGGCGATTTCCACGCCATCACCTCGGCCAACAATTTGCTGGCCGCGATGATCGACAACCACATCTATTGGGGCAATACGCTCGGCATCGATGCGCGCCGGGTGTCGTGGCGGCGGTGCCTGGACATGAACGATCGGGCGTTGCGGTCGATCACCAACAGCCTTGGCGGCGTGGCCAACGGATTTCCGCGCGAGGACGGATTCGACATCACCGTCGCGTCCGAGGTGATGGCGGTGTTCTGCCTGTCGCGCAACCTGGACGAGTTGCAGGAACGGCTGGGCAAGATGATCGTTGCGCAGACGCGCGACGGCAAGGCGGTGACGGCGAAAGACATCAAGGCGGACGGCGCGATGGCCGTGCTGCTGAAGGACGCACTGGCGCCCAACCTGGTGCAGACGCTGGAAGGTTCTCCCGCGTTTGTGCATGGTGGACCGTTTGCCAATATCGCGCATGGCTGCAACTCGGTGATGGCAACGCGCCTTGGATTGAAGATGGCCGACGTGGTGGTGACGGAAGCCGGGTTCGGCGCCGATCTTGGGGCCGAGAAGTTCCTCGACATCAAGTGCCGATCAGCGGGATTGAAGCCGTCCTGCGCGGTGATCGTGGCGACGGTGCGAGCGCTGAAGATGCATGGCGGCGTGGCGCGCTCGGCCCTGGGCAAGGAAGACGTCGCGGCGGTGAAGCGCGGTGTGGCCAACCTGGCGCGGCATGTCGAGAACCTGGGGAAGTTCGGGTTGCCGGTGGTGGTGGGGGTGAACCACTTCAATTCGGACACGGAAGAAGAATTCGCCGCGATCCGCGATGCGATGAGTGCTCAGGGGGTCGAGGCGATCTCCTGCACCCACTGGGCGAATGGCAGTGCGGGCGCGGAGAAGCTGGCGCGGGCCGTGATGGAGCGGATCGACGGCGGCAAGGCGGCCTATCAGCCGCTGTATCCACCGGAGGTCAAGCTGGCCGACAAGATCCGCACGATTGCGCAGAAGATCTACCGCGCCGCGGACATTGCGATGCCGGATACGGTGGCGCGGCGGCTGAAAGGCTTCGAGGATGCCGGGTTCGGCAATGTGCCTGTGTGCATCGCCAAGACTCGATACAGCTTCACCGCTGATCCGACCGTGATGGGTGCGCCGGAAGGGTTTGTGCTGCCGGTGCGCGAGGTGCGGCTGTCCGCCGGTGCGGGCTTCGTGGTGGCGATCTGCGGCGACATCATGACGATGCCCGGGTTGCCGAAAACGCCAGCCGCGGAGGCAATCCACCTGCGCGAGGATGGCGAGATCGAGGGGTTGTTCTAGTGTTCTGACGCTGCCGCTTGGTGCCCGGCGTCCCAGTGTCATTGCGACCCCGGCGAAGGCCGGGGGAAGCAATCTCCCCTGTGGGATCGCGGCATGATGAGATCGGGGCCGTCCTTGCCGAGCACGAGGATGTGGTCTTCGTCCTCGATCGAGCCGAGGCCATCGAGCAGACCGGCGCCCGGTTCTGGACGCTGTGGGGGAGGGGGCGGCGGTACGCGACGAGGCGCGACCGCCGCACGTATGTGCGTCACCACGGCCTTCTCCTGGCCGATGCGAGGCGCGAACCGGAATGGCCGCTGCTCATTGCAGGCCGGAAAATCGGCGCGACGGCGTATAATTGCGATTTGTGTCGTGGTTGGCGCGTATAGCCGCGGCATAGGGGATCGGAGTCCAGGACAGCCGCCCCCGCGCCAGACAAACTCCGCCCGCGTCAGACAGCCTCCCCCCGCGTCATGGCCGGCCTTGTGCCGGCCATCCACGCCTTTGCTGTGAAGGCCACGGAAAGGCGTGGATGGCCGGCACAAGGCCGGCCATGACGCGGGGGGGCTGTCTGGCGCGGCGGCGGCTGCCTGACACGGGGGGCTGTCTGACGCGGGGGGGCTGTCTGACGCGGGCGGGGCTGCCTGACGCGGGGACATGCCATGACGCGGGGCTTTTCACGCTGCCCGCACGGTCACCAGGAACCCATCGACGTCGTGCCGCAACATCTCGGCCTGCTTCGACAACTCGCCTGCCGCGCCGAGCAATTGGGTCGCCGCGGACCCGGTATCGCCCGCCGCGCGGCTGACGCCTTCGATATTCGTGGCGATCTCGGTCGTCCCCTGCGCCGCTTGGTGCACGTTGCTGGCAATCTCCCGCGTCGCCGCCCCCTGCTGCTCCACCGCCGAGGCGATCGTCGTCGCAATCCCGTTCATCTCGCGAATGATCCCCCCGATGTTGCGGATCGCGTCCACCGTGTGGCCCGTCGCCGACTGGATGTCGTCGATCTGCGTCTTGATGTCGCTGGTCGCCTTGGCCGTCTGGTTGGCGAGCGATTTGACCTCGCTGGCAACCACGGCAAACCCCTTGCCCGCATCGCCGGCCCGTGCCGCCTCGATCGTCGCATTCAGCGCCAGCAGGTTGGTCTGGTTGGCAATGGTCTGAATAAGTTGCACCACCTCGCCAATACGCTGCGCCGTCTTGCTCAGCCCTTCGACGACGGTATTGGTCCGTTCCGCCTCCGTCACCGCCTGTTGGGCGATCTTCGACGACTGCTCCATCTGACGGCCGATTTCCAACACGGAGGAAGACAATTCCTCGGCGGAGCTGGCGACCGTCTGCACGCTGGCCGACGCTTCTTCGACGGCCGCAGCCACCGCGGTTGCCTGGTGAGTCGCTTGCTGCGCCGTGCTGGCCAATGACGCCGCGGAGGCTTGCATCTCGGTCGCCTGCGAGGATACCGACTGCACGACGCCCTTTATCCCGGCCTCGAACGTATCGGCAAGTTGCAGCATTCCGGCCTTGCGGGCCGCTTCGGTGTCGGCCTTGTGCCGCGCAGTTTCTTCGGCCAACCGATCCTTCTCGATCATGCCTTCCTTGAACACCTGCACGGTATCGGCCATCTGGCCGACCTCGTCCTTGCGGCCAAGGCCGGGGATCGCGACCGTCTTGTCGCCGCCGGCGAGCGCGCGCATCGCCGCGCACATCCGAACCACCGGTCCGGCGATGCTGCGGCCAATCAGCCAGGCAAGCACTGCGCCGAGGACCAGCCCGGCCAGTCCCAGCGTCATCACCGTCGTTTCACCGCTGCTGGTGACCTCGGTCGCTTCCTTCGCAGTCGCGGCCTGATCGCCGAGATTACTATCCTTCGCCTTCACCACATCCGCCGCCAGCGCCTCACCGGCCTGCCGCATGGCGCCGTTCATCAGCGATACCTTCTCGGCGTCCAGGCTCGCGGCGCGCCGAAAGGCGGTCTGGTAGCGGTCAAGCAGCGTCGCCTCATTCTTGACCGTTGCAGACAAATCCTTGTCGTCCACCGCAGCATCGAGCAATGACACGACCTGCACCAAACCAGCAAATTGGGCGTCCACCTGTTTCAGTGATTCCGTATCGTGCCGGCCGAGGCCTTTGTTCGCGTCGAGCCTGCTCATCAGGCTCAGCCTGCGCCCCTCAGCGGCCAAAGCCTGGAGACTGGCGTTGCTGTGCGCGACCGCGCCGTTCAGCAGCACGCTGAAACCGTCGGTCATCTGCCGGCCAGCCACGTCGAGCACTTCGTTTTCCAGCTTCGCCTGCTCCACGATCATCGCACGCTCATGCTCGAAGTTGCTGGCATAAAGCTCTGCCTGTTTCGCGGCGTCCTCCAGCAGCCGGCGGCGATCCGCGTGGGTGACCCGGGTCAGGCCGACCGCGATGAGCTGGCGCAGCGCCTCGCCGTCCTTGACGGCCGCCGCGGCGGTCGCCTCGTCGCCCGAAAATACGAATTCGCGAACATGGGCACGGTCCTGCGTCACTTGCAGATCGATATCCCGATAAATCGAGGAATTCGCCGATAGCGTCGCATACTGGTCGAAGGCAGACGCGGTTCGGCCGAACGCAATATATGCGACCGATGAGCCGAACGCGAGGATGAGCAGAATTACGCCGAAGCCCGTGGCGATCTTGGTGCCGATCTTGCGGTCGGTGAACAGCGCGGTAAGTCCGTTGCCATCACTCATGGTCAGGTCCTTGCGTTGGGCACGGTTCTGGCTGCACGCATGCCGGGATGGCATGAGTGGTCAGCCGCGAAGCGGATCGATGCAGCAGCCTCGATCGGTCGGGCCGCCTCGGCACGGAATATGACGCGGCAATCGTGAACAAACGGTTATGATGGTGCCAGCGAGGAAACGCCGGCATGCCCTGCGCTCCGGTGTCCTAACTCCGATGCTTCGAGCCCGGAGCTCAGTTGTCATTGCGAGCGAAGCAATCTCCCTCGCGAGACCCGGCATTATGTAGCAAGCGCCGCAAAGCATCGTCGTCCCCGCGAAAGCGGGGTCCCAAGCGCGTGGGTCCCCGCTTTCGCGGGATGACGGTGTGGTTTGCAGTGAATGCGGACCAATGGCGTTTGCTACATAATGCCGCGAACGCACGCGGGAGATTGCTTCCCCCGGCCTTCCCCGGGGTCGCAATGCCTGGGTTGGCCGACGGCTCGAACCGCCGGGACCACAACACCGGGTTGCTTACGTAACGGCGACAACCAACGAAATAGCTGTGTGCTACGTGAGCTTCCGCTTCAGCGCGTCGTTCACCAGCGCTGGGTTGCCCTTGCCGGCCATCGCCCGCATCACCTGGCCGACGAAGAAGCCGAACAGCTTGTCCTTGCCCGACTTGTATTCGGCGACCTTGTCGGCATTGGCTGCCAGCACCTGGTCCACGGCGGCGTCGATCGCGCTGGTGTCGGTGACCTGCCGCAGCCCCTTCTCGTCGACGATCGCAGCCGGGTCCTTGCCGGTCTCCACCATCGCCTCGAACACGTCCTTGGCGATGCGGCCGTTGATGGTGTTGTCGGCCATCAGGTCGAGCAAGCGCGCCGAGCGATGGCGGCGGAGACCGGGCTGGTCTCGATCGTCTTGCCGGTGCGGTTCAGCGCGGCGAACAAATCGCCCATCACCCAGTTGGCGGCGATCTTCGGCATCGCGGCCGCGCGCGACGGTCTCGTAGAAATCCGCGGTCGCCTGCTCGGCGACCAGCACGCGCGGCGTCGTAGGCGGTCAGGCCGTACTCGCGCATGAACCGCGCGCGCTTGGCGTCGGGCAGTTCCGGCAGCGACGCCTTCAGCGCGGCGATCCAGTCCTCGTCCAGCACAAGGGGCAGCAGATCCGGGATCGGGGAAGTAGCGGTAGTCGTGCGCGTCTTCCTTCGAGCGCATGCTGCGGGTGACGCCGCGCGCGCTGTCGAACAGCCGCGTCTCCTGCTGCACCATGTCGCCGGATTCCCAGACCTCGATCTGGCGCTTCGCCTCGGCCTCGATCGCCTGCATGACGAAGCGGACCGAGTTGACGTTCTTGACCTCGCAGCGCGTGCGATACGGTTCGCCATGCTTGCGCACGGAGACGTTGACGTCGGCGCGCATGGAGCCTTCCTCCATGTTGCCGTCGCAGGTGCCGAGATAGCGCATCACGGTGCGCAGCTTGCGCAGATAGGCGCCGGCTTCCTCGGGCGATGCGGAGGTCGGGCTCGCAGACGATC
Organism: uncultured Alphaproteobacteria bacterium; assembly: GCA_963762885.1. Lineage (GTDB taxonomy): Bacteria > Pseudomonadota > Alphaproteobacteria > Acetobacterales > Acetobacteraceae > JASHVB01. The sequence goes on from CAVXNH010000089.1 coordinate 171,651, forward strand.
TCCATCAGCGCGACGCCGGCGCGGTTGAGGTCGATATACGATTTGGTCGGGTGCTGGTCGTGCAGCGACTTTCCCGCGTCCTGCTCCAGGTGCAGCCGGGTGACGCCGATCTGTTTCGTGGTGCCGTCGGCCAGTTCGATTTCGACCTGGCCGGTGCCGACGATCGGGTGCGCGTACTGGCTGATCTGATAGCCGGCGGGCAGGTCGGCGTAGAAATAGTTCTTGCGGTCGAAGCGGCTGACCGTGTGGATGTGGGCGTTCAGGCCGAGGCCGGTGCGCACCGCCTGCGCCACGCATTCGCGGTTGATCACCGGCAGCATGCCGGGGAAGGCGGCATCGATGAAGCTGACCTGCGTGTTCGGCTCGGCGCCGAAGTCGGTGGCGGCGCCGGAGAACAGTTTGGCGCGGCTGATGACCTGGGCGTGGACTTCCAGGCCGATCACGACCTCCCAGGTGCCGGTGCTGCCTTCGATGGCGTAGGTCATGGCACTAAAACTCCCGCGGATCGCACGAACACGTCTGAAAGAACGATGGCCGCCCGATCATCCGACCTTGCCACGCAGCGCGACTTCTTCTGACGTGGCAGGTTACCGCCCGATCGCCGGCAGCGCAAATCCCGCCGCGCGTTCCAGCGCCGCGCCGACCGCGAACACCGTCTCCTCGTCGAACGGCTTGCCGATCATCTGCAGGCCCAACGGCAGTCCGTTCGCGTCCAGACCCGCCGGCACCGAAATCGCCGGGACACCCGCCAGATTGGCCGGGACCGTGAACACATCATTCAAATACATTTGCACTGGATCGTCCATCTTCTCGCCTTGCGCGAACGCCGCCGAGGGCGCGGTGGGCGTGAGCAGGGCATCGACCGATGCGAAGGCCTCGGTGAAATCGCGCAGGATCAGCGCGCGCACCTTCTGCGCGCGCAGGTAGTAGGCGTCGTAGTAGCCGGCGGACAGCACGTAGGTGCCGATCAGCACACGCCGCTGCACCTCGGCGCCGAATCCCGCCGCGCGCGTGCGTTCGTACAGGTCGCGCAGGTCCGATCCCGTCGGCACGCAGCGCCGAATCGCACGCCGTCATAGCGTGCCAGGTTCGACGAGGCCTCGGCCGGGGCGACGATGTAGTAGGTGGGCAGGCCGTATTTGGTGTGCGGCAGCGAAACGTCGACGATCTCGGCGCCGGCGTCGCGCAGCCACGCGACGCCCTGCTGCCACAGCGCCTCGATCTCGGCCGGCATGCCGTCGGACCGGTATTCCCGTGGCACACCGATGCGCAGTCCCTTCACGCCGCGCGCGCAGGCCGCGGCGAAATCCGGCACCGGCACATCGGCGCTGGTGGAATCCTTCGGGTCGTGCCCGGCCATCGAACTCCAGCAGGATCGCGCAATCCTCCACCGTGCGCGCGAACGGTCCCGGCATGGTCGAGCGACGACGCGAACGCCACTACGCCCCAGCGCGAGCACCGCCCATAGGTCGGCTTGATCCCGACAATGCCGCAGAACGAAGCCGGCTGGCGGATCGAGCCGCCGGTATCCGTCCCCGTCGCCGCCCATCGCCAGCCGCGCCGCCACCGCCGCCGCCGAGCCGCCCGAAGACCCGCCCGGCACCAGCCGGCGTTGGCGTCCTGCCGCCGCTTCCACGGGTTCGCCACCGGGCCGTAAGGCCGAGGTCATGTTGGACGAGCCCATGGCGAACTCGTCCATGTTGGTCTTGCCCAGGAAGATCGCGCCGTCGCGCAGCAGGTGCGACGTGACGGTGCTTTCGTACGGGGGAACGAAGGGCCCAAGAATATTGCTGCCGGCCGTGGTGCGCACGCCCTCGGTGCAGAACAGGTCCTTGATCGCCAGCGGAATGCCGGTCAGCGAGCGCGCCTCGCCACGCGCCAGCGCTGCATCCGCGGCGCGCGCTTGGTCCATCGCCGCGGCATGGCACACCGTGATGAATGCGTTCAGCCGCGGGTTCAGCGCCTCGATGGCGTGCAGGTGCGCCAGCGTCAGGTCCACGGCAGAGAATTCACCGGCGCGCAGCCCCTCGCGCGCCTGCGCGATCGTCAGGTCGGTGAGCATCACTCCACGACTTTCGGCACCGCAAAGAACGGCCCGGCGCGATCCGGCGCATTCGCCAGCACCTTTTCCGGGTAGCCGCCGTCGGTCACCACATCCTCGCGCATCTTCAGCGCCATGTGCGCCGCGCCGGTCAGCGGTTCGACGCCCTCCACATCCACCTCATTCAATTGCTCGATCCAGCCCAGGATGCCGTTCAGTTCGCCTTGCAGGCGCGGAATGTCGGCCTCCTCCACGCGGATGCGGGCAAGGGCGGCGATGCGACGGACGGTCGCGTGATCGAGCGACATGGGGGCGGAGATTCCTTGGCTCGGGTGAAGCCCGGGACCATAACGATGCGCCATGGCGCTGTTCAACTTGCCGGAGCTGCGCGCCAGCCTGGCGCGCGATCAGCGCTTGATCGGGATCGACCCCGGACGGCGCACGATCGGTGTCGCGTTGTCGGACGTTTCGCTGACGCTGGCTTCGCCCTACGGCAGCCTGAAGCGCGGCAAGCTGCGCGACAATGCCGCCGAGATCGTGGCGATTGCGGCCAAGGAGGGCGCCGGAGGGTTGGTGGTCGGTCTGCCCTTGTCGATGGACGGCGCTCTCGGCCCGGCGGCCCAGGCCGCGCGCGACTGGACACTGGCGCTGTCGGACGCGACCGGGCTGCCCGCCGCGATGTGGGACGAGCGGCTGTCTTCCGCCGCGGTCAATCGGTTCCTGGTTGGCGAGGCCGACCTCAGCCGCAAGCGCCGCGCCGAGGCGGTGGACCGCATGGCCGCGGCCTGGGTGTTACAGGGCGCACTGGAAGCGCTTCGTTAGCCGTCTCAAATAATTCCGAAGTATTCGCCTGTATAACAATTCGATATGAAAGCACTGCTCGTAACCGATTCGCTTGTGACAAATCTACCACAGAGGTGTACAAATAATATCACGAATAAGCATCGATAAGAAATTCGTCTTAACTGGGTCATTGCGACTGGCCGTGATCCAACGACTTAGCATATTTCGATGGGTGTGCTCACAAAGGGGTGTTTTCCCTAAGCGAATATTGATACAGCCGCCTCGCTGAGACCCGGTTGCCGCTCGTCGGTGTTCACTGCGGTATCGGCAGATCGAAACACGGGGCGCTACGCGAAATGTCGCGCAGCGCCCGGAGGGGGATTGCGCTTTGTGACACCATCGGGGGCCTGAACCCCGCCCGACACGGCCCGACCGGGCGCCGCTAAGTCCGTCACGGCAATGATTTCGCATCGTCTCTCGGGCGAAGTCTGCCTCAGATATAGGAACTTAATCCTGATGACAACCGCCATCACCACCGCCAGCTTCATCAACTCCCTGGGAGTCAACACGCATATCGATTTCGATGCGGACGGCTACCAGAACCTCGCGACGGTCGAGGCGGCGATCAATTATCTCGGCCTGAAAAACATCAGGGACAGTGCGCAAACGGCATCGGACGCCAGTGCCTGGCTACAGGTTGCCAACGCCACCGCCACGAAGTTCGACGACTATATCGGCGAGACATCGCCCGCCGGCATGTCCACGGACCTGGGGTATGTCGCCCAGCTCGCCCAGGAAGGCATCCTGAATTACCTCGAGGGCGGCAACGAAGAGGATGATTCCTACCCGGCATCCCTCGGTAACACGCTAGCCTATACTGCGCAGTTCCAGCAGCAGATCTATGCCACCGCGCATCAATACGGCCTCGACGCCATCAACATGAGCTTCGGCGCCGGCTGGACTGCGGCCAACGATTGGCACGGCGACTACGACAAGGTCGGCAACCTGTCCGCCTATGCCGACTTTGCGAACGCCCACACCTATCCGAATGTCGGCCAGACCGCCGATTCCTCGATCCAGCAACTCAATGGCGATGCCTTGCTCGCCGCGGGCAGCCGCCAGGTCATGACGACCGAGCTAGGCTGGAACGCCAGCACGTTCAGCCAAAGCGCGATCGCCCAATACGTGGTGCAGGCAGCCCTCGATGGCATCAAGGACGGCGATGCCAAGATGTACTATTACGCGCTGTTCAACGACAGCTCGGGCAATTACGGCCTGATGAATTCCGACGGCTCCGCCACCCCGGCCGGCACGGCGCTGCATGACCTGACGACCTTGCTCGCCGATACCGGGTCCAACGCTGCCAGCTTCACGCCAGGGTCGCTCAATTACTCGCTGAGCGGCCAGGAAGCGACCGACAACACGTTGCTGATGCAGAAGTCCAACGGCAGCGACTGGATCGCGGTTTGGGACGAAAGCGCAGCGACGCACACGGTCACGCTGAACCTTCCCATCACGGCGTCGCAGATCGAGGTCTACGACCCGGTCACCGGGACCTCCGCCATTCAAAGCGCGAGCAACGCCAGCAGCATTTCTCTCAGCCTGGGCAACGATCCGTTGCTGGTCGAGGTGATTCCCTCGGGCAGCGCCGCCAGCGCCGGAAGCACGACCACGACCAGCACCGGAACGACCAGCACGTCAACGAGTTCGGGCTCAACCACCACCTCGACCTCCCCGGACCCCGTGCTGAAAACCCCGGCGTCCGAGACCATTGCCGCCGGCGCGACATCCGCGATCACCGGTGTTTCGCTGTCCGACCCTTGGGCCGCGGCCCACGCCGGCGGGCTGGCGCTGAACGTGACAACCAGCGGCGGCACCGTGTCCATGACGAACGGCAGCGGGACGGTCCTGAGCGGCTCAGGCACCAGTGCAATCCATGCCAGCGGAACGCTGGCGCAGATCAATGCCGACCTGGCCACGCTGTCTTACACGGCCGGCAGCAGCAACGCGACGCTGAGCGTGAACGTGTGGGATCAGAGCGGCGCCCAGGCGACCAACTCGATCGGCGCGACGATCGGCAGCAGCTCCGGCTCATCCGGCGGAAGCACCGCCACGCCGGCATCAACCGCGTCAACCTCGACAATCGTCATCTCGTCCAACAATGCCGATCCGGTCGAGAATGTCAGCAACGCGACGATCACCGCGACGGCCGGCGACCACCTGATCTTCATCGGCGGCACGGGCAACACGCTGACCGCAACCGGCGGCACCGAAACGGTGCAAGCCTTCCAGGGCGGCAACACGATTACGACAGGCCCTGGCAATGACCAAATCTACTACTCTGGTTCGAACAACGTGGTGAACGCCGGCGCCGGGGTTAACACGCTCTATGACAGCGGCACCAACAACACCATCGTGCTGCCGGCCGCCGGCCAGGGCACCGATAACATCTACGGCTACATGATGACCAATGGCGACAAGTTCGACCTGCGTACCTTGCTCGGCAGCACGAGCTGGAACGGCGAGCTGTCGACGATCGGCAACTACCTGTCGGTGACCCAGTCCGGCACCAGCGCGGTCATAAACGTCGATCCGAGCGGGATCGCCGGCGGCGCCAGCTTTGCCGCTGCCACGCTGGAGGGCGCCGGCCCGGTGTCGCTCAGCACCCTGCTGGCGCATTCGATCACGTAAAAAAACCTCTCCCGCGGGAGCGGGAGCGGTCGAGACGCGAAGCGGCGAGGGTGAGGGTGATCGGGTCGGCAAACACCACCCTCACTCCCCCCCGCCGGAAACCCTCACCCCCGCTGCACCAGCTCGATCATATACCCGTCCGGATCCTTGACGAACGCGATGATCGTCGTGCCGAACTTCACCGGCCCGGCCGGGCGCGTAACGGTACCGCCCGCGCCGGCAGCGACCTCGCAGGCCGCCGCCACATCGGGCACGCCGATCGCCAGGTGGCCGAACGCACCGCCCATCTCGTATTTTTCCACGCCGTAATTGTAGGTCAGCTCGATCGCCGTGTTGCTGTCCTCATCGCCGTAGCCGACGAACGCCAGCGTGTATTTCCCGTCCGGCACATCGCGCCGGCGCAGCTCCTTCATGCCGAACGCCTTGGTGTAGAAATCGACACTGCGTTGCAAGTCGCCGACGCGCAGCATGGTGTGCAGAAAAAGGCTCATGTTGCATTCACTCCCCTTTGGAAACAGCCTCGGGATCGAGGCCTAGCAGAAACAGCCCCGCGGCGTCTGCCGCAGCCACGGCGGCGGGCCGTTCGGCCAGGATGGTGCTGCCGGCCTCGAACGCAACCCCCCGCAACCCGGCGGCAGCCGCGTTACGGATCGTCTGCGGACCGATGGTCGGCAGGTCGGTGCGCCGTTCCTGGCCTGGCTTCAGCAATTTGACCAGCACCCCCCCGGGTCCCGGCCGAGCCAGCGCGGCACAGCGCGCCAGCATGGCATCGGTGCCCTCGGCCGCCTCCAGTGCCAGCACCATCCCCTGTTGCACCACGCAACCCTGCCCCACATCCACCGCGCCGAGCGCCCGGACCACCGCCACCGCACGCCCGATATCCGCCATTGCCAGAGCGTCGGGGGTCGCGCGCGTCAGCACGCCGGCGGGGCCAAGCGCCTCCCGCAGCACGTCCTGGGCGCCGATCACGCGGAAACCTTCCTCGCCCAGCACCTTGACCACCGCGGCGAGCAATCCGTCGTCGCCGGCGAAGGCGGCCCGACCGATCCGCGCCAGGATACGCGCCCCCTCGGCATCCGGCCGCAGCCCCAGCAAAGACGGGCGGCGCACCGGGCCGATCAGCACCAAGTCCTGGCAACCGAAGGCACGCAACGCTGCCATGATACGGCCGGGGGCCGTGATGCGGATCACCTCGTGCGGCCACGGGGCGACAACCGCGGCGTCTGCGCTACCCTCCAACGCAACCATGAAGACCCGTCGGCCAGCTGCCTGGGCTGCGGCGGCGACCTGTCCGGGCAGCTTCCCACCGCCGGCCAATATTCCCAACGTGCGCGGCGCCGCGCTGTCCGGACTTGGTAAATCCGGCCCCACGGTCTCAGGCATTGCAATCCGACCCGGGTTTCGACATAACCGTCCATCGACCTCACGGAAGCGTGAGGTCATTGCCGATGAGGATCATACCGCGATGCAGGATGACGATCCGGCCCCCGGCGAAGGGCATGCCGCCGCCGCCAGCATCCTGCACTGCCTGCAAATGCTGGCGGTCGAGGCGGATCGGCGAGGCCTCACGCGCACCCATGTTGCCCTACGCAGAGCTGTCCGCGCCTGTTGGGCGGAGGAAACCCAGGATGACGCAACACCGCGTCCCCGCTCCCGGCGGTCCCTGGCGCTGCATTGATTTGCTCCGCCTGATCCGGCTTGCGCCCGGTGCTGCGCGTGTCCGGTCTGCGCGGGCACCGGGTTAAGACGACTGGGCCGATCTCACATCGTAGGTCACGGTCGTCGGGGAGCCGGTCATCGACGAATCTTTCGGACTGAAGGTCTCGGTAATCTTTGTGAAACTGAGCGAGAGAGTTTCGGTCGGCACCCCTTCGGCGGGTCCGGAGATCGAGTAGTTGGTAATCACGCAGTTGCTGAGGTCATAGCTCAAGAACGTGACGACGCTATCCTTGGTCGTCGTGGTGAACTTGATCGTCACCGTCGGGGTCAGAATGGTCCGGCTGACGCCGGCGTTGACAATCAGGGGGGAGGCCTTTTCCGCCCGCAAGGTGACCACGACCTCGCGTATCGACACCTCGGAGTTCGCCTGTCGCGCCGTGTATCCGGCTGCGAAGCCCCACTGGAAACTGTCCAGGACGATCCAGTTCTGGAAGCCGGTGGTTTGGGCCGAACCCTGGATGGAACCCAACTTCATATAAATGGCCACGGGCTTGTTCTCCGCATTCGGCACGCGTGCAATGTGTCGCGATAACCTACCCGGAACGATGCCCGACTGTCGATGCTTTTGCCCAGGGGGAATTTGCCCCGGGAATTTGCCCGGGGCATGTGTTCGGGAAATCCAGCCGCCTTACTCGGCGCGGATCAGACCGCGGTGGCTGGGCGCATCGATGAAGGCAAGGATCTCCCCCACCAGCCTGTCCTCGCCGAAGCGCAGCCGGGTTTCCGCCAGACGCTGCGCGAACACGCCTTCGTGACGGAACAGCGTTCGGAAGGCGGTGTGCAGCACCTGGATCTGGCTCTTGTCGAAGCCGCGGCGTTTCAAGCCGATGACGTTCAGCCCCGCCAGGCGCGCGCGGTTGCCGATCACGCTGCCGAACGGGATCACGTCCGCCTCGACCCCCGACACGCCGCCGATCATCGCGGCACGGCCGATTCGCACGAACTGATGGATCGCGGCGGCGCCGCCGATGACCGCATGGTCGGCGATGCTGACATGACCGCCCATCACGGCGTTATTGGCGACCAGCACGTGGTCGCCCAATGTGCAGTCGTGCGCGACATGGGCCACCGCCATCAGCATACAATCGCTGCCGATGCGGGTGATGCCCTTGCCGGTGACCGTACCGCGATGGATCGTGCAATGCTCGCGGATCTGGGTGCGCGCGCCGATCTCGCAGCGCGTCGGCTCACCGCGGTATTTGAGATCCTGCGGCGCGAGGCCGACGGTGCAGAACGGGAACAACACGACGCCGGGGCCGATCCGGGTGTGGCCATCGACCACGACGTGCGACACAAGTTCGGCGCCGTCCTCGATAACGACATCCGGGCCGACCGTGCAATACGGCCCGATGCGGACGCCGGCGCCCAATTCCGCGGTGGGGGCGACGATGGCGGTGGGATGAATGGCCGAGCGGGTCAACCCGGGGAGGAGGGTCTCGGTCATCGCATCCATTCTGGCATCTTTCGCGCGCAATTCGGTCAGTGAAGGGAACGTCAGGGTATGGCGCAGCCGGGAAGCCGCCAACTCAATCATTGTTGCCCGATGTTTCGGCAATGCCTTGTAACACCTTGTTTCATTTCTAAATTTGGCTTTTTTGCGGCAGGTCCTCCACGCCTGGGCCGACGCGCTTTACAACGCGACTGTGCTTGCTCAGTTTGCCCGCGAGAGCTTCCGCGAATGGACCCTCAAGGTGCGGATTCTGCTGGCGACACACAACGTCTATACCGAATTCACCAGCGGCGCCGCACGCAGCGTTCGCACGATGATGGAATGGTTGGCCGGCGGCGGCCACGCATGCCGCGTACTCTGCGCGGGATGGTTCGAGACGACCCAGGGCGCTGAACTCGGGCCGCATCTGGCGCAGCTTGGCATAACGCCGCGCCAGCGTGCCGTCGCCGGAGGCCGCACGGTGCTCGACTGCACCATTGCCGGCGTGCAGGTGAGCATGCTCGCGACCGAGGACTACACCCCATCGACGCCGGACCGCGCCGAGGCTCGCCGGTACCTACCTGCTGTTCCGGGACGTCCTGCGCGCGTTCCGCCCGGACCTGGTCATGACCTATGGCAGCCATCCCGTGCTGGCCGGGGTGATGCACGACTCCCGTGCCGGCGGCGCGGTCACCGTGCGGACAGTGCGGGCTTACGGCTACGAGCACCGCGCCTGGTTCGACGATACCGATCGAGTGTTGACCAACAGCGCGTATGTCGCGCGGCATTACCGCGACGCGATTGGGCTCGAAAGCGTCGCGCTGCCGTCTCCAATTCTGTGGTCCGATGTTCTCGCCACCGAAGCCGAGCGACGGTTCCTGACCTTCGTGAATCCGTCGTTGCACAAGGGGGCTGCTTTGTTCGCCCGCCTGGCCGACATGTTGGGACAGGCGCGCCCCGATATCCCGATCCTGATAGTGCAGTCGGGCGTGGAACTCCGTCCGGCTTGGCGTCACCGAGGGGCCGGACCTGACGCGTTATCCGCAGATCGTCGTCAGCGCACCGATCCCCGACGCCCGCATGCTCCTCGGACTGACCAGGCTACTGGTGGTACCCTCGGTATTCCCCGAGCCGTTCGGCCGGGTGGCGGCCGAGGCCATGATCAACGGCATACCCGCCTTGGTCAGCGATCGTGGCGCATTGCCCGAAACGGTGGGCGACGGCGGCATCGTGCTGCCGCTGCCGGCATGGATGCAGCCTGGTGACCGGCGTATACCGGCGGCCGAGGAAGTCAGGCCCTGGTTCGACGCCGTGGTGCGCCTATGGGACGATCGGGCGGCCTATAACCGCGTCGCTGCGAAGGCGCGCACGGCGGCACATCGGTTATACGACGAGACGAGCCTGCGCCGGCGTTACGAAGCGTTCTTCGCCGCACCCGGGCCGTATCCGCCGCTGTTTGGATAATGTCTCGTGCCCGCAATGACACCGTTGGATTGATGGGGTGTCGATCGTCAGGATCAGTACATTGGTGGCACGACACAATCCTCACCATGCGTCGGCGCGGCCTCCCGGCGACGATTGCCTCGCTGCCCACGCGATGACAGGGTTGGCGGCAAGGGGGCGAGGCGGTCAGGATCACACCAGGATTGCAACCACAGGATGAGATCATCTGATGTCCGAGGCGCATTGCTCCATTGGCACCGATGTCGGGGGTACGTTCACCGACCTGATCTTCGTCACTCCATCCGGCGAGGTGCATTGTTTCAAGGTTCCCAGCACGCCGTCGCATCCGGGTGAAAGCATCCTCACCGGCGTGGAGGAAATCCGTGCGGCGTTGCGGCCGGACCCGGGTGCGTGGCGCGATGCGTTCCACACCCATAGCAGCACTGTCGCGACCAATGCGCTGATCGAGCGGCGCGGCTCTCGCGTCGGCCTGATCACAACGCTGGGTTTCCGCGACCTGTTCGAATTGCAGCGGCTGGCAATTCCGCATCCGATGCGGTTCGAACTCGCGCCGCCCGATGCCTCTGGTGCCGCGCGAACTGGTGCGCGAGGTGGCCGGTCGCATCGGTCCGGATGGCGAGGAGGTCGATCCGCTGGATGAGCCCGGGCTGCTGGGAGCGCAGGGACCTGGCGGCGGCGGGGGTGGAAATCGCCGTCGTCACCTTCATCCACAGCTATCGCAATGCCGCGCACGAGCGGCGGGCGCGCGAGTTGGTGGAACGCGCGGGCATCGCGCTGCGGCTTGAACTGTCCAGCGATGTGTGGCCGCAGGCGCGCGAGTATGAACGCGCGGTGCTGACCACGATCAATGCCAGCGTGCGGCCGATCATCGAATCCTATGTCGGGCACTTGACCGATGGGCTCGGCGCACGCAGGTCAGCGATCCCGGCGCGTGTCGCGCACATTCCAACGATCACGCCGAGCTTGCTCGTACGATCCGGGATCGTCCGGTTGTCGCGCTGCTGTCGGGTTCCGCTGCCGGCGTCGCCGGTGCGGCGGATGCGGCGAAGGATGCCGGCTGGGCGACGCCGATCTGATGACGTTCGATATCGGTGCCACCAGCGCCGATATCGGCGTGGTCCGCGACGGCAGGCCGGTGCTTGGCATGAAGAAGTGATCGAAGAAGTTCCGGTCTGCTGCCGACAGTGGCGGTGTCGAGTCTCGGCGCCGCGGAGGGTCCGTCGTTGGCTCGATGGTCCCAGGTCGTTGAAGGTGGGGCCGCGCAGCACTGGGGCCGATCCGGGGCGGGCCTGCTATGGCAGCGGCTCATTCGTGCCGACGTTGACCGATGCGTTTCTGCTGGCGGGCTGCCGATTCGGCGGCGACGGTCGGTGGCGAGCTGACGTTGCAGCCGGAACCGGCGCGCGCGGCGCTCGAGACGATTGGCAGGTCGCTGGGTTGGACGGCGGAGGAGGTCGCCGATGGGGCGATCCGGATCGCGACCGCGATGCTGGCGGCCGAGGCCACGCGCGTGCTGGCTCGGCGTGGTGTCGATGCGCCTCGATTTCGCATGGTCGCCTTTGGCGGCGCGGGGCCGCTGCTGGCGGCGCTGATGGCGGAGGAGATCGCCATCGATACAATTCTAATTCCGCCGTTCCCCGGCGCGTTGAGCGCGCTGGGCGCGGCGCGGGCCGATATCGAAGGCGACCTGGTGCATCCGATCTATGCGCGTTTGCATGAGGTTTCCACTGGGATGTTGGACGATGCGTATCGCTCGCTGGCGCAGGCCGGGAAGGCGTGGATCGCCGAGCAAGGCGGCGGCGGCATGAGCGCGGTGCGGT